>CAYFUX010000015.1:24662-36974 GCA_964346455.1 uncultured Spirochaetaceae bacterium
GGCTGAATGCAGGAGCGGGCTGAGTGCGCCCTGTGCCGCCGGGGGACGGGCGGCTCACTGGGGAGTGACGGTAACGCCTGTTAAGGAGAACTTGCGACGTCGCAAGTTCGACTACCACCTATTAAGAGGAATATGGATTTTTTAACCCCGAGCTTTCGGACAGTAAAAATATGTTGCAGAACAGGGGCATATTCTCAATACTACACGTGGGGGAGGAACATATGACTGCAGTCCATCGATGGACCCTGGCAATTGTGAACATAATCTTCTTTTTGGGAGTGGTGGCGGTGAATGCGCTGGCGAACGCTTTGCCGATCAATGACGTAGGTACGGGGGAGCTATCGGCCGAATATCCCAACCTCTTTGTCCCGGCCGGTATCACCTTCAGTATTTGGGGGCTTATCTACCTGCTCCTCGCTGCCTACGTGGTCTATGCACTCGTGACGCGAGGACGCGCGCTGGAGCGGATAGGGTGGTGGTTTGTCGCGAGCTGCGCCGCGAATATTGCGTGGATCTTCGCCTGGCATTACCGGATCGTTGGCCTGTCGGTGCTGATCATGCTGGCGCTACTGGGGATGCTGCTTGTGATTTACCTGCGGCTGCAGAGCACCCGCGGCGGAGAAAGCAGCGGTGCAGGAGGGGGCGGCCGGGCAGAGAAGCTCGTCGTGGAGCTCCCCTTCAGCGTCTATTTAGGCTGGATCACCGTAGCTACCGTTGCCAATATTACCGCGCTACTCGTCTCTTTGGGATGGAATGGTTTCGGCCTCCCGGAGGCGGTATGGGCTATCGTGCTCATCGTGATCGCCGCGGCAATTGGCACCACTTTGACCCTCAGGTATGCCGACCCCTGGTACGGCCTGGTGTTGGCGTGGGCTTTTGCCGGGATCGTAGTCAAGCGGCTGTCGGTGGAGCCGATGGCAACTGGGGTAGCCGTGGCAGCGGCCGCCGGCGCCGTGCTGCTGTTCGTTGTCAGCGTGATGCGCTTTCCTGCCTGGGGGCGCCGGACATAGGAGTACAGCAATGGTCCGACAATAAACGTCATGACCACGCCGGAGAAAAACCCCCGGGGCGGTACTAACGAAGCTTGACAAAGGGGTAAATAGGATACTATAGAGCCACTCTGTACCCTGCGGGCGCCCATGGAACACTTCCTGCTGGCGATCGGTCTGATCGTTATCTACTTTCTCTTTGGCAGTTTCCCGGATGGAATAGCCCCTGGTATCGAGCTGATGCTATTGTAGGTGATTACGGTCTTGGACGCCGTGCGCTGGGAGATGGCCATTGTTCTTTTACGACGTTTTGCGCCTCCGATGACCCGCCGGTGGGGACCTATCCTGATGGCGGAACTCTTTATGTGGCTGGTAATCGCGAAGACGCTGGCTAATATGGTTCTGATGATTAGCGCTTACCGGGGTGTCGGAGAGTTTACATCGCCGGTGGCGGTAGAGGCCTGGCATCTGGGAAGCCATATACTGACCGGATTGGCGATGGCCGCCTTTGGCATTACCATCCACCGCCCGCTCCCCTCCAAAGAACCCCCGGTGGTATGGACCCTCATGCGGTGGTACGGAACCGTAGCTATCCTTCTCGCGCCTATCGGTCTGGTGGAACGGGCGGTAGAGTTGATAGAGACAACCGGGATCACAGAGCTCGCCGCACATGACATCAGTCAGGCCTCCGGCGGCCAGCTGCAGCGCGTGGCCATATGCCGGGCCCTGATCAATTAGCCCGACATCATCTTTGGCGATGAGCTAACCGAGGCACTGAACTCCGCGTCCTCCGCCGCGCAAGCGTGCTACTCAACCGCCCCGACGCTGAATAATGAATTATACGCTTTTCGATCACTTTTCCTGCTAGCAAAATCCTAGGAGGAGCGGAGGATTGAGCGATGTTTCATACAGTTTTAATCAAATGCTAAGTAAAAATTAACAATGATAAATTTACCATAAACCGGGAAAATAGTAGTAAAATCCGCTAATTAGTTAATAATTTAAACAAAAATTTTACTTTTATTGTTGACAGCTCACTATATGGATAGTAGGATAACGGTATGGCAGTGAATACCGAGTGGGCACAGCGTATATCACGTCTTTCTGCAGATTTTACAAAAAGTGAAAAACGGCTTCTCGACTATATAACCAATGCGCCTCATATAGCCGCCTTTGCCTCGTTGAAGGAACTCTGTGCTGCAACTGAGCTCAGCAAACCGAAGGTCATAGAGTTCTACAAGAAGCTGGGGTACACAAGTTTCACCGAGTTCAGAGAGGGGCTACTAGAGTTCTATAGACAGCACATAAACTCTTATCAGGCATCAACAGCTGCATTCAATAAGATAAAGAACATGGAAGAGCTGCTCCACGCGGCAGTGGAGGTGGATACCAATGCTCTTGCACGGATATCCGATGATATTTCAACGGAGGATTTGACATATATCTCCGAAGAGATACGGAAGGCTGGACAAGTCTTCATCTGCGGCCCGGGAACCGGGTATTATCCCGCCCACTTTCTCTATCAACGTCTGAAACGCTACTGTGTAAATGTGCACCTGATTGGTTCGGATCTTCAGCACATCGCCGAAGATCTCTTTCCAATTGAAGCAGAGGACCTCCTGCTCATCTTTCACTACAGTCATGAGGACACTCTCATCAAGAATGCTATGGATTTCGCCACCGATGTAGGTGCTGAAACCGTATTGATATCGGAGCACATTCACCACAGTTATGTAGAACGAGTCGACAGAATACTCTATGTACACCGGGGAGAGATCGGTTTCAAGAACTCCATGGCGGTACCAATGGCGTTTGCAAATGTGCTCCTGTTGGCCCTCGAATTCGTGATGGGAAATGAATCCCGGCAAACATTGAAAGAGCTCGAGAGGAAAAGGGAGAAATATAATCTCTCTTTTTTTTATTCATAAGAGGAGGAGAACAATGAAGATTAGGTTTACAGTGTTCTTTCTATTGGTGGCGCTTGTTATTATTCCATTCATAAGCGCCGGAGGCAGCCAGGAGGAGGCAGAGGAAGCCGGTAAGGTGAGTATAGAGGTCTACTATCCCGTTGCGGTAGATGCCCCTATCGCCAAAATCTTGGATGAGTACATCGAAAAGTTCGAACAGCAGAATCCCGACATCTCGGTAAAGCCCGTCTATTCGGGAGGCTACGAAGATGTAAAGACAGCTTTGCAGACTACGATCGAAGGCGGCGGCAAACCGCCGGCCTTGGCAGTGCTCCTGGCAACCGACTTGTATGATCTCTACAATGCCGGTTATATCGCTCCTATGGATCCCTTCCTCAACTCCCTTGAGGATAAGGATGCCTACCTGGATGATTTCTATGCTAGCTTCCTGGAGAACTCTCGTCACGACGGAAAAATATGGAGCCTTCCGTTTCAGCGCAGCGCCGTTGTGCTGTATTACAACGCGACGCTCTTCAATGAGGAGGGGCTTTCGCCTCCGGACAGTTGGGAGTCTCTGGCCGAAACCGCTTCCGAGTTGACGGAGAGAGAAGATGGTGATGTTACGCGATGGGGAATCGAATGGCCCTCCGGTTGGCCCTATTGGCTATTTCAACCCCTCGCCATTGGAAACGGTCAGAATATTGTCGGTGAAAGCAGTACAGAGGTCTACTATGATCATTCTAAAGTCATAGAGGCAATAGAGTACTACAATGCTCTCTCTGAGGAGTATAAGGCAACACCTTCCGGTGTACAGGCTTCCTGGGGTGCCGCTCCGAGCAACTTTGCCAGCGAGAACACGGCGATGATCGTCCATTCCACCGGCAGCCTTTCAGGAATACTGAATCAGGCGAAGTTCGAGGTTGGAGTCATGCCGATACCGGCGAGCACTGAGGGTGAATATGCCAGTGTGCCCGGAGGTGGTAATCTCTATATCATGGACGGCGCTTCCGAGGCAAAAAAGAAAGCGGCATTCGAGTTTGCCAGGTTCCTCACACAGCCTGAACGAGTTGCTGACTTCAGTATTGAAACCGGCTACATCGCAACGCGGAGGAGTGCATATGAAACCTCTGATATGCAGGATTACATGAAGGAGGTGCCCCAGGCCAAACAGACCAGAGATGCGCTGCAATACGCGGGAAAAGAGTTGGCGGTTCAGAATCTTGGTGAAGTGCGCAGCATATTTCACAAGTATCTTCAGGAGGCATTCAACGACAATATGAGCCCTGAAGAGGCGATGGAAGAGGCTCAAAAGCAGGCCGATGAAGCCCTTGAGGTCTTCAGATAGAGGGCGATCGTATCTGACCCTACACTGAGTAAAGGAGCCCCCTCTTTGATGAGGGGGCTTCGTTACGGTGTATCGCTTACCTACTAGAATGGAGTAAGTAATGGTTGTTACCAGTAAAAGGGACCGCAGTCGTCTGCTCCCCTATATCTTAGTTTTCCCTGCGTTTCTCTTCATTTCTGTGTTTACCGTTTATCCGACTATCAGGGCGGTGGTAAAGAGCCTTTTCCGGCAAAGACTCAACATTGCGAAGTTTCGGGAGCCCACCTTTATCGGTTTGGGAAACTATGCAGACCTTTTCAGTGATCCTGAGTTTCTCACTGTCCTTACCAACACCCTGATTTACGTGCTGGGTGTCGTGCCCTTGAGTATTGTCACCGCATTCTTTTTTGCCCAACTGGTCAACAGAAAGCTTAAGGGAATAGGGGTCGTGCGTTTAGCACTTTTTCACCCGAGCATTCTCCCGCTCGTCAGCGCAGCTACAATATGGATGTTCCTGTTTACCCCGGATTACGGTCTTTTCAATTCGACCCTTAAGCTATTTGGTTATCAAGGGCCGGAAAATTGGACGGCAAATCCCAACCTGGCGCTCATTTCGGTGATGATTGTCGCATTCTGGAAAAACGCCGGGTTTTATATGATTTTCTATTTGGCAGGATTACAGAATCTTCCCACAACCATCTTTGAAGTTGCCCGCATGGAGGGGGCCGGACCCATCCGCATTGCGATCTCTATAACCATTCCCCTGCTCAAGCGAACAACCCTGTTCGTTTCCACCATTGCATTTATTACCGCCTTCAAGGCGGTCGACCACATATTCGTATTGACCGGAGGAGGACCGAGCGACAAGAGCTCTATACTGCTCTTTTACATGTGGGAACAACGCTTTACCCAGCTCGATGTAGGGCGTTCATCGGCTCTCACAGTCATCCTCATCGTAATTCTATTGTTCTTCACTATTACGAACTTTGCACTCTCCGAACGAAAAGAGGTTGACAATGAGTAAAACCTACCGAAATATTTGGCGGATCATATTTGCCATACTTATTACTATTCTTGTCATCACATGGGCACTCCCGACAGTATGGGCCTTCGTTGCATCCACTCGTCCTTCTGCGGAACCTATCAGCAGGGGCGATGTGTGGTTTGGTACTGCAATAAACCTGGAGAGCTATCTACGGGCATTCTCACTGGCACCCTTTGCCCGCTACTTTTTTAATACCGTCACTCTTGTGTTGATGGTATTCGGAGTGCAGGTGGTCACGGTCACCTTGGCTGCTTTTGCCTTTGCCCACTACAAGTTCAAGGGCAGAAAAGTCATTTTCATGATCATTCTTTTACACATGATGATTCCGACTACCGTGCTTCTCGTGCCGAACTTCAGCACCATACGGTTCCTGGGAATATACGACACCATCCTTGCAATCGGGATTCCCTATTTCGGTTCCGGCTTCGGGACCTTTCTCATGCGGCAGGCCTTTCTCGGAATACCGCGTTCGCTTGTCGAGGCGGGAATAATAGACGGCTGCCGTTGGTGGCAATTGCTCTATCACGTGTATCTTCCCCCGACGATACCGACCCTGGTGGCATTTGGCATATCTTCGATAAATTGGCACTGGAGTGAGTTTCTCTGGCCTCTCATCATTACCAAATCGAGTGAAGCCCGTCCTCTCACCGCCGGATTGGTCCGGTTCACCCAGCTTGGGGAGATAGGAGCCCGATGGTCCTTGCTATCCGCAGCAACCATAATAGTGGTACTGCCTCTCCTCATCGCATTTTTGGTTTTTCAGAAGAAGTTTATCCAGGGATTTCTCCACTCCGGCTTGAAATAAACGAAAGGAGGCAGCATGGACAGCACTGACGGCGTGTTTGATATTCTCTTTCTGATCGGCAGACCTGCGGCGGGGAAGAGCGAAATCATAGATTATCTCAAACGGCAGGAAATCCATGAGAGAAGAGCACAATTCAAAATAGCTGCGTTCGAGGAGTTCGACGATTTTCCGATAATCTGGTCTTGGTTCGAGGAGGATACTATTCTATCCCGAAGAGGAAAACAGCGGCTGCACTCCGATGAGAAGGGATACTTCCTGGACAACGATTACTGGAATGTTCTCATAGAGCGGCTTGAAATGGATTATTGGAAACGGGAAAAAGAACAGGCAGCATTCGGCAAGAAACGTACGGCAATAATCGAGTTTGCGCGGGGAGTGGAACACGGAGGTTTTTCCACCGCATTTCAGCAGTTCTCCCCGGACCTTCTTGAACGTGCGGCGGTCCTTTACATACAAGTTCCGTTCGAAGAGTCCTTGAGAAAAAATCGTGAACGAAAGAACCCCGATAGGCCGCACAGTATTCTTGAACACTCCCTCGAGGATGAGAAGATATTCTATCTCTACAAAGAAGTGGATTGGGAAGAGCTCTCCGGGGACGATCCGGAGTATTTGCACATTTCTGGAGTAAAGGTTCCCTACATGGTCTTTAAAAACGGTGACGACGTAACGACGGGAGCGGGTACCCATCCGGAGATGAGCAGTCGTTTGAAGAATGACCTGAGCGCGCTGTGGAAGTTGTATGAAAAGAGTTGAACCCCGCATTCAAATAGAGGATGAGACTCACCTGCTTGCTCATCAAAACGACATGTGGATGACTAGGGAGGAAGTCCTGAAGCTCATCCGCAAAGAACTGAGGTACTCGCGGCAAAGCGGGGAAGTGAGGAGAACAATCCGTTGCACTCGTAAAGTGGGGCTGACCGGATTGAAGAGACTCCTGCCCGGAGAGAAAAAATCTTTTTGGATGCCCAGAGAGGGGAGGTCCATCCCCTCACATCTCATCTATGGGAAAAAGAAATCTACTCGTTTTTTAGCTGTGTGGGGATATTGGTGTGAACCCGATCTCTTCATTATCACTACCTACTATCCGGGTAAGCCGGCGCCTCGCGAGCCGCATGATCCGAATATCAGCCGGGAAGAGCTGAAAGCCGCAGTGCTCTTTTGGGCGAAGCATGCAATAGTGCTTGATCCCGGACAAGAATAACTTACGCGGGCGGTGCCTATTCGCTCGCTGCGCGTGCTCGCGCATACATCCTGGGATGCACGGACGGATGACATCGTAGACTTTCGCATGAAGCCGGTCTCCTACCGGTTTCATGATCCCATAGAAGCGCTCATATTGCATTGGCCGGACAGCATTTTCTGCCGTCTTATCCAGGAAACATCCGATTAAGAAGCCACAATGCCTTCGGTCCACACTACACCTCAGCATACCTCTACAACGACAAGGTAGCTCATAGTCCCCGCCAAGAGTTCTGGATAGGACGGCTGTCTCGTTATTTACGGGAATTGCTAAAAAAATTATTGTGCCATTTTCCATGTTCTGCTATTCAACTGAGCCTCATGACATTGCATTGAGAACCGCTTTCGATGCCCTTTATGAATACGGGCACCACCAATCATATGCAAGCGCAGCAAAGAGACGGTCTGGAACGGTTCTATGAGCGTCTTTAACACCCTCGAAACGGAGTGCGGACATCAGTCCACCATCGTATCCGAGATATGCCGGAACTCTTCCTGGCGAAGGAGGAACGCATTGGCGACCTGCGGGCCGAACCGCGTTCCGCGTTTCTATGTAGCGGGCGGCCCTCCGGTTGCCGGCGGAACCGTTGGGTCGGGGAGCGATGGCTTCTATCCAGCTCCCGCAGGTCGCGCTCGATGCACGGCAGCGCAGCACGCAGGAGCTCAGGCAAAGCCCCGGGGATGAGGTTGTTCTCATTCGCCTTTCTTCTCTTTTGCATAGCAATGGCTCCTTCGAGTGAATAGCACAGCTCCTCGCTTTCAACTGAGATTCTTTCAGATATTCCATGCTTCTCCCTTTTCTGCAATACGGCGAGGGTATTCGCCTTGCGCTTCCCGACCATGTTTTCTACTATGCACATCACAACTGGAGCCGTATGAGAAAAACCAAACTGTCGTTTCCTCTTCTTCTGACGATTTTCGTTCCGATCGTCGGCGGTGTGTTGCTGTTTGCTCTTGTGTTGATTTCTTTTGATGCAGCGCGTGGGGTAGCAATTGATGAGCAGGAACGAAAAATCGAAAACCTCGTGGACCTGGCCGGAAGTTCCATTGAACGGCTCTGGATTTCCCCGAGAAACCACGCGGTGCGCGCTCTCTCGCGCAGTGACACCCTTCACCGCCGGCTCGAAGGCAATGCCTCGTTTAAAGAACTGGTTCGTGAGTGGAAATCCGTGAGCCGGGTGTTGGAAGGCTACTTCTTCATCTACTACGGGCTAAGGGACGGTACGATAGAGTACTACCCTGACGGCGAACTTCCCGAGGGCTACGACCCGCGGGACAGGCCGTGGTACGAGGCCGGCATGGACTCGGAGGGAGAGGTAAGGTGGACCGCCCCGTACGAGGAGGCAATTACCGGAGGGCGGTAAAGAACTCTTTGTTGGCTCGAGCTCTCCGATTTCAAACGGATGGCGGGTCAGCGTAATAGTGCCGCGAGCTTCTTTGGCTGAAACCTTTGCCCGGCTGCGAAGACCGATCGTCATTGTTTCGGCTTTTCTCCTTCTTATCGGCTCAGCCCTTGTGTCGGTACTAGTGGGACGGATTGCCTCGCGGGCGCATCGGCTCGCTGACTATTTTCGGGAAACTCTGGAGAGCTCCTCCCCGCTCAGGCAACTTTTTCGAACCAAAGATGAGTTTTCCTTTCTCAATCGGCAGTTCAACCAAGTGATCAATAGCAGCCCTTCCCCGGAGGCGCTATCCGTGGTTCCCACCCTCAGTATCGGAGTAAGCGTGCTACACGGTACAGAGGTACAGGTGCCGGAGCTTCTCAAGGCAGCCGATACCGCTATGTATCGTGCGAAACAGGGCGGTCGTAATCGAGTAGAGTGCCAGGCGGACCGCGGCGATGTAATCGAGTAGTGCAGACATAAGCCGGGAAAAAAAGTGTGTCACAAAAATCTTTGATTTTTGAAAGTGCTTCACTTACCTTCAAAGCCAGGAGTACCCATGGATCAAACTATCTTCAATCTCGCACGTTCTGTGTTATTAATCGCTGTGCTTGGTTTGAGCATGCTGGGAGCTCCCACGGGGGTATCCGGGCAGACGGATGAATTGCGTGAACGCGAGGCGGCAGCCATCGAATGGCTGCTGGATCAGAAGGTGCCCAACGAAACGGTAGATGATCCGGTTCCGTGGCGGCGGAATCTGGTGATCAGCTATGATATTCCGGAGGAGGATCCGGCTTATCCGTATCTGAAGGGAAGGTCGTACATATACGATGCGGCCCTGGCGGCGATTGCCTTTGCCATGACCGACCGCTACCGCGAGGCCGAGGATGTGCTGCTGGCGCTGGGGCGGCAGGTTCGGTCGGATGGAAGCGTGTGGTTTGGAGTGAATCTGCACAACGAGTGGCCCAGTGAGGAGGCGCACGGCGGGGCAACGATCCGCAGCGGGGCATCTGCCTGGGCAGGATATGCGGCCACCTTTTATCTGCGTAAACGGGCAGCAGATACACCGGACTTTCATACCCAGGAGCGGATTGGAGCACGGATTCTGTCTGTCGCCGAGACCATAGCCCGGCACCTGTTGAGCCTGCAAATCACCGACCGCGAAGACCCGCGCTACGGCCTGGTAACCGGCGGAATGGGGAGCTACGAGCTGAAAACCGAAGCCGACGGCGAGGTGAGCTCGCAGTACACCGGCGAAGCGATCGGCTGGGTGAGTGCCGAGCACAACATCGACGCCTACTTCCTGTTTCGCGATCTTGCACTGCTGACCGGCAGCGCCCGCTATGAACGCGGGGCCGCAATGGTCGTCGAGGGGCTGCTGAGCATGTGGGACGCTGAACAGCGTCAGCTGATTCAGGGTATCAAGGAGTCGGGACGCCGCGACACGGTGCTGCCGCTGGACACCGCATCCTGGGGCTCTATTCTGCTGCGGCAAGCCGGCGAGCTGGAGAAGACCGAGCAGACACTGGAGGCCGGGCTCGAACGCTTTCAGATTGACAAGAGCGGACTGTTCCGCCCCTACGCCGAGGACCCGGTGTATCTGAACAAGGAGGTCAGCCGCACCTACTTTAGCGACCCCGACCTCACCTGGAATCAGCTGGACATCAACTGGCCGGAGGGCTCGCTGGGCATGGCCACTGCATTGATCAAAGCCGGCCGGGAAGCGAAGGCCCGGCAGATAATCAAGGCAAGCGAAGAGTTTGCCGTTGATGCGGCCGGCGGAGTGCTGCGCTACGCCTCGCAGGAGGTTCCGCATCAATTCAGCACCTATCCATCGGTAGCCTCCACCGCCTGGCTGGTGATTGCGGTAGAAAACCTGCTCGATCCGCAGGATCGGGCCCTGTTCTGGAGGTACGAGTGAAGTTTGTTCATATTGGCAGGGAGCTGGCAAGAGCGGCCCTGGTCCTCAGTCTATTATGTACTCCTGCCCTTGGCGCCGCTCAACAAAACAATGCCGACCAGGGGAAAAGCCAATTCAAGCTCGGCCTGTTACGGCCGCTGAGCGGAATCCAGTCCGCAGATGCAGCGGATGGGGAGAGCACTGAGTCCACCGAGGCGGCAATTGACGAGTTTGCTCTGCAGCGGATTGCCGATATTCAGGGGATTCCCTACAGTTTTATTTCCACACCGCACGCTTTGGACCGGTATCCGCTTATAGTGATGGCGCAGGCGCCTTCGAATGCCGAACTCGATGCGGCTTGGCGTGAGGCGCTCTACAGCTATGTAGAGAATGGAGGAGTACTGTTTATCCCCGGCAAACCCGGGTCGGAGCTCTTTCCTCTGCTGGGGATGCGCAGTATCGATTCCCACAGACAGCGAAGCAGACTACGCTTTGCCAAAGAGTATATAGGCAGAGAGCCGGCCTTTGCCTATATCGATCACCCTCGGGAACGAGAAATCTCGCTGGGTAACGGAGAGAAGCAAGTCTACGAGAAGGTCATCTGGTCGCACGGGGCCGAGCCCGACGGAATGGCGGAAGTGCTGGCCCACTTTGAGGACGGAAGCGCGGCTATGCTGCGCAATTATTACGGCCGCGGAGTGGTGTATTACCTCGGGCTCAGTTTCGCCGAGTCGGTGCTGCTGCCGCAGACCGGCGGCGATTACGAGGCACAGCGCGCGTTTGTGAACACGGTGGAACCTTCGGTGGATGTGGTGATGCTGCTGATAAAGGCGCTGTACGAAAATACGGTTCCGCGGGCTGTGTACAAGAGCGCCGTTCCCCAGGCCCGGCCGACGGCCCTGTTGCTGTCGCACGATGTGGATGCCCAGACATCCTTTGTCGATTCGCTGAAGTATGCTGCGCTGGCCGAGGAGTTCGGCGCCCGGGCCACATTTTTCATCAATACCAAATACTACGAAAATTGGATGGACATCGCCTACTATTCGGTGCCTGACAATCAGCAGGCGCTTCGAGAGTTGGCCCGCCGGGGACACGAGATCGGCTCGCACACGGTGGCCCATGCCCTCGAGTTCGATGAGGCTCCGGCTGGGAGTCCGCAGGTCGATTTCAGCTCGTATGTACCGCAGGAGCAGATCACTGTGAATGGCGAGGTGCGGGTGAGCAAGCAGCTTCTCGACCGGGATGTGCCGCAGCAGGATACGGTCAGCTTCCGGGCGGGCTACCTGGCCTTTCCGCCGGAACTGATTTCCGTGCTGGATGCTGCCGGCTACCGCTACGACTCCTCCTTTTCGGCCAATGACGTACTGACCACCTTTCCCTACTTTGCCCTGCCGGAGCGCCGGCCGGGGGCCGATCAGTCGCAGATAATAGAGATACCGGTGACCTTTGACGACGCAGTCGGCTATTTGACCACCGAAACCGAGGAGCCGGCGGTTCAGCAGTGGAAGGAGGTAGTAAGAGCCCATGCGAATAATGAGACCATCAGTGTGCTGCTGATCCATCCCTCTGACAGCCGCAATGCAACTTACAAACTCGAGGCCCAGCGGGAGCTGATGAACTACGCCGAGAGTCTGAATGCCTGGATGGGCGGCCTCGGTGAGTTCGGCAATTTCTGGCGCGCCCGGCACCGGCTGAGCATCAGCGATGTTCGAGAGAGCGGT
>CAYFUX010000015.1:37074-38356 GCA_964346455.1 uncultured Spirochaetaceae bacterium
GACGGGCGCAGGGACGCGGGGTTATCTGCCCGCCCCGGCCTCTTGCAGAAAGTGAACGGCGCAGACGATGCCCCCTTCGAATTGCCTCATGTCGAGCTTCTCGTTTGGCGCATGGGGGCGGTCGTCGGGCAGACCAAAGCCCATGAGCAGCACCGGGACGCCGTAGATATCCTGCAGCGTACTGACGATGGGAATTGAACCGCCTTCGAGGCCAAATTCGGGGCGAGCTCCGAAGCCGGCCTCATAGGCCCGAGCGGCAGCCTCCATCAGGGGATGGTTGCGCTCCACGAGGGCTGGATTGGCCCGGAAGTACATGTTTGCCGAGACCCGGACCGATTTGGGTGCCAGCCCCTTCACATGCTGCTCGAGCAGCTCAGCCATCTCGTCGGCATCCTGGTAGGGAACGAGGCGCATGCTCACCTTGGCGCTAGCCTTGGCGGGAATGACGGTCTTGATCCCCTCGCCGGTGAAGCCGCCACGGATGCCGTGGATCTCCAGAGTCGGACGCGCACCGAGGCGTTCGGGCACCCGGTAGCCCGCCTCCCCCCACACGGAGGGAACGCCGGCCTCGCGTATGAGCTCCTTTTCGCTCAACCCGTTTTCGGCCAGCTCCCTGCGTTCGGCCTCGGAGAGGCTGCGTACGGCATCGTAGAATCCGGGTACGGCAACGCGGCCCTGACCATCGTGCAGTGCCGCGAGAATCTCGCAGAGCGCCTGCAGGGGATTGTGAACGGCGCCGCCAAAGCTTCCCGAGTGCAGGTCGCGGCTCGGCCCGCTCACTTCGATCTCACCGTAGACGGTTCCTCGGAGGCCGTAGAGGATCAGCGGCTGTCCGGGCCCCCGCATGGAAGAGTCGGATATGACGCAGAGGTCCGAGGAGAAGCGTTCCCGGTAGTCGGTAAGGAGGGGGGCTATATGCCGGCTCCCGATCTCCTCCTCGCCTTCGATGCAAAGCTTGACGTTTACCGGCAGCCTTCCTGCGGTCTGTAGCCACGCCTCGAGTGCCTTTAGCTGGGCGAAGAACTGGCCCTTGTTGTCGGTACTCCCCCGGGCGTAGATTGCCGTGCCGCGCAGGCTAGGCTTGAAGGGCGGGTAATCCCACTCTGCCTCGGGGTCGGTAGGCTGAACGTCGTAGTGGCCGTAGATGAGGACGGTGGGGGCGTCCCCTGCGTGAAGCCAATCGGCGTAGACTACCGGGTGGCCCTCGGTTGGGAGTACCTCGACATGCTCGAGACCGATACGGCGCGCGTAGTCGGCTACCCATTCAGCCGCGTGCCGCACC
>CAYFUX010000015.1:38456-58029 GCA_964346455.1 uncultured Spirochaetaceae bacterium
ACGCTTATCCCCCTGCCCTTGATAGAAGCATAGAAAAAGAACATAGAAATGGCAAAGAAATTGCGAAAAATGGCTTTCGGGCCTGACTATGGTACCTCTAGGGATGGAGAGTGGGGCAAGAGCCGGAGAGAAGCGCCAGCCACTCACCGGATTCGCCCGGGACAGCTGCCTGCGCCGCAGCACTGCGAGGGGAGTCAACAGGAGTGCTGCGGCGGTAACGATGGCCAAAGTTCCCCAGGCGCTCTCTACCGGAATGTGCTCTACGAATACCTGGCCGCGTTCGTCCAGCCGCTTGAAGACCAGCCCCTCGTCAAAGCGCTCTTTCGGTTTTGGGCTGCCTCCATCTTGATTCTGAACGCGACCGCTTGATCGAACTCAAGGCAAACCAAGTATCGCAGATCCTTTTTGTGGTGGTTTTTGTCGGTTCAAGGATGCCCATTGTTCTTGGCATGTCGGTGACCGTGATGTTTCTTATCCTGATGTACCGATAGGGGGGGGCAAGCGCGTGGCTAGCTCGCCATCGAAAAACAGAGCTACTCCCCGTCGCTCGAGCCGGCTTTCCGCATTGCCCGCGCCTTCAATCACGAGATCGAGGATGTCTTCTCTTTTGACGGAGAGAGACGGGTGAACAGGCGCAGAAGTAAGGACCTGCAGAACGGCGGTAATGATCTGCCTATTCTGCAGCTGTTGTCCGGCTATCTCCTTGATAGCGCCGGTAGAGTTAAAAAAGAAGGTGCCTTTCTTGCGGAGATATTTTCTGGCTAGTATACTCAGATGTATGCCCAAGCGCCATAAATCCCTTATTCAAGATGTACTCCTAAAGACCGTAATAGCCGCCTTTGTGCTTATAGCCCTGCTCTCCGCAGTCGCCTACTACTTAAACTACACGCGAACGAGGGAAGAAACTCTCGATGAGCTGCAGCGTTATGTATCCGAACGAGTGCGTCAGGACAGCATGATATTCGAGCTCGCCCAGAGGAACCTCACAGTCTTCGAACGCGAGTTTTTGCGTCTTTATACCTCAGAAGCGGTAGAGGTGGAGGAGGAGGGCTTTGAACGGCTCTACTTCGAGGGGGAGGAGGGGGCCACGCGCATGCATCGAAAGTACTTCGAAGGTTTCTATACGGATGACGGGCGCTATATATACGGGATGTCGAGCTTTATCGGCAACAATCAATCAACCGACAATCCGGATTTACGCCGCCGCCTTGTCCTCGCCTACCGTCTTCTCGCACGGCTCGGTCCCGGTTTCCAGACCCGCTTTGCCAACACGCATGTGTCGTTTCCAGAAAACGCGATTGTACTTTTCTGGCCCGAGGTGCCCTGGGGTTTAGAAGCCCGTCCCGACCTTCCGATGAACGAGCTCGGCACTATAAGCGCCACTCTCAAAGAGAACAATCCGGAACGGGAGCCGGTGTGGACGGGGCTCTATTTTGACGAGACCGCCGAGGAGTGGATGATTACGTACGAAGTACCGGTGGATCATAACGGCCGGCACCTCATCAATCCGAGTCACGATGTACCGCTGACCTCGCTTATGGAACGGCTTATCACCGAACGCCGCACCGGGAGCCACAACTTTATCATCCGCGACGACGGCTACCTCGTGGCCCGCCCCTCCCCGCCGGCGGACGAGCAGCGGTGGATAGGGCAGCTTTCGCTCGACAAAATAGAAGATCCCGAAATCGTACGATCCTACACCCAGATACGGGAGGCGGTGGATAAAAATCCCGAGGCTTTCGAAGATGGTTCTGCGATAGTGGTAGAAAATGAGCGCGACGACACCTATCTTACCGCCGGTAAGCTCAGCGGCCCGCCCTGGTGGTTTGTCAACGTCTATCCGAAAGACCTCATCCGTGCGACGGCGCATCGTTCTGCGGTCGAGCTCATCGTAGAAGGTGTGCTCTTGCTGCTCCTGCTTTTGGGGATGTTTGTCGTGCTGGTAAAGCGTCGTGCCGAAACACCGCTATTACAACTCAGAGATGCGACCGAACGCATTGAGCGGGGAGAGATTGCCGAGGTTGCCGATGGGACTCTTCCCCTCCCGACGCAGCTGAGCAACGAGATAGGCGTTCTTGCAGGCCGATTTCGTGAGATGGCAAGCCGTGTGAGAGATGTCAACAGGAACCTGGAACGGATTGTCGACGAGCGCACCGAAGAGCTCAAGAAGGCGAACGCTGCTCTCCGAGAGATGAGTATCATGGACGGTCTGACGGGAATACACAATCGACGTTCCTTCGATAGGGATATTGAAGCGCTCATAGCCGAAACAGCCGAAGAGGGAGGAACATTCTCATTAGTGATGTTCGACATAGATGCCTTCAAACTCTACAACGACACCTACGGTCATACCGCGGGAGACAAAGTTCTTACTCGTATCAGTTCGACGATGCGAGAGTCGGTTCGTCAGGAGGACCGGATCTATCGCTACGGAGGTGAGGAGTTTGCCCTTCTTTGCCCGAATGAGGATCTCAGCTCGACGAAGGCGGCGGTGGAACGGGTATTTGCCCGCATTCAAGAGCTCGCCGTCGACTTTCCCGAAAGCACTTACGGCTCTATTACCCTCAGCGCAGGTATAGAGGAGTTTTCTCCCTCTACTTCGGCTGAGAAGCTGATACAGGCAGCAGACGAGAAGCTCTACGAGGCAAAGCGTCGCGGGCGTAATCGTATAGTCGATAGGGTGGAAGAATAGAAACGTTTTTTTATCATATAGCCTGCATGTCTGCAGCTGTCTCGGCTTCTTTTTCACAGAGGTTCAAAACGGTGACATTTTACGATGATCCTCCCATTATTTCGTCAAAATTGTTTCGTCAAAATCGTGAATTGGGAACTCCTGCCGTAAGAAATTGCATTTTGTATATCATTTTTCAGTTTTTACCCTCTGGTGTAATCATTTTTCAAGATATATAATTAATTCTCAGAGAATTGTCGCGATTACACACGTTTTTCAGGGGAGACAAGTGTTTTTCATGCAAATGAGCCGATTGAACGAGGTTTCAGTACCGGTATCCACGTTTTATGGTAGAGGACTTCCCGATCCGGGAATCCCCGCAGGATATGCGGCGCTTATAGCTGCCTATGAATTGAATGCTCCTCTGCCGCGCCGGCTTATTGCGATAGGCAGCAAGCATACGATAATAGAGAGCGGGGGCTGGAAGCTCTTTACCCCCCGCTATGCTCCCGATTCGACTCTGGAAGGAGAGCTTACCTTTGCTTTGAAATATGAGGGGGTCGATCTCGCGGTGCTCTCCTGCTTGTTTCAGAAGGTGAGTGCCGCGGAAATGGTGGAGATAGTGCAACGCTCTCCCACCGGACGTTACGCGCGCAGGCTGTGGTTCCTCTTCGAGTGGCTTTCAGGGGAGAAGCTGGAGATAGAGGACGCGCAGAAGGGCTCGTATGTACCGGTTCTCGCTCCGGAGATGCAGTTGAGTACCATCGGAGAGCGAGTACGACGGCAGCGGGTCATTAATAATTTGCCGGGAACACCTCGTTTCTGCCCCCTGGTGTTTCGCACTTCGGCGATCGATGGCTATCTCAATCTGGATTTGAAAAAAAGGGCCCGTGAGACAATGGGAGCGGTACCACAGGATGTGGTTTCGCGCACGGCGGCGTTTCTTCTGTTGGCCGATTCAAAGGCGAGTTATATGATCGAAGGAGAGGAGCCGCCGCAGAACAGAATCCAGCGCTGGGGACATGTGATCGGTGAGGCAGGCAGCAGGCAGCTTGACCTGGACGAACTGGTCAGGCTGCAGAAGATCGTCATAGGTGACAGCAGATTCGTGCAGCCCGGTTTCAGGACTGAGGGAGGGTTTGTAGGCGAGCACGAACGTGATTCCGGACGGCCGCTTCCCGAGCACATAAGCGCCTGTCCTGAGGACCTGCCCGATCTTTTACAGGGGCTCGTCGATTTCGACCTCACGGCAGCCGAGTATCTGAATCCGGTGGCGGCCGCGGCGGTGCTTGCCTTCGGCTTCGTCTATATCCATCCCTTTCAGGACGGCAACGGCCGTATCCATCGCTATCTCATCCATCACGAATTGGCCAAGTCAGGCTTCAACCCGGAAGGACTCGTGTTCCCGGTATCGGCGGTGATTTTGAAACGCATTCAAGAGTACCGGGAGGTGCTGCAGAGCTATTCACGAAGAATGCTTCCCTGTATCGAGTGGGAGTCGACCACTGACAGAAATGTAAAGGTGCTCAATCAAACTGACCACTTGTACCGTTTTTTCGATGCCACTCCCCATGTGGAGTTCCTCTTCTCCTGTGTGCAGCAGACGATCGAGTACGATCTGCCCGAGGAAACCTGTTTCCTGCAGAGCTACGATGCGTTCCGTCGCGGGGTGGAGTCGATCGTCGATATGCCCGAACGCACCATCGACCTGCTTTTTCGGTTTCTCTGGCAGAACGGCGGACGGCTTTCCACGCGGGCAAGGGAACACGAGTTTTCCGCGTTAAGCAAGAATGAAGCGAAGCGTATCGAGGAGTTGTATGCGGAGCATTTGGAAGGAAAGGTTTAGGGTGCGGGCGATCATCATACGGTGAGAAATATTCCGTTCGATATTCTTTTAGTGAGACAAGTGAAAAAAATTGCTTAACTGAGCCGGCCTTTTGTAATTCATGCCGAAGGCGCGGGGAGGTGAGGACTTTTCGCACTTCCCCCCGCAATGGATCATCAGAATTGTACCTCTTATCATACTGATGCTCGCCGGTAAAGATATATGGGCTACTTCGCTTTTCGATAGCCACAGACTCCAAATGGTAGGTGCCGGCTTTAGAGAGAAGCAGGGTCGTGTCCGAAGTGCATGTCTACTATGTGAAAATGCTCGCTTTCGCCTTTGTTTTGTACTGCGCTAATATCCGAGCAGGACCGACAAAAAGCGGCCTAGCTTTTTGCTTGACGGGGGTAAAGACTTCCCATATGATAAAGACCTTGGCAATTACAAAAAGCGACGTTGTTTTAATTGCCTTCAGCTACATCATTACAGGTGCAGTTTCGCATATGTGAAAAGGGATGAACATTGGAGAACTTGTTAACGCTCGATGGGGTGAAAAAGTATTTTCCTGTAGGCAAGGAAAAGACCGTAAAAGCAGTGGATGGCGTGTCACTCGAAGTGGGGAAACGGGATATCTACGGTATAGCCGGGGAATCGGGCTCAGGAAAAACCACTCTCGGTCGGGTCATCTTGAAGCTGCTGGATGCCACAGAGGGAACCATCCAGTATGGCGGACGTGATATCACCCGCGCCGATTTAAGCAAAGAGAAGCGGCTGCGTCGCAAGCTCCAGATGGTCTTCCAGGACCCCTATGCCTCATTGCACCCCCGCAAGAAGATCAAAGATATCATTGGCAAGGGGCTAGAGACGCACGGTATGGTAGCTTCTCATGATGAGATGGTTGAGAAGGTCGGGGAGTTCCTCTCCCTCGTGGGAATGAACGACCAGCATCTCTACCGGTATCCCCACGAACTTTCCGGCGGCCAGCGGCAGCGGGTGGCGATTGCTCGGGCGCTGATCCTTGATCCGGAGTTGGTTGTGCTGGACGAGCCCACCTCCTCTCTCGACGTTTCGGTACAGGCGGAAGTGCTCAAGCTGCTCAGGAGACTCCGGGAGAAGCTCGATCTGACCTACCTCTTTATCACTCACGATCTATCCCTTGTACGCCTCTTTACCGAAAAAATTCTCATACTTTATCTGGGGAAAGTGGTGGAGTTTGGCTATACGAGTGAGGTATTCGATCATCCGTATCACCCCTATACTATCTCCCTTATCTCGGTAACGCCGAAGCTCGACCCCCGCCAGCGGGGGGAGAAACTTATCCTGAAAGGCGAGATTCCGAGCCCTATGAACCCTCCTCGGGGCTGTCCTTTTCATACCCGGTGTTTTAAGAAGATCGGAGAGATCTGCGAAACTCAGCCTCCGGTGCTGAAAGAGGTGAGCGAAAATCATAAAGTAGCCTGTCACCTCTATTGAGGGAAGCGAATCACCGCATCAAAAAAGGGAGCGGCCCATGAGCAAAGAGAAGATCGAGAAGGTTGAAATTTACAAAGCGGACCTGGGGCTGAAGGAGCCCTTTCGGACCTCCCTTGCCGAGATCAGCACCGCAGAGAACATTATCGTGCGCGTCTATACCGGTGCAGGGCTCTACGGTACGGGAGAAGCCCGGCCCAATCCTGTGGTAACCGGAGAGACCCAGGCTACCGCCTTTGCCGCTGCTCCAGCCCTTGTGCAAACCTTGCTGGGGCAGAATCCCAGCTCTATCGAAACGCTCGTGAACGCAATGGAGCGGAAGCTGAAAAAGAACAGCGCGGTAAAGAGCGCTATCGATATGGCGCTCTTTGATCTGAAGGGAAAGATCGTAGAATTACCCGTCTATTCGTTGCTTGGCGGAACCCCCCGTCCATTATTTACCGATAATACGGTGAGTCTTTCCGCCCCTGAGGAGATGGTGGCAAAAGCCAAGGCGCACGTAGAGGAAGGCTACCAGGCGATCAAGGTAAAGCTTGGCGGCGAGAAGCACGAGGATATCTCTCGGATCAAGCAAATCCGCGGGGCGATTGGTGGGGATATTGCCCTGCGCTTGGATGCAAACCAGGGCTGGGATTACAAGACCGCCGTCTATATTCTCAAGGCCTTGGAACCCTACGAGATCCAGTACTGTGAGCAGCCTTTAGTCTACTGGGACGCTGAGCATATGCGGCGTCTGCGGGATACCACCAGCATTCCGGTCATGGCGGATGAGACCCTCTTTTCTCCTCAGGATGCTTTCAAATTGGCTTCCGAGGGGAGCTGCGATTACTTTAATATCAAATTGACCAAATCGGGGGGCATCACGAACGGCGAAAAGATCAATACCATTGCCGAGGCGGCTGGCATCCCCTGTATGATAGGCTGTATGACAGAAACTCGCCTGGCGATGTCGGCGAGTGCGCATCTAATGGCCGCTCGGCCAAACATATGGTTTGCCGACCTGGACGGCTACACGTCGATGAAAGCCGATCCGGTACTCGGAGGCGTGCGCTATGAGGCGGGAGATATGAGCCTTCCAGAAGCTCCCGGCCATGGAGCGGATTTCGACCCCGAGTTTCTTCGGGCATGCGAAGTCGTGACGATCGGCTAAAGCACGATTACAGCTCGTATAGGTAGCAGGCTACGATGTGCGCCTCGCCGAGGATGCGCTCGGCAGGTTTCTCCCGGGAGCAGATATCCATGGCATGCGGGCAGCGGGGGTGAAATCTGCAGCCCGATGGCGGCTCGACCAGATCGGGCACGGTGCCGGGGATTCCCGCGAGCTCGGTGCGCTCTCCGGTCGGAATGGCCTTCATCAGTCCCTGGGTGTAGGGGTGTTTCGGGTTGAAGATGATCTCCTCAACTTCGCCCACCTCCACAATATCTCCTGCGTACATGACAGCCACCCGTTCGCAGGTTTCCGAAATAACCGACATATCGTGGGTAATGAGGAGCACGCTCGAGTTGTGCCGCTCGATGAGTCCCTTCAGCATGGTGAGCACCTGCGCCTGGACCGACACATCGAGGGCGGTGGTGGGCTCGTCGGCGATGAGCAGGGAGGGTTCGGTGGCCAGCATCATGGCTATCATCACCCGCTGGGCCATACCCCCGGAGAGGTGGTGAGGGTACCTGCGGAGAATTTTCTCCGGATCCGGGATATTGACCTCCGAGAGGATCTCTAAGCAGCGCTGTTTGAGATTGCCGGCCTGGGTGCGATGAACGATCGCTTCCTTAATCTGGTCTTCGATCCGCATCACCGGATTGAGAGCGGCTACTGGATGCTGCATGATCATGGTGATCTCCCGCCCGCGCACTTCGCGGCGCAGCTGCTCTTCCGGGAGCTTGAGCAAATCTCTTCCCTTGAAGTGGATCTCCCCGCTCTCGATTCTCCCCGGATTGCGTATCAGATTGAGAATCGATGAGCCGGTGACGCTCTTCCCGCAGCCGGTCTCTCCCACAAGTCCAAAGAACTCACCCTCACGCAGCGTGAGGTGGATGCCGTTGATGGCCCGCACCACGCCGCGGTAGGTGTAGAAGTTGACAAAAAGATTCTTTAACTCCAGTAAGGTTTTATTCTGTTTCATTCGCCTCTTCTCAAGTGCGGATCTGCTATATCTCGAATACCGTCTCCGAGGAGGTTAAACCCGAAAACCGCGATAAGAATGGCAAGACCGGGGAAGGTGGGCACCCACCATTGCGTCACCATAAAGGAGCGCCCCGTACTTACCATTAGCCCCCACTCGGGGGTTGGTGCCTGAGCGCCGAGGCCGAGGAAGCTCATCCCGGCGGCAATCCGAATCACGTTGCCCATGTCCAGGGTGGCGCGAATGATCGTGGTGGACATGCACAGCGGCAGAATCTGGGAGAAAAGGATCTTGTATTTTGGAGTGCCGATGGAGGTTTCCGCTTCGATAAAGGTGCGCTCCTTTATGCTGAGGGTTTCGCTCCGGGCAAGGCGTGCATAGGTCGGCCAGAGGGTGATGGCAATGGCGACCATTGTGTTGACGAGATTCGGGCCTAAGGCAGCTCCGATGGCGAGGGCCAGGATCAAGCGCGGAAAGGCCATGAATACATCGGCGATCCGCATGATCACATCGTCAATCCAGCCGCCAAAGAAGCCGGCTACGATACCGAGGAGTACTCCCACCGGGAGATCGATGATCAGTACGATGACCATGATCTTGAGAGCGATGCGAGTGCCGTAGATAATGCGCGAGAGAATGTCTCTCCCAAGCTCGTCGGTTCCAAGAAGATTCTGCAGCGAAGGAGCCTGCAGCCGGGCGTCGAGATTCATCTGGATCGGATCGTGCGGAGCAAGGAGGGGCGCGAGGATGGCTACGAGCACCAATCCGAGCACGATCGCGCTTCCCGTGATAGTAAGCGGGCTCTTTCGCGCGGCGTACAAGACCTCTTTCACCTGCGAGATTTCCGAGGCATAGCGTGTTTTCAAAGATATGACAAAACTACTCATAGTGCACCCCTAATAGCGGACCCGCGGGTCTAAGAAGGTATATAAGAGATCGACGATCAGGTTACTGAGGGCATAGCACATGGCGATGAGGGTAACCGAACCGGTGACTGAGTTCAGGTCCAGGGAGAGAAAGGAGTTTACCGAATATCGGCCCAGTCCCGGATACCCGAAGACCGTCTCCGTTAATACCGAACCCTCTAAGAGAAAACCGAAGGAGATGCCGATCATCGTCACAACCGACAAGGCGGCATTGCGGAAGGCGTGCCCGAATATTACCACCCGCTCTTTTAGCCCCTTCACCCGTGCGGTGCGCACGTACTCTTCGTTGAGTACTTCCAGCATCGAGGAGCGGGTCACTCTCCCGATGTAGGCGGTTTGAATCCAGCCGAGGACCATGGCCGGTCCGATCAGATGGTAGAGGGCATCCAGGAAGGTTGTGAAGTCTCCTGCCAATAGGCTGTCGATGGTGTAAAAACCGGTTATGCTTGCCGGAGCCATGAGCTGCGGGGAGAGACGGCCTCCTGCGGGTAGTATCTGGAGCTGGTAGTAGAAGAGAAGAATGATGATCAGCCCCAGCCAGAAAGCGGGCATGGATATGCCCACCAGGGAGAAAATCCTGCTGAAGGTATCGGGAAGCTTGTTGCGTTTTACAGCCGCCACGATCCCTAGAAAAATTCCGATGAAAATGGCGATCAGCATGGAAAAGAGGACCAGCTCAAGGGTGGCGGGAAAGTATTTTGCCAAGTCCGTCGTGACCGGGTTCTGTGTCCTGAGGGACTTGCCGAAATCCCAGGTAAATAGTCCCGTGAGGGAGTTGAAATACTGCTGGTAGATGGGCAAATGCAGGCCGAGCTCCCGCTCGGTCTTTTCGACGAGCTCCTGCGGCGCGCTTTCGCCAAGAATGGCGCCAACGGGATCGGCGGGGATGACGCGGGAAATAAAGAAGGTTACGGTAAAGACTCCGATGATCACAAAGACGAAGAGCAGGAGTCTTTTTACTATGTAGCGCCCAAGTCCCACAACGACCTCCTATACCTTTTTGCTGCTGGAATATGCCGTAGAATACACGAGCCGCAGGCTTTCATCAATCTTTTTTTTAATCCTGCAGCGCGGAGAATGCGGAAAATGTACGTGTGCATCGGCCCGATTCTCTTCTTTGACAATAAAGCTCCCGACAGCAGCGGGCTGCCGGGAGCATAGTGTGTAACGCTTCCTCTCACATTATTCTTCGATAGTTACCATATTCAAAGGTGTTTCGGTGAGAGGGCTCAGCTTGAAGTTTTGTACCTTTTCAGAGACGCCGATCTGGCCGGAGAACTGATAGAGGATTTCGAAAATCCCGTTTTCGAGCCAGCGCTTCTGAATTTCAGTGTAGAGCTCTTTGCGTTCATCCCGGTCCTGAGTAATCGCGGCTTTTTCGATCATGTCGGTCAGCTCGGGATTCGCGTAGCCGTTGCGCCATGCGAGCTGCTTGACTTTTGCATCGTCGCCGGTGGTCCGGCAGTGACCAAAGGGTTTTGCCATTGCATCGGGGTCACCGTAATCCGCCCCCCAGCGGGCAATGACCATTTCGAGGCCTTGCTGGCGGTACTGTCCGAGCAGGGTACTGTAGGCCATCGTCTGCAGTTCGACGTTGATGCCGACTTTCGTGAGATTGGTCTTAACGACTGTGCCGGCGGTCTGCAGAAAGTCGGGAACCGAGAGAGTAATGTCAAAGCCGTCGGGATAACCGGCATCCGCGAGCATTTGACGAGCTTTTTCAGGATCGTAGGGGAACGGATCACCGTCGTAGTGGGCAAACATGCCTTTGGGAATAAAGCTGTGCAGCTCCGTGACACCGCCGCCGATGGCCTGGATGAGGCCCTTGGTGTTGATTGCTGATTTAATAGCCTGTCGCACTTTCACGTTATCCAAAGGAGAGACAGTGGCATTCATGGCAAAGTAGATCTGTTTGAAAAGCGGCGAGGTAATGGTGTACAGTCCTTCGGTTTCCTCTACATCCGGGATCTGGTCGTATTCGAGATTCCAGGCCAGGTCGATCGAGCCGCCTTTGAGCTGCACGAGCTGACTGGAGGACTCGGGAATGTCGATAAGAATGATCCGCTCGATCTTAGGCTGTTTGCCCCAGTAGTTAGGATTGCGTTCGAGTACGACGCGTTCGTTTCTTGTCCACTCCTTGAGGATATACGGGCCACTTCCGGCAGAGTTATTGTTGAGATAGCTGCCGCCCATGTCCCCGTCCTCTGCGTTAGCCTCGGTGACGTTGGGATTCACCACACCGGAGATATAGGCCATGCAGGACATAACGAGCTGCGGGGAGTAGGATTTGTCCATCTCCACATATACCTTGTTTCCCTCGGAAGAGATGGAGTCCTCGGTCACGCCGAATTGGGTGAGGATCCAGGAGGGGCTCTTTTCCAGAGCGACTACCCGCTTTAGGGAGTAGACCACATCTTCCGGAGTAAGGGGATCGCCGTTGGAGAAGCTGACCCCTTCGCGAATGGTAAAGGAAAGGGTGGTCTCATCGACATCCCAGGATGTGGCCAGGCCCGGCTCTATTTCACTTGCCGAGCCGGCTTTGAACTTGACCAGGGTGTCGTAGACGTTGTTTAGCAGCCAGTGTCCCTCTACCTCATAGGCGGCTGCGGGATCGAGCGAAACCAGCGCTCCGGTGTCCATCCCCACCAACAAATCGGTTTTTCCTTCCGCGGCCCCTTCCTTTTGCCCTCCGGCAAGTACAGGAAGTACCCCCACAGAGAACACCAGAGCTGTGACCAGCAGAACTAATAGCGTTTTTTTCATCGAAACCTCCTCTTTTACGTCGTAAAAGTAATGCTATATAGTACCAGCGTTCTAGGACAATTACAAACATTATTTTTTCTCGTTTTCTCCTCCGCCGCATGCCGCTGTTCTGCGCTCAGACTTTCGGGGAGCTCGAAGGCGAGAAGACGGTCCGTGCGGGCCAGGATGGTCTGCCGGGCAGCTTCCGGCAGGTCGAGCTGTGAGAGCAGATTGGCCGCCTCACTCCTAAAGCCGAGACTGACGACCGTTCCCACCACCGCCACAGCAAGAAGGTGGGGAGAGGTGCCGGGTCCGGCAAAGAGGAGCAGCGCGATGGCGGCGCATATAGTCAGCGGTCCGCCGATAATCTGTAGCCGCGGGCCCCTGCCGGCGGTGAAGGCAGCGATGCCGGAGTTAAAAATCCGCCTGACCCCAAAGAGGTCGCCGAGAGCGCCGCTCTTTCCCTTCACCTCAAATCCTTCACCTCAAACATTATAAGAACAATAAACTACAAACACAAACACAAACACAAACACAAAGGCGCATTTGGATACTCTGCCCGCCTGCGCTATACTGGAGGTAAAAGGAGAGGAGAAAGCGTGAATACAAAAAACCCTGTGCACTGGAGACATGCGCCGCTTTTCGGAGCTCTGTTAGCCGCGGCGCTTCTGCTCCTTCCGGCGGTTCCCGGCTATCCCGGCGGCAGCCGGGAAGAATCCGGAGAAGCAGCCGTTCTCACGGAGGCGGAGTCGAGAGATATCGAAGTGTACGTACTCCACCGGCCGCCCGGCTCCTCGGCCGCGGGCGGGGTTCCGAGGCCTGCAGGACAGGCAGCGTGGTATCTGTTCAGAGAAGTAGGAGCTTCCGGCGGAACGGTCTCGGCCTCCGGGGAGCGGCGCTTCTCCGGCCCCGTCCGCTCCCGGGACCAGACTTCTCTCCGCGGTGACCTGCAGGTGACCAGGTTTCATATGTCCCTGGAGCCGCAGGAGCGCCGTTCCTATCGAAACCCCCGTGAAATTGAGTTGCGTTTTTCCACAAATGAATTGCTCTCTGGCGGGCAGATGGTTCTGCAGCCCGCTCAGCTGGCCATCGTCAAAGCAGCCCGCTCCCTTGGCGGGGGGCAGAGGCTCATGCGCGTGAAGTCGATTACGAGGGGCGGCGGCGGGCAATGGGAGGCTATCGTGGAAGCGGCCGAGGAGGTTCTCTGAGGCAATGCCGCTCCCGCCGCGCTTGCCCCGCCGCTTTTATTATCACCGCATTCGCCCCGCCGCTTCCGCTTCAGTCCGGTTGCTACTCCGTCTGTATCACCGTGGCGGCGCGGACTATGGACCTGCCGTACAGCGCTTTCCGCTTCACAAAGCTCGCCCGCAGCCCGCAGCACGCAGCAGCTGCCGGCTATAAAAAAGCAGAAGAGGCTCGCCGCCGGCCGGCAGGGAGTGAATAAATGTTGACAGAAATAGTTAAGTTATGTATATTAATAATAGTTCAATATTGAACTAACGTATCGCACGCGGAGGAGGACTATGGCATCACGTTACCGCGGGACAGCGCAGGAGCAGCAGGCACTGGAGGCCTTCACGGTCATGAACAGAGCGGTAGATGCGGTGCAGTCCGCCGCCTTCGCTAAGGCCCCCATCCCTCGGGAGATCACGATGACGCAGTTCGAAATCCTTGAGGCGCTGCTTCACCGCGGGCCCCTGACGCACACCCAGATCGTACACAAGATACTAAAGACCAAGGGCAACATCAGCTATATGCTCACCGGTCTCGAGAAAAACGGTTTTGTGCGGCGGGAGGCCGCGGGGAAGGACCGCCGCGAACGGCTCGTAGAGCTGACGGAGGAGGGCCGGCAGGTGATCGACGCCTATTTTCCGCGCTTGGCCCGAGCATTTGCAGAGGTCTCTTCGGCCTTGACGGCGGAAGAGCTGGAGGAGCTCACGAGGCTCGCAAAGCGCCTCGGACTCGGAGCAGAACAGAGAGAAGCTGAGCAGGCGGAAACTGAGTCCGAAAAGGCTGAGCAGGCAGAGGGAGATGATCAGGGCCCACCCTCGCGGCGGCGCACGCACGGCTAAGACGCCGCGTCTTCCAGGCACATATCAGTAAGGAGGTTTCAGATGAAGATTTTGGTAGTGTTCTATTCGATGTACGGACATATGTATTCGATGGCCCAGGCGGCTGCGGAAGGAGCCCGTCGGGCAGACGGCGCCGAAGTGAGAATTGCCCGGGTGCCGGAGTTGCTCGCCGAGGAGCAGCTCACCCAGATGGGCGCGCTGGAGGCTCAAAAGCAGTGGGAAGATGTGCCGGTGGCCACCCATGAGGATCTTACGTGGGCGGACGGCATCATCTTCGGCATCCCCACCCGCTTTGGCAACATGGTGGGGCAGATGCGCATGTTCCTCGACTCCACCGGGCCGCTCTGGTACCATGGGGCGCTCGTAGGAAAGGTGGGCAGCATAATGAGCTCCACCGCCACCCAGCACGGCGGCCAGGAGTCCACTATCCTGAGCAGTCAGATCACGCTGCTGCACCACGGCATGGTGATCGTGGGGCTGCCCTACAGTTTCCAGGGGCAGATCACGCTGGATGAAATTTCCGGCGGAAGTCCCTACGGAGCCGGTACGATTACCGGCGGCGACGGCAGTCGTATGCCGAGCGAGAACGAACTCGAGGCGGCCCGCTTCCAAGGCGAGCGCGTTGCTCGGGTCAGCGGAAAACTCGCTGGCTGAAAGCCTAGTTCGCCCGTTTCGCCACTGCGATAGCCACCGAGCTCGGATACATGGTGGTGAGTCACCAGATAAAGGCGTATACGGCAACGGGGGTGGATTTCATCCGTTACCTCGTGGCGCCGCGCTATAAAGGCTCGCTGGCAAGCCTGCTCGACGACGATGATGAGCTCTACCGTTGCATATCCGAAATGCTCGAGGGCCTGCGCAACAATCCGATACTGCGGGGCGGGATGAGCGAGAAGACGGCGGTAGCTCCGGGAAAGGGGTAGGGGCGGACACCGGCGCGTCCGCCCCTACACGCATTAGAAGCGGTAGGAGTAGCCCAGCTCCATCCGGGCGTTCCACTGGTCGAAATCCGGGTCCTTGGAGAAGTCGCGTCCCCCCCGCAGGGTGGCCGTAAAGGAGGAGCCGTCCTCGGAGGACAACGTGCCGGTTACCGAGCCGCCGGTCTCCATGACCGCGAGTGTCTCGCCTATCGGCTGTTCGTTGGAGTCGAGGGCCGCCCTGTTGAAGTAGCGGAGGGTGCCCAAGTAGGCGTTGGTTCGCAGGTTAAACTGCGGAGCGGGGTCGGCATTCAGGCCGGCGTTGAGCCGCGCCTCAAGGCGATCTTCGCTGTTGGACTCGAGGGTGTTTGGGGTGACGCTGGTGAGGTAGCGGTTGGCGTTGGAGAGCCGCGTTTCCACCTCCAGCAAGCTGTACCAGTCGGCAAAATAGCCGGCCAGCCCCTCGGCGCGCAGCTGCCCGCTGAAGCGGTAATCCCTGCGCTCTTCCTGGGTTTCAAAGCCGTTCTTGTCGTAAATCGGGTACTCGTACCACTGTTCGAGCCCGGCCTTCAAGGCGAGGGACCCGCCGTAGTAGAGGGAAGGGTCGTAAGAGAGTTTCAGACCGCCCCGGCTGAGCAGACGGTCCTCGTTGAACCCTTCTTTAACCCCCTCTTGAAACAGATAGAGGCCGTCGTAGGTAAAGGTCAGACGCGTCGGCTGATTCTTTCCCAAGCGGTAAGAGAGTGCCCAGTCGGGCCGGGCGGAGACGTTTCCGGTGGTGAGGCCGTGCAGGGTCGACTGCAGTCCCAGCTGCCCCTTCAGTACTCCCGGGCCCAGGGGCTTGCCGACGGTTAATGAGAGGACTTCCCGATCTTCGTAATCGCTCACATTGCCCAAAAAGTATTCCAACTGGGTGCTGCCGTAAAACGAAAAGTAGCCCGAAGAGGGCAGCGTAGAGCGTTTCTGCACATCGGCTCGGGCACCGATGAAGGGGTAGGAAGCGGTGGCGGTCAGCTCCGTCCCGGCGTAGGTTTCGACGGACGTGTCCGCCGGCAGGGCACTTATGAAAATAGCGGCAGCGGCAATGAACACTGCGGTAATTGTACATATGCGGTGCATGGTATACCTCCTCGGCTAGCTTCATTATTAATGTACTCCACGGACGGGCGCATGGCTCCGTCCGTGGAGAGGGGCGTGCGGGATGACCGCTCCGCCCCTGCATAGTTTCATCGCTGTAGACAGCGATTGTTAGAAATCGGGGCCGCCCGGACCACCGGGTACCTCACCGACGGAAGTGGAAAAGGAAGTTTCCGAAGGAGAACCGGCCTTGCGGGCTCGCTCCCGTGCGGCTGCTCGTTCGGCCGTCCTCGCCTGGTTGCGGACCGCCTCGGATACTTGATTGCGAATCATCTTTCCGAGGTTGCCTTCCCGGCCGCCTTCGCGCCAGGACTGGATCTGCGCAATGGTGTTGCGGGCACCGTTCAGTGCAGCCCGGACAACGTCCCGTTCTTCGAAGCCTGCCTGTTCCATCTCACGGGTGGCAACGGCGGTCTCCAGAGCCAACTGGGCCTGTTCCAGCCCGGAGAGTTCGCTCTCTTCATCCTCATCGCCGCCGCGGCGTTCGGCCACATTGAGGGCAAGGGCCACGGCTTCCGAATTGGCTCCTTCGGCCGCCTCCCAATTCAGCTCCTGAGCAGCGCTCACCAGCTCTTTGATCTCGGCTTCGCTCCACCCGGTCTCCTCGAGACTTTGAGCGAGTTCGGCAACGAAATTTCCTTCTTCCTGGGTATCCTGGGCAGCGACTGCTGCAGGGAGAGCTGCAATCAGCAGTACAGAAATAAGCGTAATAACACTAATCCGTTTCATGTCGTTCCTCCTAAACATCTTGTTTGGCAGCCTCTTTTTCGGCTTACCCTAACGTGTACGCATAACGGAGAAGGAGGTTTTAAAAAGTTTTTCTCCCTTTGGGCCACCGCGTCCCTTCAGGCCTCCATGCCGCTTCGGGCCTCCACGCCGCTTGAAGAACGGTGCTCTTACTCGACTTTTCCCAGTACATCGACCATCTCCAGAGCGCTGAGGGCGGCATCCCAGCCTTTGTTGCCCGCTTTCGAGCCCGACCTGTCGATAGCCTGCTCGGCGGTGTCGGTGGTGAGGACGCCGAAGCTCACCGGCTTGTCGGTCTGCAGAGAGAGGGAGGCGAGCCCTTTGCTCACTTCCGCCGCCACATAGTCAAAATGGGGCGTCTCGCCCCGGACTACTGCGCCCAGGCAGATTACCGCTTCGTAGTGCGTGCTTTCGGCGGCCCGTTTAGCGGCAATCGGAATTTCCCAAGCACCGGGAACCCGAATGGCGGTGATGTCCTCCTCCCTCGCTCCGTGGCGGAGCAGGCAGTCCACGGCCCCCTCCAGCAGACGTTCGGTCATAAACGAATTGAAGCGGCTCAGCACCACCGCAAACGTTTTGTTCTCTCCTGTAAGATGTCCCTCAATGTTTCGTATTGCCATTCTTATACTCCTTCTAAAATATGTCCGAATTTATGTGCTTTTGTCTGAAGATAGTGCAGGTTTTCCTTTCCCACTCCTTCGATAAGCTTTTCCCGTTGTTCGATGGTAATCCCGGCGTTGCGGAGCGCCGCTTCTTTCCGGGGATTGTTGGTGAGCAGCCGCACGGAGCGGTAGCCGCGGGCTTTCAATACTGCCGCGGCGGCACCAAAGCGGCGCCCGTCGGCCTGGTGACCAAGGGCGAGATTGGCTTCCACCGTATCCGCCCCTTGGTCTTGAAGCGCGTACGCCCGGATTTTCTCGGCCAGGCCTATGCCGCGCCCTTCCTGTTTGAGATACAAAAGGGCCCCTCCTTCCCGGCCGATGCGGGAGAGGGCGGTGCGGAGCTGCGGGCCGCAGTCGCAGCGCAGGCTCCCGAGCGCCTCTCCGGTCATACACTCGGAGTGTAGCCGCACGAGCGGGGCCGCGGCGGAGAAAGAGGTCTTTTCGGCGTTGGATTCGCCGCTTCCTTCGGTTTTTTCTTCGGATTCAGCTTCGACCCTTCCTTCGGCCCTTCCTTCGGCCCTTCCGGCGCTCTCCAGCAAGATGAGCTCACGAAGTGCCGGGTCTGCACTGGTGTAGACGGTAATGCTGAAGTTTCCGTACTCCGTGGGAAGGCGACTCTCGCTTTTGAGCTGTAATTCAACGTCGCCGATTGCATCCCGGTAATCGACCAGCTCCTCCACGGAGATCATCGGGAGGCCGTAGTCTTGGGAAAACTGCTCCAATTCCGGTACCCGGGCCATCGTCCCGTCGTCGTTCATTATTTCACAGATAACCCCGCTGGGTGAGCGGCCGGCAAGGCGCGCTAAATCCACCGCCGCCTCAGTGTGGCCTTTGCGGGTGTACACTCCTCCCTCCCGGGCGATGAGGGGGAAGATATGGCCGGGGCGGACCAGATCGTCCGGTCCGCTCTGGGCGGTTACCACGGCCTGTACTGTGCGGGCCCGCTCGTGCGCCGAGATACCGGTGGTCGAGCTGATGTGGTCTACGGAGACGGTGAAGGCGGTACTGTGCGGGTCGGATTGCCGGCTGACCATAAGGGGGAGGTCCAGCTCCTTGGCCCGGTCGGCGGTAATCGGCTGGCAGATAAGGCCCCGCCCGTGGGTTGCCATGAAATTGATCGTCTCAGGACCGGCCGTTTCTGCCGCGGCTACGAGATCTCCTTCATTTTCCCGTTCGAAATCGTCTACTACTATAATCATGTCTCCCCGGGACAGAGCTTCGATAGCTCTCTCTATGCGGGAGAAGTTGTGGGTGTCGTTCATGTCTTTGCTCCTTTACGCGTGAATTGGGTCTCCAGGAGGCGGGCTGCATAGCGCGCCATTATGTCCACCTCTATATTGACCCGGTCTCCCACCTTACGCTCTTTGAACACCGTCGCGTTCCACGTGGTGGGAATGATGTTCATGGTTATGCGGGTCCCCCGAAGTTCGGCGATCGTCAAACTGACCCCTTCTACGGCGATGGAACCTTCAGCTACACAGAACCCGATCAAGTCTTGCGGGAGGATGAGCTCCAAATAGATGTTCTCTCCTTTGTGCCGCAGTGCGGAGATCCGTCCCAGCCCATCCACATGTCCTTGAACAATATGACCGCCCATGCGGGAGCTGGGAGTGAGAGCCCGTTCCAAGTTCACCGGTTCTCCTTTCCCAAGCGTGCCGAGGGTGGTTTTTTGGAGGGAGACGTCGAGGGTCTCTACGGAAAAACCGCGGGAGTCGATATCGGTGACCGTTTGACATACGCCGTTGACCGCCACAGAGTCCCCCAGCTGGAGATCCTCGAGCACCTTCTCCGCTTCGATCGTCAATTGCTGGTAGCCGCCGCTGCGCTGCACGTGGCGGACCGTACCCAATTCCTCAACAAGCCCCGTAAACATAGTGTTCCTCCCGTAATGTGCGGTGGAGCTCTTCGAGCCATCCTTTTCGAAATCCAAACACAGCCGTCTGATTTCCTATAACGCGGGGGCTGACCTGCTCGAGCTGCAGTGCTTCGGAGACCCGCGCCACATCAAGGGGACCGATGCCTTGCCCGTCTCCCCCGATGAACAGCGGCGCGATGTAGAGGTGCAACGTATCAAAGAGCTGTTGCTTCAAAAGGGAGGTTGCCACCCGCGCACCCCCTTCTACCAGTACGGACTGTATGCCGTGAGCAAAGAGATCCTCCATAATCAGCGGCAGGGAGAGCCGGCCGTCTTCTGCGGTCGGCACCGGACGCACCTGCACCCCCGCTTCCTGCAGAGCCGCGCTGCGCGCGGCACATTCTTGACGCTCCTGCGGTGAAAAGG
>CAYFUX010000015.1:58129-65749 GCA_964346455.1 uncultured Spirochaetaceae bacterium
ATCCATTGTGAGTCTCCCCCGGCAGTGGCAATTTTTCCGTCCAGCGACTGAGCGAGCTTGAGCTGAACAAAGGGCCTTTTCAAACTGTGAACCGTGTTGAAGCGGGCGTTGTGATACCACATGCGTGAGGCTTCCGGTCCATCCGGGGCCACCTCCACCTCGATACCGGCGTTGCGCATCTGTTCCACCCCCCGACCACGAACGTGCCGGTTGGGATCCAGCTGTCCGACTACTACCCGAGAAACGCCGGCGGCAATAATTTTTTGGGTACACGGGGCGTTGTGCTTCTCCGGTGCGGTATATGAACACGGTTCTAGATTGCAGTAGAGCGTAGCTCCGGAGGCTTCCGGACCGGCCGCTTCTAAGGCAAGCGCCTCGGCATGGGGGCCGCCATAGAAGGGGTGGTACCCCTCTGCAACGATTGTCCCGTCTTTTACAATTACCGCGCCTACCCGCGGATTGGGGTAGACCGCATCGTTCCCTTTACGCGAGAGCGTGAGAGTGGTGGAGAGAAATAGGTGGTCTTGATCTGAGAGCATCGAACATCCTCCTATCCGGGGCATGTGTGGATAGGAGAAAACCATAAAAAAACCCGAGCCGGATGCGGCTCGGGGCTTAGTTCAGGTTTACCGACAGGACACAAAAACCGCAGTTGTAACTGCTTTTTTTTGTGCGGCTGTAGTTTTCTCCCTTCCGGACTGTAACCGTCGGTACCGGAATTCCACCGGTTCGGCCCTGCACGACACAGAGCTCGCGGACTTTCACCGCCGGTCGGGAATAATTTCCATAAAGGAAACGCACCCTGCCCCGAAAACTGTACTTGTATGATATCCTCGGAAGACAGTGTGTGTCAAGAGGATAGAGAAAATGGACGAAACTATACAACACGAGGCGGTCACTCTGCGCAAAGCCTTCCTGCGGCGGGAGGTGATTACCGTCTATCTCGCCTCCCACCTGGCGCTGATGTGCGTGCTGATATCGCTGATCGTGCTTCCGGTGTATGTGAAGCACCTGGGCGGCAGCGATTTTGCCGCCGGCCTGCAGGGATCTCTCTTTACTCTGGGCGGGGTGGTGATGCGCCTCTTTTTGGGGCCCCTGGCGGACCGCCGGGGGAGACGGCTGCCGCTGCGCATCGGCGCCTTCGCCTTTATGACCGCTCCGCTGCTGATATGGGCGGCGCCGAACCTCTGGACAATGGCAGCGGCACGGCTATATCAGGCGATAGGACTGGCCACCTACCTGGCATCCGCCAGCTCCTACGTCACCGACATCACCCCGGATCAGTACCGCGGTACCGCTTTGGGAGCCTACCGGATGGTGGTGACCTTCTCCATGATGATCGGCCCGCCGATCTCTTTCTGGATCATTCAAGGCTGGGGCTTCGACGCCTTTTTCGTCGTTTACACCCTTGTGGGGGGCGGAGCCTTTTTGGGGGTGATGACGCTGCCGTCCGAACCGGCCTATGCCCGCGGGGCCGAGCGTACGGATCCGGAGGTCAAACCCCGGGACATCCTGCAGCTCTTCACCAACCGCATCGTGCGCTCCTCCTATATCGGTATCCTGGTAGGCTCGGCCTTTAACGGGATACTCTTGACCTACGTCTCGATCTACGTGCAGCGGGCCACGGATATAGCCAATCCGGCGCTCTTTTTTACTATGTATGCCGGCCTGGGGGCGGCTGCTTCTGCGGTGGCGGGGCGGCTCTCCGACCGCTACGGCCGGCGGACCTTCATTCTACCTTCCATGCTGCTGCTGGCGGCGGGATTGGTGCTGTTGGCGGCTCTGGAGGAACTGCCGGTCTTGGTGTTTATCGCCTCGTCCGTACTGACGGGCGTAGGCTATCATGCGGCATTGTCCCTCTTTATTGCCCGCGTTGTGGATGGAGCGGACCGGAGAATGAAAGCTACCGCGCTCGCATTCCAGGAAAGTTCGATCGATTTGGGGATTTCCCTGGGGATTTTTCTCTTTGGCCTGGTCAGCGGAGTCTATGCCTTTGCGGTGCTTTTTCCGGCGGTAGCGGCGATTGCCGTGGCTGCGCCGGTGCTGGTGCTGCGGATGGACTCGCAGCGCTGAGCCTCAAGGGGCCGGATACTCCGGCACATGACCCGTGTTGGACCAGAGCGTGTGCACCAACTCGTCGGTCTCTTCGTAGCGTCCTGTGCTTATCCAGTCAGCCAGGGGGCCAAAGGCGTCGGGATAATTGGCCGGCTGCGGCTTAGAGTCGTTGAGCCAGCGTTCCAGGGAAGCCGTATTCAGGCCCTTCATTACTCTTCCAAGACGTAATTCTTCGAGGGCCTTGGCGTTGGCCTCTTGTTCGGTTTGGCGATGTACTGGTTTTACCAGCAATTTTTTCCCCAAATGTATCGCTTCGCTGGAGAGGGAGAATCCGGCATTACAGATTACTCCTTCACAGTTGCTCAGGTCTTTTAGAAAATTATCCCTCCCCAGCGGGCGGACGTGGATATGGCCGCGGTCAAAAGGCTCGTCAACGGAATAGTAGATATAGAACTCGTGATTGGGAAAGGGGCGGCAGGTCTCGATGATATCCTCGAGCTCTTCGAAGTGGAGATATACCATCACCTTATTCTTGTACACAGTGTCGGCGTTGTAGACATCAGGCGGAATAGTCGGGGGAAGAATAGGGGCGTTGAAATGATGCCAGTGCAGACCGATCGGATACTGAGCAGGTGCAAAGTGGCGCATAATGAGCGAGTGGAACGGATTGGAGACCAGCGGCATAGGCACTTTGTGCATAAAGGCGTACAAATGGCCGATACCGATGCTCGGAATCTTGTTCTGTTTGGCGAAACGGGAGGTGATAGGCTCGTAATCGGTAATGACGAGATCGTAGTTCTCCGGGTCGTGCTTTTTAATGTCCTGGGTAAATTGAAGGAGATCCAATTCCTTCATGGTCTTCGCCAGGTTAATGCGCCCCTGTTCGATCACATAGGTCAGGCCTTTGAAGTGAGTGTAGTTCTGGAAATACTCGGGGATCCAGCTGTCTTTGATCGGGGGGCCGCTGAGTACGATATGTACCGTATGGCCCCTGTCGATGAGCTCCTTTACCAGCGCTCTGCCGCGTACAATGTGGCCGTGTCCTGTGGTTTGTATTCCGTAGAGTATTCGCATTGATATTCGTTTTTATCGACCGCCTTTCCACATTATATAGGAGATAGATGATTACACCAAGAGGAAAAATTTGTCCAGCCGGGAGGAGAAGAGAGGAGGGGAAGGTGGGGTGGGAAAATTGGGATGGCGGCGGATCGAAGAGAACGATGGTGAAAAGTCAGCACAAAAAAGCGGAGCCGGCGGCGCGTATCAATACCAGGGAAACGCCGGCCGAGCTCCGCTTCAAGAGAGAAAGTGCTTATGTCCCGTCGATATCGGCGGACATGAACTTGCTCACATAGGGGGAGCGTCCAGGGGCACCGCGTCTGAAGTGCCCGGAAGGACCTTCGCCCAGGAATTCGGAAAACCAGGACTCGTGCTCCACCTCCTCGTTGAGAATTGCCAGTGCCAGTTCGTACGTACGGTGATCCTTGCCGGAGGTGTAATTGCAGATATCGGTGTAGGTGCGCACTGCGCAGCGTTCCGCTTCCACCAAAACCGTCAGGAGATCGCGAGTTGCTTTGTCACCCGTCTGAGGGTAGGCGCCAAAGTCGGTCTTGCTCGAAGCCGCCCGGCGCTCATTCTCGGCGCCGCCGAGACTCTTAGGGAGATAGGCGTCCGGACATCCCGCTTGATCGGCGAAGGAGCGGATGTCGTCCGGCAGTTTGCCCCCCAGTTCGTAGATGCGCGGCAGCAGTGCCTCAAAATGGTTGCGATCTTCGATACGGGCGTCTTCGATAATCTCTTTGAGCCCCTCGCCCTCGAGTCCGATCGCGTTGACCCGCAAGATCGTGTAGTAATAGAACGTGGTGAACTCGGCTCCCGCGGCGGCGGTGAGCTTTTTCAGCAGGGTATCAACATCGACCCCGGCCTGTTCGACAACTTTGCGTGCTACTTGTCCCATACATGTTCCTCCTTTTATAGGGTACATATTTATAATTAGTCTAAAAATGTACTGCGTAAAAGTCAAGAAATCTTTAAAAAATATTCAGAATGCGGTACAATGCGAGTATGAACGCACTCAATATCCAGGGCACAACCCTGATAGAACGGCTCCGGCGCAGGCAATGGCGCCTCACTGCTCAGCGGCGTGCGGTGGCCGAAGTCTTGTCCGAAAACAATCTCCACCTCTCCGCCGACGAAGTCTACAGCCGGGCGCGGGGAATTCTACCGGAAATAGCGCGCGCCACCGTCTACAATACCCTTGGCGAGCTTGTGGATATGGGAGAAGTGCGGGAGGTGCAGCTCTTCTCCGGGCCTACCCTCTTTGACCCCAATGCCCACATTGAGCATCATCACCTCGTCTGCACGCACTGCGGGGATATATATGACATTCAACCGTTGGGGCTGGAAAAGCTGCAGCTCTCGGAGAGGGATGCTGAGGGCTTTACCCCGGAGACAGTAGAGGTGGTCTTTCGGGGCCTATGTGCGAAATGCCGGGAATGAGGGCGGCGGAAGAGAAATCCCACTCAGCATCGAGCGTTCATACGGTATGAGAGAACGGAGAATCTATGCGGTGTCTATCGGCCCGGTAGAAGCCGTTGCATAGCGCACTTACCCTGAGCTTATCAACTTCCGTATGCTCTCCTCTGCTGCTCTGTACTCTTGCTCGAGCGTTTCGATCATTCTGTATAACTTCTCCTCCGAGGAGAGTCCGGAGTCTTGCGCCTGTTCCGTTTCGTGGGGACGTTCCCCTTTCGAGAATGTTCGGGCAGATTGCTCCAGCGCGGCGGCGGTATGCTCGAGGCGCGGCATGGTAAAGGTCATTGCCACCCCTTTAACCGCATGCGCAAGGCTCGCTACTTTAGCCCATTTCTCTTTTCCGGCCTTCTCGCGGATCTCTTGGATGTGGATGGGTACATCGCGTACAAAGGCGGCAAAGAGCGTCTGCATATGCTCCTCGTCATTGTGGGTAGTCTCCCGGAAGGCGGAAAGATCAAATATCTCGGGCTCCTCGTACCCTTTGTCTACCTCGTCCCCTTTGTCCTTTTCCTCCTTGCTGCCCGCCCTAGAGGGGGCGCCGTGAGCGGCTGCCTTCTCCCGTGTGGGAAGCCATTGGGACAGTGCGGCTGTCAAACGTTCCGGCTTGACCGGCTTGGATAGATAGTCGTTCATGCCGGCGGCAAGGCAGCGGTCGCGGTCTTGTTTGGAGGTGTGGGCGGTCATGGCGATGATGGGAACATCCGGGGGTGTGTTGCCGGAGGAGGCTGTCCGGATCCTGCTAGTAGCTTCGTAGCCGTCCATGCCGGGCATTTGCACATCCATAAAGATCAAATCGTAGCGGCGTTTCAGAGCGGAACGCATCGCCGCTTCTCCGTCATCGGCAGATTCCACCGTGTAGCCGAGCTTTTCGAGGCTACGTACGGCGATATCGCGATTGATTGCGTTGTCTTCCGCTATGAGAATACGATAGACAGAGTTGGCCTGCTCGGCTGCCGAAAGGGAACTGGAGGGCGAGGGGGAACTTGGGCTTGAGCGGTAGGCGCTGTCCGTAGATGAAGCGGTATCAGCATGGGCCCCTGCGATGCCGGCTTGCCTGTCGGCGATGCCTTGTGCCGTGTTTTCCGGTGCTTCCTGGGGAAAGTGTGGGTGAGTGGCGGTACCGTCAAAGCCGCCTGCGAGTCTGGAGAGGATCGACAGCAGTTTTTTGCGTTTCACCGGCTTAGGGACGAGGGCGCTGTAGCCGTATTGGGCGTAATGACGGCGGTCCGGAAAGGAGTCGAGGCCGGGCATGAGAACGACGTCGATGTTCTCCCCGCCGGGGCTCTGTTTTAACTCTCCGGTAAAGTCGTAGACGTATTCCCCGGAAAGGGACTCGTCCAGCAAAACGAGGCGATAGCGATGGCCGCTGCGCTGCTCTTCCCGGATGAGACGCCGGGCTTGGGCTAGTTCTTCGGCTTGGGTGCATACGGCACCGGCATACGTCAATATATCGGAGAGCATGGCACGACTGGAGGCGTTGTCTTCCACAATAAGAATTTCCGTCCCTCTGAGCTCCTCAAGCGTGATCTCCGTGGAAAACGGAGCCGTCTCGTAGCTTTCGGGGAACGTGAAGGGGAGGGTCACGGTAAAGCGCGAGCCGACATCCTCCGTGCTCTCCACTGTCACGGAACCGCCCATCAGTTCGCTCAAGCGCTTTACAATAGAAAGTCCCAGGCCGGTGCCGCCGTAGCGGCGAGTGGCAGAGGTGTCACCCTGTGAGAAAGGGGAGAACAGTTCCTGTATGCGCTCCGAGGAGATGCCGATACCGGTGTCGCTTATTTCAAAGCCGAGGGTTAAGCTGTTTGCAGAGCGCTCTTTTAGCACCTCGCGAATAACCACTTCTCCCCGGGGAGTAAACTTTACCGCGTTCCCTACAAGATTGACCAGTATTTGTCGCAGCCGGGCGGGGTCGCCATAGAGGTGCCGCTCAATCTGAGGGTTAAAGTGATAGACGAGCTCCAGGGTTTTCCCGCGTGCTCGGTGGGAGACGATATCCAATAGCTCTTTTGCAATTTCGTCCATGTCGAAGAGTTCGTTTTCCACGTACAGCTTTCCGGCTTCGATTTTGGAGAAATCGAGAATGTCGTCGATCAAGGTGAGCAAATGATTCCCGCTTTGTATGATGGTGTTGATAAACTCCTTTTGCTCAGGGCTGACGGAGGTATTCATGAGGATGTGGGATGAGCCGATGATGGCGTTCATCGGCGTGCGGATCTCATGGCTCATGTTGGCAAGAAAGTCGCTCTTTGCTCGGTTGGCGCGTTCCGCCTCCTGTTTTGCATACTCTAAGTGCTGCTGCCGTTCACGTATGGAGGTAATGTCCCGCAGGAGCGTCAACAGATTGCTTTCTCCCTCGATTTCGATGAGGGTGGAGGAGACGAGAAACGTGTACTTCTCGCCGGCGACGGTGAGGGAGACTTCCCGGCGGTGGATCTGTCCGCGCTCCTGGGCCTCCTGAAGAAAGGTCTCCCGCTCGTCCTGTGCTGCCCAAAGGCCAATTTCCACCGTGGTTTTCCCTATACACTCATCGCGGCTCATATCGAGGGCGGCGAGAAAAGCGGGATTTGCATCCAGAATCGTGCCGTCCTCCAACCGGGTGAGTAACACAGGCTCGGGGGAGATACGAAAGATCTCGGTAAACTTCTTTTCCGAGATACGGCGCTGTTTTTCCGCCTCTACCTCGCGGGTTATGTCGTGAAAGACTACCAGCCGCACCGGCTGCTCGTACCAGCGAGTCTCGCTAGTCATCATCTCTACCCTCCGGAGGCCCTGCTGTTTGTTGAGGATGTCTATTTCAGCCTTTTCGCCGCTTAGGAGGGGAAGACCGAGGTTGCTGCCTACCAACTCCTCGTACCGGCGGCCGAAAATTGCCGCGGCAGCCGGATTTACAAAGAGTATAACCCCGGAAGTATCGACAATAACGATCCCGTCGCTGCTTCGCTTCAGAAGGGCGGTCATGGGGCTGTCGTCTTCGTGCAGAAATCGTCTCTCGTCACTCATCGCTAAACATATCTTTGAGCCGGCTCTCCT
>CAYFUX010000016.1:0-64919 GCA_964346455.1 uncultured Spirochaetaceae bacterium
CTACGGGCTCGGCCTCTTCGAGTTCCTCTGCTTCCTCGGCCTCTGCTGCTTCTTCTATCTCCTCAGCAGGCGGCGCTTCCCCGGCCTCTTCGAGCTCCTCGGCTTCCTCGGCTTCCTCCAGCTCTTCAGCTTCTTCTACGGGCTCGGCCTCTTCGAGTTCCTCTGCTTCCTCGGCCTCTGCTGCTTCTTCGGCAGGCGCTGCTTCTTCAGCTTCTTCGAGCTCCTCGGCCTCCTCCAGCTCCTCGGCCTCTTCGAGTTCTTCTGCTTCTTCGGCTTCCTCCAGCTCTTCAGCTTCTTCTACGGGCTCGGCCTCTTCGAGTTCCTCTGCTTCCTCGGCCTCTGCTGCTTCTTCGGCAGGCGCTGCTTCTTCGGCAGGCGCTGCTTCTTCGGCAGGCGCTGCTTCTTCAGCTTCTTCAGCTTCTTCGAGCTCCTCGGCCTCCTCCAGCTCCTCGGCCTCTTCGAGCTCCTCGACTTCCTCGGCTTCCTCCAGCTCTTCAGCTTCTTCTACGGGCTCGGCCTCTTCTGCCTGTTCAGCTTCATCCGCCTCTTCAAACTCCTCAAGCTCCTCAAGCTCTTCTTCTGTTTCAACTTGAGAGTGTTCTCCGGTTTCTTCGCTTTCTTTTCCTCCTTTTCCTGCGACCTCTTCACCACTTTCTTCAGAAGTCTGTTGCTCTTTCCTTGTTTGTTCACTTGTTTGGAGTTCCTGCTGCTCTGGAAGGTTTTGTTGAAGCGATAAAATCTTCTGAACTACTTCCTCGAGATTTTGTATCGATACCTGGGTACCGGTGGTTCTTTCACCCCGTTTATCGAGCACCTCAAAAATATCGTTCCAGCTTTCTTCGATCATTTTATCGAGTCGTTCTTCCTTTTCGGGCTTTACCTTGCCGAGCCCCTTCTTGATATCTTCTTTCAGCGACTCCCGCTTCATACCGATTTCATTACGCAGTTGGGGCCAGCTGACGCGATCCTTATTTTCCAAATACTCTTTTACAAGATCGAGCTGGAATTTCTTCAATCGGTTTCTTAGAATTAATTCTTTATCCTGCCTGAGGCTCATGACTAAGAGGAGAATTAGAAACAGGGTAGTTGCCGTCACAATTATGAGTACAATTTTTAACGGTTCACTAAGCTTAAACTCCTGTTGATCGATAAATAGTCCCAAAGAACCAAATTTATCCGTGGAGGCAGTCAACAAAGTGTAGCTCTTTCCGCTCTCAGCTTCCTTGAAAATGGTTTTACGCTGTGCGATTTCATTCTCCCAGAGTCGTGCAGATTCCTGAGAGAACACATCTTTGAACTCGCCTTCTGCGTGAAAGAGATACCCCTCCGGATGCAAAGTCAATGATCGCTCCGGATCGAGATATGCATTGCGTATAAGATATCTATTCAAATCCTGTTTCTCTACATAAAACAATGCCGTACCGCGAAAAGTCTCGGTATCATCTACAAGAGGAACTTTGTAAATAAAGCGACGCTTCTCCGCGTTAATAATTAACTGCGGTTCATTTCCCTCTTCGATGTGAAGCGTGTCTAGCGGAAGATCGACATTTTCACTGTTGAGGGTTTTATAAATAGTTCTGTAGCTTCCCCTGCGTTCTATGTCCTCATCGCGTGTACTGTAGTGAATACGATTGTCAGAGGCAATAAAACGGACGAAAAGAAGACCCGAATATTCATTGAGAAGAGTTTGGAAGAGATTTCTGTGGGTAAAGATATATTCCCTATCCCAATTGGGGGAAAATACTTTTCCCACTTGTACTTCTTCTATTACTGAAGTAAAACGCTGTATATATTGCCGATGATACTGCTCTATAGCCTCTTGTTTTTTGTTTAAGTTGTCCTGATATAACGAATAAACCCGTTCGTTATAAAAATGAGTTTCAATATACTCAAAGAAACCTGAATACGCAAAAAAAGCAAATCCAGTTACAAGAATGAGTGTAATTAAGAGGCTGATGGCAATCCTATGTAAATTCGTCATGTATATACCGGCTCATTATATATGCCGCTTTGACTCTGATCCCCTATTTCTTTTTATATCGGCACATAACCATCATAACACAACCGTAACTCTCTTGGAAGTCGGTCTTTAGACCTCTACCACTCTTTAGTACAGTTTATATCTATTTAAATTATTTTCTCCATTTTTGATAGTAAATAATTGCCGTCAATAGAACCCCCCGTTGCTTTTTCGCCAATAACTGTCAAAAAGATAAAAAAACCGCCCTCTACGGGCGGTTTTTTTTACAAGTTGAGTGAGTACGAGGAGCTTACTTACTCCTTCGACTCCTCTTTGGACTCATCAGCTTCTTCATTGGACTGTGTTTCCACCGCTTCTGAGGCAGTCTCATCATGTTTTGCCACCGGTTCAGCAGCTTTTTCCTGCTTTTCTGCCTTCTTAGTCTTCTTTTTGTCTTTTTTAGGTTCTTCTTCAGTCTCAGCAACCAGCTCTAGCAGGACCATTTCTGCGGCATCTCCCTGACGGGGGCCGAGTTTTAGAATACGAGTATACCCTCCGGGGCGCTCTTTGTATCGAGGACCAATGTCGGTAAAAAGCTTGGCCAGTACCTCCTGGTCCTTTATGTCCTTGCCGATAATTCTGCGGTTGTGAACACTATCCTCTTTGGCCTTAGTGATCATCTTTTCCGCATCGCGCCGCACCTCAAGCGCTTTCGCTTTGGTAGTTTTGATCCGTTCATAGCGGAACAGCGAAGCGGTCATATTGCGCTTCATCGATTTACGATGACTGCTTTTTCTACCGAGTCTATTGTACCCTAGTCTATGCTTCATCTTTCTCGTCCTTATTCTTTTGCAGTTTCGTAGAAGTCTTCAGTACACTATAGTCGGTCATTCCAAGACTCAGGTTCCACTCCTTGAGCTTCTCCTTTATCTCATTTAATGACTTCTTGCCAAAGTTCCGCGTCTTCGCAATTTCATCTTCGGTCTTTCTTGTGAGATCACCGATCGTGCGAATATTCGCATTCTTTAGGCAATTGCTTGACCGTACGGAAAGCTCAAGCTCTTCCACGGGAGTATTAAGGATTTGTCGTACCCGCTCTTCTTCCTCATCGATTTCTTCATCCCCGGATACGCCTTCTTCGTCAAAATTGATGAAGATACTAAAATGATCTTTGGCAATCTTGGCTGCCTCAGCAAGAGCATCTTCTGGAGCTATGATTCCGTTGGTGAATACTTCCATGACCAGCTTGTCATAATCATTACGCTGGCCTACACGAGTATTCTCTGTATAATACTTCACCCTTCTAATGGGAGAGAATACAGCATCAACGGCAATCGTACCGATCTCTTCAACATATTGTTCGTTCAGCTCCGCCGGCACATATCCCCGGCCAAGATCAATCTGGATCTCGATATCGATATGTGCCTTTTCCATCATAGTAAGAACATGCTGTTCTTTGTTGATAACCGTAATATCGTTGTTTTTCTCGACATCGGCACCAGTTGCTTCTCCGGGCCCCTGCAGTTCTACCCGAATGACCTTTTGCTCCTCGTTATTCGGAACCTTGAACCTCATTTGTCGAAGATTACTGATTACTTCCGGGGTGTCTTCCACAATCTCCGGAATGGATTCGTATTCACTGGAGATATTGTGGGCGGTCCCCTCCTCATCATAGGAGGTTATCCGCACCGCGGAAACAGCATATCCTTGTATAGAGGATAATAATACGCGACGGAGCGTGTTGCCTATGGTAGTTCCGTATCCTCTTTCAAAGGGATACGCATAGAACTTTCCATAGCTCTCATCGCTCTCGCCGTGCTCAAATGTTATGCCTTTCGGCTTTTTGAATCCTTTTAATAGATTCTTCCTCGCCATGAATACTCCTATCTAGAATATAGCTCGACGATTAACTGTTCGTTTACATCTTCAAGCTCGGTGACGTCTGCTTTTCGAGGAATAGCCTTTACCGTTCCCTTCATTTCGTCGGGATCGACGTTAAGCCAGGGATACACACCGGATTTGGAGTATTCCTTCAAGCTTTCCTTCACAACGACCATCTTTTGACTTTTGTCTTTCAAATTGATCTCATCATTTTCCTTCACCAGGAAAGAAGGGATCGTAACCTTTTTTCCGTTCACGGTAACGTGTCCGTGCGACACAAGCTGACGGGCCTGCTTCCTGGAGGATGCAAAATGAAGTCGGTATACGATATTATCAAGTCGACGCTCGAGCATCGCAATGAGATTGTTGCCGGTTTTGCCGGACATTCGTTCAGCTTCGTTAAAAAAGATCTTGAACTGCCTCTCGAGCATACCGTACATTTTTCTGAGCTTTTGTTTCTCTCTCAGCTGCAAGCCGTAGTCCGACATTTTCCGCGCACGATATCTCGGGTTCTTGCCCGGAGGACCACTTTTCTTCGCTATCGGGCATTTAGCACTCATGCATCGTTCGCCTTTTAGAAAGAGCTTTTGACCTTCTGCCCTGCACTGCCTGCAATTCGCTTCAATATATCTTCCCATAATTTTATCCCTCTAGACTCTTCTACTTTTTCTCGGGCGGCAACCGTTGTGAGGTATGGGCGTTATATCCCGTATGCTTCGCACCTGGAGACCAATATTACCGAGCGAACGGATAGCCGATTCACGACCTACCCCCGGTCCCTTTACATACACATGCACTTCACGGAGGCCATAATCCATCGCCTTCTTGGCCGCAGTTTCGGCAGTGGTTTGTGCAGCGTACGGAGTCGACTTTTTCGCACCGCGAAATCCCAATCCGCCGGCACTTGCCCAGGATACGGTATTTCCCTGCAGATCAGTAATGGTGACTATCGTATTATTGAACGTAGCCTGCACATATACTAGTCCCTCATATACTGTTTTCTTGACCTTCTTCTTGCTCGTCTTAGCCAATGGTTATTTCCTCCGCCTGGTTATTTCTTCTTTCCTGCAACGGTCTTTTTCTTACCCTTCCTGGTACGGGCATTCGTCTTTGTACGCTGCCCTCGCAGTGGCATCCCTTTTCGGTGCCTCAATCCTCGATAACAGCCAATATCCATAAGCCGCTTTATGTTCAAAGCCACTTCGGTTCTTAGCCGTCCTTCAACAGTATATTCATTGTCGATAACGTTTCTCAGCTTGTTGATTTCTTCGTTCGTCAGATCATTCATCCGTGCATCGGGATCTATTCCCGACTTCTCACAAATATCTTTCGCCGAAGTATGTCCAATACCGTAGATATACGTAAGCGCAATCTTACTTGTCTTATTAGGTAAATCAATACCTGCTATACGTGCCATTAGCTACTCCTTTACCTCTGCCTCTGCTTATGCTTGGGGTTGCTGCAAACAATGCGAACTACCCCGTTGCGCCGGATAACTTTACACTCTCCGCACATCGGTTTTACACTTGCTCTCACCTTCATTGTATATACCCCTTATAAATTCCTCGATCGTAAACGTCCTTTTTTCACCAAACCGTCATGATGGTGCATCCTGAGATGTCCTTCGATCTGCGACATTGTGTCGAGATCAACACCTACCATAATAAGCAAGGAAGTACCACCCATAAGCATTGCCACTGAGGCAGGAAAATCGAATAACATTTGGACAATCGTCGGGATCACTGCAATAAACGCCAAAAATATTGCGCCTGGCAGTATAATACGATTCAATATTTTCGTCAAATGCTCCTCGATCCGCTCGGTTCGAACACCAGGAATTGATCCGCCGTTTTCCCTGATCTGCTTGGCAATCTCCATCGGATTCAGCGTTACTTGTGTGTAGAAATAGGCAAAGAAAATTATCAACAGGGTGTAAATGATCATATAGGGAAAACCCTGCGGACTAAGCCATGATGAGAACTTTGCCAGCCACGCAACGTCGTTTCCAAGATTCCCGGCAATCTGAAGCGGGAATGTCAAGATAGACGAAGCGAATATTACCGGAATAACTCCGGAAGGGTTGATCTTGAAGGGGATGTAGGTGTTCTGTGCTCCATACATCTTCCTTCCCACAACTCGCTTAGCGTAATGGACAGGAATTTTTCGCTGTCCCTGCTGCTCGTAGATTACCATTGCCACAACACCGACAAACATAGCAATCACGATAATTACGAATACCGGATTCAGTTCGCCGCCCTGTACCTGTTGGAACAAAGTAATTATCGCATTGGGCATTCTCGCTACGATACCAGCAAAAATGATCAGCGAAATACCGTTTCCGACGCCCCGCTGCGTAATTTGTTCACCCATCCAGATGAGAAATACCGTACCGGTTGTGACCGTCATCATAGCCAATAGGGTAAACGGCAATTTGCTCATCACTATTGCATTGGGGATGGACTCTGCATAACGGGTTATCACGAAGGACTGGATAATACATACCAGCACTGTTCCGTAACGAGTATACCGTTGAATTTTCTTTCTTCCGCCCTCTTCTTCGGAGATACGTTTCAACGCTGGAAACACTACGATCAACAACTGCATAATGATCTGCATGGAGATGTAGGGCATTATTCCCAGCATGAAGAGCGAAAAGTTCTTAAACGCACCTCCGGCGAAGAAGTTGATATACTCGGTGATCCCTATTCCACCGCCACCTTCCTGGCTCATGAAATAGAGCTTCAAAGCATTCACATTGATCCCCGGAATTGGAAGCGTAGCTCCCAACCGAAAAACAACGAGCATCCCTAGAGTGAAAAAAATCCGCTTCCTGAGGTCCCGTATTTTGAAAACGTCTAAAAATGCGTTATTAGCCATTTTCGCCTTCTATTCCCTCTACTATGCCACCGGCCTCTTCAATCTTTTTTCTTGCGGAAGCCGATACTTTCGCTACCGATACGGTCAGTGATTTATCGAGCTCGCCTTCTCCGAGCACTTTGACCAGAGCACCCTTTGTCTTCACGATGCCCTTTTTCTTCAGCGATTCTGCATTCACCGTATCGCCGCCAGTGTACCGCTCGTTCAGCGTCTTCAAATTGACGATGTCGTATTCCTTCTTAAAGGGACTATTGGTGAATCCTCTTCGAGCAATTCGACGATACAGGGGCATTTGTCCGCCTTCGAAACCGAGACGCACACCACCGCCCGAACGAGAGTTCTGACCGTCATGCCCGCGTCCGGAAGCCCGGCCTCTGCCGCTCCCAGCTCCGCGGCCGATAATCCGCTTCTTTTTCCGAGAACCTTTCGGTGCTTTCAATTCTTCCATTTTAGTCTAACTCCTCAACTTCAACGAGATGCGAGACCTTCCGTACCATGCCCATAATGGCGGGCGTAGCATCTTTTTCAGTGGTACCGCCGATTTTTCGCAACCCAAGGGCCTTAAGTGTTCTCTCTTGCCGGGGATTCCGGCCGTATTTACTCTTTTTCAAGGTTATCCTGATCTTATTCCCCGCCATGATCAACTCCACATTTCCTGCATGGTTTTGCCGCGATTTTTCGCAACTTCCCGTGCATTCAGTATGTTTTCAAAGCCGGTGAAAACCGCTTTTACGATATTCATCGTATTCTGCGAACCAAGCGACTTGCTCATGATATCGTGAATACCGCATGCATCCATGATCGAACGTACAGGGCCGCCGGCAATAACCCCTGTACCGGGTGCAGCCGGTTTGAGCAGAACTTCAGCACTCTTGAAACGGCCGATAATTTGGTGCGGAATAGTGGTCCGCTGCATCGGCACCTTGATCATATTTTTTTTCGCTTTGTCGATGCCTTTACGGATCGCATCGGCGACATCGTTGGCTTTTCCGAATCCGTACCCGACGCTGCCGTTCTGGTCGCCCACTATGACGAGCGCAGAAAATGAAAACCTTCTACCACCTTTTACGACCTTAGAGACTCTGTTCAGCTTGATTAGTTTTTCAACGTATTCGTTTTCTTTTTCCACAATCTCCCCCTAGAATTTCACTCCGGCTTCTCTGGCGCCTTCGGCTATCCCTCTGACAATACCGTGATAGGGAAAGCCATTGCGGTCAAAAACGACAGACTCAATCTGCTTTTCCTTGAGCCGCTCACCTATCACTTTCCCGATACTCTTAGCATTATCCACCGAATTGGAAAGGTCCCGATAGTCCTTCTCCATTGTGCTTGCCGATGTCAGGGTATGGCCCGCCAAATCGTCGATCACCTGCACATACATATGCTTATTACTCCGGTACACGCTGAGCCGCGGACGCTTAGGCGTACCAAAAATCTTCTTTCGAATGTGATATTTTCTTCTCTGCCGCTTCCTATTTTTCTCTTGCACTCTCTTCATACTGCTAACCTACTTAATCCCGGATTTACCGACTTTGCGGCGCAGACGCTCGTCCTCGTACTTGATTCCCTTGCCTTTATACGGCTCAGGCATTCTGAGGGACCGGATTTCCGAACTGACTTGTCCAACCTTCTGCTTGTCCATACCTGATACGATCACCTTATTTTGTCCCTCGGTCGTAACCGTTACACCTTCAGGAATGACATATTCGATCGGATTCGAATAGCCGATATTGAGAATCAACCGATCATCGTTTACCTCCGCTCGGTAGCCGACTCCGGTTACCAGGAGTCTTCTACTGAATCCGGTCGAGACACCGGTGACCATATTTTGTACAAGCTGACGATAAAGTCCGTGGTAGGACCGCGCCTGCTTGGTCTCCTTGTTACGTTCTACAACCACTGTGTTCTCTTCTACTTTGATGCTTACATCCGGAGAGAAGTCTTGGGTCATGGTACCCTTCGGTCCTTCAACCTTCACGTGGTTGTCTTGTACCTCCACTTTTACCCCTTGGGGTATCTGCACTGGTAATTTACCAACTCTTGACATGATTCCCCCTTGTTTACCAGACGGAGCAGATGAGCTCTCCGCCCACCTTCCGTTCCGATGCCTTTTTCCCGGTAATCACGCCGGTAGAAGTTGAAACGATGAGGATACCGTGCCCGTTATACACGCTCGGCATCTTCCTATAACCGGTATAGATCCGCCGGCCCGGAGTGGATATTTTCTGTAGCCCGTGAATGATCGGTTTTTGACGCTCGTCGTATTTCAAAAACACCCGAATACTGTCTTTCCCGTCTTCACTGCTCGATTTCTTGAAGTTCTTTATATATCCCTCGTTCTTCAGGATCTTAATGACTTCCAGTTTGAGCTTTGAGGGTTGTATATCCACCTTCTCGTGTCCGGCAATGGTTGCATTCCGGATTTTGGTTAACATATCTGCTAAAGGATCAGTTACTGCCATGATTCACTCCTACCAACTGGATTTCGTCACACCGGGTATCAGGCCCTCATTCGCATATTTGCGAAAACACACCCTGCACATGCCGAATTTACGCATGTAACCTCTCGGGCGGCCGCACACTTTGCAGCGGTTCACCGCTCTGGTACGATACTTGGGCTTCTTCTGTGCTTTAACGATTAATGATTTGCGTGCCATCCTTAACTCCCCTATTTGCTAAAGGGCATTCCCAGTTTTTGGAGCAATACCCGTGCTTCTTGATCTGTCGTCGCCGTCGTAATGATCGTTATATTCAGTCCGTTAATTCGCTCAATAGTGTCGTAATCGATCTCCGGAAAGATGATTTGCTCCTGAACACCAAGCGAGTAGTTTCCGTGTCCGTCAAACGAATTGGCGCTTACTCCGCGGAAGTCCTTTACTCGCGGCAGAGCGATATTTATCAGTCTGTCTAGAAACTCCCACATCTTGGCATCTCGAAGAGTCACCTTTGCACCGATCTCCATTCCCTGACGAACCTTGAAATTGGATATCGATTTGCGCGCCTTGGTCTTAACAGCGGCCTGACCGGTGATCATCGAGAGCTCTTTTACAGTGGACTCGAGCAGATTCTTATTCGTAATCGCTTCACCAACACCGGCGCTCACGGTAATCTTCTCCAATTTTGGAATATCCATTGGAGAGGTATATCCGAACTCACTCTTGAGTTCGTCGATCACCTTATCCTTATATGCCTGTCTCAATCTTGGTATATACTGTCCCATTACAGCTCTTCCCCGCTCTTTTTTGCGATTCGTATTTTATTTCCGTTCTTATCAAAAGAATATCCGATACGTGTGACTTCGCCGCTCTTTGTTACCGCAGCTACATTGGAGAGATCCAGCGGGGCTTCTACTTCGATAATGCCACCTTTCTCCTGCTGACTTTTAGGACGGACCGCTTTCTTGACCATGTTCAGCTGTTGCACGTACACAAAGCCCTGTTTGCGGTCGATCCTGAGGATCTTGCCGGTCTTACCTTTGTCTTTTCCGGCGAGTATCTTCACCGTATCGTCTTTTTTCAGCTTGGTGCTTTTTTCACTCATACTGATCCTCCTACAGTACCTCAGGGGCGAGAGAGATGATCTTCATATATCCCGCCTCCCGAAGCTCCCGGGCTACGGGTCCAAAGATACGCTTACCCAGGGGATTCTTGCTGGAATCGATAATCACACACGCGTTATCGTCAAAACGGATGTACGTTCCGTCTTTTCTTTTATGTTCTTTACTAGCCCGAACGATGACGGCTCGCTGTACATCGCCCTTCTTTACCTGGGCGTTAGGCAGCGCATTCTTTACCGCCACGACAATTACGTCGCCAATGCCGGCGGTCTTCCGCTTACTCCCGCCGAGGACCTTGATACACTGGACCTTCTTAGCGCCGCTGTTGTCTGCCACGTTCAGGTACGTCTGCATCTGTATCATAAGACAACTCCTTCTCCCACAATTATGTGTACGTTCCTATTTCGCCCTCTCGACGATCTCTGTAAGGCGCCAGTGTTTGTCCTTGCTCAGAGGTCTGCTTTCCATAATACGCACAAGGTCACCCACATTGGCGTTATTCTCTTCATCGTGGGCTTTTACCGTCTTGGTATACTGCACGTACTTCTTGTACAGATTATGCAGAATCCGAGTTTCGATCGCTACTACGATCGTTTTATTCATCTTATTGCTCTTGACTCTTCCCAGATACGTCTTCTTCTTCGTCTGTGCTTTCGCTTCCATGGTAACAGGCCTCTTCCTTATTTATTTCCCGGCTGGCGTAGACCGAGGGCATATTCGTGGATAATGGTATTCAGCCTGGCCAACTCGCGACGCATGTTCCGCTGCTGGATAGGCGATTCCACATGCCCCATCACCTTATTAATCCGGAAATCCATATATTCCTTCCGCAGCTGTTCGCGTTTCTCTACAAGTTCCTGAAATGTCAGTTGGTTGAGTGCGTTTTTCTTCATAGTCCTACTCCGTATAATCGCGTCGCACAATGAACTTAGTGCGAATCGGCAGTTTACTGCTAGCCAGCCGCATCGCTTCTTCTGCAAGCTCTTTGCGAACACCGGCCATTTCGAACATGATTCTACCGCGCTCTACTACTGCGACCCAAGCTTCAGGATTACCTTTACCTTTTCCCTGCCGCGTTTCAGCAGGCTTTTTGGTATAAGGCTTATCTGGAAATATGCGGATCCACACTTTACCGCCGCGCTTTACGTGACGGGTCATAGCAATACGAGCAGCTTCTATCTGTCGAGCGGTAATCCATTTGGGCTCCAGTGCAATAAGACCGAAATCTCCAAAAGAGACCTTATTGCCCCTGGTAGCAACTCCTTCAACTTTACCGCGCTGCTGCTTCCTGTGTTTTGTTCGCTTCGGGGTTAACATGCCTACTCACTCCTCGAATCGGTTCTATCTTCCTGCCGCTTTTTTACCAGCAGTCCGGCGTCTTCTTTCCGTTCGCTCGATAGCACTTCACCATTAAAGATCCATACCTTTACACCAATCGAACCGAAACTTGTATGCGCCTCGGAAAAACCATAATCGATGTCGGCACGCAGGGTGTGCAGCGGAACTCTCCCGTCCTGATTCCATTCCATACGGGACATTTCCGCTCCGCCGAGTCTTCCCGCAACCTTGATCTTCACACCTTCGACACCGCCCTGCATCGCTTTACTGACGGACATCTTTAGTGCTCTTCGGAAGGATCCGCGCATCTTCAACTGCCGTGCAACGTTGTGCGCAATAATCTGCGCATCCGTCTCCGGACGCTTCACTTCCTTGATCTTGATTTGGATCTTCTTTTTCGCCAGTTTCTGCAACCGATTGCCGATTTTCTCGATATTCGATCCCTTAGCACCGATAATAATACCGGGCCGGGACGTTTTTACAACAATGGTTATCCGCTGAGGTTGTCGAATAATCTCTACTTCCGAGATTTCCGCGCCCTTTGCCTCCGGACACTGTTCAAGCTCGCGGCGGAGCGCCAGGTCTTCGTGAAGCGTTTCCACATAATCACGACGATCTACATACCACTTGGATCGCCATGTCTCGGTAACACCAAGCCTCATTCCAATAGGATTAACCTTCTGACCCATTTACTCCCCCATACTCGCAATCTCGTCTACAACCACGGAGATATGACTCATCCGCTTCTGCAGAATGTCTCGTCGACCTCGCGCCCGTGCCCAGATCCTCTTCATCCGGGGGCCCTCATTGATCATGAGCTGTTTTATGTACAGCCCTTCTTCATCAAGCTTATTGTTCTGGTACATCGCGTTTGCCGCAGCAGACTGAAGCACCTTCTTGATTAAACCGGCACCCTTTTTGGGTGTATTCTCCAGAATCGCCAGCGCTTCAGTATACGGCTTCCGGCGAATCGTATCAGCAATCGGGCGAAGCTTTTTCGGCGAAACAAGCAAGTGCTTTGCCTGTGCTTTATAGCCTGTCTTCACTTCCATGACGTCACCTATCTCTTATCCGTTTTCTTATCGGATCGAGCGTGGCCTCGAAAGAACCGGGTGGGTGCAAACTCACCGAGTTTGTGTCCAACCAGGTTTTCCGTAACGTATACCGGAACCCACGTCTTACCGTTATATACTGAGATCGTCATACCAACCATCTCCGGGATAACTGTCGAGTAACGAGAATAGGTTTTTAGCATCTGTTTACTGCCGCTCTTTCCCGCTTCGACTACCCGCTTATACAGCTTCTTCTCTATGTACGGACCTTTCTTTATCGACCTAGACACGATCCACTCCTATTTCTTCTTTCTCACGATGAATTGATTCGAATGCTTCTTCTTCTTCCGCGTCTTCATCCCCTTGGTCTGCTTGCCCCAAGGAGAGACCGGATGACGTCCACCAGACGTCCTGCCTTCACCACCGCCGTGCGGATGGTCAACCGGGTTCATCGATACACCCCTGACCTTCGGGCGTTTGCCCAGCCATCGGTTCCGCCCGGCTTTACCAAGAGAAACATTCATATGATCCTCATTGCCGACCGTACCGATCGTAGCCCAGCACTTCTTGAAGACCATGCGGCTCTCACCGGAGGGAAGCTTAATGGTAACGTAATCCCCCTCTTTCGCAACAATCACCGCTCGTGCGCCGGCGGAACGAACCATGCGGCCTCCGCGGCCCATTTGCAGCTCAATGTTATGTACTTCCATGCCAAGAGGAATCATCTCCAGAGGAAGCGCGTTTCCGGGTGTAAGCGGTGCATTCTCCCCGCTCATTACCTCGGTTCCAATCTTCGCCCCTTTAAAAGCGAGGATGTAACGCTTCTCTCCGTCGTTGTAATTCACCAGGGCAATAAAAGCGGAGCGATTGGGATCGTACTCTATATCCGCAATTCTTCCCGGCACGTTCAACTTGTCACGGCGAAAATCAATCAGCCTATACTTCCTCTTGTGACGGCCGCCTTTCCGCCGCACGCTGATGCGTCCGCCTGAGCCGCGTCCCGCTTTAAAGGACGTGCCCTTAGTAAGGGATCTCTCGCTGTCATTTCGCGTTATCTCTTCAAATGTAAGGCCCGTCTTATATCTCTGGGCCGGAGTCCTCGGCTTGTATTTCTTTAGTGCCACGTTATCCCCCTTGAAAATCCTACTAGACGCCCTCTACAGCTTCGATCGTTTCGCCCGGTTTGAGGGTAACGATAGCTTTCTTCCATGGCGTTGTACTTCCGGTACGAAAACCAGACTTAGTTCGAGTCATTTTGGGTTTCCCCTTGACCCATGCCACATGACAGTCCACCGGCCGTACGGAAAACAGTTCGATGATAGCCTGTTTGACCTGGACCTTGTTTGCCCGGGGATCTACACGGAAGACATATTTCTTTTGTTCTCCCTCGCGCATCTCGTTGGTTTTCTCCGTCAGCACCGGTTCCTTTATAATTTGATCCGATCTCACGTTCTCCCCCTCTCAAGGTTCTTTGCATAGAACTTGTTCAGCTTCTGCGCCGCACTTTCCGTCACAAGAACATTCCGTCCGTAGAAGAGCTCGTGAGCGCTAAGCCGATCATAGGAGAGCATTTTCAACCAGGGCAAGTTACGCCCTGCGCGCTTCAACATCTCATCATCTTCGTGGTAGACCAAAACCGTGCGCTGTTTTTCACTGAAGTTGTTCAGAATCTGCACCAGATCCTTCGTTTTTCCCGTTTCTACTGAAAAATTCTCCACGAAGCGGATCGAATCCGCCGCGAGCTTCTTTGTCAGGATGGAACGCATGGCGGAACGCTTCGTATTCCGCGGAAGCCGGACGCGATAACTGCGCGGCTGCGGCCCAAAAATGGTTCCACCGCCAACCCAGATCGGAGACTTTTTATCTCCGGCACGAGCGTTCCCCGTACCTTTCTGACGCCACGGCTTAGCGTTACTGCCCCGTACGAACTTACGGTTCTTGGTGTTCGCCGTACCTATCCTGCGGTTTTGCAACTCACTGTTTACGGCGTAGTAGATTGCATGATCGCTTACATCGCAGCCAAACACATCATCACTAAGCTCAATATCTTTAAGCTCTTCGCCTTTGATCGAAAAGACCTTCGCTTTCATCTCTATCGCCCCTACTTCTTGTTCGCTTTTTGAACGACTACGAAGCCCTTTCGCGGCCCGGGTACGGCACCTTTTACCAGTAAAACCTGGCGTTCTTCATCTACGCGCACGACCCGGAGGTTTTGCACCGTTTTCTTATCGCCGCCCATCCGGCCGGGCATTTTGCTGCCCTTGTGAACTTTTGCCGGATCGGACATCATTCCGGTCGATCCGAGACCGCGATGAAATTTAGAACCGTGTGTTTTTTCACCGCCACTAAAACCGTGACGTTTTATAACTCCCTGATAGCCTTTACCTTTGGAAGTTCCGATTACATCAACAAACAGCACATCTTTGAACAACTCGGCTCCAAATTTCTGCCCGATTTCGTAGTCGCTTTCGTAATCTCGCATTTCAATCAGGCGCTGTTTCGGCGTCACCGTCTCAGGGAACTGTCCGCCGTACGGTTTTGTCACCCGACTCACTTTTTTGTCGACGGCACCCATAAGCACGGCCTGATACCCGTGCTTTTCCTCATTTCGTTCGCCGACTACCTGATTTTCTTCTATTTTTATAACGGTCACGGGAGTCAATTCCCCGCGATCGTCAAACACTTGGGTCATTCCGACCTTTCTACCGATCAGCCCTAACATGTCTTACCTCGATTAGTTTCCGTTATGGTATCTACTGCTTAATCTCTACATCCACACCAGCAGGAAGCTCAAGCTTCATTAGGGCATCCATCACCTTTGATGTAGGATCAAGAATGTCGATAAGACGCTTATGCGTCCTCATCTCAAACTGCTCGCGCGATTTCTTATTTACGTGCGGCGACTTCAACACGGTAAACTTGTTTGTCTTCGTCGGAAGAGGCACAGGCCCCGCTACCGTAGCACCGGCCCGCTCAACCGTCTGGACAATTGCTCGAGAACTCTGATCGATAAGCTCGACATCGAATCCCCGCAGCCGCACTCGTATTCTGTCTTTGGCCATTCTTTCCCCCGAAAACAGGCCTCCGCACCAGCACCATGCGATGCGGAGGCCGGCACATATTTGTTTCTGTTACTCTACGATCTCGGTAACCTGACCGCTTGCTACAGTTCGTCCACCTTCGCGAATAGCGAAGCGGAGTCCCTTTTCCATAGCGATCGGATGGATAAGATCCACAGTAAGCTCTGCGTGATCGCCGGGCATAACCATCTCCTTGTCATCAGGGAGGGTTATCGTTCCGGTGATATCGGTGGTCCTAAAGTAGAACTGGGGCCGATATCCGCTGAAGAACGGATTATGGCGTCCGCCCTCGTCCTTGTTAAGGACGTAAACCTGTCCCTTGAACTTCAAGTGAGGTGTAATGGAACCCGGCTTTGCAAGCACCTGACCGCGCATAACACCTTCTTTCGGAATACCGCGCAGCAGTGCTCCGATGTTGTCTCCGGCCTGGCCTTCTTCGAGGACCTTGTTGAACATCTCAACTCCGGTACAAGTGGTCTTCTGCGTTTCGTGAATACCAACAATTTCAACCGGGTCGCCGACGTGAACTTTTCCACGCTCAACACGTCCGGTCACGACGGTACCGCGTCCCTGAATGGAGAAAATGTCCTCAATGGGCATCAGGAAGTCACCGTCTACCGCACGCTGAGGCTCGGGAAGATAATCGTCCATAGCCTGCAGCAGATCCTGGACACACTTATTCTTCTCCGGGTCGCCGGGGTTGTTCATTGCCTCATAGGCGGACCCTTTGATGATGGGCACCTCATCGCCGGGGAAATCATATTCCTTCAGCAAATCGCGCATCTCTTCTTCAACAAGTTCGATCAGCTCCTCATCTTCGACCTGGTCGGTCTTATTGATAAAGACGATCAGCGCAGGGACACCTACTTGGCGTGCAAGTAGAATATGCTCTTTGGTCTGTGCCATCGCACCATCCGTGGCGGCTACCACGATAATAGAGCCGTCCATCTGAGCCGCACCTGTGATCATGTTCTTGATATAGTCGGCATGTCCGGGACAATCGACGTGAGCGTAATGCCGCGTCTCCGTCTCGTACTCAACATGGCGAGTGTTGATCGTTATTCCGCGCGCTTTTTCTTCAGGCGCGTTATCGATCTGATCATAAGTCATTACCTTCGTGTTATCGCCATGAGAGCAATACATGGTAATCGCCGCGGTGAGAGTCGTCTTACCGTGGTCGACATGGCCGATGGTGCCGACATTAATATGCGGCTTCTTTCTCTCAAACTTTGCTTTTGCCATCACTTCCTCCTTAGTGAATTTCCCCAATGAAAATACATAATAATTATTTGATCCCCGCTACCATTGCGGACGTCACCTGTCCGCAGTAGCCGATCGTCGTTTGCACGTACCTATAGAGTGAATATTAAAAACGATAAAGGAAGGATCCAGAGGTCAGCTCATGCAGATGCACTGTGTACATCCATGCCTGACTTGGCTGATTACAGCATCTGGAACCACCTTATCGTCCTCGTACCACCTCTCCGGCAACTCCGGACGATCGGTTTGGCCCTATGTAAGCCCATCGCGGCCTTTCAGCCGCTGACTGTGACCGAATCCTATAGAATCATTGAAAAAAGGTCAAGGGGCCGTCCCCTTGACCATTATCTTTTTCATTACCACCGATAGTGGGAGAAGGCCTTGTTGGCCTCCGCCATGCGGTGTGTATCTTCTTTCTTTCTAAACGCGGCGCCGGTCTGGTTATACGCGTCGTTCAACTCATTAAACAGACGCTCACCCATCGACTTTCCACTGCGAGTGCGGGCCGCATTGATCATCCAGCGCATTGCAAGGGCATCCCGGCGCTTGTCCCGCACTTCTACCGGAACTTGATACGTGGAACCGCCGACACGGCGTGACTTTACTTCCACCGTAGGTTTTACATTATCAAGCGCCTTCTGAAACACCTCTACGGCGTTTTTACCGGTTTTCTTTTCAAGTCGTTCTAACGCATCGTACATTATACGAGTACTGGTAGACTTTTTACCGTCCAACATCATCCGAGTGATGAATTTGGTAATCGTCTTACTCCCGTATCTGGCATCGGGAAGTATCGTTCGTTCGCGGATATGCTTCTTTCTACCCATTATACTCCCCCTTACGCCTTCGGCTTCTTCGTGCCGTATTTCGAGCGACTCTTCCGTCGATCTTCAACTCCAAGAGTATCCTTTGCACCACGTACGATATGATACCGTACACCGGGCAAATCTTTTACACGGCCGCCGCGGATCAGCACAACTGAGTGCTCCTGCAGATTGTGCCCGATACCCGGAATATAGGCCGTCACTTCGATTCCATTGGTCAGTCTAACCCTAGCCACTTTCCGCAGCGCGGAGTTGGGTTTTTTAGGGGTAACTGTCATAACCCTGGTACACACACCGCGCTTCTGAGGACAATTCTCAAGCGCCCGTGCTTTACCTTTTGCCTCTACCGTTTTTCTTCCCTTACGAATCAGCTGGTTTATCGTAGGCATCTATCCGTTACTCCTTGTTTATGTTCCACTCGGGGCCAGCATGCAGAGGGCTTAACTTCGACCATCCGCCCACACCTGCTCTTCCGACTCTTCTTCGGATTCCTCGGCGCCTTCGGCGGTGAAACCCTGGTCTTCCTCTTCCCCGGCGGCCTGTTGTTGCCGTTCTTCTTCCTCTTCCTGCTCCATCTTTCGCGCCTCGATCACCTTCTGTACCGATGTATCCAGATCCTCGGCGTTCTCATCGTAGAGTTTCACGTTCCGATAATCCTTCATCCCGGTACCAGCAGGAATCAAGTGACCGATAATCACGTTCTCTTTTAGTCCGCGCAGTGCGTCATTACTACCAGCAATAGCTGCATTTGTCAACACTCTGGTGGTCTCCTGGAAGCTCGCCGCCGATATAAAGCTGTCAATATTCAGAGATGCTCTGGTAATACCCAGCAGCAGCGGTTTGGCTACAGCGGATTGACCGCCTTCACGCATCACCTTTTGGTTCTCTTCATGAAACTTATACTTGTCTACCTGTTGACCGTAGATAAAGCTGGTGTCGCCCACCTGGACAACTTCGACCTTGCGCATCATCTGCCGAATGATAATACCTATATGCTTGTCATTGATATTTACACCCTGAAGCCGATAGACCTCCTGCACTTCGTTCACCAGGAAGGACTGCAGCGAATTTTCGCCCAGTATCTCGAGAATATCGTGCGGGTCTATTTGACCTTCGCAGAGCTTCTCTCCGGCTTCTACCAAATCGCCGTCGCGAACAAGCAAATGACGGCCCATTGGTACGAGATGCTTGTATTCGGTACCAAAATCGTCCTCGACCATGATCACGCGCTTGCCTTTGACGACGTTTTTGAAGTGCACCGTTCCGTTGACATAACTGAGCACGGCTCCGTTCTTCGGTTTCCGCGCTTCAAAGAGTTCCCCGACTCTCGGCAGACCACCGGTAATATCGCTGGTCTTTACGCTTTCCTTCAGCAGTTTGGCAAGGGTGCGCCCTTTCCGTACGATCTGACCGTCGTCTACGTTAAGATAGGAATTACCGGGCAAATGGTAGGTAGCCCGGGCGTTGCCCTCTTCATCTTCGAGGACAATCCGGGGCTGGAGACTCTCAAGACTGAACTCGTTGATCTTCTTTTCGATATTCCCGGTATCCTCGTTAATTTCCTCTTTCAGGGTCGTTCCGAGTACTATATCTTCGAAGCGGACCTTACCGTTTTCCTCGGCAATAATCGGCTCGGTAAAGGGATCAAACGTAGCCAGGGAATCGCCGGGCTGGACCACGTCGTCCACCCCTACTTTCAACTCTGCACCGTTGCGGACATCCAGCTTCTGATCCTGAGCGATCAAAAGTAGCTCTCCGTCGCGCAAGTGGGCAAAGGCATTCTCCTCGGCGGATACATCCTCACCGTCCTTCTTGGCAATCTTCATTCCGCTGGTGATCTTATCGCCCTCAGAAACCAGGACCTCGTCGTTCTCTCCCAATTCTATGGACCGAACCACTTTGGCAATAGTCAGGTAGCCTTTACGCGTGAACAGCACATCCCCATCCTCTACCTCGACGGTATTGCCGTGGATCTCACGCACGAGTACCGGATACTTGAAAGTAATCTTATTCTCTTCACTTGCCTTGGTTGCCGCACCGCCGATGTGAAAGGTTCTCATCGTAAGCTGTGTACCCGGCTGTCCAATGGACTGGGCGGCAATAATGCCGACGGACTCTCCTACATCCACGGGTTTGTTGGTGGCGAGATTGCGGCCGTAACAGCGCCGGCACACGCCGTGCTTGGCCTCACAGGTAAGTACAGTGCGAATCCGCACCTGCTCTATACCGACCTCTTCTATTTGGGCGGCGATATTGTCGGTGATAACATCGTTCACATCGACAATGATCTCTCCGGTAATCGGATGCTTGACTCGTTCCAGGGTGAAACGGCCGGCAATCCGGTCCTGCAGCCGTTCGACCACCTCTTCGCCGTCCTTGATGGCAGCGATTTCGATCCCGTTGATAGTGCCGCAGTCATCTTCATTGACTACCACATCCTGGGCAATATCGACCAGGCGGCGGGTAAGATAGCCGGCATCGGCCGTCTTTAAGGCAGTATCTGCAAGCCCCTTACGGGCGCCGTTGGTGGAGATAAAGAACTCGATGACCGACAGCCCCTCCTTAAAGTTGGAGCGGATCGGCAATTCGATAATATCGCCTGAAGGTTTGGCCATTAGTCCGCGCATACCGGCCAACTGCCTGATCTGAGTGCGGCTTCCCCGAGCACCGGAGTCGGCCATCATGAACACCGGGTTAAAGCCGCCGCGGTCGTTCTTCAGCAGATCCATCAACTCGTTAGTCAGGTCTTCATTGGTCTTACTCCAGACCTCGATAACCCGGTTATAGCGCTCCTCCTGGGTAATATGTCCCTGGAGGTACTGATTCTGAATCTCCATGACCCTATTGTTGGCCTCGTCGATCATGGGGCGCTTTTTCTCTGGAATTACCACGTCACCCACACCGATAGTAGCGCCAAACAAGGTGGCATATCGGAACCCGATATCTTTGATCGCATCGAGCATGCGCACAACTACGTCCGACCCGTGCCGGGCGTAATTTTGACCGACAAACTTTCGCAGCTCTTTATCGCCGAGCTGATCGTTTACAAACTCCACGTCATCGGGCATGGCATCATTGAAGATGATGCGTCCGGCGGTGGTTTTTACCCATTCTCCGTTGATTTTGACGTTGACCTCAGCAGTGTAAGAGATCGCTCCGGCATCAAGGGCCAACATGACCTCGTCCACGTTATAGAAGTGTTTGCCTTCTCCCGGATCGCCGGGTTTGTGGCGAGTCAAATAGTTGATTCCCAGCACCATATCCTGGCTCGGGAACACGATCGGACCGCCGTCCGCAGGGTTGAGAAGGTTGGTCGACGAAAGCATCAGGGTCCAGCACTCGATCTGCGCCGCCTGCGTGAGTGGCACGTGTACTGCCATCTGGTCTCCGTCGAAATCCGCGTTGTAGGCGTGACAGACCAGCGGATGCAGCTTGATGGCCTTGCCCTCTACCAATACCGGCTCGAAGGCCTGGATACCAAGACGGTGTAGAGTGGGCGCACGGTTAAGCAGCACCGGATGCTCTTTCACCACCTCGTCGAGAACCGCATAGACCTCCTGCGTCTCCTGCTCCACCAGCGTCTTGGCCTTTTTAATATTGTAGACCACATCCCGCTCCACAAGCTTCTTCATGATGAAGGGCTTGAAGAGCTCGAGGGCCATCTTGGTAGGCAGCCCGCACTGATGAAGCCGCAGCTCGGGTCCGATCACAATGACCGAACGGCCGGAATAGTCGACACGCTTTCCCAGCAAATTCTGCCGAAAACGCCCCTGCTTCCCCTTCAGCATATCGCTGAGGGATTTCAACGGACGATTGCTGGCGCCCTTGACCACCCGCTTCTTTTTAGAGTTGTCAAAAAGGGCGTCTACCGCCTCCTGCAGCATACGTTTCTCGTTCCGGATAATGATATCCGGAGCGTTGAGGCTCATTAGCCGTTTGAGCCGGTTATTCCTGTTGATAACCCTGCGATAAAGGTCGTTGAGATCGCTTGTAGCAAAACGCCCCCCGTCAAGCTGGACCATGGGCCGCAGCTCAGGGGGAATCACCGGTATGGTGTCCAGAATCATCCACTCCGGACGATTCCCGGACTCCTTGAAGTTCTCCACGATCTCGATCCGTTTTAGCAGGCGCTTGTCCGCCTTCTGGCCCTTCTCGATCATCTTCGCACGCAGCTCCGCCGAGAGCACATCAAGATCGATGCCTTCGAGTAGGGTTCGGACCGCTTCTGCTCCGATACCGGCGGTAAAACTCATTCCGTGACGTTCACGGGCCTCCATGAACTCCTCCTCCGAGAGGAGATCCATTTTCTTGAGATCCGTTTCGCCCGGTTCGATGACGATGTATTTCTCGTAGTAGAGCACCGAACGCAAGGAAGCGATGGAGAGGTCCAGCAGAAGTCCCATCCGGGATGGAACCGAACGGTAGTACCAGATATGACTTACCGGGCTGGCGAGCTCGATATGCCCCATCCGTTCACGGCGCACCTTGAAGTGAGTAACCTCGACACCGCAGCGGTCGCAGATCACCCCTTTGTAACGGATTGACTTAAACTTACCGCAATAACACTCGTACTCTTTGGTCGTACCAAAGATACGCTCACAGAAGAGCCCGTCTTTCTCCGGACGAAGAGTGCGGTAGTTAATAGTTTCCGGCTTTTTGACCTCGCCGTATGACCACGCCCGAATCTGCTCGGGCGAGGCCAACTGTATCATAATGTTATCGAAATCCTGTATTTCTCTCATATCTTTAACTCCTCGCTAGAACTGGTTTCCCTTACGGTTAATCAGTTCTTCATCGCGTTCGGTGAGCGGGATTTGTTTACCCTTGGAGTCATATATCGTAACGTCGAGTGCTAGTCCCCGCAGCTCTTGTATTAGCACGTTGAAGGACTCCGGCACCCCGGCGCTCGAAGACGGCTCACCTTTGACGATAGCCTCGTAGATCTTAGATCGACCGTTCATATCGTCAGATTTTATCGTCAACAGCTCCTGGAGAGTATTGGCGGCACCGTAGGCCTCAAGGGCCCAGACCTCCATCTCTCCGAGCCGCTGACCGCCGAACTGCGCTTTACCTCCGAGCGGCTGCTGGGTTACTAGCGAGTACGGTCCGGTAGAACGGGCGTGCATCTTGTCATCCACCAAGTGGTGAAGCTTCAGCATATACATACTGCCCACAAATACCGGGTATACAAACTTATCGCCAGTTCTCCCGTCCCTCAACGTGGTTTTGGAGTTGCCCGGAAGTCCCGCCTTCTCCAAAGTCTTGCTGATCATCTCCGGGTGAGCCGACTGAAACACTGGTGTATCAAACCATTCGTCAAGCTGCACTGCAGCCCAGCCTAACTGGGTTTCCAAGAGCTGACCTAAGTTCATACGGCTCGGCACTCCGAGCGGACTGAGACAGATATCGAGGGACGTACCGTCTTCCATGAAGGGCATGTCCTCCTCAGGCAGAACCCTGGCGACGACACCCTTGTTTCCGTGGCGCCCCGCCATCTTATCGCCTTCCTGCAGCTTGCGCTTAGTGGCGATCAATACTTTTACCACCTCCTCCACGCCAGGCGACAAATCGTCCCCCTCGGAACGCTTGAGGCGCTGAATATCGATGACCGTCCCCTCGGTCCCGTGAGGCACCCGCAGGGAACTGTCCTTCACCTCTTTGGCCTTTTCTCCGAAGATCGAGTTGAGCAGCTTAAACTCCGGTGTGGTTTCGGTCTCCGACTTTGGCGTAACCTTTCCCACGAGGATATTACCGGAGCGCACCCGTGCGCCGACATTGATAATCCCCTCTTCGTCCAGGAGTTCAAGAGTTTTCTCACTCACATTTGGAATGTCGCGAGTCAACTTTTCCGATCCGAGTTTAGTCTCCCGGATCTCTATATTGAACTCTTTGATATGAACAGAGGTGTAGATATCTTCTTTGACCACCTTCTCAGAGATGAGAATGGCATCTTCGAAGTTGTAGCCGTTCCAAGGGACGAAACCGACCGTCACGTTGCGGCCAAGGGCCAGTTCTCCTTGATCGGTTCCCGGTCCATCGGCAAGCATCTCTCCGTCCGCAACCTTCTGATCCACCTGCACCAGGGGCTTATGGTTAAAGCATGTATCCTGATTGGTTTTCTGGTATTTAATCAGATTGTATACATCCCGCTCTTCGGGGTCCTGGGCATTGTCAGGCTTGATGACGATTCGTTTGTTGGTCACATACTCGACCGTTCCGGCCCGGCGAGACTTCAGCAGTACGCCGGAGTCATAGGCGGTTTTACCCTCCATACTGGTTCCAACGCGGGGCGCCTCGGGAAATACCAGAGGAACCGCCTGTCGCTGCATGTTTGAGCCCATCAGGGCACGGTTTGCGTCGTCATGTTCAAGAAAGGGAATCAGGCTGGTGGATACGGAGATCACCTGCTTCGGCGAAACATCCATATAGACGATATCCTCGGGCGGTTTGGTGGTGTAGTCACCCGCCTTGCGCACAGAGACCATATCGTCCTGGAAGTTCCCCGATTTGTCGATTGCAGCGTTTGCCTGGGCAATGTAGTGCCGTTCTTCATCCATCGCGGAGAGGTACTCGATTTCCTCGGTCACCTTTCCGTCTTTCACCCGTCGATAGGGAGATTCAAGAAACCCGTATTCGTTTACTCTGGTATAATTGGCCAGTGAAACGATCAGTCCGATATTTGGACCCTCAGGGGTTTCGATGGGGCACATTCGCCCATAATGCGTGTAGTGTACGTCTCGCACCTCAAATCCTGCCCGTTCACGCGAGAGACCACCCGGTCCGAGCGCATTGAGGCGCCGTTTATGGGTGAGCTCCGCCAGTGGGTTGACCTGATCCATGAACTGCGAAAGCTGACTGGAGCCGAAAAACTCCTTTATCGCCGCTACAATCGGCTTTATCGATATGAGATCGGGCGGCTTAACCGTATCCGTCTCCTTGAGACTCATGCGTTCTTTAGCAATGCGCTCCATGCGGGTAAACGCGGTTTTAAGGTGATTCGCCATTAACTCGCCGACCGAGCGAATACGCCGGTTACCAAGGTGGTCGATATCGTCCACATTGGCTTCCCCTATGTACACATGAATCAAAAAGCGCATTGTATTGGTAATGTCCTGAAGGCTGAGAACCTGACTTTCATCCGGATTCTCGTAATCAAACTTCTTATTAAGCTTATAACGCCCCACTCTGCCTAGATCGTACCGGCGGGAGGTGAAGAACATCGACTGCAGATCCTTCTCCGCACTCTCTATGGTGATCGGCTCGCCCGGCATGAGCACCGAGTAGACTGCCACCAGCGCGTCCTCTTTTGTCGGCTCGTCGACGTCCACGTCATTTCGCGTAAACTTTACCTCTTCCCGTTCAAAGCAGTTGAGAATGATGTCTGAGTGCAGGGAATTGGGATGACTCTGATTGATTACCTCGACCTCATTAATTCCAGAGTGAAGCAACTCATCTACGTCGTGAGGATGAACTTTATCCCCCGCGCGGTAGAGCTTCCGGCTATCACCTTCATCATTTTCTACATAGATCGCCTTCGCAAGTACCTGTCCTACCAGCTTCTCTTTCCGCTCCGGAGTATCTTCTACCTTCATCGGCTCACTATTATAAAATACGCCGATAAGCTCTTCCCTCGACTCGTATCCGAGGGCGCGTAGAAAGAGCGTGCCGAGAATCCGTTTCTTTCGGTCGATCTTAGCGTAAATCAACTCTTTCTTTTGATCTATCTCGAACTCCAGCCAGGAACCCCGGTAGGGAATTATGCGAGAGCTATAGACTCCTTTATCGTGTGAAAAGATAACGCCCGGAGAGCGGTGTATCTGGCTGACCACGATTCTCTCGGCGCCGTTCACGATAAAAGTGCCCCGATCTGTCATGAGGGGGATATCGCCTATATAAATATCCTTCAGGGTCATGATTCCGGTCTCCCGGAATACTAAGTTTATGCGGGCCTTGATCGGCGCCGCATAGGTGAGCCCCTTCAGTTTACATTGCTCTTCATCAAACTTGATTCCTTCTTCTTCTATGGTATAATGAGAATATTCGAGACTCATATCCCCATTGGGACTTTCGATCGGAAAGATGCTCTGAAATACCTCTTCCAGCCCCTGCAAAAGAAGCTGCTTACCCTCTTTAAGCCTATTCCTTTGCAGAAACCGCTCGTAGGAGGAGAGCTGAATGTCGATAAGATTCGGGAGACTCATCACTTCCCGGAAATCTTCCCCTATATATGTTCTCTTTCTCATGGCTTTGCCGCCTGAAAGCATCACCACCCCCTAGCACACTTCGCAGTAACACGAAGCTTATTCGAAAACTTTCTCATTCCAAACACCTGCAAACATCGAAGATATTCACCGTGCCGGAACCCTTGATATTGCTCTTCTCTATTCTATTCCCAATGTATCTACACAATACACTGCACCCTGATCTCGTCGGATTAAAGACACAATACGCCACCAGGCGCATACTGCGCCGGTGGCTGTATCGAGTCTATGCTCTGTACTCTGTACTCTCGAAACTCGCGCTGTGTGTCTATTTGACTTCAACTTCTGCGCCAGCTGTCTCGAGCTTTTCCTTCATCTGGTCCGCTTCCTCTTTGGTCACGCCCTCTTTCAACGCTTTATCGCCCGATTCAACCACTTCCTTCGCCTCTTTCAGGCCAAGGCCGGTAATGGCGCGAACCTCTTTGATGACGGGAATTTTCTTACCGTCGGCTACGCCTTTCAGAATTACGTCAAACTCGGTCTGCTCCTCTTCCTCTTCGGCTGCGCCGCCTTCGGCGGGAGCAGCAGCACCGGCGGCCGCAACGGGAGCGGCGGCAGTTACGCCGAATTTCTCTTCCATCGCGGAAATGAGTTCGGAAAGCTCCAGAACACTCATATTCGCGACGGCTTCCAGAATGTCGTCTTTTGTCAACTCTGCCATATTAACTTCTCCTTTAATATAATGCGGTCGATAGCATGGCACGGAAAAGAAGACTACCACCGCTGCTATTACAATTCCGGTCAACGCCGGAATAGATTCCTACTTGAAGCACTTCACAAATCTTCGATTTTTGAAGGAACTTCACTCGCCCTGATCTTTCTTCTTATCTGCTACCGCCTGCAAGGTACGGGCGAATTTGCTTGGGATCTGGTGAAGACCGGTGACAAATTTCTGCACCGGAGCGTTCATAGTTCCCATCAGCTTAGCGATGAGTTCATCCCTGGTGGGCAGCTTACTGAACTCCTCTACCTGTGCGGGAGTGAAGACGTTGCCTTCGATGATACCGCCCTTGATCTCGATTGGATATTCCTTCTGAAAATCCACGAGTACCTTAGCGACAGGAGTCGCTTCCTTAGTGGGCAGCGCAACCGCAGTGGGCCCGACGAGCATATCGTCGACCTTCGGCTGCTCCATATCGTCGAGAGCGATTTTTGCGTAACGGTTCTTTACGACCCGAAATCCGGAATCAGCCTCACGAAGTTTATCTCGCAGCTCGTTCATCTGAGTGACGTTCAGCCCGCGGTAATCGGTAAAGATGAAATCGCTGGAGTTCTGGAAGGCTTCTTTGAGTCTATTTACGAAGCCGACTTTCTCTTCTGTTACTCTTGTCTCATATGCCATGGTCTCCTCCTTACCTACGCGCGGCCACGGTGGTCGAGCTTCACACCCGGCCCCATCGTCGAGGCGAGATACACGGTCTGCATGAAATCGCCTTTTATATCGGAAGGCCGCTTCTTCTCGATCTCGTCAAGGACGGTTTTAAGATTTTCCGCGATCTTCTCTTTGTCCATCGATACTTTCCCGATCGAAAAGTGCACAACTCCGGTTTTATCCGAACGATACTCGATGCGTCCCTTCTTGAGCTCCGCAACCGCCTCCTTGATGTCGAAGGTCACCGTCTGAGTCTTGGGATTAGGCATAAGCCCTCTGCGCCCGAGGATGGGTCCGAGTTTGCCGACATCCTTCATCATATCGGGAGTGGCCACCGCAACATCAAAATCAAGCCAGCCACCCTGTATCGCTTCGACCAAGTCAGTATCTCCCACGTAGGCGGCACCTGCTTCTTTGGCCTCTTCGGCTTTATCGCCCTTGGCGAAGACGAGAATGCGCTTGTCTCCTTTGAACTGATTGGGCAACACCAGGGTATCGCGAATGGTCTGGCTCTTTTTCAGCTTGACCTTCACTTTCATCTCGACGGTTTCATCGAAATTGGCAAAGGAGTTCTCTTTTACCAGACCTATTCCCTCATCTACCGGATAGTTTTTGCTCCGGTCCACATTCTTCAGCGCTTCACTGTATTTCTTTCCGCGCCTCATTGTGCGGCCTCCACTTCAACGCCCATGCTTCGGGCGGTTCCGGCAACGATCTTCATTGCCGCTTCGATGTCGTTGGCGTTGAGATCCGGCATCTTCGTCTCCGCGATCTCGCGAATCTGATCCTGGGTAATCTTTGCCACCTTCACCTTGTGAGGTTCAGCTGAACCGCCATCGATACCGCATGCCCGTTTAATCAGCACGGCTGCGGGAGGTGTCTTTGTGATGAACGAAAAACTCCGGTCTTGGTACACCGTAATTTCTACGGGAATGGTCAAGCCGGCTTCAAAATCTTTGGTACGGTCATTGAACTGCTGAACGAACTGCGGGGCACTTACTCCGTGCGGCCCGAGAGCAGGTCCAACAGGAGGGGCCGGAGTCGCCTTTTGCGCCGGCACCTGCAGCTTTATGACCGCTGCAACCTTCTTCTTAGCCATATATTCTTCTCCGTATGTGGTAATAGCGTCCGCCATGCGGGCGGACTCCCATCGTTACGTCCCTCAACGAGGGATGTTCTGCCGTTATATTTTCTCCACCTGGAGGAAATCCACCTCCACTGGTGTGGAGCGTCCGAAAATACCGACCGAAACGCGAAGCTTCCCTTTCTCGAGGTTCACCTCTTCGATCGTTCCAGTAAAGGTGTCAAAAGGTCCTTCTATAATCCGTACCGACTCACCCTTGGCAAAGTCTTGTTTCGGCTTCATGACTCGGTCGGATTTTATTTCTCCGGCTTTCTGTAGGATTCCCCGAGCTTCTTCCGAGGAAATGGGCTGCGGTTTGCTGTTGCCCATAGAGCCTAAAAAACCGGTAACGCCTTGAATCTTCCTAATCTGGGAGCAAATGCTTTTCCAGCCCTGATCGGGAAGATCCATTTCAAGCAGGATATAGCCGGGAAGAAACTTCTTATTAGTTACTTTCTTTTTACCATCCCGCACCTCTACGACATCTTCGGACGGGACCTTGATATCATAGATAACCTCGCTAAAAGGGGACTCCTGCATCATCTTTCGGATGAACTTTTCAACCTTATTTTCGTATCCTGAATAGGTGTGAAGGACATACCATCCTTTCGCCATTTTATCGTTCTCCTCTGATTACCCGACTATTCACCTTGACTCGAAGAAGCGGGATTGAAGGACGGCGCTATCACTGCATGAGCGGTAAGCCTTATACACTGGAGATCGGGATTAGAATATAAAATCGATCCCTCTGAGCAAAAGAAAGTCAACCATACCCAACACAATGGCAAAGGCGATCACCGAAACGATCACGACCTTCGTGGAAGAGGCAACCGTTTCTCTGCTCGGCCACACAACCCTTCTCAGCTCCGCGTAACTATCTTTAAAAAATTGAATTAGTTTCTTCATCCCGATTCCTTTCAAAAGCAAAAAAAACAGGCCAGGTAGGATTCGAACCTACAACATTCGGTTTTGGAGACCGACGCTCTAGCCGTTGGAGCTACTGGCCTAAATATATAACTACTTAACTTTTGTCTCTTTGTGCAGCGTATGCTTCTGCTCAAAACGGCAGTATTTCTTCAGTTCCAGCTTACCCTGCATATTTCTGCGGTTCTTCTTAGTGGTGTAGTTTCTACGACCGCACTCTGAACACTTGAGAGCGATTTTCTCTACCACACCTTTTTTCTTGCTTGCCATGCCGAATCACTCCAATCTCAATACTCTACCGCCACTATACGCCACATAATGGCAGTTTAAACTTACCGGGATTTCCCGAATGTGTCAATATGGTTTTCCCGCGCACAGTCACAGAGAGCCCTCGACCGGACTTGAACCGGTGACCCCATCCTTACCATGGATGTGCTCTACCGACTGAGCTACAAGGGCTTGCCGAATGCTCCGGCAGATTAGCAAAGCATCTGGTTTTTGTCAATAAACATACCCACTTTTCGGTGCGCTAACCGAAGAAGTGCTTCCGTTTAGGACTATTGAATTATTACCAACTGCATAGGCTGCATGTCAATATTCCTTGCCTCCTTGCTCACACGACATTGCGTGCTCAAGATGCCGCCTCCCCGAAGAGAGGCGGCAAGGAAACGTTCGAGAAAGCGTATTTCAAAGGTGCGTTCCTGCTTCTATTCTTCTCTACTCTTCTTCCGGCCAAGCTTGATCGATGGCGGGAAGCACCTGATCCAGGCTGTCGCCGCTGACCCAATTGGTCATCTGCTTCCAAAAGGCGCCCGCGCCGACCTGTCCGGGCATCAGATCCGAGCCGTCAAAGCGGAACGTATCGGCGTTCCGGAGAATCTCCGCATACTTGCGGTTTGCCTCGGTGGGATACCAGCTGAGCTTGGCGTCTTTGTGGGGCGCTACAACGCCGCCGGACTTGACCCACTCTTCGATCGACTCGCCGGTGGCCAGGTAGCGCATTACAGCTCGCACCTCGGGGCGGTCGGTAAACGCACCCATGATATCCCCGGCGCCAAGAACCGGCTTGCCCTGCTCTTCGTCGATCGGGGGCAGATAGAAGAAGTCGATATCCTCACCCATGGTACCTTCCTCCGGGAAGAAGTCAGTGATGAAGCTTGCCTGCCGGTGCAGCCAGGCCTTAGGCGGATCGGCAAACAGCGGCTGCGGTGCATCGCCAAAAGGTACGGTCAGGATACTTTTAGTCCCGCCGAGAACGTACTCCTCGTTAAACCAGATATCGGCCATGATGTTACAGGCCCGGCGAACCTCTTCAGAGTCAAACGGCAGCTCGCCGTTTACCCAGGCATCGTACTTTTCAGGCTTTACGGTGCGCAGCATGATATCTTCCAGCCAGTCGGTTGCGACCCAGCCCGTTGCACCGGAGCTCTCGATACCGATGGACCAGGGCACGCGGCCGTCGTCCACCATTTGCTGCGTGAGCTCCATCATCTCGTCCCAGGTCTTAGGCACCTCATAGCCGGCCTCTTCGAACTCAGCCTTGGGATACCACACCAGACTCTTTACGTTGGCCCGATACCACACGCCGGCCATAATATTGCCCATAGTGGCGATGTTGAGCCAACTCTGATCGTAATACTCCTTGAGGTAGCCAGGCTCGAACCAGTCGTTCAAATCCTGTACCTTGCCCCGACTTACAAAATCCTGCAGCAGCCCCGGCTGCGGGAACGCCGCGACATCCGGAGGGTCGCCGCCCTCTACCCGCACGGTGATAAGCGACTCAAAATCGCTGGAACCTTCATACCGTACGTCTATTCCGGTCTGTTCTTCAAAATCTTTCATGCTCTCAACGAACAGATTGGAGCCCGGCTCAACGAATGCACCGAAAATCTGCACTTCCGTCCCCGACAGGTCCTGCCCGTTTGTCCAGGGGTTTTCCGTGAATTGAGCGGATTCCGCCTCGCTCTTTTCTTTCTGACCCTTTTCACCTTGGCCCTCTTCCTGTCCGCAGGCAGTGAAGAAGCCTAGGGTGAGTCCCAGGACCAATACGCCCAAAATTTGTGTAACACGTTTCATGATCTACGAAACCTCCTCGGTTTTTCTATGGGGAACACTACGTGTTCCCTCCGCTTCGGCTCGTACGGCGGCACACGAGTGCCTCGTACGGCCGGAGTGTACAGTGATCTTGATCCCCCGGGGCGTGAGAGTCGGTATAATTTCCGATCGCCCGCTCCTGCCAGTTTCTCCGTCCTTCCGCAGGCAGCACGACGCGGATCTCCGTACCGGCAAGATTGGATAGAATCAAATACTCCTCACTGCCCATATGCTTTTGAAAAGCAAATACCTGCGTACTGCCCACATACTGACGCCGAAATTTACCTCTGCGCAGGGCAAGGGAACTGCGCCGCAGCTCGATCATGGAACGGTAGTAGGAAAAGATCGAATCTTCCGCCGCGCTCTCCTCTTCCACATTGATGTCCCGGTAACGCGGAGCCAACGGAATCCACGGTCGTCCGTTGGAAAATCCTGCTCCCGCTTCTCCGTTCCACTGCATAGGGCTCCGGGCATTGTCCCTGCTCATATACCGCACTTTGCGCATGATCTCCTCCGGAGCGGCCCCGTTCTCTAGCTCGAGGCGGTAGAAGTTCAAGGTATCCACATCGCGGTATTCGTTAATATTCTCATAGGCGGCGTTGGTCATTCCGATTTCCTCGCCGTAATAAATAAAGGGGGTCCCGGTGAGACTCAGCAAAACCGTCGCGAGCATAGTAGCCGACTCGCGGCGATACTGCCGATCATCGCCGAAACGTGAAAGCGCACGAGGCTGGTCGTGATTGCTAAAAAAGTTGGCTCGCCACGCTGTCTCCTCGAGCTTTTTCTGCCACCGTTCTATTACACTGGCAAACTCCTCCGGCTTCCAGGGGCGGATATCCCATTTACCGCCCTCCCCGTGATCGAGCTCCATCAACTCCATCTGGAACACCGCATCAAGCTCTCCGCGGGAGTATCCCGAAAGGTTCAGTACATCTTCCAAATGAGCGCCGGGACACTCCCCGATGAAGAAAAGATCGCGCCCGCTTACCGTGTTACGGCGCAACTCTTGCAGATAGTCGTCGAGCCGCGGCCCGTTTTCGAAGAAGACCGTGCCTCGCACCGCTAACGGATCCAAATCCCGGTTGTCGTTTGGCAGTTCCGGATGCTTGCTAATCATATTAATGACATCCATTCTGAAGCCGTCGATGCCGCGGTCCGCCCACCAGCGTATAATGCGCTGAATCTCTTCCCGTACGGAGGGATTGTCCCAGTTAAGGTCCGGCTGATGGGGCGAAAAAAGATGGAGATAGTACTCTCCCCGTTCCTCCACATAACTCCATGCCGACCCGCCGAAAAACGAGTCCCAGTTATTCGGCGGACCGCCGTCTACCGGTGGGCGCCAAATGTAGAAGTCCCCCCGCGGTCCCTTTGGATCGGAGACAGATTCCAGAAACCACGGGTGGCGGTCAGAAGTGTGATTGACCACCAGATCCATCACCAGCCGTATCCCCCTGCTGTGCAGAGCCTCCTTGAGCGTGTCAAACTGCTCGAGCGTTCCGTACTGCTGATCTATCGCGTAGTAATTCTCGATATCGTAGCCGTAGTCCCAATCGGGCGAGGCGTAGACAGGATTGAGCCAGACCGCATCAATCCCGAGACGCTGTAAATAGTCCACTTTGGAGAGAATTCCTTTGAGATCCCCGATACCATCGTCGTCGGAGTCGGCAAAACTGCGGGGATACAACTGGTATACCACCGCATCCTTCCACCATTCGGGGCCGTAGTCTCCGTAGAGGTACTCGCTCACTTCACTCCTCCACTTCAATGTTGTTGTCTTCACTTTGAGAGGAATTCGATGATAGTTCCGGAGCCGACTCCCGGACCACAAGCCAAGGTACGACTGTGCGCTGCAGCGGCTCCGGAGCTTCTCTGTCGCTCAGCATCTCTACAAGGCGCCGGCATGCCTCGCGGACGATTTTCCGGTGCGGCTGATGTACCGTGGTAAGTGCAGGATTGATCAAACGCGCGAGCCTAATATCGTCGTATCCCACTAAGGGCATATCTTCAGGTACACATACGCCGAGCTCTCTGAGAGCGCTCAACGCGCCCACTGCCGCAATATCGGCCTGAACGAACAGTCCGTCGATGGAGGTAAGTCGACCTCGCCACCGCATCACTGTCTCGTAGCCGGCTTCATAGGCGGCATCCGCCGAAAACACCAACTCTTCATGAACCGGAATCCCCGCCTCCGCATGGGCGCGGCGGTAGCCGGCGGTGCGTTCGCGAAATTGTCGCTCCCGCTCGGTAATGCACGCGATCCTGCGGCACCCCAGACCGATAAGATGCTCAGTCGCAATTTTTCCACCGTACTCATGATCGGTGTACACATACGAAACGTCTTTGTATGAGATGCCCTCCGGCAGAAAGTGGAGCAGCACATAAGGAAGCCCTGAAGCCTTGACCGCCGCCAGGTCCTCGCTTTCAATAGAAGGCTGGATGAGCAGCAGACCCTCCACTTTTCCCTGCCCGATGAGCCTGCGTATGTTACTCTCTCCGGTTACATTGTTACGGGTAAAAGAGATCAGCGGATCGAGTTCCGCCTCTTCCAGAATCTCTCGAATATTCCGCAGCAGAATGCCGGCGTAGTAGAAGTTATCCTCATTATCCAGCGACTCAGGATAGATTACCCCTACGGTGCTATTACGCTTGGTCGCGAGACTGCGGGCGCTCGCATTGACTTCAAAACCGTAGGCCTTGGCGATTGTTTTTATCCGGCGCCGCGTATCCGAGGAGATCGAAGGGTTGTCATTCAGGCTGCGGGAGACCGTGGAAAGACTGGTTCCCGCGATTTTCGCTATATCATGCATCGTTACGCGTTCGATTTCGATCCTCCTAGTTCCGAGTGCCAGGGCCGGGAGCGCGGGGCTTTATGCGAGCACGGGGCCTTATGCCTCTTTCAAAACGCCCCCAGGAGCCATCCCGCTCCGCAGTCGTTCCATACGTTGTATATGCAAGCGCTTGCATTTAGTCGTCTACTGCTCCTGTCCAGCACATGTTTTTAGACCCTTTTTACCGCCTTTATCGACGGCTACCTGCCCATGTACAGCCAATACACCGGACTTTCTCTTCACGATACCCGATTGCACAGCTTACTGTGTTTAATGCAACCGCTTGCATTAATATTGTACATCCGCTTTTTCTGGCAGTCAACACCATACCCCATTCTTTTTCTTAGGAGTTACATTCAAACATCCCTAATTTTTGTAATCCCAACGCTTTTCCTTCGGAAGGAAGCCGCCTTATGAGTTATGCGGTGGATCTGGAGGACGTCGAACAAGAGGTCATTACGTGCCGTTCCGGCTACTTTCTCCCCTCACCCTCCTGCATCCCTTCATCCTCTGCAGCATAATCTGCTGCATTCTCCGATGTATTCTCTTCGGCATCCTCTACTCGGGTCGTAAACTCCGCCACCTCTCGGCTCAGCTCCCGAACCGCCTGACTGCTCTTTTCATTCACCGTACGCACGCGCTCAATGGCGGTACTGATGCGCCCGCTGCCTTGTTCGACCTCCTTTATCCCCTCGTTGACGGTCTCGCCGATGCTACGAATATCGTCCAAGGCGCCACTCACTTCCTCGGTGTTCCGTTTGATTTCTTCGCTCTCTTGTTGCAGTTCCTGTGTCGTTTCGGAAAGGGAGTTCATTGCCTCCATGATTTCCCGGCTTCCCTGGCTCAACTCCTGCATGCTGGAGGTAATCTCCTCCATCGCCTCGCTCGTATTCCGGGTTTCCTGCTCGATCCGCTCAAAGGCCTTGCGGCTGTCGGAGCTGCTCTCATGGACCTGGTTAATCCGGTTCGCAATGGTATTGATGGTGGTTTTAATTTTCTTAGCGTTATTGTTTGAGCTCTCCGCAAGGTTGCGAATCTCTTCCGCCACCACTGCAAAGCCTCGTCCGGCATCCCCGGCGTGGGCCGCCTCGATGGCGGCATTCATCGAGAGCAGATTAGTCTGCGCGGCAATGTTGTTGATAATGCCTATTACCTTGAGAATCTCGTTGACATCCTCAGCATTTTCCTCTACCAGATTGTCGGTCTCCCGCATCCGCTCGCCACCTTGAGCGGTGATGTCCACCAGTTCCTGTGCTTTCTCACGGCGCTTACGGCTAATGGAAGTGACGTTTTCAATGGAAGCGGTCATTTCCTCCACTGAGGAGCTGCTCTCGGTTACCGCCGAAGACTGCCCCTCCACCTTCTCTGCAAGGCGCGCAATCCGTTCAAAAATCGTTTTCACAGAAGAGCTCGAGTCTTCAAGACGATGAACAAGCCGCTCGATTTGCGAGGAAATGGTAGTCACATTTCCGCTCATCTGCTTTGCCGCCGAGGAAGAGTCCTGCGCCGCTGTTTCCATCTCACGATCAAGTTCCGCACTCTGCTCGGACAACTCCTTCACTTGATCGATAATCTCAGCAAACTGCTGGATAAAGCAATTGATCGAGCTGGAAAGGGTGGATAATTCGTCGCTGCTCTCCTCCTCCAGCCGACATGAAAAATCGCGGTCGATCAACCGGTCCATTCCGCTCTGCAGGCTATCAAGCCGACCGCGGATAAAGCGGAGTACTGCGAGAGAAAAAATAGAAACCACGGCAAGAATTCCCAGAGAGATCGCATAAGCGATATACAGGATTCGCGTGCGAATGCTTTCTGCCTCATTTTCAATTGCGCGAATGAAACGGCTGGTCTGGCTTTCCATGTTGTCGCTGAAAAAGGTGCTTAAGCTTTCTACATCCTTCTTGATTTCCCTCACCCGCTGACTGTCATAGTACTCCTCTGCACGAATAAGCCCCGGCATATAATCAGGGTGTTGCTCGATAAGTGTCTCCATTCCAGCGACTATTGTATCAACCCGCTCTTGATTTCGCTCTTGGACATTCCTCACTCCTCGCATTGCTTCCGCAATACCCTCGCGCCCTTTCAGACTATTTTGAAAAAAAGAAGATTGAAGGAGCTCCTCGATATCTGACTTCAGCACGTCATAGGCGGAGACAAACTCATTATAGGATTTCTGCAGTTGAGTCCCGTAAAGCGTATTTTTTAGTTTTAAATTTGTGTGGTAGACTTCAGCACGAACGTTGTGCACTTCCAACACCAGCTCGTTAAAACGCTCCTGCCGATTTCCGTAATACGACATGACCCCCATTACCACTACTATGCCGATGATAAATAAGCCGTTTAATAACAGTAGCCTCGTCCGTATTTTCATACTCGCCTCCGTAAACTTCGCTCTTTCTTCAAGCATAAAAGGTTTGCGGCATTGTGGAAATCCTTAGAACGAAGAGCATATCCATTTTTTCCATTTTTAGCTGCGGAAATCCGCTCACAACTGTGCACTCATATGGGCGTCCCGAAGATAGTATGTTATAATAAAAGTATTATATTGAGTGAGGAGACCGTGCTATGTTTCCGGTAAAAAATCGCCCCAATGCAGTCACTATCGATACGGAAATGGAGGCCAATATCTTAGAGATGGTTCTCAAAGATTACGATATTCCCTATGTATTCGTCAGCTATCACGACACTGCCTACAACGGGATCTTCCAGCTCCAGCACGGCTGGGGGCATGTTGAGGTTCCGCTGGAATATGTAGAACAGGTGCAGGATCTCTATAAAGAGGTCAAAAACTCCCAGCCGGTTCAGGACTCTCAGGACAGGGAGACTACCGAATTCGACGGAGAGCAGGACCGCTCTTCAGACGATTCATCCGGCGGTTTCTAAGTCTGCGACGCTATCGCAGCTCTTTTTCGCCATGACGCAGCTCTTTTTCGCCATGATCTGTGAGATTTGTCCCTCGAACTCATTGGCAAGGATATCCATAAATATCTCGTCGTAATACCCCCCGAGCAGTACCGATTCGCGGCGCCGGCTTATCTCATGAACCCCGATCTCCTGGTAGCAGTGTATCCCCATCGTCTTAAAGGGGGCGTACACGCAGCATAATACTGTGAAGGTTGAGCAAGCGGTTCAGAACTTCAACTAAGGAACTCGGTTCCTTTTTCGGTCAGCTCGAGCAGATAGTCGCTTCCTTCCACCGTGGTATTGACCAGCCCCCGCTTTTCAACCGCATCGGCAAGTTTTTTTAGTTTCGAATATCCATGCTGCCGATAGTCGATCTTACGCTGCCGCAGAGCATGGCCGACGGCAGAGAGATTGATACGCTTCGTTTTATCACCGCGCATTTTTTTCGCTTCCTCCCCCAAGGCTCGTAGAAACTCGAATATAATATTGGGTAGGGCGCGTCCCTTATTCTGTTCCGCCTGCTGGGGAACCGAAAGTATCAAATCCTGATTTTTGACCGCCGTTTGTATGTATCCCTGCTTTTCCGCCTCCAGGACGTAGGCTTTCCAGGACTTGAACCCGAGCTTTTGTTCGTCGAAGCTCTCGTTCAGCAGTTTCATGCGTATTTTGACCGCCCCCAGCGAGGGCATGCGGTTTTGGTTGGTCATGTAGCTTATCGCTTCCTGCAAAAGCCTGAAGGACTCCTCCTTGCTTATCGTGGAAGTTGCCGAATCATCGTGTTCTACGGTGGACGGGGCTTCGGTCAAATCGCGAAAGTCTTTGTACACATCCGCCATCAATAAGAGGTCCTCACTGGCGCTCTTGGCATCACAAATGATAATCGACTCGATGTCATGCTTCCTGACTGCCTGCAGCACCGGACGAAAGTCGGCATCACCGGTTACCAACACCAGCTTCCGTAAGTGGGGAAACTGATAGATCAGTTCCACCGCCTGGGTTCCGAGAGCAATATCGGAGCTGTTCTTTTTAGAGCGCGGAATATGCAGCATTTCGAAAGATTCTTCCGCCAATTCCTTGGCCGTATTTTTTATACCCGGGCGGGTCCAATCCCCGTACGCCCTGGCTACGGAGATACGGCCAATCTCGCGTGCATATTCGAGCAGACCTTTTACGAAAGGGGTGTTTGTACTGGGCGTCACATTCTCTATATCCCACAGTATGGCAATTGCATCCTTTTTCATGTTATTTATCCTTATGTATTGGGTTTAAATGTAGAAACCGAACTACGCTCAGCGAGCCAAGTTTCGGCCCTTCTGCGTGAGGGAGAGCAGGTATCCGCTGTCCTTGACGGAGATATTGGCGAGTCCGCGTTTTGCCGCCGCATCGGCAAGACGTTTCAACTGAGAATACCCGTGCCGACGGTAATCGACCCCGCGATCGTTCATTTTCTGCTCCACTGCGGAGAGCTTCGCCATGTTTCCATAGCTCGTTTTGGTGCTCCCGGATGCCTCTGCAAGACACTCGAGAAATCTGCGGAACACCTCCGGCAAACTTAGCCCTTCCCGGTCATTTGTATACTGCGGAACCGTTAACACCAAATCCTGGTCACGGAAGAGGGTGCGCACCGCCCCCCGCTCTTCTGCAAAGCCTAGGAACTCCTGCCAGTTTGAATATCCCAGTTTAGTTTCGTCAAATCCGACATTCATCAGTTTCAGCCGCACCCGTACTGCCTCCACAGAAGGCCGTACCCCTCTGGATTCCATCGAAATAACCGTCTCTTCGAGTAGCTCGAGCGCTTCCTCAGCACCGACATAGGCGGGAGGCTGTGTGCCGCCGCCGGTTTCCCCAGGCACATCCGTCACATCTCGGAAATCTCTGAACTCGTCGGCCGCCAATAACAGCTCTTCACTGGCGCTCCGTGCATCGCATACGACTACTGTCTGTACATCGCGGGTGCGGATCACCTGCAGTGCGGGAATGATCATCTCACTGCCGCTGAGAAGCAAAAGCGTTCGAATATGGGGCATAGTGTGGAGAAGATCCATCGCCTTCGCCCCCAGGCTCGTGCGAGCCTCCTCTCTTCGGGCAGCGGGAATGTGTATCAGCTCCTGCGTCTCTCCGGCAAGCTCCTCGGCAAGGCGGGCGTTTCCCGGTTTGGACCAGTCACCGTAGATCCGCAGAAGTGACATACGGCCAAACTGCCCCGCATATCGCAACAGCCCCTGTACAAAAGGCGCCACAATCGACGGTGTGACCTCCTCGATATCCCATATCACCGCAACAGCTTCTCGCTTCATAGAGTCACTCCCTTAATTACGCAGTCTTGTATATGTACTGTCCTTGCATTCCTGCGTCCCGCTATAGTTTTTTTAATTAGGCTGTTACAATTAAGCCTTTGTAATTACTATAGCGCATGAGCCGAGAGGAAACCGATAAAAAAACCGGCTTACCGTTTTACACAGCAGCCGGAGATCATTATATACTCCTCCACACCAGAACACAACGGGCAGGGCACACAATCGGCAGGGCGGACGCGTCGCCCGGCCGTATTGTCCATCAAGCGCTCTCTGCCGTATGCTCAGCCTCGATTGTACCTACGGGCTCAAAGGTCAATTCCTCTCCAGAGTAATCGACCTTCACACGATCGCCTTCCTTGATATCACCATTGAGCATCATCTTTGCCAGCGGACTCTGCACGATTCCCTGGACGGTGCGCTGTAGCGGTCTGGCGCCGAAGGCGGGATCGTAGCCTACGTCGGCAATATGCTGTTCCGCCTCACGCGTAAACTCAAGCTCGATATTCTTGCCCTCAACACGCTTCTTCAGACGCCGCAGCTGCAGATCGACGATCTTCAGGATCTGTTCCGGACCGAGCCGGCGGAAGGTAATAATCTCATCGATGCGATTGAGGAACTCAGGCTTGAAGGTATTTTTCATCATCGCCTCGATCTGCTCCTTCACATCGTCGAGGTTCTGAGCCTGCAAGATCAACTCGCTTCCAATATTGCTGGTCATAATGATGATCGCGTTGCGAAAATCGACCATCCGGCCCTGACCGTCGGTCAGCCGTCCGTCATCGAGGAGCTGCAACATCACGTTGAAGACATCGTGGTGGGCCTTTTCGATCTCGTCAAAGAGGATGACCGAGTAAGGACGGCGGCGTACTGCCTCGGTAAGCTGACCGCCTTCTTCGTAGCCCACATAGCCGGGAGGCGCCCCGATGAGCCGGCTGACGGAGTATTTCTCCATGTACTCGCTCATGTCGATGCGAGTCAAAGCCCGCTCGTCGTCGAAGAGGAACTCCGCCAACGTTTTGGCCAGCTCCGTCTTTCCCACGCCGGTGGGACCGATAAATATGAACGAGCCGAGGGGCTTTTGCTCGTCAGACAGACCGGTTTTATTGCGGCGAATGGCATCGGAGACAGCGGTGATCGCCTCTTCCTGTCCGATGACCCGTTCGCCGAGGGTCTCTTCCAGCTTGAGATACTTCTGCATCTCGCTCGCCAGCATCTTGGCCACCGGAATGCCGGTCCAGGAGCTGACCACCTGGGCGATATCCTCCTCGGAGACCTCTTCTCGCAGCAGCTGACGTTCGGCCTGCAGCTTCTCGAGCTCTTTGCCTTTTTCCTCCAACTGCTTTTTGGTCTCCGGAATCTTGCCGTGCTTGATCTCCGCCGCGGCGGTGAGTTCGCCCTCACGTTCGTACCGCGCCTCGTCGCGCTTGTACTGCTCCAAGTTGGCCTTGAGGGTGCGGATTTCGTCGATAACCTTCTTCTCGTTCTCCCACTGCATCCGCATTCCGTCGCGGGTGGATTTCAGCTCCGCAAGCTCTTTTTCCAATTTTTCCCGACGTTCGTTGCTGGCCGGATCGTCTTCCTTTTGCAGGGCCTGCCGTTCGATATCGAGCTGCAGGATGCGCCGCTGGATTTTATCCAGTTCAATCGGCTGACTCTCGATCTCCATCTTAAGCCTGCTTGCCGCCTCGTCCACCAGGTCGATCGCCTTGTCCGGCAGAAAACGGCTGGTGATATAGCGGTCGGAGAGCATAGAGGCGGCGATCAACGCCTCGTCCTTGATCCGAACGCCGTGATGCACCTCGTAGCGATCCTTGATACCCCGCAGGATAGCAATGGTGTCCTCCGCCGAGGGTTCCGACGTGTAGACCTGCTGGAAGCGCCGCTCAAGCGCCGCGTCCTTCTCAATATGCTTACGGTACTCGTCCAGGGTAGTAGCTCCGATCGCACGCAGCTCGCCCCTGGCCAGTGCCGGCTTCAACAGATTGCTTGCATCGGTGGATCCCTCGGCAGCACCGGCTCCCACGAGGGTGTGCAGCTCGTCGATAAAGAGGAAAATGCGCCCCTCCGATTGGCCGATTTCGTGGATCACCGCCTTGAGACGTTCTTCGAACTCCCCCCTGAACTTAGCCCCGGCTACCAGGGCTCCCAAATCCAGGGCTAAGATTTGCTTATCCTTCAGGCTGTCCGGCACATCTCCGGAGACAACTCTGAGAGCCAAGCCTTCCGCGATGGCCGTCTTTCCCACACCCGGTTCACCGATCAAAACCGGGTTGTTTTTGGTACGGCGGCTCAAAACCTGGATCACCCGCCGTATTTCTTCGTCTCTGCCGATTACCGGATCCAGCTTTTCCTTACGCGCTAAGCCGGTCAGATCCTTGCAGTACTTTTCCAGGACCTGGTAGCGGCCTTCCGGATTCTGGTCCGTGACACGCTGGTTGCCGCGAATGCTCTGCAGTGCCTCGAGCACCGCTTTTCTGGTGACGCCGTGGCGCTGTAGCAGCGAGGAACTGCGGCTTTCCTGATTCAGGATGGCCAGAAACACGTGTTCGGCGCTTACATAATCGTCCTTGAGCCCCTCGGCCTCCTGCTCGGCTTGGCGTAAAATGTTTGCCAACTCCGGCGAGAGGCTAACCTGTGCGGCGCTGCCGTATACACGGGGCTTCTCTTGCAGTGCCTTGTCGAGCTCGTTGTTGATGGTCTCGCGGTTCACGCCGACACGGTCCAGCAGCGGGGGGATTACCCCGTCCTCCTGCTGGAGCAAGACCATTAAATAATGCTCTATATCGATACTGCTGTGGTTATACTTGGAGACCAGGCTGTCCGCTTCTTGCAGTGCTTCCTGGGCTTTTACCGTCATTTTATCGTATCTCATATGGTTCACCTCGAAAAAGTTGTTTTGCTACTGTGCGATTTTCCGCTACAATGGGTGGTGCTTTTAAAATACTGAGACTTTACCCTGTGGTCAAATAAAGGAGAGATTAAAATTAAATGGGACAAGAAGAGCAGCACACAGACGATCAGCGCGTTGTTATGATTCACGGCTTCAGCCGTGAAGAGACGGTTCTCATAATGCGGGCCATCAAATCGGCGGTCCAAGATCCTTCCGGGGTTGCCTTTACCACCACAACTCCCACCAACCTGGAGTGGAAGGTGAAGGATTTGATCGACGAAGTGCGCCAGGAGCACGCGTACATGCAGAACAATCCTCCCGGCGGCTCGACGAAGCACTCTTCAGGCAGTACCTAGTAATATGAGCCTGCTGCTGTTCAACATCATTCTGGCCGCGCTCCCTTCGTGTATTATTCTCTATTTTTTCTACCGCCGGGACCGTTACCGGCGGGAGCCGGCCGGGCTGTTGCTCAGCACCTTTTTCATAGGTTTTCTGGCGGTGCTGCCGGCTGCGGTACTCGAGCTCCTCATCGAATCGTTTCCCCTCTTTAGCTCACCGCTCCTTCGCATCCTCTTCCGTGCCTTTGTAGTGGCGGCGTTGGTAGAGGAGATGGTGAAGCTGAAGGTGGTACAGACCTTCGTCCTGTCCAGACCGGAGTTCGACGAGTACTCCGACGGGATGATCTACACGATCGCCGCCAGCCTAGGGTTCGCCTTTTTCGAGAACATCTTCTACAGCTTCGGTCCCCCGGCTGTGCTTCTAATACGCGGGATCACCTCCGTTCCCTTGCATGCAAGTGCATCGGGTGTGATGGGCTACTACCTCGGTATCTCAAAGTTCGAGCGGGCGGGAGCCGAGAAACGGGGACTCCTCTTAGCCGTGCTGCTTCACGGCTTCTACGATTTTTTTCTTTTCCTCGGCGGCTGGATATCGTTTCTGGTGCTGCCGCTCCTCGCGGTATCTATCACCCTGCTGCTCAATCTATGGAAGCGTGCGGTCACAATAGACCGCGAAAGACTCGGCATGCGATGAACGGTGCCCTTCTTCCGTTTCTCTCGTACGTCATTGCCGTCATCTTTACTCCCGGGCCCAATAATATCTCCTCCGCCTCTATGGGCATGAACTACGGTTACCGCAGCTCACTTCCTTTCCTGAGCGGTATTTTCAGCGGAGTGTTTGGTATTATGCTGCTCTGCGGCTTTCTCACGGAAACGGTAGTGAAACTGCTGCCTTCCCTCGTGTCCGTACTGCGTTTTGTCGGAACTTCTTACATGCTCTACCTGGCTTACCTCATTATCCGCTCCACCGGCAAGACCCACGAAGGAACCGCCTCTTCAAACATTATGCATTTCACCTCGCCTTCAACATTCACATGGCGCTCCTTCTGAGCTACTCCGCGGTCTCTATTTCCGGGCTTCTGGGGTAATCCACAGCACCTTGGTTTCCGGAATGCTATACGGCACCGGAGCAGATGGAAAGAAGACCGGATCGGCTTTCCGCCGATAAGCTTCTGTACCCTCTTGACTAAAAACCGCTATTTTTGTAGGTTATACACACAGTCGACGCAGGGTAGAGCAGTTGGTAGCTCGTCGGGCTCATAACCCGGAGGTCGCAGGTTCAAGTCCTGCCCCTGCTAAAAACAATTCCTTTTATAGAAAGGAATGATGAAGCCTATAGGAAGACCGGCGGTTTATCCTAAACTACGCTACAAATAGCCTACAAATAAATGGCTATTTGTAGGAAGTTCGGAGATGCGCCGGTTTTTTTTAACTTTCCAACACAGCACTTATTATTACCCACAGATCAAAAATCCTGGCACGGGCCGTTAACTGCAGCCGGAAATACCTGAAGAACTAAGACTCCTGGACATATTAAAGTTACCTTTTTCTCTATTCTCCACTTGTATTCCCATCGTTCTTTTTCTATTGTAGAAGAATGAACGTCGCAAGTGGTGATGACACAGCTTTCCTCAAAGAGGCTATAAAAGAAGCTAAGAAAGGTCGTGCGGAGGGCGGAGTACCGATTGGATCGGTACTCGTTCGGGAAAATCAAATAATTGGACGGGGTAAAAATCGGCGCGTACAGGACGGTGATCCAGTTACTCACGCTGAGATCGACTGTCTACGCAACGCTGGGCGTCAGCCTACAGGTTACCACGACACCGTGCTCTATTCTACGCTAATGCCCTGCAACCTCTGTGCCGGGGCGGTAGTCCAATTCAGAATTCCTAGAGTGGTTATCGGGGAAGAAGAATCCTTTCCGGGAGCCCGAGAGTTTATGGAGTCTCATGGGGTGGAGGTAGTTAATCTGCACAACGAAGAGTGTCGGAGGCTCATGGAGGAGTTCATTCAAGAAAAACCGGAGATATGGAGTGAAGATATCGGTGAGTAAGCACAGTTTCCCACGTAGTAGTCGCTATACGCTGGGGACTGCCGCTGGCAGCACCTTCTCACACTCGATTTTTCCTCACCAATGTGTAAAAAATTTCACCTTTACCGTTTCATAACCACTTTAGATCAAAATCAACGGAGGCACTTTCAAAAATCTTCGATTTTTGAAATGCCAGGGCCTTTAGTAAACTTAAATGTTTATCTTATAAACATTTAAGTTTACGACCACATTTTGAAGTTCTTTCAACATGCTAATTTTGAAAGAACTTCAACGGAATCTTATTTTAGCGAGCGGACCGCATCAAAAATCGTCTTGTAGCCCGTACAGCGGCACAGATGTCCACTCAAAGCCTCTCTAATCTGCTCCTCACTTGGATTGGACTCACGGTCGAAAAGGGCCTTTACCGCCATGATGAATCCAGGTGTACAGTAGCCGCACTGCACAGCATCATAATCGACGAAAGCCTGTCCTATCCTATCAAGGTCTCCGCTTTCGGCAAGTCCTTCTACCGTCGTCACCGAAGCGCCGTCCGCCTCGGCAGCAAGAATTATACAACTGCGTACAGGGTAGCCGTCCATAATTACGGTACATGCTCCACACTCGCCGTTTCCGCATCCCTCCTTTGCGCCGGTGAGCAGGAGCTCGTCGCGCAAAAAATCGAGCAAGCTCATCTGTGCCGGCACGCTCTTCTCTTTATTCTTTCCGTTTACCCGTACATTTATCGTATGGTATCCCATGAAGCTACCTCTCGTATAATCCGAATTCGCGTAGAATACGCTCGGTGAGCACGCCGGTCATCGATTTCTTGTAGTCGGGGCCCGCTCGAAGGCTTGTCGCACGCGGATGGATCGAATCGGCCATCCCTTTTTTCACTTTCTCGAGGAGAGAGCCGGTAATTTCCTTTCCGCTGAGCGCCTCTTCCGCCGCGCTCATACGCACCGGCACTCTTTCGACCGCACCGAGGGCTATCCGAATCCGCCGGCTTTCGTCCTCTGCGAGGTCATCATGCTCCAAGTCGTAGGCAAGAATAGTAATCCCCATTGCAGCAAGGTCCATCCCTTTCGTACGACTTATTCGTGCGTATCGAGACTTTGCCGAGCTCGGCAGTGGAGGAAGAAAGAATCCCGAGAGTATCTCTTCCTTTCCGAGGGCCGTTTTTCCCACATCCTTCCAGAAGTCCGAGATAGGCATTGTTGTGCGGCCGTCGGCTCCGAGGATCTCGGCCTCGGCCTCATAGGCAAAGAGGGGCGTTCCGTATTCAGCTCCAGGAGAAGCGTGAGCTACATTGCCACCGATGGTCGCTCTGTAGCGTATCTCGAGACAGCCGAACGCATCGGCCGCATCGGAAAGTGCCGGATATCGTTCTCTCAGTACCTCACTATTCTTGATATCCTGAACGGTAGTAAGAGATCCAATCCATACCCCCCCTTCTTTCGTCTCCCTTATTCCTCGCAATTGCGCGCTGCAACGTTTTATGTCGACCACCACTGTGTCAGGAGGAACCTCCTCACGCAGATCGAGCAGGAGGTCGGTACCGCCGGCTAATATCCTGGCTGCATCGTGTTCTCTCAGAACTGAAACAAGCTCGTCCACCGTTTCGGGAGCTGAATAATCTAATCGCCTATACATTAGGGGACTCCTTCCGCCGGAGTTCGTCGTGAATACGCTCGGCAGAGAGGGGAAGCTCTTTCGGTTCGATTCCGAGTGCCTCGCTCACCGCATTGCCGAACGCGGCGGTTATACCCACCGTCCCGTGTTCGGCGATTCCACGAGCACCGAAAGGACCGATCGGTTCTGGGGTTTCTAAAAAGACTACTTCCATTTTGGTCCCCTCTACATCTTCCGGAGCGGGGATTTTATAGTCGGTAAAGCTCTTATTACGCATTGTCCCCTTCTCATTGTAAATGAGCGACTCCTGAAGGGCGGCACCGAGTTCCTGTACCATTGCCCCTACGACCTGATTCCTGGCGAGAATCGGATTTATCACTTTCCCCGCATCAAGGGCAGTGACAAGATAAAGGATTTCGGTCTCGCCGGTAGTCGGATCGACCGCTATCACCGCCCCTTGTGCTCCGAAGGTCCATTCGGCGGCGCAGTTCCCTCGCCCGTCTTTGGGGGAGGGATGTTCGAGTCCTTGCGGCATATAGGAGCCGTAAGCCTGTATTTGTGTGCCGCTTACCCGGCCCCTCTCGTCCATATGTCCGAAGATCAAGTTAGAAACGGGAAGGGACATTTCAGTGTCGCCGCTGCGGCTTACCTTCTCGCCGTCGTAGGTAAGTTCGTCGGTACTGCAGCTCCAGTAAGCAGCTGCGTTTTCCTTTATCTGTTTTATAGCTTTCCCCGCCGCATCGACTACCGCCATACCTGCTTTCCACGTTGTGGTACTGCCAATCGTCTGCCATCCATAGGGAGAAATTTCGGTGTCAATCTCCGACCTGACTCGTATCCGATCGAGAGGCTGCATCAATGCTTCGGCGGCGATCTGCCGCATGACGGTCTTAGTTCCCTGCCCCATTTCGACTCCGCTCGCCGCCACATCGATTGTTCCATCTTCGTTAAAACGGAGGATGGCTGAGGCACCGGCATTGGTCGCCATTACTGGGGACTTCATAATCGCCACGGAACTGCGGCCTATTTTTTTCTTCGGATGGGCTTTCCGATACACCTCCGTCGGAAAGGAGGTGACTCTCTCGGTAACCGCATCAAAACAGCCGGCAAGGTCGCCATTCTCCACCTCGATAGTCTGGCCAAGGTTGTTGACCGCACCAGGCTTAAGCATGTTCCGTCTGCGGAGCTCATCCGGATCCATATTCAAGCGGCGGGCAATAATTGTGCGCTGACGCTCCACCGCCCAATGCGTCTCGGGGTGTGAATACCCGCGGAAGGCGCCAACCGGAGGCTGATTGGTATATAGCCCGTAGGAGTGGCTCTCGACGTGAGGCACGTCGTAGGGACCGTTACAGTTGTGTCCGCCGGCGGTCGCCACATGGAGAGCGTAGCTTCCATATGCCCCTGATGCAAAGTACATTTTCAGTTTCTCCGCCCGAATGCGTCCGTCAGAGTCAAAAGCCGAACGTATGGTGACTCGAGCTCCGCGCCCGACCACTGTAGCGTTGAAAGCCTCCTCTCGGCTGAGGGTAAGTTTTACCCACTGTCCCGGAACGGCCCGAGCGATATAGGCAAGCAAAGGTTCGATGGTCACGTCGGATTTTCCGCCAAAGCCTCCGCCAAGGTACTGAGTCTTTACTTTGACCGCAGTAAAGGGAAGTCCGAACATATCCGCTATGGTGTTCCTCACGACAAAGGGGGACTGAGTAGAGGCGTATATCTCTATCTCTCCGTCCTCCCATCGAGCAATAGCTGCATGGGGCTCTATCTGCGTATGACTGCGATGCGGCATGTAGAAGGTGTTTTCTTCTACATGTTCGGCATTTTCGAACTCCGCATCCGGGGATCCTTTTAGCAATCTGTAATGATGATAGACATTCGTATTCTTTTCAAAAAAAACGCCCTCTCCGCGTTCGTACTCCTCCTGTTCCTCATGTACAAGAGGGGCATCGGTAGCTATCGCCGAGTCTATGTCAAGTACTGGAGAGAGCGGCTGGTATTCGACCTTTACCGCATCCGCCGCCTCAACAGCCGCCCATTTATCGTCCGCGATTATCGCCGCCACCGGCTCGCCTTCATGACGGGTCTTGTCGACGGCCATCGGGTGCTGGTCGCCTATTCCTAGATTGATAAAAATTCCACGCGCCCCCTCTCCAGTGACAATCGCCTCGACCCCCGTCACCTTCTCTGCCTCGCTCGTGTCTATCGATACGATCTTCGCATGAGCATGGGGGGAACGGAGTACTCTACAAATCTTCATTCCTGGGAACGAAAGATCGGCGGTAAAGCGTGCCTTCCCATTAATTTTGAGTTTCGCATCTATTCGCTCCTCTTTATGTCCTACATATAACATAGTCGCTCACCCCACTTCCCCATATTCACAAGCATGGGCATCTCCTCCGCCTCTGTATATCTAAAAACGAACGAACTTCCACAGGTATAATCTTATAAAATATCACAACTATTTTCTATCCGCAATTATATCTTTACACCGTTGTGCTGTGAAACATATCGAAACTATGCTACACTGCGCTGTTGCATGGCGCGGGAAACCACTTGTAAGTGGAAAAAATTTTGATCGGCAAGGAGGAGAAACGTGGAGTACGATCTACTCATTACGAATGCAAAAACCAGAAACGGCGGACCCGATACCGTCGATATCGCAATACAAAACGGGAGGATAGGTAAAATCGCCCCGTCCATTAAAGAAGGAGGAAAAGAAGTTCTCGATGCGGATGGGAAACTAGTGACGGAATCTTTCGTAAACGGCCACCTCCACCTCTGCAAGGTCTACACGCTCGAACAAATAGGAGATAAAGCGCTCAACAGTTACAAAAGCGGAAACATGGGTTCGGCCATGACGGCCATCGAACTCGCCGCCCAGGTAAAGGAAAACTACGCCGAGAGCTGGATTATCGAAAACGTACGTCGTGCTGTCCGTCAGGCAATCCGTTTCGGCAACACCCATATCCGTGCGTTCGCCGACACCGACACCACGGGGAAACTCGAGGGAGTCAAAGCCCTCATCAAAGCACGAGAGGAGTTCAAAGGACAGGTCGACATTCAGGTTGTCGCCTTTCCTCAGGACGGCGTTTTGAGAGACCCCGGCGCCGAACAGTATATCGAAGAGGCGCTGGACCTAGGAGCCGACGTGGTGGGCGGCATTCCGTGGATCGAGTACACCGATGATGATGCGCAGCAACACATAGACAAGATGTTCGCCCTCGCAAAGAAATACAATAAAGATGTGTCGATGCTGATCGATGATGCCGGAGATGCAACACTTAAGACCCTCGAAATGCTGCTTGTCAAGACCCTCAAAGAGGGATGGGAAGAACGTGTAACTGTACAGCACGCTAGAGCGATGCAACTCTACCCCGACCCTTACTACAAGAAAATGGAGGCGCTCATGAAAAAAGCAGGCGTAGGTGTTGTTAGTGACCCGCATACCGGCCCTCTCCACGCTCGGGTGCGCGAGCTCTACAACGCCGGAGTGAATGTCGCTCTCGGCCAGGACGACATTTCCGACGCCTACTATCCTTTCGGCCGCAATAATATGCTCGAAGTGGCTTTTCTTGCCGCTCACCTGCTCTGGATGACCACCTTTGAGGAGATGAATATCCTCTACGACCTCATCACCACCAAAGCTGCACAAGCCCTCGGCATTGACGGACACGAGCTAACCGAAGGCGGTAAAGCAAATCTCGTCGTCTTAGAAGATGAGAATGTTGCCGAAGCGTTACGTAATCATGGAACGCCTCGTTACGTAATTCGCGAAGGACAAAACGTGACGCTCACCGAATAGCCGCAGCATCGCTGGCTCCATTGACGTTTTGAAAAAGAAGAAAGAGCCGCTGTCATCGCCAGCGGCTCTTTCCGTATTGTCTCACTTGCTGAGACTACTCATGCCCTTAGTAAGGAACAGCTGCCGAACCGAACGGTTCAGCCTCCCTTCTCCTCACGCCGGTAGGGTTTCAGCAGTGCCGCAGGCACCGTTGCTTTGCGTGAGACACTTACCAGGGCAATGATCGTCAATAGATAGGGAATCATTAGAAAGAGGTGGAAGGGGATCTCCACTCCCATTGACTGGAGTCGCAGCTGGAAACCATCGAGAAAACCGAATATCAGAGCGCCTGCAACTCCCTTCACCGGGTCCCAGTTACCAAATATGGTCATTGCGATTGCGACCCATCCCCTGCCTCCGACGACTCCGCTTAGAAACATGTTCTGGTGGGCAAGGGTGAGAAACGCTCCTCCTATCCCCATAAGGCCGCCTCCGATCACGAGGCAGGCCATGCGGGTGGCATTGACGTTTACTCCCACCGTATCGGCGGCAAAGGGGTTAGTACCCACCGTGCGTACCTTTAAGCCCGCATGTGTCCTGTAGAGAAAGAGCGCGATCACGGGGATAAGGAGAAAGGCGATGTAGGTGAGCATGTAGTTGTTGAAAAGCCCGTCTCCGATAAGCGGAATCTTATGGAGTAGGGGGATGGCTACCTTGTTGAAGGGCTCAACAATCGGTGGATTGGTGGGAGAGCCGACGTGGAGGCGGTAGATGAACATGCTGAGCCCCGTCCCCAGCATGGTCAATCCCAGACCAGAGACGTGCTGGCTGAGGCCAAGATACACAGCCAGAATCGACATCAGAAAGCCAAAGAACATCCCGACAACCATTGCAACAAAGACGCCGAACCAGAGGTTTCCGGTAATGAGCGTAGCAAGAAATCCGCTCATCGCCCCGATCAACATAGTCCCCTCGATACCGAGGTTGAGCACCCCCGAGCGCTCGGAGATGATCTCCCCGAGAGTGGCAAAGATGATCGGCGTTGCCATCCGGAGGGTAGCGCCTATAACGCCAGTAAAAAACGTTATGCTTAAGACATCTGCATTCATTTCCGTTCCCACCTTATCTTGAATTCCGTAAAAAGGAGGAAGATGAGCATGACGATGAGCGAGGTCGCCTCAATGACCCCTGAGATGTAGGTCGGCACCCCCGTCATACGGCTCATCGTCTGACTTCCCACATCTATAGTTGCCAGGAAAATGCTAGAGAGCAGCACTCCCCCCGGATGAAGATTACTCAGCATGGCGATTACGATGCCCGTGTATCCGTAGCCTGGAGAGATATCCATCATGAGGTGATACTGGATTGCGCAGAGCTCTCCGACGCCGGCAAGGCCAGCCAGTCCCCCCGATATCAGCGCCGTCTTCACGATTACTGCCGTGGTGTTTATTCCTCCGAAGTGGGCAGCGTGTATATTTACCCCTACTGCTTTGGAACGGTAGCCAAAGACTGTCTTCGAATTGATGAACCATATGATCAGAACGGCAATAATAGCCAGAGGAATTCCCAAATGAAACCGCGATTTCTCTATAAGCACCGGATAGTGGGCCGCATCCATAATTGAAGGTGAACGCGGCCAGCTCGACCCCGGTTCCTGCATGGGGCCAAAGAGGAGAAAGCCCATCAGATGGACCATCACGTAGTTGAGCAAAAGCGTGCTGACCACATCGTCGACCTTCAGCTTCATCTTCAAGAGGGCGGGAATAGTCGCCCATACGCCGCCGGCGATAAACCCGGAAAGCAGAACCGCTGGTAAGACTAAAAAAGCGGGAAGTCCGGTAAAGTAAATTGCCGCCAGTGCCCCGACTGTGGCTCCGGCAAGCAGTTGCCCCTCCGCCCCGATGTTCCAGAACTTGGCCCGAAAGGCGAAAGAGACCGCCAGGCCGGTAAAGATCAAGGGGCTGGCCTTTACAAACGTCTCGAGTAGGTTGTACCGCGTGCCAAGGGCACCATAGAAGAGGGTGTAGTAGGATTTCAGCAGATTACCCCCTGCCGCGAGGATGGGAATCGCCGAAATGAGAAGCGCGGTTACTACCGCTGCTACAGGTATGAGAACTCTTATCCACCCCGGCAGAGGCTCTCGTTTCACTATCGTCATCTGTATCATTCGGCTACCCCGCTCATCCACAGTCCGATCTGTTCGCGAGAGGCCTCTTTTGCCTTTGCCTCTCCTATAATTGTTCCCTCATAGAAAACGATAATTCTGTCGCTGAGGAGAAAGATCTCGTCCAAGTCCTCCGAGACAAGCAGTACTCCCGCCCCCTTCTCCTGGGCTTCCAGCAGGCGGCTGTGCACATACTCCATCGCCCCCACATCGAGTCCGCGAGTAGGCTGACAGGCAACGATGATACGCGGCTTGTTGGAAAATTCCCGCGCGAGGATGATCTTCTGCAGATTCCCCCCGGAAAGACTCTTCGCCGCCGCATCCCGTCCGTCTGTCTTTATTCCGAAGGTCTCGATAGCATCCTCGCTGTAGCGGTGGATCTTCTCGAAATCGAGAAGTCCGTATTTGAGATACTCACTCGTACCATGATTTTCGAGGATGAGGTTCTCTTCGACTGAAAGGTCCATAAGAAGCCCCGTCTCAATACGATCTTCCGGGATACGTCCCATTCCCGCCCGGATGCTATTTCTCGGATTTCCCGGATGGAGCTCTTGCCCCGCCACCTTTACTCTACCTGATAAGTAGGACCGAGTGCCAAACAGCACCTCGGAGACTTCGGTTTGACCGTTTCCGGAGACTCCGGCAAGACCGAGAATCTCCCGGTGGTGAACGTGAAAACTCACCCCGGTGACCGCCTCGAGACGGCTGTTACTTTCCACGTGCAGGTCTTCGACTTCCAGGACCGGCTCTCCGGTCTCCATCTTCTTCTTTTCCACCCGTTCAAGGATTTCACGGCCAACCATTAAATTGGCGAGCTCTTTGGTATTGGTATTCGCGACATCCCTTTCGGCGCTCACCTTCCCCCCACGGAGAACGACTACCCGGTCAGCGATCTCCATCACTTCATGGAGTTTGTGCGAGATAAAGATAATTGATTTTCCCTCCGAACGGAGGATCTTGAGGGTCTTGAAGAGGTCCCGTGTTTCGGCAAGACCGAGCACCGCCGTCGGCTCGTCCATAATGAGGATGTCAACCTCGCGATACAGTGCCTTCAGAATTTCGATCCTCTGATGCTGGCCAACAGAGAGCGTCCAGACCAACGCATCGGGGTCGACCCTGAGGCCAAAACGCTCCATCAGATCCTCCAGACGGCGCTTGGCCTTGGCCCTATTGATAAAGAGTCCCCCAGTGTCTGTGCCGATAATGATGTTCTCGAGTACCGTCTGAGTCGGAACCAGGGTAAAGTGCTGGTGAATCATCCCTATTCCGTATGAAATTGCATCGCGAGGAGCGGCAAGGTATGCCCTCTCTCCCTTGATGCGGATCTCTCCCCCATCGTAACCGTAGTAGCCGAAGAGAATGTTCATCAGGGTGGTCTTTCCCGCTCCGTTCTCACCCAACAGGGCGCATATCTCTCCTTCGTAGAGGGAAAAATCGACCGCATCGTTGGCAACAACGTCAAGAAAGCGCTTGGTTACCTCCTTCATCTCTACGACCGGTTGTTTTGTAGCGACCATGCTGTATCCTTTTCCTTTGATAGTCTGGAAACTAATAAACGAGAGCCGATCCGTTAAAACGAACCGGCTCTCGTTTTCCGATTCTATGAAAGCTACTCGGCCTTCGGAGGCTCTTCGATAATGGGGACGCGGAACTCACCGCTCAAGATCTGTTCCTTGAGATTAGCGACCTTGTCCTTGACCTCCTGCGGGAGCTTGTCCTCGAAGCCGTGGTAGGGAGCGAGCTCTGCACCGCCCTTGCCCATCATAGACCAATCCTTGAGGTCCTGAGCGGTCCATGCATTTTTCTCCACCATTTCTACCGCGTATTTGATGGTCGGATACATATTCCAGACTGCGCTGGTGACAACCACCGACGGAGCCAGTTCGTGCTGATCGGTCATATTCCCGAAGGCCAGCACATCGTGTTCCTTACAGGCCTCGAAAACGCCGAAGCGCTCAGCGTAGATCATGTCGGCTCCCGCATCGATTTGCGATAGGGCGGCCTCTTTCGCTTTCGGCGGGTCAAACCAGCTTCCGATGTAGGAGATCTTTACGCTGATCTTCTCGTTTACCGACTTGGCTCCTTCGATGTAGGCATTGGTCAGACGGTTTACCTCGTTGATTGGCATCGCGGCGACGATTCCGAGCGTGTTTGTTTCGGTCATCATACCGGCGATCACGCCCATGAGGTAGGCAGGTTCATGGATCCAGTTGTCAAAAACCGAGTAGTTTGGCTCGACGGGACCGAACTCGCTTCCGAATGCAAAGGCGATGTTCGGATAGTCCTTTGCCACGCGCCGGGTCGGCTCCTCACCTGCAAGAAAGGCGTCTCCGATAATCAGGTCAAAGCCTCGTTCGGCATATTCGCGCAGGACCTTCTCGATGTCCGCCGCTCCCACCTCTTCTGCGAATTCGTACTCGATTCCGAGCTCCTCCTGCGCCTTGAGTGCCGCCTGGTGAATCGCTCCGTCCCAGGGCTCCTCAATGGCGGTTTGGTACAAAGCCGCGACACGAACCGTTCCTTCCTCGCCTTCAGCCGCTTGTTCTTCACCCTGACCTCCTGCAAACACAAGACCAACGGCAGCAAGCAGCAATACCATCACGAGTAATACTCTTTTCATACGTTCCTCCTTTTAAGAACTACGTAATTATTATATAATGCTCCTTATGTACAGTCAAAATAAATTACAAAAAATATAGTCATAAGTGTTTTATACAGTACGAAGGGGCTTAGGAGTTGAGCAGTCACATCAGAAAAGGAAGAGGCCTTTAAAAAGTCTTTTTGACAGATCTTTACGGTGGAGTTCTCCGAACCGATTTATAGTGCTCAAAATCTAAGAAACCTCTAAGTTTTCGTTCCCCCAAATTACCTTCCTCCCCTTCCTTTCCCCGTCCCGTTTATTGCTTTTTCCTCTCGTTCTCACTACATTAAAACACAACGCAAAGCTTTAAGACACAATTAAGACATACACGGAGAGCGAAACTGCCTCTCCCGGCTATAGGAGGTCTCTCATGTCCGGAAAACTGCCCGCGCTCAGCGCCGCCCTCGTTCTTTTGGGGCTGCTTGCCGTCCCGCAGCTCGCTACTCAGGAGTCCGTCTTTCCCGGCGAAGCTCCCGGAGCCCCCGTCTCCGCCGTGGTGGAAGGCTACCGCAGCCCCTCAGTAAATCCCGCAGCCCTCGCCTACGGCAATGCCCGGGGCATCACATATGCCCGGCCGTTTGATAGCTCCGGACTTGGACAGGAATGGCAGCTATACTTCAACGGCCGATACCTGACCTACAGTTTACAGCAGACGCCGAACACTTTATTGCACTCCCTTAGCCTCGCCTCTTCGCCTTTTGACAATTTCTACTTCGGAACGACGATGACCACCTCCGACTGGAACCTCGGCACCGCCCGCTACACCACCGGTTTTCAATATCGTCCGCTGGATGTGCTCTCCCTCGGGGCGCGGGGGGTGTTCCACAACGGCACCGCGCCTCAAAGCGCTTACTCAGCGGGAATCCGCCCCTTCGCCTTAACCGGTCTTCCGGACCGCCTCCTCACCGCAGGTTTCGAAGTGGGCCTCGAAAAGCTAAAGCCTGATTCCTATCAACTTTCTCTGGACAGTTCTCCGGTAGATTGGCTGGAATTTGGTTTCGGCTACGATCTTGAGAACGGAGCGTTCAACGCATCCCTGGCTCTCTCCTTTCACAATCTAAAAAGCGGAGCCGCAGCTTCGCTCTCCGGCACTTCGATCTCCGCCGGAACCGTCTTTGCCACGGCCGCCCCGCGGCCCTACACCCAGCCCCTCAAAAGCGGAAAAGACAAGCAGCTGCACCGCTACCCGCTGGACGGTCCCATCGTCGACACCCGGGCTGCCACATCGATGGGTTCCTTTCATCTAATTTCCGAAGGGAAAACAATCTGGAGCGTACGGCGCGACTTGCGCCGGCTCGCAAGAGACCCGCAAATCGACGGAATCGCGGTGGTCAACAGCCATCCCCAGCTGTCCCTCTCCATGACGCTCGAATTGATTGCTGCCCTTAAAGAGTTCAAAGCTTCCGGTAAAACGGTGGTCTTTTACCAAGATTATATGAGCAGCACGGACTTTCTGCTCGCGGCGGCAGTCGGCGACCAGGTCTACCTACACCCCGGCGGGATGATCGACTTCAAGGGGCTGGCCCTTTCTCGGCCTTACCTTGAGCAATTTTTAGCCCGCTTTGGAGTGGAAATCGAAAACTTTCGCAGTCATCCCCAAAAAAGCAGCTACAATTTTCTTACCGAATCGGAGATGACCGATGCCGAGCGTGAGGCATTTTCCGCGCTTCTCGGCTCCCTTCAGGACGAAATACTGCGGCTGATCCGGGAGGGACGCGGAGACCGTCTTCAGGCGCCTATAGAATCCCTGGTCGAGAACGGCCCCTATCTGGTGGCGGAAGACGCCGTACAGGACGGTCTGGTAGACGAACTCATTCGTCAGGACCGTTTTACCGAAAAGCTCTCCTCTCAAGGCGGCTCGGTGACCCTCCGCACCCGCATGCCTGCCGAGCCGTTCCGGCGCGACTGGAGCGACCCCGCCCGGAAAAAGGTGGCGGTCATCAATGCCGTCGGCCCCATCCATTCCGGCGAGGGAGCACCGGGCAGCAGTATCGGTGAAAAAACCCTCTCCGACGCCATCCGCGCAGCCCGCACGGATCCCACTGTTTCGGGCATTCTCCTGCGCGTCAACTCCGGCGGCGGTTCAGCTCTTGCCTCCGAGATGATAGCCAGAGAGATCGAAATGACCGTCACCGGTGAGAATTCCCTTCCGCTGGTGGTGAGCATGGGAGCCACCGCCGCCTCCGGCGGTTATTACATCACCGCCTATGCCGACCGTATCGTCGCCTACCCCACCACTCTCACCGGCTCTATCGGGGTTATCGGCGTGGTACCCCACATCGAAGATCTCCTGCGGCAGCAGAAAATTGCCTGGGAAACAGTGAAGACGAGCGAACAAGCCGACATGGGCGCCGTGTACCGCGACCTCAGTGAGGCGGAACGGGAGAAGCTGCACGATGCGATCATGCACACCTACGACCGCTTTGTTACGGCGGTAAGTGAGGGCCGGAATATGGAGAAGGCGGCCGTGGATGAGGCGGCCCGCGGACGCATCTGGAGCGGCCGTCAAGCGGCCGAACGGGGCCTTGTGGATGAAATAGGCGGGATCAACACCGCCCTCGCGGCGCTCCGGGAAGAAATCGGAACCGAACAGCCCCTCGAACTGGCCGATTACACCTACCGGGGAGTGTTTCCCGCCCTATCCTTAGGCGGGACCTCCTCTGCACTTCTCGAACTCGCGCAGCCCGATTTTATGCCGGCGGAGTTTGCTTCATTGCACCCGGCACTCAGCAGCGCCTACTTGCGCATCCTCAAAGGAGGCGCAGGGTACCACGACTACACTCTGGCGGTTATGCCCTACACCTTCCCGGAAATCACCGGAGAGAGGGAGTAACGGAGACACTGAGGAACCGCAGGGGGGTAACCAGTCCGAACTACATGCGGCGAGGCGGCGGGTACACGGCGCTCTATCGTCTGGGCACTACTGAGGCGGCCGGACACACGCTCCGGCCGCCTGTACCGCAAATCCTCCAAAAAACCTTCCCCGGTGAAAAAGCACGCGTAGCTGCTGTCCCATAGTAGGAAATATGGAACACGTGCACGATGCGGGTGGCTACTGTTTACGTCCGGAGGACGGACGGCCTCGCGAGCGGCTTTTATGCCATGGTGCGGCAGCCCTTGGTGATGCGGAGCTGCTGTCGCTGCTCGTCGGCTTCGGGGTGCGGGGCAGCTCCGTGGAGGCGATTGCTGCGAGTCTTCTTACCTTGGTGGACTCCCGGGGCATGGAAACCGATTTGGAAGAAATACGCGCTATTCCCGGTATCGGCGCCGCTCGTGCGGCTCAGCTCATGGCCGCCTTGGAGTTCTGCCGCCGGCGCTTCCGTCCGGCAGGAATGCGCATTCGCAGCCCCGAGGACGTTCTGCCGGCAGTTAGACACTTTGCAGACCGCCTCCAGGAACATTTCCTCTGTGTCAGTCTCAACGGCGCCTACGAGGTGAATGCAGTGCGCATCGTCTCCATAGGGCTCGTCAATCGCACTATCGTCCATCCTCGCGAGGTCTTTGCCGAGCCCCTGAAAGACCGCGCCGCGGCGGTGGTGGTGGCCCACAACCACCCCTCGGGCAACGTGGAGCCGAGCAGCGAGGACCGGGAGATCACCGAGCGCCTCGCCTCCGCCGGCCGGATCCTTGGGGTACAGCTACTGGATCACGTGATCTTCTCCCTCGAGCGTTACTACTCCAGCCTGGAGCACGGGGAGCTGTGAGAAGCAGCTTTGAGGAGAGTATAGACACTTTTTCGGAGGATCTATTCGAGCACGGACGGTCGCAGCCGACGAGACAGCAGGAGAGAGAATCGCTCTAATATATTTGTTAGATACGAATATATGTATCTACCTCATAAAAAAGAAAAATCCCAAGCTGCAGAATAGGGTCATGGCAGAAGAGCCCTACAGCATCGCCGTCTCAGCTATTACGGTAGCAGAGATGGAATACGGAATCGCAAAGAACCTTTGGCCGCAGAAAAACAGAGAAGCGCTGCGCAGGTTCCTCTCTCCTTTTGAAATACTGCCATTCACCGATCTCGATTGTGAGAGCTACGGTGTCGTTCGTGCCTATTTGGAACAGGAGGGACTTGAGAGCCTGCCGTTGCAACCAGGGTCTTAAAGGGCACCGCGTTCCCCCTTATGGTACTACAGCTTACTCTACGGAGACCTCACCGCCCTTGCCTCGAACTCATCTGCCCCAGCAGCGAGGTAAGCTCTGCAGTACAATTCGAACTCGAAATCCTGAAAGAGATAGACCGGGCCCGCACTGCGCAATCATAATTATCGTCCTCGATACCAACGTACTCGTCTCTGCTCCTCTCAAGCCTAAAGCTACCCTGCCCACGTCCTCAATGCGATCTTAAACGAAAAAGCACTCTATTGTTTGACAACAGAATACTCGAAGAATACAGATAGATCCTGCTGCGACCGCGGTTCGGATTCTCTGTGGAAATTGTAGAGCCTCTGTTCGATTATCTCGAATCGGAAGGCGAGTTCGTGGTGGCCGACTATTCCGGCATTCGTTTCGAGGACCCCGGAGACAAGAAGTTCTACGAAGTTGCTGTGACGGGAGGCGCCGACTATCTGGCCACCGGCAACATAAGACATTTAACCCGAATGAATCCCTTATCATCACCCCGAAAGACTTCATTGAGAGAGAATTGGGCCGGTGATCGTCACTGCTCTCACCAGCAATAGTCACACTAGTGTATACCTCATAAAAGAATAAATTCCGGACGCAAAAATACCATCTAACGTCAAGAGCTTGATAATCGTTTCGGCATGCCGCGCAGCGGCAACCGAAACGACGAAAATAGCCGAATAGGCTATTTTCTTAATAGACAGCGGCCGCCTCTATTCCCGTGAAATCCATACATCATTAAAAGAAACTGTAAGCAGTGTCAGGATGTCCGTGTAGAGAAACTCCTCCTTCATTCTCGACGGACGCAGGCGATAGGAGATGTTGAAATCGATGTCCATCCCCCATGGGATGATACGGAAGGTAACTCCCCCCAATGCACCATAACCGAACTGTGATGAATCATTCAGCTGAGCAAAGGAACCTTCAATACCGGCTCGAAGGGAGAAAGAATCGGAGAAAAAATGTTCCGCAGCCGGCAGGATACGTCCGAAATAGTAGACCCGATCGACGCTCACGTCGTTGAGCTGTTTGATGATAAAGAAAGACCGCTTTTCATTACGGGCAAAGGTAAAGGTGTTTTCCAGATAAATCGGTATGTGCACTTCTTCCAGTGCTGTGTTGTTTTCTATGTCGACGACATATAAGGTTTCGTTGCCCCAGGCAATGCGGCTGTCGTAGAGGAAAGACTCATCGAAATTACGATATAGAAAACCTATCTCACTTGCAATGCCGACACCTTCAGTTTCACTGAATTCCCAAGGAGCATCATTGTCGCCTACTTTTGGAAACGCCGTTAGACCTAAACCAAGCGATATTGACTGGTTGATTCTGTATCCAAAGCCTATGATCCCTCCTAAGCCTGCTATGTCATACCAACCGATATTTTCAATTTCACCTGTAGCTTTCCTTTCAAGAACACGACTAAATCTCCCAAATATTATTGGGTCTATTCGCATTCCCATCCTCTCGCCTATTGGAAGAGAATAGCCAATTAACCCCATCATATCGCTTTCGAAGATGTACCTGTTATTGTTATCAACCTGTTCTGCAAAATGCTGTTTAACATGAAACATAACTTGATAAAGCCCATACGGTTGACTCATCACTAGATGCAGATTATCGGTCTCCATAATCCCCAGATACGCCGGATTCTGATAGGAGTAAAAAGGCTCGGTCTTTACCTTGAACTTGGTGGTGTTGGTAATCAGCTTGTCCAGATAGGTCTGCGCCGCCTCGTAGTCCGGGTCGATTCGCTTCGCCTCAACAAGCTCCTTCTTCGCCTCCTCTTCCTCTCCCTTGTCGTACGCGGCCAGCGCCCGGGAGAAGGCCACCACTGCCGCCTCCTGCTTCTCCTCTTTCTCCTCCACCTTCTTTTCCGTACTCCGGGCCACCCTCACGTCGAAGTGGTCCAGGATTTTCGAGGCGAAGTAACCCGAGATGTACTCATACCGGCCGGGCCGCTCGGTCACATTGTCCTGGTAGACAACCTCTCCCGAATCCACTCCCGTCACCCTGATGCTGATCAGCAGCTGCGGGGCCATGTCCACGATCTCACCGAATACGATGTAATCGGCGGCGAGCATCCTGCCAAGCTCTATCTGCCGTTCGGTTTCTTCGGCCACGCCGGAGTGGGCGAACTTCATCTCCTCCATCAGCTCGGTCCGCTGCTCCCGGTCGACCAGCGCCACTCCCGGACTGTTGGCCAGCTCCATGGCGATCATTTCGCTGATACCCTTGCCGAGATAGGTGTACTTCGGGTTGTCGCTGTGCACCACGAAATCGACCAGCGCCACCCGCATCTCTTGGGCCGGTGCCGAGACGCTCACGAACAGGAACACAACTGCGAGAACAAGAATTGATAATGGACTTTTCCGCACCACAGACATCTCCCTCCCCAAGCCATCTCGGTAGATCTATCTAACCGCGGCTGCAGAGCGAAGATGCCGTTGCAAAAAGGCAGGCTTGCACTATAATTACCTCTTTATTGTACCATCCTCGTTAAGGAGCGCAAGTGTTTTCTTAGCCCGTCTCTTCCAATCTGGTTAAATAAGTGGTTGGGTCGATTGAGAACAGGTTGGCGACACAGGAAAAGTAGTATTTATTTGCATTAACAATAGTCCACCCCCCCAAGGTCTTCTCCGACCCGCTGCAGGACCGGGCCACCGCCGTATTGGCCGCCCACAACCACCCCTCGGGCAACGTCGAGCCGAGCGCCGAGGACCGGGAGATTACCGAGAGGCTGAGAAAGGCGGGAGAGACGCTGGGGGTACGGCTGCTCGACCATCTCGTGTTTGCCGCGGCCTGGGCGGCCCGGTCCGGGGGCTCGCCCGCCTTTCTCGCAAAATCACTCGATCCGGCGGCGAACTCGCCTGCCCCGGCAGCAAGCGGGGCCGGAATGCGGTACTACAGCTTCCTTGAGAAGGGGGTGTTGTAAGACACTTCGAACATTCACAGACACAGGCCAAGAATCCTATATCTTTGTTGACAATTGTGTGACAAAACAGTACTTTATTATAGAAGGAGAAATGAGATGAAATTCATTACCGTCAGAGACCTCAGGACCTCCCCTGCGCGAATATGGAAGGAATTGCCGGCAGAACAGGAGATGGTCATTACCAACAACGGGAAACCCATAGCACTGCTCACCCCTGTAGGTGACGCGAACCTGGAGGAAACCCTTGCTGCTGTGAGAAGGGCGCACGCGATTCAGTCGGTAAAGCAGATGCAGCAAACTTCAATGAGCCGCGGCACCACCGCGCTCTCCGAATCCGAAATCCAAGGAGAGATAGACCGGTCCCGCACCGAGCATTCATGATTATCGTCCTCGATACCAACGTACTCGTGTCTGCCCTGCTCAAACCGGAAAGCTATCCTGCTCACGTCCTCAATGCGACCTTAAACGAAAAAGTGACTCTGCTATTCGATAACAGAATACTCGAAGAATACAGAAAGGTTCTGCTGCGGCCTCGGTTCGGTTTCACGATGGAGATGATCGACCATCTGCTCGATTATCTCGAATCGGAAGGGGAGTTCGTGGCGGCCGACTATTCCGGCAGCCTTTTCGAGGATCCCGGAGACAAGAAGTTCTACGAAGTCGCTGTGACCGGAGGCGCTGCCTATCTAGTCACCGGCAACATCAGGCATTTCCCAAATGAATCCCTTATCATCACGCCGAGAGAGTTTACGGAGAAAGAATTGGGCCGGTGATCGTCACTGCTCTCACCAACAATATTCACACTAGTGTATACCTTATAAGAGAATAAATCCCGGACGCCAAAATACCATCTAACGTCAAGAGCTTGATAATAGTTTCGGCATGCCGCGCAGCGGCAACCGAAACGACGAAAATAGCCGAATAGGCTATTTTCTTAATAGACAGCGGCCCCTTCTATTCCCGTGAAATCCATACATCATTAAAAGAAATTGTAAGCAGCGTCAGGATGTCCGTGTAGAGAAACTCCTCCTTCATTCTCGACGGACGCAGGCGATAGGAGATGTTGAAATCGATGTCCATCCCCCATGGGATGATACGGAAGGTAACTCCCCCCATGGCACCATAGCCAAACAGCGATGAATCGTTGAGCTGGGCAAAGGAGCCTTCAATACCGGCTCGAAGGGAGAAAGAATCAGAGAAAAAATGTTCCGCAGCCGGCAGGATACGTCCGAAATAGTAGACCCGATCGACGCTTATGTCGTTGAGCTGTTTAATAATAAAGAAAGTCTGCCTTTCATTGCGGGCAAAGGTAAAGGTGTTCTCCAGATAAATCGGGATGTGCACCTCTTCCAGCATTGTATTAGTCTCTATATCGACGATGTCAAAACTTTCATTGCCCCAGGCGATACGGCTGTCGTAGATAAACGATTCTTCGGAGCTGCGGTAGAGAAAACCGATGTTGCCGGCTAACTTTATATCCTTTTCATAATATTGGAATTCCCACGGTGCACGACTGCCCACTTGGGCGGGATACAAAGTCAATCCAGCTCCAATTGCGATCGAATGACTAAGCTTGTAACCAATATCAATAATTGCTCCCATGCTGGTCCTGTCAAACTGGTCTTCTTTCTCAAGTTCATTGTCAGATAGCTTTTTGTAGATTACATTCCTCCTGATAAACATTGTTCCGTTTATTTTTATGCCCATACGTTCACCAATGGGGAAGGCATATCCAATTAAACTCCCTGCATCAGTTTCTTCAATAGCTTTTGACGTATCCGGAAGAGTACTTGCATTAACATTCCATATACCTTCTTTGATATAAAAAGGTACCAGTTGTGAACTATACACTGTCTGAATATTATCAGTCTCCATAATCCCCAGATACGCCGGATTCTGATAGGAGTAAAAAGGTTCGGTCTTTACCTTGAACTTGGTGGTGTTGGTAATCAGTTTGTCCAGATAGGTCTGCGCCGCCTCGTAGTCTGGGTCGATCCGCTTTGCCTCAACAAGCTCCTTCTTCGCCTCCTCTTCCTCTCCCTTGTCGTACGCGGCCAGCGCCCGGGAGAAGGCCACCACTGCCGCCTCCTGCTTCTCCTCTTTCTCCTCCACCTTCTTTTCCGTACTCCGGGCCACCCTCACGTCGAAGTGGTCCAGGATTTTCGAGGCGAAGTAGCCCGAGATGTACTCATACCGGCCGGGTCGCTCGGTCACATTGTCCTGGTAGACAACCTCCCCCGAATCGACGCCGGTCACCCTGATGCTGATCAGCAGCTGCGGGGCCATGTCCACGATCTCGCCGAAGACGATGTAATCGGCGGCGAGCATCCTGCCGACCTCCATTTTGCGCTCGGTATCATCGGCCAGCCCCGAAAGAGCGAACTTCATCTCCTCCATCAGCTCGGTCCGCTGCTCCCGGTCGACCAGCGCCACTCCCGGACTGTTGGCCAGCTCCATGGCGATCATTTCGCTGATACCCTTGCCGAGGTAGGTGTACTTCGGATTGTCGCTGTGCACCACGAAATCGACCAGCGCCACCCGCATCTCTTGGGCCGGTGCCGAGACGCTCACGAACAGGAACACAACTGCGAGAATAAGAATTGAAAATGGACTTTTGCGCACCACAGACATCTCCCTCCCCAAGCCATTTAGGTAGAACAGTCTAACTGCGGCTGCAGAGCGAAGATGCCGTTGTAAAAAGGCAGGCTTGCACTATAATTACCTCTTTATTGTACCATCCTCGTTAAGGA
>CAYFUX010000017.1:0-7483 GCA_964346455.1 uncultured Spirochaetaceae bacterium
CCCTACGGCAACTGGGGCTCACGCAAGTACCTCCTGGCCAGCCTCGATCAGAGCCTTCAGCGGATGGGGCTCGAGTATGTGGATATTTTTTACAGCCACCGGTTCGATCCCAAGACCCCGCTGGCGGAGACGATGCGGGCCCTCAGTCAGGCGGTGAAGCAGGGCAAAGCGCTCTATATCGGTATCTCCTCCTACTCCGCCAAGAAGACCGCCGAGGCGGCGAATATCCTGCGGGAGCTGGGAACGCCGATGCTCATTCACCAGCCCAGCTACTCGATGCTCAACCGCTGGATCGAACGCGGGTTGACCGAGACGCTGAAGCGGGAAGGATTGGGAGCGATTACGTTCAGTCCCCTCGGCCAGGGGCTGCTCACCGACAAATACCTGGACGGCATCCCCGCCGGATCGCGGGCCGCGCTGGAGGGCAATGAGTTCGATCCCGAGTTCATTTCCGAGGAGAACCTCAAACGGGTGCAGGCGCTGAACGAGATCGCCCAGCGCCGCGGCCAATCTCTTGCGCAGATGGCCCTGGCCTGGAACCTGCGGCTGCCGCAGGTTGCTTCGGTGCTGGTGGGGGCAAGCTCTCCGCATCAGATCGAAGAGAACGTGGCGGCTCTGGACAAGCTCGAGTTTTCCCAGGAGGAGCTGGCGGAGATCGATCAGTACGCCGTCGAAGGCGGCATCAACCTCTGGGCCGACTCGAGCGAGGCGGGCTGACTCGGAGACCATCGCTGACGTCCGGGACTTTTGTTTTTTCATAGAAGTGTGTACTATAAACATATGGCACGAGTATATGTGGTCGAAGACAATGAGCTCATTCGTGATGGTGTTAAAGAGTATTTCGAGGTTAGTGGTTATGAGATGCGGGCTTTCTCCAATATTTCTCAGACCCGCGAAGCTCTTCAATATCTACAACCCGACGCTATCATACTCGATATAATGCTTCCCGATGGAAACGGGTTCGTTTTCGCTAAAGAGCTGCGCCGAACGTATGACATCCCGATTGTGTTTCTTACTGCAAAGGAAGAAGTGTCGGATAGAATTATGGGCTTTGAAGTGGGGGGAGACGATTATGTAGTAAAACCGTTTTCAAACAAGGAACTGTTGTTACGAATAGAAGCTGTGTTACGCCGAACCGGGAAAATGAATCAAGATGATGACTACACCACAAGTCGATGGAAGTTGGGAAGTCATACTTTGATAATCGATAATAGTGCTCACAAAGTCTATGTAGATGAGCGAGAACTACATCTTACCACTTCGGAATGGAAACTACTTGTGTTTCTGAGTAGACGGTCTAACCAGGCAATTTCTCGTGATATGCTCCTCGGTGAGTGTTTAGGCTATATGTACAGCGGGTCCGAACGTACGGTAGATACCCATATTGCAAATTTAAGGAACAATCTTGGTGCTAACGGATGGATAGAGACTATTCGCGGCTTTGGTTATCGTTTTGGTGGTGAACTGCTTCGTGAGGACACTCTTGAGTATCCTCAAGAGTGAGAATTACATGAGTTCGCTCTCCCACTTGGCGTATCCATGCGTCGCCCCCGTGTAATCGCATTATTGCTCTGGTGATTGGAAGGCCGAGTCCTGAGCCGGGATTCGTTCTCGATTTACTATTTCGATAGAGACGATCAAAGAAGCGATGTGCTTCCTCTTGTTCGATTATGCCTGGGTTTGATATGTCGAAATATACATGTTTATCTTGACGAGCAACTTTCACATAAATTGTACCTTCCTGCCCGCTATGCTGAACTGCATTTTGCAGTACGTTAGTCAGAGCACGATGAAGATAATGTCGATCGACACTGCAATTATCAATCTGGCATTCGATACTGAACGTAGGTCGTCCCGAGTCGCCCGGAGAGGTAAATTGGGAAAACGCATGATGCAGTAGTGGCTCCATAGCGATGATCTCTCTATTCAGCTTCATCTCCGGCGATTCCATTTTATTTAACTCGCGCAGATCCTGGACTAGGGATTCTATACGTTCAACTTCTTTTTTTAGGGAGAGAAGGCGTGTGTGAGTTGGTTTGAATACGCCATCGGTTATGCCTTCTAATTGTACTTTCAATGCTGATATGGGAGTGCGGAGGTCGTGCGCCACATCTTCCGCCCATTGCCGTCTGATTTTTTCTTCCTTTTGAAGCTTGAATTGTAAATAATTTGCGGTCTCTGCTATTGCATGCATTTCCTCAGATTGAGGAGACGGGAATTCCACGGCTCGTTCTCCTTCTGTAAGTTGTTGCAGTCCTGTTACAAGGGATCGAGCCTGGCGAGAAAAGATCTTAGAAAAAATGAAAGAAGCTGCAACCGCCACAATCACGGCAAACAAGATGCCCCACCCTGCAAATGAGAATACATTTTGAAGAAACTTTCTGTTCGCGACATCATGAGTGAAACCGAGGGTATCGGCAGCAAGATACCCGATAATTTCACCATTGCTGATAATTGGCGTGGGTGGACGGTCCTGGTCATCCAGACGTGCCAACGATTCTTCAATTTTGTTTTCGTTGTAGAGAGGTATTCGCCCCCCGTTTGAGTAAATATACAGCGGTTCGTTCTGCTCATCAAAAACATATGCAAAGACGTTGCTCGTAAGAAACGGGGAAAGTGCATTATGTATGGTTACTTCTTCTAATTCTCCCCTTTCCCTATATACCTGCGTGAGTACTGGCAAGATAAGATTTTCAAGTCTTTGTCCACGATTGACATTCCAAGCGGATACTGAGCGACGTATACTGAAGAAGAAAATACTGGAGAGGAGAATTACGACCAAGAGAATTGAAAAAAATAGATAAATAAAGGTTTGAGAAAAAATGCTTTTTTTCATTCTTTCTCTTCCCTTGTATATGGATAATATTCTATATCGCGGCTCCAGACTGATTTGTGGACGATATTTTTATTGCCCTCGTTCAATTCTATCCGGACAGTCTCTTTTTTCCATAACCATGCTCCCCTTTCATCGATCTCATACTCATACGTATATTCTTCTTCCCGTCCTTCTTCCGGTAGGATGTGTCTTACTCGTTGTATGTGTCCGTTTTCTAGATATTCTATCCATACTCTGCGATGCAAATCGCCTTTGTGGTTATACACCCGTCGTCCGACAACGCGTCCCAATTCATCGTATTCGTTCTCGAATCTTCGATAAACGGCACCTATCTCGTCTATGTGTTTCTCCACACTTATTCTTCCCATAGAGTTGAACTCACGAATGATGCCCTTGATTCGAGTTCCATTCGGATAGTAGTAATAGAGCCGTTTTGTTTTTCCCTGATCGGTTTGTATCGTGCTTTTACGCCACCGTATTCCGCCGTCGGGACCATACATGATGGTTTCTATTTTTTCATCCTCATATTCATATACCTTTGTATATTCAGGTTGGTTAAGGCGATTATGATTAACTTCCCGTAGTAATTGTCCGGAAGTTTCGTTATAGGTGTAGGACGTACGCCAAATTTGATTTCCATCGGGATCAGTCGCTTTCTTTTCAATTATCTTAAAGGCTTCATTATAATGATACTCAACGGTCCATTGCAGTTCTCCGTCTTCTGTAAATACCTTTTTAGAGGCAACTTTTCCGGATTCGTTATATTTCTCTGAATAATCAGGCATCCGTTTTCCGGATTCATTGTGGATATATTGAGTGAGTTGCTTTATGCCTGCAGGTGGGGTTTTATGAGGTATATCTACTTCCACTGCATATAATTGAGTAATAAAAAAGAAAAGTACAATATGAATGAAGGCGTATTTCATTACAGATAGTATAGCAAAATGGTTTTTCCATATACAAGCTTCATTTGTACTTTTCCCTACAAACAGTACGGATATAATTTTAAATCTTTGCTGAATCTTGACATTCTTTGCACATAAACGAGATATCCATGCTCTACATTTCATACAACAAAGCAAAACATATGGAGGGATACGGCAATGGTAAAGACAAATGAAAAAGTAATGGAAATACGCAAGCGTTTAGATAATGATCCTCTCATTTCCGACCCGAGTAGAGTGTATTTATCTGCTGAAAAGAAGGGGACTTTGTTGAAGAAGTACACATGTGTATTTCTAGAAGGAAATGTCGCGAATGAGATGGAGCAAAAAGAAGTGGAAAAAGTGGTACGGGAATCAGCTGCCGATTGCGAGGTAGTAGAAAATCTAAAGGTACTTAGATAGATAAGTACTGATAAAAATATGGAGAGATAGGAACATGTTAAGCAGAAAAGTACTAGTGATGATGAGTGTATTGTTCGTCGGAGTTGTAGGATTTATGGGAGCTCAGGCTGAGCAGAGTCAACAAACACAAAATCAGCCAGAGGCTGCAGAAGAAGTTACAACGGAAGATCTGGAGACCTTCTCCGATACATATGCGGAGGTTCAAAAGATTCAGAAAAGTCTAAATGAGGAGATAAGTAGCTTAATAAAAGATTCGAGCTTTGAACAACAAGAATTTCAATCTTTGTTTCAAGCTTATTCGACAGGGGACAATAGTGCCATATCGAGTTTAGATGAAAAGAAGCAACAAGAGTTCGAACAGTTAAGAAATAGCATATCCGAATTGCAGAAAACACAACAGGAGAAAATGGTAAGTGCCATCGAGGATGAAGGCCTTACTGTAGAACGCTTCAATGGGATTTTTTCCGCTATACAGCAAGATTCTGAATTGTATCAGGAGTTTCAAGAAATACATCAAAACTAGTTCATCCGCAACCTCCTTTTAAAACATATAGGCACCGGGCCGTTGTTGTTCAATACGGCTCGGTGCCACTTTTTTGGGAATCCTTTTAGATAGCAGCATAAAAACTGTATTTAACGGGAATACAAGCAGGATATGATTCAACGTATGGAAAGGGTAAAAACTAAGGAGGCGAGCAACGCCCGCCCCCTTAGAAGGAGATGTAATGAAAAACGGTTGTGTGACTTTAGCGCCTTTAAGGTTCGCTTGGCTCCGTCTGCTCTTGGGATTCACCAGGCGGCTGAGCTCCTTCAGTAGGAGCGCAGCCTAAAAAAAGCGAACCGAACATCAACGGAATAATAAATAGGACTGCGAGCTTTTTCATGGAAAGCCTTCTTTAATTTAAGGTTGGAGATACCATAATACTTGTCTATGGGGAGTTGAACCAGGTTTTGTTAAGATTTAATAAAGAAACCGGTCCGGTCGGAGGGCTGCGGCGATTCCCACCGGCAGGCCCCACATCGTCTCCCGCTCCATTCTTTCGACCTCAAAACCCGCCTCCTCCAGCTCTTCGCGAAGCGCAATAGGACGGCAGTCGAGGGCCGCAGGAAAGCGGTCGTGCAGCGCCTCGTAGAGCCGTACCGCCGGGCGATCCTCCCTCAAGAGCGAAACCGCTGCCATACGGCCTCCCGGGCGGAGGACTCTCTGCCACTCCCTCAGCACCTCCGGCAGCTCCGGGGTGTCGAAGAGTTCCAGGGTAAAAGAGGCAAAGAGGGCGTCAAACTTCTCCTCGGAATAGGGCAGCTCAGCCGCGTCTCCGCAGTGCAGCTCCACCGAGGTGTCGAAACCGTGCTGCAGCAGTTTGTTCCGAGTACGGGAACACATGCCTTCCGAAATATCGATGCCGAAGACTTCCCCCTCCTCGCCGACCGCCCAGGCTATGTGCAGCAGCATTTCTCCCGTGCCAAAGCCAACCTCCAGCACCTTCTCGCCCGAGCTCAGGCGGAGCAGCTCCAGCCCACGTAGAGCAAACTTCCGCTCACTTCTGGCGAATACGTCGTACCAGGTGCTCATGCGATTGTAAAGGGCCCGCGCCTCGCTTCTGCTGCGGCGCACTCGGCAGATTCGCGGCCGTCTCCGGTCGAAAGGCTGCGATACGCGGTTCTCTTCTGTCTTGTCCACTGCATGCTCCTCTTTACGATACTCAGTCCGCTTCAAAGAGTACGTAATCGACCGGCCCCCCGGAGATGCGGGGGGAGTATTGGAGGTCCACTTTATCCGGATGATCTGAAAAATAAGGGTTCCACCAGTTCAGCAAGGCATGGCGTGTATATCCATAGGCTTCGGAAGTAGTGACTACTCCGTCGCCGTTTGGATCATTCCGGGGAGTTTGGAGCAGATAGTAGGTGAATATTCCATGCTGATAATCGTCACCTGCTTCTAAAGACACTTCCCGCTCACCTGAAGCGGTCATTACGATAGCCTCTTCGGGGGGGATGTCCCCGCTGTCGGGAGTAAAATAAGCGTTGAGAATAAGACCGAGGGAGCCGTCCCGAGTCGTGTTTTCATCGTAATACTGCGGCGCCGCGGTGTCGACATCCGATACCTGACCTATGAAGCCCCCGGAGTTGCAGGCGTCGATGATGACAATGTTGCGAATGCTGGGAAGCTTTTTAAGTTCAGAGTAAAATACGTTGTCTGAATAAAAATCACTCGGAGATATGTTATCAGTGGCATTGTTAAATACGATATATTCTTCTTTGCTGTCGGAAAGTGAGTCTTCCGATTTTGTTCCGCTAATACTCTCTCCGGAAGCGCCGTGACCGGAAAAGTAGAAGAGGAAGGTGTCGTTCTCCGTGAGTTTTCCTGTGAAGAGTTGAATGTCACTTTCGAACTGAGACGTGCTGGTATCACTACTATGCTTGATCGAGCCGCCGGGATCGGTGCTGTCACCGGTTTCCCTCAGGTATACCGTATATCCCTTTCTCTCAAGTAACTGGGCTATCGCCACTGCATCGTCATCGGTGAAGGAGAGATTGTTTCCTTCACCTTCGTTCGAATTATCATCATATATTGAAATCCCATACACCAGCGCGTATTTCTCGCCCGGCTTTTCCGGAAAGAACTCGCAGCCCGAAAAGGCTATAGCGACGGCGGCGGTGAGCAGAAGCAGTGCTGGGAAAGTGTTTTTCATACTGGTAACTATATAACTAGGAGAGGAGAAAAACAACGCCGGGGCCGCAGCGGGACTGTGCAGCGGTACCGCATGGAGAAAGGCAGCCTCTCGCCCGCTCATCTCGTAGCCTGTACAGTTTATGGTTACCCCAGCTCCCCGCTTTGCCAGCGCTCAGTCCGCCCTTGTCCTCTTCGCGCAGATATGGAACGATACCCTTATGAATGGCGAAAACACAACGCACGGAACGGTCATGATCAGCGCGCCGCAGAAGCAGGCGGGAAAAATCGCTGAGCGGATTATTGAAGAGAAGCTGGGGGCTTGCGCGCAAGTGCTTCCAAAAATCGAAAGCTACTTCTGGTGGGAAGGCGAGGTGCAGCACGAGTCGGAATCGCTGATTCTGGTGAAGACTACCCAACGCGCACAGGAGAAGATCGAAGCCCTTTTGGAGGAAATACATCCCTACGATGTACCGGAGTTGGTCTTCCTCCCGATTACCGGCGGACTGCAGGCTTACCTCTCCTGGATCGAAGAGAGTGTCATCTGGGAGTAAAGCGCGAGGAAAGCAAGTAGAACGTCTGTCTCCCGCCTTCGCGGAGACAGAGGACCATAGGTAGCGGGCATGAGAG
>CAYFUX010000017.1:7583-17014 GCA_964346455.1 uncultured Spirochaetaceae bacterium
CATCAGGCTTGCAATGATCTTGCGGCGCACCGGATGATTGGCGATAATTTCCGCTTCCCGGGTGGTGTAGCCTACACCGGTAAAGGCGAAACGGGTTTGAAAGCGAGCGGTGTCGCTTGAAACGTCGGTGAGCTGCAGCATTGCCGCCGCCACGCGTACGATGATTAATGATATAATGATGATGATGAAAAATGAACTAAGTGCAATCATGGGAAATTTCCTCTATAGTACATCTTAGCAAGTAAGGGGGCTCGCTTGTATGTATGAAGCGTAAGAAACGAATACGAATCCCGTTCCGTGCCTCGGTAAAGCTATTTGCAGATTATGCCGGCAGACGCCTTGCTCAGCAGGTGCGGGTTGTAGCATTTATCCTTATATATCTCTTCTTTTTTCAGTTTGCTATTCTCAACCAGCCCCTCAAAGAAGGCCCATGGATCTTTGGCGGTATTCTCATGGTGATCCTCGGGCTCACCCTTTTTCTGGAGGGAATCAGACTGGGGCTGATGCCGATCGGTGAGCAAGTCGGGGTCGGCCTGCCTGCAAAATACAAGAGCTTTTTCGTGATCGCTCTTTTCGGTTTTATTCTCGGTGCCGGGGCAACTTTTGCCGAACCGGCAATATCTGCCCTGCGGGAGTTGGGCGGGAACGTGCCTGCATGGCAGGCACCGCTTTTATATCTTCTTCTTATGCAGCACTCCGAACACCTTATTCTGGCCATTAGTATCGGAGTGGGCGTGGCGGTCATCTTTGGCTTGCTGCGGTTTTCTTTGGCCCTTTCAATCAAACCCTTCATCTATTGTATCGTCCCCGTATTGCTTTTAATAACCGGCTATGCAGCGCTGGATGAGAAGTTGAGAAGCATAATCGGCTTGGCCTGGGACTCCGGGGCTGTCACGACCGGCGCGGTGCTTGTCCCGCTTGTTTTGGCTATCGGTATCGGCGTCTCCCGGGCTTCCGGAAGGAGCGAAGGACCGAGAGGCGGTTTCGGCATTATTATGCTCGCTTCGGCCTTCCCTATCATCAGTGTCTTCGCTATGGGAGCTATTTTTGCCCCCGAGGCACCGGAGCCGCTTACGCAGGAAGAGTTCTTTTCGCAGGATAACAGGGCCCGAGTTCTCCCTCTTTTCGAGGGGAAAGAGGAGCTGCGGCGTTATGCGTTTACTCGCGGCATGGAAGAAGGGCGACGGGCATTCTACAAAGACGAGGGGAGTTATAGGCGAGCGTTGCGGTCTCTGGCAGTAAATCCGGCTGATCGCCATGCTCTGCTCGGAGGAATGTCGCTAAGCGAATGGCTCAACACGCACGCCTCTAAAAGCGAATACAGCTATGTGAGCCGTTTACGGGATCGAACTTCCGGACAAGAGGTAAGAGTAGAGCTGGCTTCGATAGTAAAAGAGAAGGGGATGAACGCGGTGCAAGCTATTATTCCGCTGAGTGCGTTTCTCCTCATGGTACTCTTTTTTATGCTGCGCGAGTCGCCACGCTACGGAGATGAAGTTGTTTTTGGAATCGTGAGTGCAATTATCGGTTTGATGCTGTTTACCACAGGAATAAATTTCGGTTTAAAACCTCTTGGAGAGGAGGTAGGGCAGGAATTACCGCGCACGTATCAAAGCGGGGGCCGGGAGGTGACTCGATTTGTCATTGAGGACTTTGATACTGATATCCTCTTTGCGAGTATTTCTCCGGAGGGAGAGAGAAAGCGTTTTTTCTATCTTGAAAGCGGCGGAAAACGTAGGGTGGTGGAGTTTGACCCCGAGCATTACAATCCTGCAAAACAGCAATATGTGCACATCATTCAAAAAAAACCGTTATTTGGGCCTAATCTCACCCTGCTTGGAATTATCCTCGTTTTCCTTTTTGCCTTTGGGCTGGGCTACGGCTCGACGCTGGCGGAGCCGGCGTTGAATGCCCTTGGACAATCGGTGGAAGAAATTACCATTGGAACGGTAAAAAGGGTGCATATAATTAGAGTAGTAGCTCTTGGAGTGGGAATAGGTCTGATGATGGGGGTCGCTCGGATTCTGTATGAAATTCCCACCGCATGGATGCTTATCGGCTCCTATCTGCTCCTTATACCGCTTACCATTTTTAGTGAGGAAGATTTTACCGGAATCGCATGGGACAGCGGCGGTGTGACGACAGGCCCGGTCACGGTCCCGCTTGTCCTGGCGCTGGGATTGGGCCTTGGCGAGGAGCTGAATGTCAGCGACAGTTTTGGCATTTTAGCGTTTGCTTCCGTCCTCCCCATTCTTACCGTGCTCATTTACGGCCTTTTCACGCGTGCGCATCAGCGGGATTCAATCACTACACGCGAGGGGAATGAAGGAAATGAGTGAAGAAGTGTTCTCGCCGCGAGCGGTCAGCAGTATAACTTGTGTTGCCCATCATAGTATCAGGGAAGCGATTACCCGTGCGTTCAGAAGCATGAAGCTCAATAATGTATTTGTCGAAAACGGAAAAACCGTTCGGCAACACATTCGCCCTCGGCGCTTGGGGCTGCCGGGGGCAAAGATACGGCTTCATGAGTCGCCGATGGAAATCTTTCGGTGTACTGTGAGTTCCGAACATGCACATGCGGTTATGCAACACCTTATTGAGGCAGGCGATTTGCATATACCGGGCCGCGGGATGATCATGTCCCGGGACATTACGGAATACGGCGATTTAGCGGCGGTTCATCCGGTGTTTACCTCTGAAAAGGAAGCAGCAGCTCCTTTGGATGGCAAGGGCGAGCTTGACCGGTATGCGTTTCTCCCCGATCTCTCGCTTATCACCTGTATTTTGTCAAAGCCGGGCAGCGGGAATCATCTTGCGCGGATAGCCCTTGATTTGGGCACCTGCGTGCCGTATGTGACCAATGCAATCGGCACCGGTTTGCGGGATAATATAGGCTTGCTGCGCATCACGATTCCCCCGGAAAAAGAGGTGATCCATTTGGTCGTGCCGGAACACGATGCCAACAGCATTATTCGGCTGCTCACAGAGGAAGCCGGACTCAATCTTCCGGGGCACGGCTTTCTCTATCGTACCCGGCTATCTGCAGGGGTACTCGACACGCGGCTGAGAATCGGGCGTCAGGAGCACGCCGCGAGCATCGAACAGATTATCACTGCGATCGATGAGCTAAAGGCGGGCACCCATTGGCGCAAGCGTTTCACACGCCTGGATCAGGGCTACACTGATACCGCCATACCGCTGACAAAGAATAACCGGGAGGTGGTATTTACGTGTAAAGAAGGTAGTACCGGTCCCTTGGTTGAGGAGGCCATGCGAAGGGGTGCCGGAGGAGCCACGACCGCTCGTGTTCGCCGCTTGCGGAGCACATCGAACGAGGGCGATACGGCGGCCCGGGAACGCAGTTCAATCATCGTAGAACCGGAGACGGCCGATAACATCGTACAGTCGTTGAACTCTAATCCGGACAACTGGAATAATCGACTCGACAGCATTCAAGTTATCGAGGTTCCTGCCGTCCTTCCGCAAAACGGATAGGAATACACCGCCGTGCCGCAGGGGACGTATGTCGCAGCAATATGGTCGCAGCAATATGGTTGCAACCATATGCCCTGCGGCGCTATTCCGGAAGATAGATAGAGAGGGAGAGCGATAGACCGAGCGCGAAGGAGAAGTCCAAATCTCGGCGGACATCATAGCGGAGAGGAACACCGGCGGAAAATGACAGAAAATCGTTGTACCAGCGCAGGATCCGAAGAGAGGGTTCGACTTCTATGGAGGGATAGAAGAAGTAGATCGAGGTGTACTGATACGCTGCTATATGCGTGTAGGCAGTGAGCTCGACTGCCGGACGCAGTTGTACAATCCCCCGTTCCAGCAGCGGCGGCCAGCGGTAGCCCGCACCGGCACCGAGGGCGAGGTCATTATGGCCTCGGAGAGAGACCTCGTTGACCCCCGGCGGACTGGGAGCGGTGTAGCGGTAGCCTGCCGCAAGGTGCCAGCTCCAATGCTTTCCGATTTCCGCATGGAACTGCAGAAGCGACGGGAGCGTGAAGCTTCCTTCCGCTCCTGCAAAGCGTGGCTCGCTTCCCACGCTCATTCCCGGGGCGGTGGAGAACGCGAAAGAGAGGCCGCCCGGGGATTGAGCCGGCGCCACCACTGCTGTGACAAAAAAAAGGAAACATGCTACAGTGGGTTTTGTCATGACAACCATGCTGCACCATACGCGGAGTTAACGCAACTAGTATGAAGAAGCCAATTCTGTTCGCAATGATCGTGCTGATAAGTGCGATTCCCGTTGCTTGCGGCGGAGAAAAAGAACAAGAGATAAAAATACAACTCCCTACCACACCGGTATTGAGCGTCAGGTCGAAGTGGGGAGTGATCACCTCTTCGCATCTCCGGCTGCGGCGCCAACCGACCACCGAGAGCGCTCCGGTAACCACTCTCTGGCAGGGGACGTTGCTGGAGATCATCTCCCGGGACGAACGCAAAACGGTGGTCGAGGGAGAGGAAAGCTATTGGTATCAGGTTGTCTATGACGGTTTGCAGGGCTGGGTCTTCGGGGCATATCTACGGCTATTCGAAGAGGAGAGCGAGGCGCGCCGAAAAGCTCAGGATCTCAAGGAGTAGTCTATGGAGCTCGATGCGCTTACGATACGGAACGTTCTCACATACGCCCTCCCTCCCTTGATCGGGGCGGTGATAGGCTATATCACCAACGCGGTGGCAATTAAAATGCTGTTCCGGCCCCTCTACGAAAAACACCTCGCCTCGATGCGCATCCCTTTTACTCCGGGGATCATTCCCCGTCAGCGGGGACAGTTGGCGCAAAGCTTGGGACGGATGGTGAGCCGGGAGCTGATTACCGAAGATGCGGTGCGGCGGCAAATCTCGGCTCCTACGTTTCGCAGTACCGTGTCGGGACGCATTTCCGCTCTCACGGAAACATTTCTCTATACTCCGGTACATCAGCTTCCGGAGAAGTTCGGCCGCCCGGGAGACAGCGCACAGCCGGGAGACAGCGCACAGGAAGGAGAGAGCTCTGAGAAAGAGCTTCCTTCCGAGGAACGTTCGCGTTCCGCTGAACGGGAAGCGGAGCGCGAGGGAACCACGCAGGCGGTAGAAACGCTGATCAACGACCTGCTCTTCTCTTTTGTCAGAGGCGAGCCCTTTGGAAGGGGAATGCGGTATACCCTGGAGTTTGGCATGGAGGGGCTGGCGCGAAAACGGCTTACTGCGCTCATCGGAGAGCGGGGGGAAAAACTCGATGCGGTAGCCGGAACAAAACTCTTGGAGAAGATTCAGCCGTCGGTCCGTAAAGCCATTCAAGACACCCTTATTCGTGGAATACGCAACAACACGCACCTCTCCTCGGTGTTTACCGAACAAGTGATCGACGGGATCTGTCGTTTTCTCGACCGGCTGTACCCCGATCTTCTAGAGAGTTTGATCGATTATCTCAACGATCCGACGATAAAGCGTCAGGTTGAAAAGCGGGGACGCTACTTTCTGCGGGAGGTTATCGAAAAACTCAACAACTTTCAGCGCTTCGTGGTTATCGCCGGTCAGTACGACCGGACCCTCAACGAACGGATGCACGTGATCGTCAACGACGCCATTAAGCAGTTTGAGCGTGCGGGACACGAGCAGGAAAACCGGGAAAAACTGATCGAAGTACTGCGGGAGCGCCTCAACCGCTTTTCGCAGACCAGTCTCGGCGAGCTGGCGGCGTACTGGGGAGAAGACTTCATCGACGACGTGGGACACGCTGTGGACCTGCTCTTCGAATGGCTCACCTCGGACCAAGGCGGTCAGCGAGTGAAGCGTGCGATCGAGAATGTGGCCCAGCGCTACGGCGATCAAACGATAGATGAGACAGTCCGCCAGATAACCGGCGAATCGGTGAAGACCTATGCGCCACAGATTGCCGCCTGGGTGGTGAGCGTAGTGCAGTCGCCACCGAGCAGTGAAGCGCCGCAGGAGGGTGCCTCGACGCCCGCCGGCCAAGGCGAGGAGAACAACTTCTTCAGCACCTTTGTCAGGGTTGTCTCGGACGAGGGAAGACTATCTGCCGCGGAGATTTTCGACATGGATCAGGCGGAGAAGGGGCGCCTCGATACCCGCCTCTTCGAGCTGCTGATGACGGTGCTCGACGAACAGATCCCCACCATCCTGGAAAGTGTGGATGTCAAAACTCTGGTGGTGGAGAAGATCGAAAGCCTGGATATGGAGCAGGTGGAAGGACTGCTGCTGGAGGTGATTCGAACACACCTGCGCTGGATCGTGATTTTCGGCGCTTTTCTTGGCTTTATGATAGGCGCATTTCAGGTGGGTGTTATTCACTTTATGGATTGAACGTCCGGGGGCACAGCGGTATTTTGAGGAAAGTACCGCAAGCTATTCGGCAAGCACTCGCGTCAGCCTCCGGGGAACAGAAAACCACAACTCTTCACCCTCATGGAACATTCCATCCTCCTGTTGGTCTTCTTCCCGCAGCGACGCCCGTATTGTCGTGCCGTTGCGGCTCCCTTCCACCACCTCATGACTTCCAAGATATTCGATAAAGGCGACCGGCAGACGGAAAGCGTACATCGACTCGCCGGTTGGCTCGGAGTGGCTCACTTTAGTGTGCTCGGGGCGAAAAAAGAGTCGCAGCGCATCGTTCTCCCGCTGCAGCGGAACCAGATTGCTGCTTCCCAAAAAGCCGGCCACAAAAGTATTGCGCGGTTCGCGATAGATGCTGCGTGGGGGACCGTTCTGTTCCACCCGACCGCTTCGCAGTACGGAGATACGGTCGCTCATCGTCAAAGCCTCCTCCTGATCATGGGTAACATAGATGGTAGTAAGGCCGAGGCGACGCTGGATCCCCAGAATTTCCCGCCGTAGCCGGGCCCGCAGTTGGGCGTCAAGGGCGGAGAGAGGCTCGTCAAGAAGTAGCAAGGCGGGGGAAGGGGCGACTGCTCTGGCCAGTGCCACGCGCTGCTTCTCCCCTCCTGAAAGCAGGGAAGTGTCGCGTTCTTCATAGCCGGGCAGATGCACAAGTTCCAACAACTCCCGCACTCGGCTGCGTATTTGACTGCGCGAGTAGCCGCGGTGCTTGAGCCCGTAGGAGACGTTGCCCGCCACGGTGAGGTGGGGGAAGAGGGCGTAATCCTGGAAAACCAAACCCAGGTTTCGCTTCCAGGGGGGCAGCCGAGTGATATCATGGCCGCCGAGGTAGATGTGCCCGGCGTCGGGTTCGACGATTCCGGCAATCAGCTGCAGGGCGGTGGTCTTTCCGCAGCCGGAAGGGCCGAGGAGGCAGAGGAGGTTGCCCTCCTCTGCGGTGAGGTCTGCAGAGAAGGTGAAGCCCGGGAAGCTGCGGGTGAGTCCTTTGGTCGTCAGCTGCATAATTGCTCCTCTATTCTCTCCTATATTCCCGAATCGCCGTATAAATCGAAAAGGTAAAAGACCGCGGTGCAGACCGCAATCAAGATGGTTCCCAGCGCACAGGCGCCAAAGAAGTTGTACGAGCCGATGAGGCGGTAAATCACGAGCGGGATAGTCGTCACCTGACCGCCCAGCATAATCGTGGCGTTGATTTCGCCGAGGGAGATGGCAAAGGCAAAGGCCGCCCCCGCAAGCAGGGAGGGGGTAATAACTGGAAGTTCGATCTCTCGAAATACTCGGAAGGGCGGCGCGCCCAGTACCATTGCTGCCCGGAGCCGGTTGGGGGCAATCTTGGAGAGCACCGGGCTGACCGCCCGCACGACAAAGGGGTAGGCGATAATGGCGTGGGCAAAGACTACCGTCAGCGGCGATCCGTGCAGCCAGTCCGGCATAACCCGGGTGAGGAGGAGATAGCCGAGCCCCAGGACGACCGAAGAGATACCCAGGGGCGCCATCACCAGCGTATCGAGCAGGCGCCGGCCGGGAAACTGGTACCGGGCGGTAAGATAACTGACGGCCGTACCCAGCGGAACGGCAAGGACCGCCGCGAGCACTCCGATGGAGACACTGTTGCGGATTGCCGGCAGAGCGGCGGAGGAGTAGCTGCCCTCTCCGGAGCCGAAGATCTGCCGGTACCAATGCAGCGTAAACTGGTGTTCCCCCGCCCAGCTGAGCGGCTGCTGGAGGGATCGAATCACGATAGAGAGCATGGGGCCGGCCACGACGAGGAGGATAAAGAGGCCGTAGAGCAGCAGAGCCGCTCCGGCAACAGGGCCGGGGTGGCGGGTGGGCAGCCGTCCGGCGGTACCGGCGGTCAGCTCCTGCCGGTAGGAGAAGCGGTTCTGCAGCTTTATGTAAAGATAGGTGATTCCGAGGGTCAGCACCAGCGCCAGCACCGCCAGGGCGCTCGCGTTGGCCGGGTTGAAGGCGGTGCGGGCAAGGCGATAGATTTCTACCTCTACCGTGGTGTTGGCGGGCCCGCCGCCGAGGACCAGGATGACCGCAAAGCTGGTAAAACAGAACATGAAAATCAGGGCGGCGCTTGCCAGGATAGCCGGCAGGATCTGCGGCAGCGTGACGGTGAAAAACAGCCGGCTGCCTCGGGCACCCAGAGTTTTGGCGGCCCACTCGTTCTCCGGAGGCAGTTCGCTCCACAACGATGCGACTACCCGGAGGGCAATGGGGAAATTGTAGAAGCCGTGGGCCAAAATGATGGCGCCCAGCGAGTAGAGCACCTGCAGCGGCGGCTCCTGCATATCGAGGATCCCCATCAGTCCGCGGTTGAGAAATCCGTTGTTGCCAAAGAAAATCACGAACCCGAGCACCACCAGGATGGGGGGCAATACGAAAGGGACCGCTGCGGCGGAGCGCAGCAGTCCCTTACCGGGAAAGTTGAAGCGGGAAATCAGATAGGCTCCCGGCAATCCGAGGGCGAGCGAGAAGAGGGTGCTCAGCAGGGCCTGTAGGAAGGTGAAGCCGACGATACGTCCGGTGAGCGGGTCGCTCAGCAGGCCGGTAAAACGGGAGATGGTAAAACTCCCGTCGGCTGTAAAGGCCCGGGACAGTACCGTGCCCATAGGCAGATAGAAAAAGAGGAGCAGGAAGAGGAGCGGAAGGAGGAGGAGATACGGTCTGGCCGTACCTCCTCCGAGGATGCTGCGCATGGTTTTCCCCTAATTTGCCGTGACTGTTTGCGTCCAGGTCTCGATCCAATCGCTGCGCTGCTCGTCGATCTGCTGCGCCGGGAGGGAAAGACTCTGTGGAGGTTTAGGGGCGTATTCGTAGGAATCAGGAAAGCTGATGTCCTCCCGCACTGGGTACATCCAGTTGGTCAGCGGGATGATGGACTGGAAGGTCTCGCTGAGAGCGAAATCGACGAACTGTTTGGCTGCCTCCGGGTGAGGCGCGCCTTTGACTACCCCCAGCCCCTCGATCTGTCGATAGTGGCCTTCATCGAAAATAGCCGCCTTGTAGCGACGCGAATCCTCGTTTTCCACGTGATAGGCGGGACTGGTGGTGTAGCTGAGCACCAGCGGCGCCTC
>CAYFUX010000017.1:17114-37763 GCA_964346455.1 uncultured Spirochaetaceae bacterium
ATCTTTTTCTCCGATAGCTCTTTGCAGAACCTGGCCGGCGTCGCCGACGGAGACAAACCTGACGGAAATGCCATGGGCCTCATCAAATGCTTCCGCCACTCGGGGACCGGGGCCCCAGTCGGAGGTGAAGGAGTCGTAGGCATAGATGACCACTTCAGAGGCTTGCGTCTCTTTTTCTCCTGGAATAAGCAGCAGCATGAGCGCAGCTACCACAGCAATAACGAGAGCGGCAATGGAAACGACCTTTCTATTCATATACAGGTCTCCTTTTGAAAGGTGGTATTGTGCGCTGTCGAAGGGAATGGAGTAGAAGGGCTGTCCTGCTCCCTGCGCCGGTATTATCCGGATCAGGTTCAACGGGTGTGCTCTCAGGTTCCTGCTAAGGAACCACCCCACGACAGTGTCTATCTACAACCTACTCGAGTGCGCAGGAGATGTCAAGTTTTCAGGACTTTGGAGTACGGGGAAGGGTCACAATAAAGGCGGTGCCCACTCCTACGGTGCTTTCCACGTCTACAGTGCCGCCGTGGGCAATGGCGATATGCTTGACAATTGCCAGCCCGAGTCCGGTACCGCCGAGACGGCGGCTGCGGGTTTTATCCACCCGGTAGAAACGCTCGAAGATGCGGTCCAGCTCTTTGGAGGGAATACCCGGCCCGTCGTCTTCCACCCGGAAGACGACTGCAGCTTCGTCGCCGCTGCAGGAAACGGTGACGACGTCCCCTGAGGAGCAGTACTTTACCGCATTGTCTACCAGATTCAACAGGGCCTGCTCTAAGAGGCTTGCATTGGCATACAAGCCAATATCGTCGCCGCAGTCTGTATGGATAGTAATCCCCTTCTCGGCGGCTTGCGCTCTGCAGCTGAGGGCTGCGCGTTCGGCTACCGTTCCAGCGGAAAGGAGCTCCTTCTCCACGATGTTTTCGTCTTCACGCTCCAGACGGGAAAGGCTGAAGAGATCTTCGATAATTGTCTCCAGCCGCTCGGTATGGTGATGTATGATGTCGATAAAACGGCGGGCGGTGTCAGGGTCTTCGGCTGCTCCCTCGCGCAGGGTCTCGGTGAAGCCCTTTATGGAGGTGATGGGGGTCTTTAGTTCGTGCGAGACGTTGGAGACAAAATCCTCTCGCATCCGTTCAAGATTTTTAAGACGGGTAATATCGTTCATTACCAGGACTACCCGTTTCTGCCGATGACGAACCCCCTGCTCGAGGAGGTCGGTGCTTATACAGACTGCATGAATGCGGAGGTGCATGTAGCTCCGCATGCGGGTGGAGGAGGTCAGGCGCGGTGCTTCGCCGGAGCCTGCGCCGCTGAGCGGCAGTTGCACGGTCCGCTCTACCAGAGACTCTTCCTTAAGAGCCTGTTTTGCAAGGTCGTACAATTCCGAATGGCGAGTAACGGCAATGAGACTCTTTCCGCGGGAATTGTCGGTCGGGATAGAGAGCAGCTGCGCCACCGCAGGATTGAGGTCCCGGATGGTCAGCTGGGCGTCGAGGACGATAACTCCCTCGACCATCCCCCGGAAGACCGTCTGCAGCTCCTCTTTCTCATGGATGAGGCGTTGTACATAGCCGTTGACCGCATCCATCGATGCGCCCATTATTTCAGCCACTTTTTCCAGCTCCGGGGGTCCGTCGATATAGGGACGGTGCTGAAAATCGAGCTCCCCGTAACGACGGGCGGCGTGACGCAGGGTGTTCAGCGGAGCCTGCAAAGTGCGGGAAAGCATGCAGCTGGAGAGGAAGGAGAGGAGCAGCATGCCCAGGCCAAAGTAAAAGATGTAGCGGTAGCCGCGGTCAAAGCCGTTTGAAATGTGCTCCAGAGAGGTGGAGAGCTCTATCGCCCCCAGCAGTTCGTTCCCGGATGGTGAATAGACCGGCACGGCAACATGGAGACGCTGCTCCCGGCCGCCCTGCGGTGAGGTGAGCAGCTGCCCCTCCTTTCCCTCCAGTGCCTGTGCTACTATACGGGCACCACCTTGCCTCCACGATGAAGAAGCGGCGGAAGGGGAATTCGAAGAGGAGAGCAGCGTACCCTGTGAGTCGTAGAGAGCGATCCGGATAGAGGCGTGCTCAGAGCCTGTGAACGCCTGTGACAGAACCCGGCTCCGGTCTTCTGCCCAAAGCGGGGCGGTAAGGTCCCGCAGAAAATTGGCGTTCTCTCGCAGCATGATGGTGGTATAATCGTGCACGGCGGGCCGCAGGCCTACTGCGATAGAGAAAGAGAGGAAAAAAACGGTGAGAATCACCATCGGGAGAAAAAAAGAGAAAATGCTCATTGTAAGGGAGGCTCCCCTGCGCACAGGCTACTCCTCCTGCATGCGATACCCGATGCCGCGGATCGTTTCGATATGCTTGCCCTCTTCTTTCAACTTTTTGCGCAGACCGAGGATTTGTACGTCCACCGAGCGTTCGGTTACCGGATAGTCTTCTCCTTTGACCGCTCCGATAATCTGGTTACGGGAGAAAACCCATCCGGGATTGCGGGCGAGAAACTCGAGGATGTAGAACTCGGTGACGCTCAAGGAGATTTTCTCTCCGTTCGTTTTGACTTCGTGTTTGGTGGTGTCGATGGAGATATCGTGAATCGAAACGATCGGGTCGCGTTGCTCTGAGAGAGCGGTCTTGCGGCTGCGGCGCAGAATTGCCCTCACTCGGGCGATAAGCACTTTGGGACTGAAAGGTTTGGTAATATAATCATCCGCCCCGACTTCGAGACCTAAAATGATATCCGTTTCTTCGCTCTTTGCAGTGACCATGAGTATCGGGACTTCGGCCGTAGCCTGCTCCTGTCGCAGCTGTTTGCAGACCTCGATGCCGTCTACTCCGGGAAGCATAAGATCAAGAATGATCAGATGCGGCCGTTCCCGGCGGGCACTCAGCAGCGCATCTTCTCCGGAGGTGCTGCTGAGGATTGCATAGCCCTCTTTTTCAAGATTGTACCGCATGAGCTGCAGTATATCCTCTTCATCGTCCACGATCAGAATTCGCTCATGAGCCATACTCCTCAGCCTCCTCCTGTGTTAGACCGTATGCAGTGTTTTCTCGGGGGGTCAAATATTGAGCTCCACATGCTCTCCAGTGGCATCGTAGACGATCCACTCACTGATATTGGTCACATGATCGCCGAAACGTTCTAGCCAGCGGGAGACGAAGAGAAAACTGGTGGCCTGGTGAAAGCAGGTGGGATCCTGCATCATATACGTCAGCAGTTCCCGCCATATCTGGTCGTTGATATTGTCGAGTTCGTCGTCTCGTGCGGCGACCTCCCGGGCTTTTTCTGCATCGCCCTCCGTGAAAGCGGTCAGGATATCGTGGAGCATCGTGATGCCGATGTCGGCCATTTTGGGCAGGTCGAGCAGCGGTTTGATGTATTCCTCGTCCTTGAGCCTAAGCGTGGTCTTGGAAATATGGACGGCGTGGTCGCCCATGCGTTCGATTTGCGTGACGACCTTCAAACTGGTGATGATGTGCCGCAGATCGCGTGCTACCGGCTGTTCTGTCGCGATGAGCAGGGTGAGTTGATCCTGAATCTGCAGCTCCATGTCGTTGACCTTTTCATCGCCGTCGATGATCTGCTGGGCAAGGTCTCCATCGTGCTCGACGAGGGACTGCATAGAGTTTCGAATGGCCTCCTCCACCAAGGTGCCCATCTTAATGAGTTCGTTGTTAATGCTTTCGATCGCCGCGCTAAAATGCTGTCTTCCTTTTTCCACCTGCTCTCTCCTTACACAAACCGTGTGTCGTTTTTGGGATAGATCACTGTATACGTAAATATATCACATGAGCTGCACTGAACATACGAGAGGAGCCGTACTCTGTGGCTCATTTGTGATAGATGTACGAGATCGATGCGGGGGGCGTGTTGGGACTCCCCTTGGATAGAAGGATTGCGCACTACAGTTAAAAATACCATGAGGAACGTGTGAAAATCCTGTTAAAATCGTTATGCACGAAGCCGCGGTTGCGTTAATTGCATACATACCCGCGCTATGATATGCTGAGCCGGATTTCTTCCGTTAGCATACGGAGGGGCAATCCGAGTTTGGAGTATGTTTGAAGGACTCGACTATGAGCACAGCCGGGGATAGAGAGGCATGAAATATAGGTGTATCGCCTTTACCGGCGGAGGTACGGGGGGACACGTATATCCCGGCCTCGCGGTGGCGGAAGCGCTGAAAGAGCGCCATCCGGAGATGGAGCCGTGCATTATCTGGATCGGCTCCTCCAGTGGGATGGAGGAGGGTATCCTCCGCAGAACGGAGATCCCCTTTTACGGAATACCGGCGGGAAAGCTGCGGCGCTATCTTTCGCTCCGCAATATACTGGATCTCTTTCGTATTGCCGCCGGACTCGTGGTATCCGTGGTACTGTTAAAGCGGCATCGGGTGGAACTGCTTTTTTCAAAGGGCGGCTACGTAAGCGTGCCGCCGGTCATTGCCGCCCGGCTTTTGGGCATTCCCGTGATCAGTCACGAGTCGGACCGGGAGGCGGGGCTGGCAACGCGGATCAATGCCCGGTTTACCGATCTTCTGCTCTGCGCTTACGAGGAGGGCTGTGCCGCTTTTCCAGAACGTACCCGAATTGCGGCGGTCGGCAACCCGGTTAGGCGGGATATCCTCCGAGGAGACCGTCGGCGCGGCCGTAGAGCGTGGAATGTCGGAGACCGGGAAAAGCTCATCCTTGTGCTCGGCGGCAGTCAGGGGGCGCGGCAGATCAACCAACTGATCGACGGGGCGATCGATGCACTACTGCCGCTCACCCGGGTAGTGCATCAGACAGGCCGGGCCGATTACATACCCGCCGACCGGGAGGGGTACTACAAGGCTCCCTTTTTTCATGAAGAGCTTCCGGATCTGTTGGCGGCGGCGGATCTGGTGATCTCCCGCGCGGGGGCTGGCACCCTCTGGGAAAACGGCATCACCGGGACTCCGGCGGTGCTGATTCCGCTGGGATTGGAAAACTCCCGGGGCGATCAGCTGTGCAATGCGGAGCTGTTTGCCGAGCACGGGGCGGCGGAGGTACTGGACGGTGCGGAGGCCACCCCGCAGCGGCTCGTGCAGCAGGTGCGGCGTCTGCTGGAGGATGATGCGGCGCGCGAGCGTATGGCTGATAAGGCCCGGGAGCTGTGCAATCGCGATGCGGCAGAGCGGATAGTCCGGTATGTAGAAGAGTATCTGGATCAGTTGGAGAAGCGGGAGGAGTAGCTATGGAGTTTGCGATATTCGATGCGATCGGGGTGATCATCCTGATTGTGGCCGCTATTCGCGGGGCGTTTCGCGGTTTTGTGACGGAGCTCATGTCCGCGCTCTCCGTGTTGGCGGGTGTGCTGGTAGCAATTGTGTTTACCTCCCCGGCGACTCCGTGGTTGATCCCCTATATCGGCGACACCTTTTGGACCCCCGTAGTGGCATTTCTGGTTCTGTTTGTTGGAACCTACTTACTGGTGAAGCTGCTGGAATCGCTGCTTCACGGATTGGTGGATCGCATTCAGATCGAAAAGCTTGATCAGGCCCTCGGATTTTTCCTGGGACTGGTGGAAGGCGTGCTCCTCTTGGCGGTGCTGGTGTTTGTACTGCAGGTGCAGCCGATGTTCGAGGTGGGACGGCTGTTTACCGACAGCTTTCTGGCGGACCTGATGCAGCGCTTCATCCCGGTGGGAGCGCAATTTATTGAGGAGAGACTGCAAGACTACCGTGTTTGAAAATATCATTGGCCGTGACAGAACAACCCGTCTGCTGAGCGATGAGATCCGCCGAGGCTCGCTGCCCGCTTCGATCCTGATCCACGGGGAGCGCTACGGCGGAAAACTCTCCTTGGCGCTGGAGGCGGCGCGGGCGCTGATGTGTGAAAAGCGGGCGGAGTGGAGCTGCGACTGTCGTTCTTGCCGTCAGCATCGGCTGCTCGTCCATCCCTATCTACTGCTGACCGGGCCCCGTTATTTTTCCGAAGAGATTGCCGCCAGCGGTGACACGCTTCTGCGGACCCGCAAGGAGGCGGCCCGCTACCTCTACATCCGAGGGGTGCGAAAACTGACCCGCCGTCTGGACGGAGTGCTCTGGGAAGGAAACGAACAGAAACTTGATAAAGTTAGGAAAGAGATGGAGAATCTCGAAGACGCCCTCGAGGAGCTCTACCCTGAATACCCTCTTCCGGAAGAGAAGCGCCTCAAAAAGTACCTTGAAAGTATTGAAAAGGCGGCAGAAAAGCTTGTCGAAGTGCTTCCCAGAGACTCCATTCCCGTTGACCAGGTACGGGCCATCTCCTACTGGGCTCGCACTACCAGCACCAGTTCTGCCAAAGTGGTCATCCTGGAAGAGGCGGACCTGATGGGCGCCAGTACCCGCAACGCGCTGCTAAAGATTTTGGAAGAGCCCCCTCCGAATACCTATTTCTTTTTACTCACCTCCCGTAAAGGGGGCATCATGCCCACCATCCTCTCGCGAGTACGCCCTTATCATCTTCCGGTGCGGGGCCCGGAAGAGCAGCAGCAGGTGATGGAACGAATCTATCGTCTGGAGGAATCCCGCTACGCCGATCTGCGCTCCTTCTTTTTTGCCTGGAAAGGCATTCCGCTGGAGGAACTGCACGGAGAGGCAAAACGTTTTCTCAACGCTGCCCTCGGCATCGGGGAGTGGGGAGTGGAAGAGTTCGAGACCTTTCTCGATGCGCGCGGCTCGGCGCAGTTTTTCCTTCCCTTTCTGCAGGAGCTGGCGGAGGAGGTGCGCAGTAGGGCCGCCCGCACTGTCGTTGTCAACGGTGCAGGGCAGGAACACAGCGGGGGAAACCGCGAAGAGGAGAAAGTGTCGCCGCTGCGGGCGGAGCGCTGGAATATATTGATCAAGCGGGCCGCCGGAGCCTACACCAACTATAACCTTGCTCCCGGTTTGCTCCTTGAGAGCCTGTGGTATGATATACAGGAAGAGGGGTATGATATACAGGAAGAGGGGGCGCAGCAATGAGAAGGTTTATACAGCGGGCGTTGGGCAAACTCCATAAACTGGATGAGGAACAAATCAGGTCGCTGCTCTTTGACCTTGCCTCTGAGAACGAAATGCTGGAGGTGGTGCTCAACTCCATGACCGATGGAGTGCTGGTGGCCGACCCGCAGCACAAGATGGTTTTTGCTAACACCACCGCCGGCCGTCTTCTCCCCCTGGTACGCCGGGACAGCGATGAAATTGTGCTCTGGCACTGCATTGACGACCGCGAGGTGAGTGATTTTCTTCGTGAGGTGCTGGAAGAGGGGCGCGAGGTATCGGAGGAGGAGTTTACTCTGGAGAAGGGCAGTACCACCCGGACCCTCGTCTTTAGGGTAAGTCCCATCTACAAAGAGGACCAGGAGAGTGTAGAAGCCAGGGGCAATTTGATTCTAGTTTCCGACATCACTGAGAAAAAGCGGAGGGAGGCGCGGCTGCGCAGAGCAGAGAGCCTCGCTTCCTTGACAACCCTTGCCGCAGGAGTGGCTCACGAGATCAAGAATCCTCTTGGTTCTATTGGCATACACATTCAGCTCATTCAGAAGGCCCTCAAGCAGCAGGGCTGTCTTGAGGAGGAGACGGCCAATAAGTATCTCGAAGTAATCAATGAGGAGATCGAGCGGCTCAACGGTATCGTGGTGGACTTTCTCTTTGCCGTCCGTCCCATGGATACCAACATGAAGCGTATGCACGTGGACAAGGTGATCGACGAGCTGATCGACTTTGTGCGCTATGAGTTGGAGCAGTCGGGGGTAAAGGTGGAAAAGAAGCTGGCCAGTGGGCTGCCGCGGCTGGACCTTGATCAGAAGTATCTCAAGCAGGCGCTGCTGAATATTGTCAAGAACGGCCAGGCTGCTATGTCGGAGGGCGGAACGCTGACTATCGCAACCCGTGAGGAAGAGGGGTATGTGCACATAGATATCTCTGACACAGGAGTCGGGATCGAGGAAGATAAGGTGGCAAAGATATTCGAGCCCTATTACACCACGAAAGATACCGGCTCGGGGCTCGGGCTTACCGTGGCCTACAAGGTGATCAACGAACATGGAGGGGAGATCTCGGTCAAATCGAAGGAAGGGAAGGGCACCACCTTTACCTTCAGCCTGCCGATTCCCGAGGATGAAAAACGGCTGCTGGACTGGAAAAACGACGAAAACAGCGAAGGCGCAGAGGAAGAGGAGGGTGAGGAATGAAGTTCAACGTCCTAATCGTTGACGATGAAAAGAACATCCGCGAAGGTCTGGGCCGTGCTCTGGAGCTGGAAGGCTACGAAATCCATCTGGCCGAAGATGGGCGGCAGGGCTGGAATATGGTCAACAATCGTGAGATCGATCTGGTCATAGCCGACCTGCGGATGCCCGAAATCTCCGGAGAGGAGCTGTTGAAGCGCATAACTTCCTCCTACCCCACCGTGCCGGTGATCATTCTCACCGGGCACGGCACTATTGAGTCGGCGGTGGAGGCGATGCGCAACGGTGCCTACGACTTTGTCACCAAACCGGTAGATCTTGAGCACCTTGGCCTGCTGGTCAAGCGTGCTCTCTCCAACCGCGAGCTGGTGCTCCAGCACCGCAGCCTCCAGGAGGAGGTGGAGCGGCTGAACGCCTCTCAGCGCGTGCCCAACCTGATCGGCAAGAGCACCGAGATGCAGCGGGTGCTGCAGCTGGTGCAGCAAGTCGCGGATACCCGGGCTTCTGTGCTCATCACCGGCGAGAGCGGGGTGGGGAAAGAGGTAGTGGCCGATGCAATTCACAATATTTCGGGACGCCGCAATAAGCCCTACATAAAGGTTCACTGTGCCGCCCTGGCCGAGAGCCTGCTGGAGAGCGAACTTTTTGGCCACGAGAAGGGAGCCTTTACCGGAGCAGTGGCGCGCAAGCGTGGCCGGTTTGAAATGGCAAACGGTGGAACCATCTTTTTGGATGAGATCGGAGAGATCAGCCAGCAGGTGCAGATCAAAATTTTGCGGGTGCTGCAGGATAAAAAGTTTGAACGGGTCGGCGGAGAGCAGACCTTGGAAGTCGATGTACGGATTATTTCCGCCACCAACAAAATCCTCAAAGAGGAGATCGAAGCAGGCCGTTTTCGCGAGGACCTCTACTACCGTCTGAATGTAGTCAACATTCATGTGCCGCCCCTGCGCGAGCGCAAGGAGGATATCCCGCTGCTGGTGCATACCTTTCTGGAGGAGTTCAGCCGAGAGAACAACAAGAATATTGAGGCGATCGACAAGAGTGCAATGCAGGCCCTCCACAACTATACCTGGCCGGGAAATATCCGTGAGCTGCGCAACTGTATCGAGAGTGCGGTGGTGATGGCCAAAGGGGAGAAGTTAACTCTGGACGACCTCCCGCCCCATGTTGCCGCCGGAGACGAGACCGACTATGTGAAGATCGAAGTAGGAACGCCTCTTGAAGATGCGGAGAAGGAGGTGATCCAGGCTACGCTAAATCGGGAGAACGGCAACAAAACCCGGGCTGCCGAGATTTTGGGAATCGGCCGCAAGACCCTTCACCGCAAAATCAACGAGTACGGACTGGAGTAGAGGGGCGGCCCCGAGGCGTTCCATGCGCCTGCATGCGCCGGTTCATCCCCCCCGCTTGGCTACTTCCCAGGCTTTGATGCGCTGTAGTGACTCGTTGAGCTGCTGAGTGGTGCGGGTGGCCCTTGAGTACGCCTCCGGATCTCGGGCGTGGCGGTCCGGATGATGCTGGCGAATGAGGCTCTTGTAGGCGCTGCGAACTTCTTCAAAAGGGGCGCCAAACTCTACACCGAGGCGCCGGTAGTCGGGGCGCAATTTCTCCGGTGGAATGCGTTCGGTTCTGGTACCGCTGCCCGCTTTCCGGGACTCCCCGCCGTGGAAGCGGCGCTCCCAACTCTCGGCGGAGGAGGAGCTGCGGTCTCCCAGAAAGTCATTCAGCTCTTCCCAGGCGCTGGCCACATCCTCGTCCTCGAATGCGGAGGAGGAGAACTCGTACTCGTGGGAAGCGGGGTTTTGAAACATGGAACGCAGCAGGCGTTCGAATCTGGCAATTACGGGATCCATGGTCTACTCCTCCTCTTCTTCGTAATAATAGGAGCCGGTAAAGACATACGAGGGCGAGGCGGTGACCATTATCTCCCCGGACGAGGCGTCCCATTGATAGAACAGTCCTTCACCGAGGTATTGGACGGCAAGATTGTCGCTGCAAAAACCGTTCAGCACCGCGGCAGTCCCGCAGGCGGCGGCATAGCTGACGATGTATCCGGGGCGGCGGCCGGTGAGCGCCATGCGCAGCTCCTCCTTGTCGATGACCGCGTAGTAGATCCGGTGGTAGGCGGTTCCGGCAAGCTGCACCGGATCATCCGGGCTGCCGAAGGGCATCTCCTCTTCGTCGAGAAATGCCTCCCGCTCGGAGTAGACCGCCGCGGCGGGAATGTCAAACTGCAGCGGCGTGCAGGTAACCTGACTCTGTTCAGTCGTGAGGGTGACCGTGTACTCAGAGCGCCCTCCACGGCGGATGGGCTTGCCCTGTGGGTCTCGAGGGGGATCGATAGAGAGACGAAAGTGGGTGCTGTCGATACAGCGTACTTCTCTGACTCCCTCTTCGATTTCAAACCGTAGTCGTTCGCGTTGGGCAAGGCCAAAGTCGAAACTGAAGCGTGAAGCTGCGAGTACCGCGTCCGGCGGACACGGGCGGCGTTCGCCGAGGCGGTCGTAAAAGTAGAGCCGGGCCGTATGCTCTTCCCCGGGGACAAGAAACACCACGCCGGAGGCGCCTACTCCCAGCACGCGGTGGCAGAGCTCTACACTCAGCGCTTCTCGGAGCTCTGCTTGGGGAAGCGGCCGGGCGAAGGCGTTGAATAACAGATAATCGCTGTCAACAAGACGTATCTTATAGAAACTGAACTCCATGGCACACAGCATACACGAAAACGGGGTGCTTCGCTACTCCCGTACACGGAGCGGGCCGCATTGAAGGAGCGGGCCGCATTGAAATTTTTTTCCATACGGAGATAATGAACGCTATGCACATCTCGGAACGGCTCACAGACGATACGGCTGAATATCTCAGACAGCAGATCGATGACGCCGGCGGGCAGGAGGTCCTCTTTGTCGGCTCGGTGAACGAAGAAGGAATGGTGGAGCGGGTCACCGCTACCGCCCGCGGTCACGACTCTGCGGCCCCGGCGCTCTATCCCTTCATGGAGAAGGGCGAGGTCGTGATTCACAATCACCCTAACGGTCTTCTCTCTCCGAGCGATGCGGATCTGCAAGTTGCTACCCGCCTTGGCAATCAGGGAATCGGCTTCTACCTGGTAAACAACGAGGTGAGCCGGATCTATTGTGTGAGCGAGCCGCTTGCCGGCGGTACCGAGGAAGAGATGGTCGCCGACGAACTTGCCGCCTACCTCGAGCCCGGAGGTGCAATGGAGACCCGCTTTGAGGGCTACGAGGCGCGGGAGGAGCAGGTGCGCATGCTGCGTCTGGTGGTCCGGGCCTTCAATGAGCGGCGTATCGCGGCGGTAGAGGCGGGAACCGGTGTGGGCAAGTCCCTCGCCTACCTACTGCCGGCGGCCTGGTGGGCGGTGCGCAACAAAGAGCGGGTAGTCGTCTCCACCGCCACCATTAACCTCCAGCAGCAGCTCCTGGAGAAGGACATACCGCTGACGGAGAAGATACTGAACGTGTCGGTGGGCGCCAAACTGGTGAAGGGGCGCGGCAACTACCTTTGCCTGCGGCGCATGGAGGACGCCGTGGAAGAGATGGCGCTCTTTCGTCACCCCGGGGGCGAGTTGGAGACCATCCGGGAGTGGGCCTCCCGGACGGCCACCGGCGACCGGAGCGATCTCTCCTTTTACCCTTCCGGCGAGGTGTGGGCCAAAGTCTGCTCGGAGGCCGACGCCTGCATGGGCTTGAAATGCGCCTACCGGGAGCGGTGTTTTGTCATCAAGGCGCGCAAGCAGGCGGCAGCGAGCAATCTTCTGCTGGTCAACCACCATCTCCTTTTTGCAGATCTTGCGGCCCGCCGGGAGGGGGCCGGCTACGAGGGGGTTGCCGTCCTGCCGCCGGCAAAGCGCATCGTTTTTGACGAGGCTCACGCGGTGGAAAAGAGCGCCACCGGCTTCTTTTCCACCCGCTACAACAAGCTCATGCTGTTCAAACAGCTGCGCCGTCTCTATTACAGCCGGGCAAAGAGCGCCGCGGGGCTGGCGGTGACGGTGCAGAAGTACTCTGCCAGTCCGGAGCGCTTTGAGCGCATACCGGAGAAGGTGCAGGGGCTCTACGATACGGCGGAGGAGTTTAACGGAGCTCTTCTGAGTTTTCTGGAGGGCGGCAGCACATATCGAATTACCGGAGAGGCGCGAGAGGCGATGGCGGATATTTTTGAGGGGCCCCTGAAAAATGTCAAACAGGCCCTATCCGCGCTACTTTCGGATCTTGAGGGAGCTGTGGAATCGGTAAAGGACGAGCATGCGGAGGAGTCGGAGGTATTTGAAATCAGCGTGGTCTACGATCGTCTGGGACTTTTACACTCGGTACTCTCCCGGATCGAGCAGCTGGAGGACGAGGAGGAGAACATCTACTGGATGGAGAAGCGCTTCACCGGCGGGCGGGAGCCGTACGTCACCCTCATTGTGACGCCGCTGGAGATCGCCGGATTGATGCGTGAGGCAGTCTATGAGCCGAACAAAACGGTGGTCTCCACTTCGGCGACACTTACCGTCCGGAAGGAGTTCACTTTTTGGCTCAGCCGGGTGGGGCTGCTTCCCTACCGCGAGAACGGACTGCTCACCGAACGGGTGGAGTCGCCCTTTAGCTATCGTGAGCGGGTCATGCTGGCGGTGCCGGAGGATGCTCCTGAGCCGCGGCAGCCGGAATACCAGGAGTACGTCTCCTCCTTTGTCGCCGAAGCGCTGGATATCTCCGGGGGAAGCGGGCTGGTGCTTTTTACCTCCTACGGCATGCTGCAGAAAACGTTCGAGGAGGTGGCGCCCAAGCTCGAGCAGCGGGGGATTCGGGTGCTAAAGCAGGGGGCGGATGACCGTTCAAGACTTCTGTCCAACTTTCATCGTGATGTGAGCAGCGTACTCTTTGCCACCGATTCGTTCTGGGAGGGGGTGGACGCCCCGGGTGAATCCCTGAAGGTGGTGCTGATCTGCCGGCTGCCCTTTGGGGTGCCGACCGATCCGGTGCTGAAGGCGAGAATGGAGGCGATCGAGCGGCGGGGCGGCAACAGTTTTATGGAGTATGCGCTGCCGCAGGCGGCAATGAAGCTGCGACAGGGCTTTGGCCGGCTGATGCGGCGCAAAAGCGATCGCGGGATCGTTTGCATCCTCGACTCGCGGATCATCAGAAAGAGCTATGGTCGAATCCTGCTGGAGACACTGCCGGAGACGGCGGTACGAAAAAAGGGAAAAGAGGGACTGTTGCGGGAGTTCGAGCAGTTCCTCGGCGCTGAAGAGGAAGCGAGTTCGGCCGAGGGGACGGACTCAGGGGCATAAGCGGGAGTTAACAACACCATAAGCGGGAGATAAAAAAAGAGGGAACTGCTCAAAACAGCCCCCTCTTTCGTCGCTGCAACCCTCTACAGCTTGAAAAATGCCGTGTGCGGGTTACTCGATAATGGCAAGAATGTCTTCATAACGAATAAGAAGGTGTTCCTCGCCGTCTACGTTGACCGTAGTACCTGCATACTTGTCGTGCATGACCTTCTGCCCGGCTTTCACTTTAATCTCTTCGTCGTCGCCGACTTCGACCACGGAACCGGTCTGGGTCTTCTCCTGTGCGGTCTGGGGAATGAAAATGCCTCCCGAGGTTCTTTCTTCCGTTTCTTCCTGTTTTACAAGTACTCGATCTCCTAGCGGCTTTATCTTCATACCTTCCTCCTGAATGTGTGTTAAAAGTACAAGGAATTACCGAGCTGTGTGCGGTAACTGTGGTCAAAATATACGCATGAACAATTTTACGGTCAAGAAAATCGGAAAAAAAAGTACTAGCTAAACGGAGAGGAGGGCCGGGCCGGAATCAGCTTGCCTTTCACGCTGCCTTTTTGTATTTTCGATATATAAGGACGGTGGCGCTATGAACAGCTGGGAATTGGCAAAAGATAAAGGAAAAAGTTACCTCTCTAAACATCAGCCCGTAAAGGCGCTGCGTGTATTTGAACAGGGCGTGAAGGAGTGTCCGGTGGAAGAAAATCGGGAACTTGCCGCTTTGCTCTACTACTGCGGAATTGCGCTGAAAAAAGTGGGGGCTCTCGAGGATGCGCTCGAATGCTGGAACAGCTCCAGCACCCTCGACCCGCAGAGTCCCGCGGCGGAGATGATCGACCGTCATTTGGGATTGAGCGAACCGGAGGAGAAAGAGTACCTGGACGAGTGGGTCTCTTTCAAATCGATCCAGCTCTCCCGCTATTTTGCCAACAAGGCCTCCGCCCGTTTTGAAACCACCGAGGAGCATCAAAAAGTCTACGAGATTATCAGTGAATACTGGAGAGAAATCCTCGAGTCGAATATCCTCGAGGAGCTGGATCGACAGGAGCGGATTATGCTTTTCCGGGAGGTGCAGATCGATTTTACCTCCTTTGTGCCGATGGGAAGCAGCTGTTTAGGCTGTAATATCATTCCCTTTCGCAGTGAAGAGTAAGGGGAGGGGTAAAATGGGGCAAATCGGCGCCCTTTCGAGCTGCAGGCACCAGGAGTGTGGCATTTTTACTATGTAGCAATGCGAGCGGTGTAAAAGTGAGTAATTATGACCCTCGCGAGGGATGTGGAAAGAAACGTGCGGCACGCGTGCGTTGCCGGTAATTTGCATGTAACTATTTACAGTTTAAGAAAATATCAACCGTCTTCCGATTTCTTTGCTTTATGCCGTAACTTGGCACGCTCCTTGCATATATATAGGTAGGAGGTAGTTATGGCTGAAGTACAAGAGAAGAAGACGCGCAGAATCAACCAAGCGACATCCGCTACGGATGATGAAAATATCATTTCCCTCTATTTGAAGGAGATCAATCGCATCCCGCTCCTCAGCCGCGAGGAGGAGGACTATTATGCCCGGCGTGCCGCGCAGGGGGATAAAGAGGCCAAGGATAAGCTGGTACAGGCGAATCTGCGCTTTGTCGTCAATGTGGCCAAGAAGTACCAAAATCAGGGGCTTCCTCTGGCAGATTTGATCAACGAAGGCAACATCGGGCTTATGAATGCGATCGAACGCTTTGACGTCGACAAGGGGTTTCACTTTATCTCCTACGCCGTGTGGTGGATCCGGCAGGCGATCCTCAAGGCAATCAGCGAGAAGGCCCGCATGATCCGGCTTCCCCTTAATCGTGCTAATGAGCTGGTGCAGATCGAGAAGGCCAAAAAGCGGCTCCAGATAGGCAAGGCGGAGGAGCCCGAAACCAGCGATATCGCCAAAGAGACAAAGCTGGAGAAGGCGCACGTTGAGAATTTGATCACTATTAGTCAGGACCTGGTTTCCCTTGAGACGCCGGTGTATGCCGACAAAGGCTCTTCGCAACTCGGCGACTTTATCGAAGACCGGGAGTACAAGGCGCCGGAAGTGAGCGTCATGGAGAGCTCCCTTAGAGAGGATATCAACAAGGTTCTCCAGACCCTGAGCGAGAAGGAGTCGGAGATAATCCAGTTCCGCTACGGTTTGAACGGCCGTAAGCCGCTATCTCTCAAGGACATCGGGGATAAATACAACTTAACGAAAGAGCGGATTCGTCAAATCGAAAAGAAGGCGATCAAGCGGCTCCAACACCCCTCGAGGAGCCAGTACCTCGAGTCCTACACCGCATAAATAACGACTATGCATTACATCCAGCCCGGGCATTTGCTGTGCTCGGGCTGTTTTTATTGACACAGGAGGGTATTTATCTTACCATCACCTCACTAAATAGGTTTCATAACGCCCAATAAAATATGGAGGTAACGTAGCCTTATGGCAAAGAAGTTAGTCTACTTTTTCGGAGGCGGAAGCGCGGAAGGCGACCGCAGTATGAAGGATAAGCTCGGCGGAAAGGGTGCCAACTTGGCAGAGATGACCAATCTCGGAGTTCCGGTTCCCCCGGGTTTCACCATTTCCGCTGAGGTTTGTAAGCAGTTTTATGACAACAATCGGCAGTATCCGGAAGGCCTCGAGAAAGAGGTGGATGAGAATATCCGGAAGCTCGAGAAGCAGATGGGGAAGAAGATCGGCGATCCTAGCGATCCGCTGCTTGTCTCTGTGCGTTCCGGCGCCGCCATCTCGATGCCCGGTATGATGGACACCATCCTCAACCTGGGCATCAACGACGAAGCCGTCGAAGGGCTGGCCCAAAAGACCGGTCAGGAGCGGTTTGCATGGGACTCCTACCGGCGTTTCATTCAGATGTACGCCGATGTGGCCATGGGCATGGACCTCAGTCTCTTCGAGGAGCAGATCGAAGATATGAAAAAGAAGAAGGGCGTCGAGTTGGATACCGAACTTGACACCGATGATCTGAAGAAACTGGTAGAGCAGTTCAAAAAAATTTACAAGGACCAGATGGGAGAGGATTTTCCCCAGGATCCAAAGCAGCAGATGTGGGGCGCCATCGGCGCGGTCTTTGGCAGCTGGATGAACGAGAAAGCGATCAAGTACCGGAAGATCAACGAGATCACCGGCCTGCTGGGTACCGCCGTTTCCGTCCAGTCCATGGTGTTTGGCAATTTCGGGGACGACTCCGGCACCGGAGTCGCCTTTACCCGCGACCCCTCCACCGGCGAAAAAGTGTTCTTTGGCGAGTTCCTGATCAATGCACAGGGAGAGGATGTAGTCGCCGGTATACGTACTCCCGAGCCGCTCATCTCGCTCAAAGATATTAACCCCAAAGTCTACGATCAGCTGGTGGAGATGAAAGACCGGCTGGAACAACACTACCGCGACATGCAGGATATCGAGTTCACCATTCAGCAGGGGAATCTCTTCTTCCTGCAGACCCGCAACGGAAAACGCACCGGCGCGGCGGCCCTCAAAGTGGCGGTCGACATGGTCGACGAAGGGCTCATCACTGAAGAAGAATCGGTTGCACGGGTAACTCCGGCACAGCTGGACCAGCTCTTCCATCCCCGGATCGAGCCCAAGACCAAAGAGCAGCTGACTGTCCTCGCCAAAGGCCTCAATGCTTCGCCCGGCGCGGCTACCGGTCAGATCGTCTTTACCGCCGACGAGGCGGAAGAGTGGGGCAAGCAGGGCAAGCAAGTACTGCTGGTCCGCAAGGAGACCTCTCCTGAAGATATCGGCGGTATGAACGTGGCCAAGGGCGTGCTCACTTCCACCGGAGGAATGACCAGTCATGCCGCGGTAGTAGGACGCGGAATGGGCAAACCCTGTGTCGTAGGCTGCCGGGATGCGACGGTAAAGAAGGACTCGCTGGAGATTGCCGGGAAGACTTACAAAGAAGGCGACTGGATTACCATAGACGGGACCGACGGCGAGGTCTACGAAGGCAAGGTCGATCTGGTTAACCCGCAGATCACCGACGACCTGGCAAAATTCCTGGCCTGGGCGGATAAGATTCGCAACCGTGCCGAGCGCAAGGGGCTTAAGCAGAAGGGCTACGGCGTGCGCACCAACGCCGACACACCCCACGATGCGAAAGTGGCTCGTCACTTTGGCGCCGAGGGCATCGGCCTGTGCCGCACGGAGCATATGTTCTTCGAAGAAGGTAAGCTGGAGAAGTTCCAGGAAATGATCGTGGCAGAGAGCAAGGAGGCCCGCGAGAAGGCCCTCGCCAAGCTCATGCCGCTGCAGGAAAAGGACTTTATCGGTATTTTCGAGGCCATGGACGGTTATCCAGTCACGGTACGGCTCCTCGATCCGCCCCTGCATGAGTTCGTGCCCAAGACGGATGAAGATTTTGAGGAGCTCTCCAAGAAGATCAACGTCAATGTGGACTCTATGAAACAGATGGCCGAGGATATGAAGGAACTCAATCCGATGCTCGGCCACCGCGGATGCCGCTTGGCGATTACCTATCCGGAGATCTACGACATGCAGGTGGAGGCGATCATGCGTGCCGCTTGCGATGCCGACGACAAGGGCATCAAGGTCTATCCGGAGATTATGATTCCGCTGGTAGGCACTCGAAAAGAGCTGTCCATTCTGCGGGAAAACGCCCAAAAGGTGATCAAGAAGGTGCTCGATGAGCGGGGCAACTCGATCGACTACAAGATCGGCACGATGATCGAGATCCCGCGAGCAGCCCTGACAGCCGATGAAGTGGCCGAAGAGGCGGACTTCTTCTCCTTTGGTACCAACGATCTGACGCAGATGGCCCTTGGCTTCAGCCGCGACGATATTGGCAGCTTTATCGCGCACTACATGGACCAGGGCATATACGAGAAGGATCCGTTCCAGAGCCTGGATCAGAGCGGTGTGGGGCAGCTGATTTCTACCGCCGTTGAGAAGGGCCGCAGTAGCAAGACTGAGTTGAAGATGGGCATTTGCGGTGAACACGGCGGCGATCCGGACTCCATCGAGTTCTGCTACAAGAATAATCTCCACTACGTCTCCTGCTCTCCCTATCGTGTGCCCATTGCACGGCTTGCAGCGGCACAGTCGGTAGTGGAAGAGAAGTAATAGAGACGTCAGACTGGTCTACGGACTGTCCGTTTCATTCATGTGCACTATTGCTGCGGCAGAGGAACCTTCCTCTGCCGCTTTTAGTAATAGGCCCCATGCATGGGCTGCTGTAATGGGACGCCTCCTCGGGAGTCTGCAACCGGCTGCAGCAGCCTAGGGATAAATCAATTTGTCTGAATCCGGCCTTTACGGTATACTGTGGGACTAAAAGTGTTGCAGAAATGAAGACTGGGGTGAAAAGAGGGAAGCGATGTTTGTGGAAAACGACAAAGAGAAGTACCGTGAACAGTTGGGCAATATCCTTTTGTTCAAGTTTCTCAGTGAACGGGAGATAGGCGACATTCTCTCGATGGGCGAGATTCGCGTATATGAAGAGAAAGAACGAGTCCTGCAGCAGGGCGAGATCGATCAATCCATTTATGCCATCATCGATGGGCCGGTGGGCGTAAACGTGGGCGAGAAGAAGAAAAAAGGCGTCTACATCTGTACTATCGGCGAGGGCGAGGTGTTTGGTGAAGCCGGAATGTTTCTTAAAGTAAAGCGTACCGCCAACGTGGACAGTTTGGGAAACACAACGCTCTTCCGCCTCACACGTCAGGAATTAATCCGCTTTATTAGAAAATACCCTAGCACAGGGAATAAAATTCTTATGGTGGTCATCTATAGTCTGCTCAACAAACTGCGCGAGGCCAACCAGGAGTTGGCCTTTGAACGGAGAATCGATGTGGGACAGACGGATGTTGATTCGATCGTGAGCGAGTTTACCGGGACGAGCCCTTAGAAAGCGCACCGATGAGAACCGTTACGATCCTCTCGGCCGCTTTGAACTTGCTCGTCAGCGGGATAAACTCCTCTTCGCCTGTGCCAGAGAGGAGAAACAACTCGTTGCGGTCCGACTCGAATCCGGCACCGGCCTTGCCCACATCGTTTGCAGCGATGTAATCCGCCCGCGCTTTTGCCATCCTTGAACGAGCGTTTTCCTTCAGTTCCTCTGCCGTCTTACCCTGCAGTGCGCGAAACGCGACCAGCAGCGCATGGGGGGCAATATCCTTGACCGAATCGATGATTTTCGGAGTGGGGACCATGGTGAGCACGGACTCGCTGCGGTCGTGGGTGGAAATCTTCTCCGCCTCCGTTTCGGCTGGTTTCCAGTCCCCCACCGCAGCAGCAGCGATCACCGCGTCGGTAGGCTTCTCTCTCAGCACATTCTCCACCGTCTGCCGCATCTCATCGGCGGTGTCTACCCGTTGCACCCGGGCGCCCGGTACGGGTGCGGCGGTGCCCCGTCCGTACACCAGTTCTACTTGTGCCCCGGCCAGCAGCAGTGCGCGGGTAAGTTCCACTCCCATTTTTCCGGAACTGTTGTTTGTGATGACCCTAATTGGGTCGATGTACTCTACGGTGCGCCCGGCGGTTACTAAGACCCTGCAGCCGGCGAGCGGTGCGCGAGCGGTTAGTACACGGACGGAACGGAAGACAATTTCTTCGGTCTCCGGTATTTTTGCCTTTCCTTCTTCGAGCCGGGGCATCAGCACTTCTATTCCCATCTGTTCGAGGGCGGAGAGATTCTCCCGAACTTTTGGATGTGAATACATCGGAGCGTGCATGGCAGGAACGAGAAGCAAGGGAATTCCCTCGCCGAGGGCGGTGGTGGCTACCGTCGTGACGGGGGTGTCGTCGATCCCGGCGGCGATCTTGCCTACGGTGTTGGCGGTCGCGGGAGCGACCAGATACAGGTCGACCTTGCCCGCCACATTGCCGGCGAGGGCAACATGTTCGATCTCGCCGCTCAGAACGGTGACGGGGCGATTTCCGGTGGCCCAGTGAAGGTAGTTGGGATGCACGATACGGCACGCTTCGGGGCTCATAATTGGGTATACCTCTGCGCCGTAGCGCATCATCTGGCGGGCGATATCGCCGCTGCGGATAGCCGCTACGCTGCCGCTGATTCCGAGGGCCACCCGTTTCCCCTCCAACGCGCGTGAGTAGCTGCCGATGATATCCTTGGAAGGGTGCGGATCCCCGGCGGGGGAAAGATCATTAAAGCCGTACGGGGAAAGATCATTAAAGCCGT
>CAYFUX010000017.1:37863-45444 GCA_964346455.1 uncultured Spirochaetaceae bacterium
GGGGAAAGATCATTAAAGCCGTACGGGGAAAGATCATTAAAGCCGTTCATTGTCTACCTCCCGAAATTTCTGCGAGGGTTTCCTCGAGCACGGTGAAAAAGGATTCGAGCCGCGGACGGCTGAGATGGGGCATGATGGTAATGCGTAAGAAGCCGGGAAAGAGGGAGAGGGCATAGTTTTTGCTGCGGAGCCGCTGCGCCAGCTGCTCCGGTCCGGTTCCCAGGGGCCGGAGTCCCACCACGTTGATCACCGGCTCGATAACCGTCTCGGCTCCCTCCATGCTGCGAAGACGCTCCTCTACCAGTTTGGTTCGCTCCATGGAATCTCGGACCAAGTCTACAAAGCCTTTCCGCCCGTAATGCGTGAGCACCGCCCAGATAGCCGCGACAGCGCCGCCGGAACGAGTCCCGACGATGGTTTGCTGTTTGGTCCTTCCGCCGGCGAGATAGGTAACGTCAGTCTGGGAAGCCTCCGCCATGCGATCGCTGCGGTAGAGGATGCAGCCTGCGGGGATAGTGCTGCGGCCCATCTTGTGGGGGTCCACGGCGATAGATGAGACGCCGGGAAGGCGGAAGTCGAAGGGCGGGGCTGGATAGCCGGCCTCCTCGAGGAAAGGCAGCACAAAGCCTCCGAAGGCGGCGTCGACATGGAAATAGAGATCGTGGTGTAGCGCCAGGTCGGAGAGCTCCTCCAGCGGATCCACCGCCCCCAGTCCGGTAGTACCTGCTATCCCGACCAGCGCCATGGTGTGAGGACCGATCGCCCGGGCGCACTTTTCAACGATAACGCGGTTGTCGGCGTCCACGGGCACTTTTACCAGCTGTAAGTCCATCATGCTGGCGGCTTTGTCAAAGGAGAAATGGGCCGTTTCGGGCAGAATCACCTCCCGCTGTTGCGGTTCGGTAATATTTTTGGCGGTCCAGAGGGCGAGCAGATTGGCTTCGGTCCCGCCGGTGACGATGCTGCCCAGGGCGTTGGGCTCACCCAGCATGTCTCCGAGGAGCCTCATCGTCTCCTGCTCCAGCTCGGCGAGCGCGGGATGGAGGCCGGGGTCACCGATGTTCTTGTCTATGTTGGCGGTGAAGACTTCCGAGGCCAGAGAGTCGGGAAGACTGCACATCGAGCCCAGAATTGCCCCTGAGTCGAATACCAAATCATCTGCAAGCCGCTCCTGCAGACCCGCTTTGACCGCCGCAGCCTCTATACCCTCGATGGGCAGTGTATCGAATCGCATCTCCATGCGCTTACCTTTCTCCTCGTTTCACCTATAATGGGCTTCAATGATAGGAGTGGGCGTCCCGAGGAAACGTGCCGTCTCGCACCTCCCGGGCGTAGGTACGGATTCCCTCTTCCGCAGTAGAGCCGAGCTCAGCAAAGGACTTGACGAATTTAGGCAGATAGCCCTCGGTGAGCCCGAGCATGTCGTGAAGGACCAGCACCTGCCCGTCACAGGAGGGGCCAGCTCCGATGCCGATGGTGGGAATCGATAGTCCCTCAGAAATCTCCCGGGCAAGCTTTCGTGGGATGCACTCGAGCACCACTGCAAAAGCCCCGGCTTCTTCCAGCGCCGCGGCCTCCTGCTTCATCTGTTCCGACTCGCTGCGCTCTTTGCCCTGTACGGAGAAGCGTTCGGCTGTTTGCGGCAACAGGCCCAGATGTCCCATCACAGGTATCCCCGACTCAACGAGAGCCCGGGTGACAGTCGTATCACTGCCCTCGATCTTTACCGCGTGAGCGCCGGATTCCATTAGCCGGCGGCCGGCGGCTAATGCAGCCTCCGGGGCAGCGTAGGTGCCGTACGGCATGTCGCCTATAATGGGGAGGGAGGGGGATTCAGGGACGGGGGAGGATACTGCGGAGGGTTCCAGGCCTCCGCTCTCCGCCTCTTCAAGCGAGGGTTGAAGGACGTTGTTCACCCCCCGAGAAGTCATCTCAGTGTGGTAGCACATCTGCTCGATGGTTACCTCCCGCGTGGTCTGTTTTCCCTGGACCACCATAGCAAGGCTGTCGCCCACCAGCAGCAGGTCTACCATTTCGCTCCGAGCCACGACGGCACCAAAGGCGGCATCATAGGCGGTGCACATCACAAGTTTCCGCCCGCGGCTCTTTATATCACGTAGGTAACGAAAATCCACGGCTCACCTCCCGTCTTCGAATTGCATATCGCCGAGGCGGACGGCGATAAAACGGACTAACTCGCTAAGATGAGCGGCGTTGTCGTAGTCAGGGAATGCGCCGGTGCGTTCCGGCGGATCATCGCTGTATTCGCGAACCTTCTCAACGAGCAGGGGCATACAGCGTATGAGGTTGTCAACGATGGTAATATCGGCTTTGCGCGCCGTGCGGGAGAGGGGATTGAGATCAACAGTGATGACTCGTGTGCCGGCCGCCTTGAGCCCCTCGGTACGGTCGCCGTCTTCAAGGGGGACGAAGACGAGGTCGGCCTTGGCAATTCCGCGCGGGTCGATACGGCGCCGTTCGCTGCCGACCTCGGAAAGACGGGCAGAGGCGTCGCTGCCGACGCCCAGCACCTCTTCTGCCCCGGCCTCCCGCAGCACCCGAGCGATGGCCTTCTCGCGCTCCTCAGTACGGTAAAACAGGTTCACTTCCAAGGGTGCCCCGAGCAGTCTGCCGAGCTCCACGAACTCCTTTGCCGCCAGAGCGGCGGCGTTTCCGTTGACCGAGAGCACGGGAAAACGGGCGGACAGGAGGGCTTGCGCGGCGGCGTCGATCGCTGCTTTAGATGCCGGCGGAGTCTCCTCTCCAATAAGATAGTCAAAGGCTTCGCCCCGACCGTGAGCGATAAGCCCCGCGGGAGCGACCACTTTGCTGCCGGAGGCTTCCACCAGCGATTCCCGGACGGAAATCGACCGGTAACGGGGGTGATTTTTGGGTACGTGAATATCCATCAGATGACGTTTCCTCCCTCTGCATCGAGTTCAGCGGAAAACACCTCCGCCTCCGGGAATGAACGGGAAAGCATCTCCTGCACGCCCCGTTCATCGTCCATACACACTAATGTAAATATAGCATCGCCAAACATCAACATACCTCCAATGAAGCCTTCACGTTCCAGTAGCTCGAGGGCAGAAGTACAGCGGCGGGTGAGCAGGCCGGTGGAAAACGAAAAATCGCGGCTGAGGCGCAGGAACCGGTCTACCGTAAGCTCGCGCTGCAACTGTTCATGCGCATGGCGGCCATAACGATTGATGCGTTCCCGAAGGGCAGTATCCGCAAGGGCGTCCCGGGTGGAGTAGGGGCCGAAGACGGCAAAGACAGCCCGCAGGTTGGGCGCTGCTGCGACGGTTCTCACTGTACCGATACCCGGGGCGCCCGGGGCGATGCGGATTTCGAATCCGCCGAAATATTCGCCGATTACCGTACCAAGCCCGGTACGGCACTCTACCTCTGCTGTATGAGCGATGCGGCCCGCCGCTTCCCGGCTCAGCGGCGCACCGCAGTGGGCGTTCAAAGCCAAAGCCAGGCTGAGCGCACCGGAGCCGCTGGTGCCGAATCCGCTGCCCTGGGGAAGACGGATGCGGTGCTCCGCCTCCAGCGGGAGTGAAGAGGCTGCTGTGTGCATACCGGTGAAAAGATGGTATACTCGTTCAGAGACCGGCAGCTCCGCCTCGAGGTTGCCTTCCATGCTGATGCGGCAGCCCGGTTGCGCCGCTTCGAGGTCCTTCACCGTGGTGACGGCGCCAGGACTAATAGAAAAACCGGCTCCCAGCGACCCCCGTTTTAGGGGATCGGCGTCTTGGTCGTCAATATAAAATAGCCCCGTCACATGTCCCGGGGCCACTGCAGTTGTCGTATTCATGCTTGCGTCCGTGTAGTAGGGTGATGTGTATGATCACCCGAGAATATGAGGCTACGGTACCCCGATATGGAGGAAAAAGTCAATAATCTCAAGTATCTAGCGCTTTTAATCGTACCCACGCTATCCTCAGTTTACCTCGAGGGGCATACCGCCACAGTCCGGCGTCACGGAATGAGCGCCAAAGCTGCGAAGGAAGTCCAAACTGGGGCCCGGTGTCGAGGTCGTAGGCATCGCCGGAGGATGCGTTGCAGATATCGCCGGCGAATGTGTGGGGCGACGGGGGTGCTGCTGGGGATGACGCTGCTTGCCCCTCTTGCGGGGCAGGAGCAGCGCTCCGCTCCGGAGGCAGTATCGCGCGAGGAGGCACAGAGGCGGGCGGGAGAGTGCAGCCTTGCCTGGCGCACCGCCTTGAGCGGTGAAGTGCGCGCCTTTGCCGTGGCAGAGGACGGCGAGACCCTCTACGCGGCGGCGGATGACCGGCGCCTCTATGCGATTGACAGGGACGGAACCGTTTTGTGGAAGCGTGCCTTGCAGCGAGTGCCGGGCGGGGAACTGCAAACTGTACCGGAAGGGATGCTGACGCTCACCGCCAGCGGCAACGGATCGGAGGACGGCGCCGGGGAAGAGGGGCGTGTGTTCCTGCTTAACCGGAGAGGGGGCGCTGTTTGGGATATGCCGCTGCCGGACGGCTATAGAGGTCTTGCCGTCGCCCCTAACGGCACGCTGTACATTGCAGGCGAGAAGGTTCTCAAAGCGGTAAGTCACACCGGACGGCTGCGCTGGCAGCGGGACCTGCCGGCCCGCCCCTCGGGGGCTCCCGTTTTCTCTCGTCGCTACGGTCTGCTCGTGCCCTGCGAAGATGCGTTTGTCCGCGCTTATACGCCGGGGGGCATATTGCGGTGGGAGTTCCGAGCCGCCGGCACTCCCGGCAGGCCCATACCCCGGTCGGAGGGAATTTACAGTGCCACTGCTGCAGGAACGGTGGTGCTGGTCTCCGCTGAGGGTACGCTGGTGCGGCAATTTCGCGATACGAGCAAGCGGGTGTTTACTGCTGCGGCGGCGGGGGACTCAGGCATTGTGACTGCCGCCGGGAAAGAGCTACTGGAGCTGTCTCCCGGCGGGGAGCGGCAGAGGGCGGCACAGCTGCCGTTCACTCCTTTAGCCGGGACGGAACGGGAAGGGCGCATTGCGCTCTTTGGAAAGGAAGGGGCGGCGGCGGTGATGCATGCGGAGGCCAACGGGGATATAAGGGAGGTGTGGACGCTTCGTATGCCACCTGCCTCAGTCATGCCGGTACTCTTTGGCGAGGAGCTGTTGGCGGCGGGCGGCAAGGATTGGGTGGTGTATGCGTATCGCTGTGCTGCCTCGGGCGGGGGAGTCGACGGAAAAAATGGAGTGCCGGGCGAAGTATCCCGTGATGCGGCGCAGGAGAAGTGGAAGCGCGGCGAAAAGTTGGTAAGAAAGTACAGCGTGGGAAGTGAAGCGGCGGAAGTACTGCGGGAGACGATCCTCGGCTCGGGAAATCGGGAGCTGCTGGCGGAGCTGCTGGATACTGCCGAGCGGGTGCTGGAGAGCCGTACTCCCGAGCGGGAGGAGATAGGCTACCTCCGGGCGGTGGAGAAGGTGCTGCTGGAGGGGGTGCGCAACCCGAAGTTTCGCGAGGGACGGATCATCAACGATTTTCCGGAACTCAGGCAGAGGGCGGCGCAGCTGCTGGGTGTACATGGCGACCTTGCAAGCCGTGAGCGGCTTATAGAGCTGCTGAAGCACGAGTGGGCGGAAGCGGTGATAAGCGAGGCGGTACAGGCGCTGAGTAAGCTGGGCGGAACAGGCGACGGACGAGGAGCGGCGCTTCTCCTGCGAAAAATGAGAGGGGAGGCGGGTAGACGGGACGATTCGCTGGCCAATGCAGCGATCGACTACGTGCGCCGGGAGTATCACTTTCACGGAGAACTGCGTCCTTCCTCCCTCGAGCTTTTACAGAGCATCTATCAGGGCGGCTATAGCAGGTCTATGCGTCTGAGAGCGATGAAGACGCTGCGGGGGCTAAAAGGAGATGCGTAAAGCCCTTTAATACTTTATACTATTTGTATAGAAAGAACGGGTACGCCTCCGCTCCGGCATTCGGGAAGCAGCGGAGACGGTAAAAGGAGGAAGTATGCAACGTGCGGCTGCGACTCTTCTACTCATCGTTTTGACTGCGCCAGTGCTCTGGAGTCAGAACGTAGCGGAGGAGGAGATTACCGGAGTAGAACCGGGTTCGGTGGAGTTTCTCAACTATGAGGGACCGCACGAGGAGGTTCAGTCGGCCGGTGAAATTCGAGGTATCGGCTCCGTCCTGGCGCTCCCTGAGCGGCAAGCGGGTGCGGAGAGCACCTACTTTGACAAATATCGCTTTCTGCATGTCATCGGAGAGGGCGAACCGGAGAAGTTTCATGCGGACCTCTTTATTATTACTGACAGAGCGGTAGTTGACCATGTGGACAACATTCGCCGAATCATCGCGGGCTATTTGGAGGAGACCTACGGCTACGAGCAGGAAAAGGCGGATACTCTGGCGACCTTCCTCACGTATTACAATGCGGTGTACCGGCAGGATATGGAATATTTCCGCCAGCGTTACAAGACGGCCGTCATTGAAGAGCTTGATCCGGAAAAAGCGGGACTGGCTACGGTCTACAGCGAGTGGCCCGGGAATACTCAGTTGCTCATTCCGCTGCGCGACACTGCCGAGGGAGCGGAACCTTCCGCCGACGAGGCCGGCGGCGAGGAGGTGGTCGATAAAGTCCGTGAAGAAGAGGAAGACCGGGGCGTCGAGAGCCGCAGAGATATGGTAGAGGTTCGGGAAGAGCAGCTCGAGGAAGACGAGCAGGAGCTTGAGGAGCGGCAGGAAGAGGCCCGGCAGGAAGAGGAAGAGATAGAGCAGACAGAGGAGGAGATTGCCGAGCAAGAGGAGGAAATCGAAGAGCAGCGGCAGGAAGGCGCACCCGAGGAAGAGGTCGCCGCCGCGGAAGAGGAACTCGAACAACAGCGCGAAGAGACCGAGCAGCAGCGTGAAGAGCTGGAACAAGAGCAGCAGGAGATTGCGCAGGCGGAGGAAGAGCAGGAGCAGCGCCGAGAGGATATCCAGGAAGAGCGGGAGCAGATTGCAGAAGATCAGCAGGAGATGATCGAGGAGGAGCAGGCGCAGGCCGAAGAGCAGGAGCGGAAAGCCCCACTGCGAACTATTCCGTTTGTTCTGTTTAGGCGCAGCGGCGGTGATCTGTTGGGAACCGTAGTCAAGGCCGATACCGCCACCGGAGAAGTGGTGGGCCGCTCGCAGATCAATGTAATCCGATCGCGGGAGATGGTGCTCCGGGACGAACAGCTGGTCGTTATCGCCGGGATGGATGATCCGCCGCGAGCGGTGCGCCTTATTGCGGTGAACGCGGAGAGCTTGGAGAAAGCGGGCGAGTCAGATGCCGACGTTCATCCCGATTCGGCGTTGCGTCAGCGCAACGGAGATATCTTTGCGGTAGTGCGACGGGATGATCAATGGCGACTGGGCCGATTCACCGGAAAACTCGCGCTGCGTACGACGAGTGAGCGCGCGGTGGCGCCCTATACGGCGATGAACTTTGACGGGGATACGGTCTATGTACAGAGCACTGAAGGCAAGGTGCTACAGTTTGATCTACAAACACTCAGAACTCCGGAGGAAGGGAGCGAGTAAGGAGGCACCGCGTCGCAGCGGTGCACGAATTGTCACCGCTGCGTGCTGT
>CAYFUX010000017.1:45544-64882 GCA_964346455.1 uncultured Spirochaetaceae bacterium
GTCGGCGGAAGGGGAAGACGATGCTCCCGAGTCTCCGGTTGCGGAGGTATCGTCTATATCGACATCGGACTCCATCTCGTTGATGAGTTCCTGCTCACGGGAAACCTGTTCCTCGATATTTACATCCTCGTACATCATCGATTCCTGAAGTTTTTGGACCAGTTCCTCGTCGCGGTTTTGCTTGAACTCATGAATGCTGCAGAACTTGTCCGGTTCCGTGCCGGCGATAAAGAGTTCCTCTTTCTTTTCCGGACACTGCTGGGTGGGAAGTTTTCCCGATTCGGTGCAGACCTGAAGTTCCACCAGGCCGCTGCTGGGTCTGGAGAAATCCTTGCGCTCGATCCCCTGGTGCAGCTTTTTCATGTACTCCGCCCAGGCGGGGCCTGCGGCGGTTGCACCGGTCAACTCGCGTCCGAGGGAGTTGCCGCCGCTGTCGAAACCGAACCAGATAGCGGTGGTATAGTAGGGTGAGAAGCCGACGGTCCATGCGTCTCCCCAGTTCTGAGTAGTACCAGTCTTCCCGCCCATCGGCATGCCGTCAAAGCCTCCGACGCCTCTTCTCCTCCAGCGCAGGGTACCAAAGTCCACTGTGCTCTTGAGAAGGTCCACCATTACATAGGCGGACTGGGGTGAGAGGATCCGGTCCTTCTTTTCATTCTGCATCTTCTCTTTCTGAAGGCGCTCTTTTTCAGGATTGACAATTACATCGCCGCCGCGATTGAGGACCCTGGTAATGGCGAGCGGTTCAACCGACTTTCCCTGATTGGGAAAGGTTGCAAAGGCTTTTGCCATGTCTATGGGAGCAACGGAGGTTACGCCGAGGCCTAGCGGAAATGATCGTGGAAAGAGATCACGGTTATCGCTCTGCTCTTCCATTCCCAATAAGCGCGAAGCGCGCTGGACCGCCGTTTCGAAGCCGATTCCCTCGAGGACCTGCAGCGAGGGGACGTTCATGGAGTTAGCCAATGCGGTGCGGAGAAGGACGGAGCCCTTCCAGTGACCTAGGTAATTCATGGGCGTGTATTTTTTCCCGCTGTCATCGAAAAAGACGATCGGTCCGTCGTATAAGCGGGAGGCCGGAGTGTATTTACCGGAGGAGATGGCGGCTGAATAGTAGAGCGGCTTAAAGCTCGAACCGGGTTGAAGTTTTGCATTAACTGCTCGATTGTACTGTTTGGTCTCGAAATCGCTGCCGCCCACCATGCTCAGAATATGACCGCTGTTGTTGTCAAGCGTGATGAGAGCCCCCTCTATCGTCTCGGTCTTCTGGAGCTCCTCGGTTTGCTGGTTCGAGTATTTGGAAAGCGCCTTGAGGGATTGATTGCCAAACATGCCGGCGAGTACTTCGATGGTGGGGGCTATGGTGTTGTAGTAGCTCTGTTTGGCCTGGCGCTTCTCTTTTGCACCGGCAACCTGGATATCGTTGATATCAAAGGAGAGGGAAAGGAGATCGATGATCGGCAGATAGGTCTCCTCCACCACATCGAGCCGACTGCGTTTGTTCTGCTTGTAGTCCTGGTTGATGCGCCGAAGATGCTTGTCCATCACCGATTGAGCGATGCGCTGGTAATCAAGGTCGAGGGTGGTGTGGACAATATAGCCGTCTTTGTTGATGTTAACCGCCCCGTAGAGCATATCGTTGAGCTGCTGACGCACATATTCGCTAAAATAGGGGGCTTTACTCTTGTTGTCAAAATAGGCGCTGGCAATGTTGGAGCGCTGATAGTTGTAGTTTTCCCAGTAACGCTGGAATGAGAGGTTTGCCTCCTGCTGGGAGGCATATCCGAGGCCCACCATTTGCTGCAGCACATCCTGCTGACGGGCACGGGCCCGTTCGGGGTGGTTAATCGGTGAGTACCGGGCCGGATTGGCCAACTGGATGACCAAAATGGCCGACTCTGCGAGGCTGATATCTTTGGCGGAGTGGTTGAAGTAGAACTGCGAGGCGGCCTCTACTCCATAAGTGTTGTGGCCAAAGTACATTTCGTTCATGTAGAGCTCGAGGATTTCGTATTTGGAGAACTCCCGTTCAAGCTGAAAGGCTTTCCACAGCTCTTTGATTTTCCGGGTAATGGTCATTTCGGAACGATCGGCAAAGTGAGTGCCGGCGACTTGCTGGGTAAGCGTGCTTCCGCCGGAGAAATAGGTACCCATCAGCACGTTGAATGCGGCACGGGTGGTGCCGCGAATGGAAAAGCCGTGATGGTCAAAGAAGGAGGAATCCTCACGGCTCATCAGGGCGTAGATGAGATGACGCGGCAGCTCGTGTACCGGCACAATGTCCCGCTTGACATCGGAGAAGATTTCGGTGATCAGCTCTCCGTCGCGGTCGTAGATCTGGGTGGGGAGAGCAGGATCGTAGTCTTCCAGCTCCGCGCGAATATTTGCATCCACCATCTTGGCAGCTGCAAACCCCGTCCCGATACCGATACCTATGGTAAAAACGGCGGTGAGTAAAAGTAGAATTTGAGCGGCAAGTCGCTTACGGGTAGAGGTAAACATACGACTTTACAGTAGGTGTACGGGGTGATTTTGTCAAGATTACTGCCCCGTCTCTTCCAGATACCTGTTTGCTACTGGGTCCTCTGGGTCGATGTCCAAGACAGTACGGAAAAACCCTTCCGCCTGTTCCTTGTTGCCCCGCCGCAGTTCGAGGATCCCGAAATTGCAGATGATTTTGGTATTCTCCGGTTCCATATTTAGCGCTTCTTTGAGCTGCTGTTCCGCCTCGTCGTACTGCTGGAGTTCGAGGTTGCAAATAGCCAGTTCATTGAGAGTATCTACGTGCTGCGGAGCCAAGCGCCTGGTCTTGGTAAATGCTTTCTTGGCCTCTTCATATTCGCCCAGGCGGCGACGCGCCCAGCCTAGGAGAAACCAGGCGTTCCACACCTCCGGGTTGCCCTCGATGAAGGTGTTGATGCTCTCGATCGCCTTATCTTCTTGACCCATATTGATATAGTCGTAGGCTTCCTTAAAGGAGAGGTCGTCCCTGCTCTTGGATTCGATCTCCTCGAGCACCTTTTCCACTTGGCTCCGGCGTTCGTCCGCTTCCGGGCAGTCGAGGAAGGTACGAAAGTGCTCCGTCGCCTTGTTCAGGTTGCCCTGTTGCAAGTGAAACTGACCGGCACTGTAATGGAGATTAGCGGAGTCGGGATGATACTCGACCCCGCGATCATAGACATAGTTAGCCTTCTGCCGTAGCTCCTCTGCCCGTTCGTTGTCGCCGAGCTCCTCGTAGGAGCGTGCCTTCTCCTCGTAGAGGAGGGCAAGGTTGACAAAGGAGCTCTCCTGTTCCGGGGCGAAGTTGAGCAGAGAGAGAAAGATTTCCTCGGCGATATCGAACTCCCGATTTTTGGCCTTGACTACTCCCGACTGCGTCATCCGGTCGACGATTTCAGGCTGAACGGTGCGGATGAACTGGCCGTAATAATCGATATGCTCGTGGTCCGGGTTGTAGGCAAAGATCTTCAGCATTGCGGAGATAATCATCTCCCAGCTGAGGTTGTCCATCTGCAGCTCATCTTGATCGGGAGGCAGTTCGACGGGGAGCGGGACGGACGGGTCGAGGGTAAAGCCCTCGATCTCGCGTTCCGTATCCTCGGGGAGGGAAATATATAAAATGCGTGCGAGCGGATCGTTTTGTTCCATAGGATTCCTCAGGACATACCTTTTCGTTTGTGCTTGAGATACTCGTTAATCATGATTTTGTACTCCATCGGGACCTGATCCTCATGAAATTGAATCGCGAGGGCTGCGAGATCTTTTCGACCTTCCACCGGTTCATGACGAATGGTCTTACCGTGGATTTCAATGGCTTTTCCATCTACCGTGTCAAGCCGAAGCTGCGCCTCTTTCTCCAGCAGGTACTTGGCGAGACCGGGAACGATGACTTTAGCCCCGGAGAAGGAGAGATCACGAATAATGCAGTTGCGGGGGATGTTTTGGATCGTAATCTGGGTGGATTTCGATTTAAGCCCCAACTTCTTCATACTGTCCGCATCGACGGTAATACGCTCTTCTTTTCGTTTGGTGGAGTTTGCGCTGGCATCGAGGAGTGAACCGATGATCCCGATCAAATCGTCGGGAGGGCGCTGAGTAAACTCTAGGCTGACAAAGTTCAGATTCGGTTTGTCTTTGTTGTAGGGGTTGAAGCCTGCCACTCGGGAGGAGACGAACAACGAAAGAGGTTCGCTGGAGTCGCTCTGAGAAAACACGTAGCGAAGAGAGATAAGATTATTGGCCCGTCGAATGATTTCATGGCTCTCTTTGGAGATATTGGCGATAATCTTTGCGCCCTTCAGTGAAGTGGAGTAGATAATACACGGCCATTGATAGCCTAAGCATTTGAAGACCACCTTCTTAGGCATCAGTCCGGTTGCCCTGATGACCTCTTTGGTGAAGGTGATCTCTTGATCCTGATATTCATCAAAATAGCGGTTGATTTGTTGCGTGGTCAAAAGGGCCATATGAAAGTTCCTGATTTGTCCTTTCTGTTATACCAGTCTGTTATGCCAGGGCTCGGTTATAAAAGAATAAAAAAACCCGCGGTGCCGCTTGGGGTGTATCTCTTGAACGCTATGGTTCAAGTGGGTTCCCGCAACGGAGCATCCTGTTTGACCTGAAACCGGCCAAGCAATTCAACCCCGAAATTAGGGATCCCAATTAGTTACTTTGAGCCAAGAGATTGTGGACCCCTCCCGTACACCGCAGGTTACTCTTCCAACGTTTGATCGATGAGCTTGATGAGATCGGCGGTAAGATCTTCCGCCTTTCCCGCACCTTTATCGGCTTTTTGCAACTCATCCGTTATTAGTATACTGGAAAGGACGGCAATTCGTAAAGGATCGCTTACCCCCATCGAATGCTTCACCTCCTCGTGTTTTTTCTCCACGTAACGAACGAGAGACTGGAAGTATTCCGGGTCCTCGTTCGTTTTTACCGTGAAGGATGTGCCGAGAAGGTGAATACGCAACCTTTCTCCATTCATGAATGCTAAAAGATACCGAGTTCGCCGTTCTTAGGGGAGTAGGTGGCTTCTTCCTCTTCAGACGCCTCGTCATCGGAGGACGCTTCCTCTTCCTGCGGTTCCGACTCATCGGACTGCATGGAGGCGGCGGCAGGCTCGCCGGCAGCTGAGGCGTCCTCGGCCGATTCCCCCTCCTGCTCCGGTGCGGGAGAATCGGAGGCGAGCTCCGCAGTCTCCTCTGCGTCTGAGGAAGGAGACTCTTCTTCGTCGGGGGCAACATCGTCCTCGAGCTTGTCCAGTTCTTCGAGGGCGTGTCGAATGCCTTCTTCGATCTCCCCCTGGTCTTTTTTGAAGGTTTCGATCAGTTTCTCCAGCTCGTCTATACGCTGCCGGTAACTGTCGAGTTTCTCCTTGAGCGAATTGTTCTCCTTCTTGAGGCTCTCAATACGGTTTACCGCCTGTCGTACCTTCTTGTCCAGGAGATGAATCTGCTCAAGAGTTACCATACTGCTCATTCTCCCAGTGCTTTCTTGCTCTCGGCGACGAGCTGAGAAAACGCTTGTTTATCTTCGATCGCCATATTGGACAGCGTTTTTCGGTCGAGCTGAATATTTGCTTTGGCCAATCCATTCATAAAGCGGGAATAGTTAATTCCCTCCGCCCGGCAGGCGGCGGAAATACGGGTTATCCAGAGTCGGCGGAAATCCCGCTTTTTCCGTTTGCGGTCCCGATAGGCATAGAGGCCCGCCTTGGCGACGGCGTCTTTTGCCGTCCGGAAGTTGGTACTGCGGCGTCCCCAGTAGCCTTTGGCTTCCTTCAATATTTTCTTACGTCTGTCATGTCGTCGCGTACCGTCAACTGCGCGTGGCATCGCTATCTCTCCTTAGTGGTTGTTTTCGTGCATTGGGGGTCGGGCGCTCGCGTTCCGCTAGAACTGGTGCGGGAGGAGGCGCTTGACCTTTTTGACTTCGGATTTGTCCAGCATCCCGGCGTGACGCAGGTTGCGCTTTCGTTTGGTATTCTTCTTGGTCAGAATGTGCCGCAGACCCTGCTTTTTGTATTTCACTTTTCCGTTTCCGGTTACTCTGTACCGTTTTGCTGCCGATTTTTGTGTTTTCATCTTGGGCATATTATTAATCCTCTCGATTTAGGTATGGAATACGGAGATTCCTATTTTTTGCTCTTTGGGCTGACTATCATCGACATAAAACGCCCCTCCATTTGAGGTTTGCGGTCGACGTTGTACTCTCCCTCGATTCTATCCAACTCTGACAGGATAGCCATCAGCACGTCCTGTCCGCGTTCGGTATGGGCCATTTCACGTCCTCTAAAACGCACAGTGACTTTCACTTTGTTGCCTTCGTCGAGGAACTCTTTTATATGCTTCGATTTGAACTCAAGGTCGTGCTTCTCGATTTTTGGCTGCATGCGGATCTCTTTGAGCTTAACCTGCTGCTGCTTTTTCTTGGACTCTTTCCGGCGTTTTTCCTGTTCAAACTTGTACTTGCCGTAATCGAGCACCTTGCAGACCGGCGGGTTGGCCTGAGGGGCAACTTCAACCAGATCCGCTCCCGCTTCCTGAGCAAGTTCGAGAGCCTTAGGAGTGGGCATTACGCCCCGCTGATTGCCTTCGTCGTCGATAACTCGTACCTCGCGCACCCGGATCTGTTTATTAATCCGTAAGTCGTCTTTTGCAGCCAATATTCCTCCTTAACTGTCATGCGCACGTACCAATCCTGGTACACCGCAAAGTGTGTGTTAATATAGCATTCGGGGGTGGATTAGTCAAAGGGGTTCGATGTGCCGGGGAGATATTTTTGACGGAAGCTCCAGCCGCGGGGGGCCGCCGGGAGGCAGCGGCGGTGACGGGGCGTAGGAGAGTAGGGGCGTGAGCGTACGCGACGGTTACTTTTACCAATCGGATGTGCTATGTTTATAGGCACTGTGGGAGGTAGAACCGCAGAACCAGTACCGGGAGAGAGGATCGTTGTTATGTCAGAAGAGTTGTTTCATGTCCTTAGTAAAAAAGCCGAGTATCTGCAGCAAATGTACAAAGCATATGCCCGCAGTACGGGCGATGAAGGACTACGGAAGTTTCTCAATTCCATGGCAGAACAGGAACGTTCTCACCGTCAGTACCTCGGCGAAGAGCTGCAGGAGGTTGGCGAACAGGCGCAAAAGATGTTTGACGAGATCCTTACGAACCATAGTGTACCGACGAACGCCTTAGACCCGGAGGGCTACTCCCGAACCGAGTTTCTTCAGCATGCAATGGAAAGCGAACATGCGCTGCTGGCGCTGTATCAGGAGCTTTCCGAGAAAGCTCCCACGGACTCGCTGCGCACTTTCTTCCATAGCATGTATATCGAGGAGCAGCGGCACTACAATCTTGTAAAAGATCGGTATGAACTCGAATCGCTGCTCTCGTCCTGAAGCATAGTCTCGCCGGTACGAAGGCCCGCCGGTAATTGCCTTTTTCTCGATTACGTGATAGCGTAAGCCCGCTATGGTGATATTCTTGTTATCTGCGGTGCCCCTGCTGGGGCTGTTATATCTCTTCACCTTTTACGGCCGCTCCATGCGGAGCCGTGAAGTGCTGCGGCCGGGAGCCGCCGGCATCATTATAATGACGGCGGCAATGCTTGTAATGTACATTATTCAGCAAAATGTCCATTTCTCCTTCACGCAACGGGGTATATTTCTGCGGGAGTGGAGCTTTGGCTACGCGCTACCCTATGTACTGGTGGGGGCGGGACTGGTGCTCCTGCGGGGAAAGATCCTGACCTATGACGAGCGGGGAGTGGATGAGCGTCTCTACGGTCAAGTCTGTGCGTACTGGATTGGCGCCGGAGCTATTACCGCTCTCTTCCACACCCTCTACGCCTTTGGCAGCTACGATATCTACGACCTTTTTCTCTATCCGGTATTGCTCCTTCTCTTCTGCTGTATAAGTGCATATGTCACTGCCGCGTATTTCATCCGGGAGAGATGGACCCGCTATCTCTTTGCTGTTTCAGGACTCCTTGCCGCCGTGCTTCCCGCGCTGGTGGCGCTCTTCTTCTATCTAAACTTTCACCTTACCGCCTATTTGCTGTTTGCTGCGATGTTGGCCATCGGCGGCCTTTATGTATATCTGCTGGACATAAAAAAACTGCTGCCGCGGCCGTAACCACTGCAGCAGTACAACGTGCTTCCGTCGCCTTTACGGCGGCGGGAAAGTCGTGCCTTGGGCTGCGGACTCAGGCGCATCCCGCTGAGCCGAGGACGTGTTCGTTTTTATGCTTGTAGAGCTCTTTGAGCGCTTCCCGGCCAGGGCCGAGATATTTGCGCGGGTCGAATTGTCCGGGCTGCTCGGCGAGCACTTTACGCACTGCGGCGGTCATTGCCAGCCGTCCGTCGGAGTCGATGTTGATCTTGCATACCGCGGATTGAGCCGCCCGTCGCAACTGTTCTTCGGGGATGCCGACGGCATCTTTCATCTCTCCGCCGTACTGATTAATCATGTTCACATATTCCACAGGAACGGAAGAGGAGCCGTGCAGGACGATAGGAAAGCCCGGTAGAAGCTTCTCGATCTCCTCGAGAATGTCAAAGCGCAGGGGAGGAGGCACGAGAATGCCGTCTTCGTTCCTGGTGCACTGCTCGGGAGTAAACTTATTGGCCCCGTGACTGGTGCCGATGGAGATAGCCAGGCTGTCGACGCCGGTTTTGCTGACAAAATCTTCCACTTCGTCGGGGCGTGTGTAGCTTGAGGTCTCCGCCACTACGTCGTCCTCGATACCGGCGAGTACGCCGAGTTCGCCTTCTACCGATACATATTGTTCCTGAGAATGGGCGTAGTCGACTACCTTTTTGGTGAGCGCCACATTTTCTTCGTAGGAGTGGTGCGAACCATCGATCATGACCGAGGAAAAACCGCTGTCGATGCATTCCTTGCAGATCTCGAAGCTGTCGCCGTGGTCAAGATGCAGAGCAATGGGAACTTCATGGCCGAGCTCTCTTGCGTACTGCACCGCTCCCTGAGCCATGTAGCGCAGCATCGTCTGGTTGGCGTATTTGCGCGCTCCGGCGCTCACCTGGAGGATGACCGGCGACTTGGTCTCCACGCAGGCGCTGATGATTGCCTGCAGCTGTTCCAAGTTGTTAAAATTGTAGGCGGGAATGGCATATCCTCCGCCCACCGCGCCGGCGAACATATCTTTTGTGTTCTGCAGGCCGAGACTTGTGTACGAAAACATACATACTCCTTTCGACGGCATCTTTTGGGAGGCCGTGAAATTATTTTAGATACTGCTTTACCTTAACTTTACCGGGGAAGGGGGTCAAGACGTCGCGATTAACTTCGTGTGATTGACGTTGTGATTGACGTTGTGATTGACCCCCCGGACGGGGGGTGGTAGGTTGGCCGTATGCTGCTCCGCAGGAATCTTCGCACAGTGTTTTTCCTCCTTTTATGTGCCGCCCCGCTTGTCTTGTGGGCGGCGCTGAGCCTCAGCCCGCAGCGTCGGGTAGCGGTGCTCAGCGACCCGTACTGGCAGCACCTTTTTTGGGATGCCCGTCAACGGCAGCTGCAGGTGGCCCTGCTGAACGCCGGAAGCCGGGCGGAGTTTACCCAGATCTCCATGACAGACATCTCAGCAAACGCGAGGGAGGGGACCCTTCCGGCCCACCTTTTGGACCCTCATCCGCGAGTGCTCATCCTGTCCCCTTATCTTTCTCCGCTGGCCAGCACGGCGGCCGAGCAGCTTCCGGGAACACGGATTCTAGCGTGGAGCAGCAGCGGTAGATGGGAAGAGACGCGAGAAGCCGACGCGGGAGAAGAAGCCGCGGGAGAAAAAGCGACGCCCCGCGGCGGCGGGGGGCAGCCGGAGAATGTGACCTTGTTGTATCCCGATCTAAGGGACGCCTTCTACCGTGCGGGGAAGGCAGAGGCGCGGGCACTTCGTACTGCGGCAACTCACAGAGCGGCAGGGAAGAGCGATACGCCGGTGACGGAGCAGAGGCAGCACGGTGAAGCGGACGCCGGGCAGGGGCGGGTTGTCCATCTCTATCGGCCTGGGGGGGTTGCCGGAAAAAAGGAGATGGAAGAGCTGCGCCGCGGCCTGCGTGAAGGGGGATGGCAGGGGACGGTAGAGACCTGCAAGTGGAGCGGCGAGGAGGAGCAGTCCGGCTCTCCAGAGGCGATCTTTTCGGCCGGTGAGGAGGATGGGGCCCCTCGGAGAGCACCGGTGGTGTTTCTTGGTGTTTACAGCGGAGTATCCGCTCCTGAGGTGCTGGAGGCTGCGAGCGAGCATGAGGTGGCGGCGGCAGTGCTGGGCCCGGAAATGCGGGAGGCTTACCCGGATACGGTGCGATTTTCTCTTGAATTAAATATATATCCTTCCCTGCGCCGGATCAGCGTGGCGTCGGTACGCGGAGAACCCGTGCCGCGAAGGGAGGCCGTAGGAGGATATATAGACTGGCGTTAGTTTCCACATTGTAAATAAATGGAAGAAATCGTCATGAAAGGCTGTTTTTCTTAAAAAGATTTGACAAACAATACGCTACGAAATATAATTTTCAGTGCTTACGATTGTGTAAACCGGTAAGTAAAAAGGAGTAAAGTAATGAGACGAGGCGGCCTGAAATATGTGTGTCTCCCGATGCTGTTGCTGCTTCTTGTGCCCGCGCTGTCTGTTGCTCAACGAGACGGTCAGACAGTAAATCTTGAGTCGCGGGTACTCGAAAGCTTTGACCCAGACGGACGCACCACCGATTGGATGGTGCGCGGAAGCAAGTTTGTCACCGAGGGATATCCTAAAAAGGCCTACGCCGAAGCGTGGCCGGAAGCGCTCTACGGTGCGAATAAAGAGGGCAGAGAACTTGAAGTACTCGGAGCCCAATTCAAGTTTGATAAACAGGGATACAATTACGTGGAGTTTATTCCTGTGACGGAGAATGAAGAGGGCAACAGAGTGCCCAATCCCATCAATATCCCCGGCCGGGCTAAACAATTTGACTTGTGGGTCTGGGGGGCTGATTTTGATTACTACCTTGAGGCGCATCTCAAAGACCACCGAGGGATAGTACACACATTAAAATTAGGCAGCCTTAATTTTGTAGGGTGGAAGAATCTGAGAGTCGATATTCCCGGATACATTCCGCAGTCCTCGGATCATGTCCCCTATCTGGAGACGCTTCGGCTCGTAAAATTGGTCGTGTGGACCAAACCTACAGAATCGGTGCAAAATTGCTACATCTACTTTGATCAGATCAAGGTGCTCACGGATATGTTTATCGATCGCTTTGACGGCGATGGGCTTGCAAGTCCCGAGCGAGTGCAAGAGATCTGGAGCGAAGACGCCGAAGGTCAGAATCAAAACCAGAATTAAGGGAGTAAACAATGAGAGCGAAAACAATACTTTTACCGCTGTGCATTTTGGCCCTGTTGATAACTCCGGCTCTCTTTGCTCAGAATCAAGACGAGCAGGTTGAAGAGGTCGGAGAACCTCAGGCCGAGCAGCTGGGAACCGATACGGCTCAGCAGAAGTTACGAACAGTGTCCGTTTCCAAATTCGAGGATGCAGGATTTTGGCAGGCCAACATGCCCCTCGAGCAAGGACTGATTTCCCACCGTACCCTTCCCGGGGCTCCTGTCGATAAGGAGGTGCTCGAAGGTGAACAAGAGGCCGGCATAGAGGTCAGCGATAATAAAGTCCTGGGAGTAAAGATCAACTTTTTTAAGCGCGGCCACAACAGTTTTACCGTCCGGCCGGTAAAGCCTCTTCCTGTGGAAGGAATCACCAAAACCATCTCCCTTTGGGTAGTGGGCCGCAATTCTCCGCACACCCTGAAAGTGTTGATTTCCGACCAGTTTGGCAACACGGGCGAGGTTACCATGGGGAAGCTCAATTTTACCGGATGGAAAAAATTGACGGTGGCGGTGCCGTCTAAAATCAAGCAGAAAGACTACCACTACGGAAACCGGATGGGCTTGAAGATCGAAGGGTTTAAGGTTGAATGCGCCCTGGCGGAGACCTACGGGCAGTATTATATTTACTTCGACGGACTGCGGGCCACCACTGATCTGTTTGCAGAAGAGACGAGAGACGTTGACGATATGGCGGATACCTGGTAGGTACTGCCTCCGTATCCTAGAGCACGGACGAGAGTGTCAAAAAATGTTTCAGGCATATATAGAGCCCTCCCCGCGGAGGGCTCTTTCTATTATCGGACTGCCTATACTTCTCTTTTCTCTTTTCGCTGCGCCGGGACTGGAGGCGGAGAGCGATTTGTCTCTCGAGTACGGACCGCGGTTTCACATTGTGGAGCGGGAAAACCTCAGGGTCTACGAAAATGAGGCGTATCGCGGATTTCTTTTTCGCGAACGGCGCGGGTATTTTCGCCGGGAATCAGACGACTCCTCCTCCGGTACCTATGTAGGGGAAGTATACCTGGTGGGGGAGATGAAACGAGAGGCAAAGCTGCAGGAGAAGCCGGTGGACGCAGTGCGGGAGGTAGCTTTTCGGCTGCGGGAGGACGGCTCCATTCAGGTCACGGAGGGCTCTTACCCGCTTCGCAGCGGATTCCCGGTGGTTCCGGATGAGGCGGTCTCTCCCGGCGATCAATGGCGTTCGGAAGGAGAGGAGCATTATCAGCTTTCCGGGGGCGGAACGGTGCGCATTCCCTTTACTTGCCGATACACCTACCGGGGGGAGGAACGTTACCTGCGGCGTCCGGTGCGGCGTATCGATTTTGAATACGGCTTCAGCGCCTCAGATGCCGTTCGGCGGGAAGACCTCCGCTCAGTGCGGGGACGGAGCAGCGGAACCCTACTCATTTTTACCGATGAGAGAGGTGGCTACTTTATCCGGGAACGGATTGAACGGGGTATCGAGCACCAGGAAACGGAAGTAAGAGAGGCCGGGTTTCGGCTTACCTGGAGCACTGGCATTTCGCCGGCGCGTATCGATTCTCTCGAGCAGCGGATCGTCAGTGCTCTTGAGGGGACGGAGGAGAGCAGGTCAACCGCCGGAGGCGGTGGAGCAGGCGGCCAAGGAGACGCAGGCGGCCAAGGTGGCCAAGGCGGCCGTGGCGGGGGTAATGAAAGAGCCGCCGGGGGCGATGAGCAGACCGGCGGTGTGGATCAGCAGGCCGGAGGCAGCGAAGAGCGTACTGCCGGAGGCAGCGAGGAAGGCAGCATCGGAGTAGAGCGCCGAGAGGAAGGGCTAGTGCTGAATCTGCCCGATATCCACTTTGTCCCCGACCAGGCGAAGGTGCTGCCGGATGAACGCGGGCGCCTGGACAAGCTCGCGGAACTGCTCAAACTGGCGCCGGAGGCGACGTTCCTCGTGAAAGGCCACACCGCCGACGTGGGCAGCAAGGAGAGCCAGTACGAACTCTCAGTGAAGCGTGCTAAGGCGATTATCGACGAAATGAACCGGCGAGGCATTGCCAAGGACAATTTTCTCTACCGCGGAGTAGGGGGAGACGAGCCGGTGGCGAGCAACGAAACCGAGGAGGGCCGGGCCCGAAATCGGCGGGTCGAGGTGATCATCTTGGACGGGTGAATCCCGCAGTACAGCTTTCTCTGACCGCGGTCACCTGTGTCAGGCTATGCAAGTGTCAGGCTAGGCAAGCGGAAAGAGCTCCTCAAAGTTGCTCCGTACGATCTCGATGAGCTGGTCAACCGGCACGTCCCTGACCTCGGCGAGCGTTTCATACACCAGACCAACATGCCCCGGATGGTTCGGCTTCCCCCTAACTTTTTGCGGGCTGAGGAAGGGACTGTCGGTTTCGACCAAGAGCCGGTTGGCCGGGACCTCCCGGGCCGCCTCGCGAATCGTCTCGCTCTTTTTGTACGTCAGGTTGCCGGCAAAACTGATGTGCAGTCCGAACTCCACGGCCTCACGGGCGATATCCGTTCCGCCGGCGAAACAGTGCAGTATGCCGCCCGCGGAGGGCGGAGTGCTGCGGAGAATCTCCATCACCTCTCGGTCGGCCTTGCGGTTATGGACGACTACTGGAAGTTCGAAATGGTTGGCCAGTTCGATCTGCCGGCGCATCAGCATCATCTGCCGCTCGGGCTCGGCATAGTTCCAGTGGAGATCAACTCCGATCTCTCCCACCGCAGAGACAAAATAGCGGCCTAGATCTCGTGAAAGCCACTGCAGCTTCTCTTCGAGATCGTTACTGCTCGACTCCGCCGGGTAGATCCCCGCGGCGAGCCGTATCTGCGGAAAGTGCCGCCCCAATTCGATCCGCTCGGAGATGTCTCCGGCGGAAATGCCGATATCCAGCCCGCCGGCGAAACCGTGGGCCTCGCTTTCGGCGAGCAGCGCGGTGGGATCGAGTCCCTTATCTCGCATGACGCAGGTGTGAAAGTGACTGTCTATCATTCCAGGTGTGATAAAATGCTGCGGTGTATCGTCTTTTGCCATAGTACCTTACTCTTTTCTCAGGAGTTGACGCGATGCAATCTTGCAGATAGTATACTACCACAGTTTGCCGGGGTGGTGGAATTGGTAGACACAGGGGACTTAAAATCCTCTGGATGTAATACATCCGTGCCGGTTCAAGTCCGGTCCCCGGCAGTTAATTGTATAGAACGCACTAAGTAAAAATCATATCCACCTGGCAATCTTGTCTTCGGGATTGTACATCGGGGAATACCCGAGCTTTCTATAGGCGGAAAGCCGATTCTTGAACATGGAAATGGTCATTCCGGAACAGGTATCCACATAATCGTAGACCACTATCTCTTTTTTCTCAGGTCTGTTCTGACGGTGAAGTCTTCCCACATATTGAGTCAACCTTCCCCTGAAAGAGATGGGCATAGTAATGACCATGGTATCGAGCTCCGGTAAGTCAAATCCCTCGCCGAGGAGATTTCCTGTGGCAAAGAGGCAGTAGGTTGAGCCGAAGGAGATATGTTCTCTTATGGAATCGAAGATTCGTTTTCGTTCCTTCTTTCCCATGGCGCCCTTGAGGACAAAGATAGGCACCTCGTTGCGCTTTTCGAGATTTTGTGAGAGCTCGTCAAGATGCTCAGTTCTGTCTGAGATAACGAGTGGAGATCTTCCTTCCTCGAATAGTCGAATGATATCGGTGAGTATATGTTCATTTCTCTCTTCCGATTCGGTCAAGTAATCCCACAATTGGTGAACGGAGTCTACAGTACCCAAGTCCGAAATCTTGGTGTTCCGGAAGAAGACTTTCCTCTCCTGGTTTTGCAGGTTAATATCTTCTACGGTATAGGCTATTGGGCCGCACTGCATAAAGATGATTTTTTCGAAACGATCTTTCCGCAGTGGGGTGGCTGTTAATCCGAGGACGTACCGCGCATGGATGCTCTTGAGTACAGGCTCGAACGTCACGGTTGGAACTCTGTGGCACTCGTCGACGATGAGAAAATCGTAGCCTTTTGTTTTCTCTTCCAGTTCCTCTATATTCGCCATAGACTGGAGCATTGCAATGTCAACTTTTCCCTTTAACTTTTTACGGCCTGCTCCAAGCACGCCGATATCTTTTCGTTCTATCTCTGGGATAAACTCGCAGATAGAGCGTATCCACTGCTCTATAAGGGTGCTTCGATGGACGAGAATAAGGGTGTTGCGTTTTCTTTCGGTCATCATGGATATCGCCATGATGGTTTTCCCGGTACCGGTGGGAGCGACCAATACGGCGTTTTCCGCCTTCTTCAAATGTTCGACAGCCGCTCTCTGATAGTCGAATAAGTTTCCCGAAAATCCTATCTCTAACGGATCGTTGTTGTTGCGAAGGTCCTCCGTCTTTATTTCGAATCCTGCTCCGGTCAAGGTTTTTATAACATCTGTAACCAAACCCCGTGGAAGATACATGTATTGCTCATCATTATCCCCACAGAAGATGTATTTCGGAATATTCCAGGTTGAAAAACGCAATTGCTGGGCTTCGAAGTATTTCGGGTTTGCAAAGGTGGCCAATTTCTTTAACTCGAGAATCATTTTAGAAGGAAGCTCGGAGAGCTTTAGTGCGATTTGGCCTTTTAATTTTGCGGTTATGGTACCGGTGTATTCCTCGTCTCCGAGTTCATTCGGTTTCTTTATGATTGATTCGGCTGCTTTCATCTCATCGTCATCTTCGATTAGATATTTCGTAGAATCGGCCTCATACAATATGGTTTCCAGGTCCTGTTCCGAAAGGCGGTGGAGATATGATAAGTATTCCCATTGGTCTATATAAGGAATACAATTTTCATCGATGAATACACAGAATCCGTTGTTTCTATACTGTCTCTGGAGGGGAAGGGCGATGAGATTGCCGAAACCACCAGACGGCATGAAGTCCTGGTTGGGAAAGAAACGGTCATAACTGTCGAGGTTTAAGGTTGTCTGCATGTTCATGGCTTTGGAGAGGATGATTTCACCGAGTCGTCTCGCTTTACCGGCGGGGACATAAGTATTGAAGAAAATCCATGCATGAGCGCCACTTCCCGATTTAGATATCTCCACTGCCACTTCGACATTCATCTCAGCTGCCGCTTTGCGGTATGCAGATATATCTTCTTTCCAGGTTGACTTGTCGAAATCAGCCGCCAAAAAAAGACATGTGTCGTCCCCGGTGATCGCGTAAGAGCCCATAGCCGTTCTGCCGGTGAGATGGTCTCTCACAGCTTCGAAATTAAAAGGGAGAAAAGCCTGGTTGGAACATGTCTTGCATTTTACTTTCGGCTTGAAACACACGTTTTTTTTCCATTCATTTGCGCATACGGGACTGTAACCGCTCTTTCCTGTTCGGGTGTTTTTCCAGTAGTGAGGAAACACGTCCTCTCTACAGCGAAAAAGTGTAATGAATAGTTCAATTTTTTCTTCCGGGGTTTCAGGCACTTTGTGGTACGCTTGTTCTCCAAAATAGAGTGTTGTCTCTTGTTCTTCGTCAGGATTTGATAATGCTTTTATGTGAGTATTCTTTCCCGATAGTTCTCCAAGCTCCGATAGTAAAGCTTGTTTGCGAGATTCGAGCCGCTGCAATTCGTTTTTTATCTCATCTATTCGATCACCGTTCTTCTGCACTCTATTGTCCCTTATTGCCAGCCTTGCTCCGGATCCCAATGTGTGGGTAACTTGTCATGGAAGAAGAAAGGTTCTATGAAATTTCGTATTCGTACAACTGCGTCGGCAAAGGTTACAGGATAATCTGTAGTTCGTATTTTTTTAAGAAAAGCCTCCCATTGTCTCTGCTTTGTCGTATCCTCAATCACAGCCGGACTGAGGACCGGAGGGAAATCTTCAGGGAAGGGAGTGCCACGTCGGGTAAACGTACGTCTTATCGCTTCCATCAAAGATGTGTATGAGAAACTCTCTCTGCAGGATATAAAATAGAGATCATAGAAATCCTTCATACGACTATTTAACATTCCGATTGAAAAAATCGCTTCGAGTTTTTCTGCCACTACCGTTTCGAGTGGATAAGAAGTAATAGTAGGGCCGGGGAAATCGAGAAGAGAGGGTATCTCATATTCGGGAACATTCTGTACATTTTTCATCCCAGCATTCCTTCCAGATAGGGTGTAATTACCTTTTGTACTCTGCAGATTTCGGCATAGTAGATTATTTCGTTTATTGAGGTCTTTTGTGTTTTCACCACATCTTTGAGTGCCTCTACTGCCACATCGATTCCTATTTTGTTCCTGTATTTGAAACAGTCGGCGATGGTTTTGGGAATACTGTAGATGTACACTGTAGTATTGTCTATTTTTACCTTTTCGATTCCCTCACTGTATGCGGCCCCCGAAAAACGAACTATCTCGATGGGGGTGGATTCGATCTTGGGCTTCCAGGATTTATTAGGGATTGCCATCCACACGAGCGATGGATTCTGTGTCCCGATTTCATGATATGAAAGGGCGGACAGGAGGCAGACCACTCCCGGCTCGACCATACGCTGTGCTTCAGCGAGGGAGTGGAAGGTATCCGGGATATGGGAAGGATCACTGTACAGGCCCCTTGCGATACGAGCCAGCTCTCCGGAATGGACCATTCGTTGTATCGTCTTGGGATCTATACCGTTTGAAGTAAGTTCAGAGGAACGAACGAGGGGCTTTATTTTTAGCCACTCTATTACCTTCTCCCTTTGAGTGTTCATGTCACAAATACTAAATAAATATATATATTTGTCAAGGAATTATGACATAAGAAAGAACATTTAATTTGAGAAATATCTCACGTGAATTGTAGCATTTGTGTAGCACAGCCCCCTGAAAACCGGGAAATTCGCAGGAACACAGGAGCCTTTACGGTATATCGCAAAAAAATGGCAGGGGAAAAGATTTGTTTCCCCCAAAAAACCGGGGGTATAAGCAGCTAAGTTTACATAAAACGGGAAGATATGGAAAAATTGCCCTAAAACAGAGGAAAGGGTAAAAAAAAGAGAGCGCCCCAGTCCGACAAACTTGGAAGGCGCTCTCTACCTAAAAACAAAGCTATGCGTGGGTTGAGATGCTCAGAAAAGGGCAGCTTGAGAGCTGTATAGGGGTGACTGCTAAACTATAAGCTTCTATTGCGGGAATACTCCCCGGCCCTTTCGAGCCTCAAGGCAGAAAAATTACAACTTGCCGAAATGGCTCACACGGAAGAACAGCTTGTTCCGTAAATTCTCCATGATATAATCTTCGTGGCTAGAATTGGTAGGTGTTTTTAACGCACGTTAAAATAGTGCGTCTAAGCGTTGCGGGAGGGCTTTAGTGAAAGATGGCATCAACCTAAGAGAATATTATGATGAGCTCGTATCGCTCCGCAGGGAGTTTCATCGGCACCCTGAGCTCGGATTTGAAGAGTACAAGACCCAGGAAAGGATCATTGCCTATCTAAAGGAGTTGGGCCTGCAGCCGGAGAAGATTGGCGGAACGGGTATCGTCGCGGTTCTCCGGGGGGCGGAACCGGGGAGAACCGTGCTGCTGCGCGCCGATATCGATGCGCTTCCGATTCAGGAGGAGACCGGTCTCTCCTTTTCATCACGGGAAGAGGGAAAGATGCATGCCTGCGGTCACGACGGTCATATGGCGATGCTGTTAGTGGCGGCAAAAGTGCTTTGCACTATGCAGCCGCAGTTGAAGGGCAACGTGAAGTTCGTCTTTCAGCCTAACGAGGAAGACGCCGGGGCGTACAAGCTGGTGGAAGAGGGGGTGATGAAGAATCCCCGGGTGGATCGTGTCTTTGGTATTCACTTATGGGGGCAGCTGCCCTCCGGTACGATCGACATCGTAGACGGCCCCCACATGGCAGCCAGCCATTACTTCTTTCTCACCATAAAGGGGAAGGGCGGGCATGCCGGCTTTGTGCATGAGTCGATCGATCCTATATATGCGGCTACCAACCTCGTCCAGTCCGTTCAAGGCGTGCAAACAAGAGAGA
>CAYFUX010000018.1:0-22647 GCA_964346455.1 uncultured Spirochaetaceae bacterium
TTGTTGGCCAGGTCGAAATGGGTAATTCCCAAGTCGAATGCCCGGTGGACCATCGCGCGGGCGTTCTCCAGGGAATCCACCCCGCCAAAATTGTGCCACAGCCCCAGACTGATCGCCGGGAGCAACAGTCCGCTACGGCCGCAGCGATTGTACTGCATCATCTCGTAGCGGCTCTCCGCAGGTCGATATTCCATAACGCCTCCTCACCCTCTACCATAGCGGCACCGCTTCTGCGTAGCAAGCTTTTCCGCAAAAACCCGCTTTGGGGAGTGTCCCCGCCCTGGGGGGTGGATCTCGAATTCGTGTTCACAATATGTTCCTGCTATACACGCTCACCCGGACATGTTTTTCAATGTTTCTATCTCATCGCGCACCACCGCCGCCTGTTCGAACTCCAGATTCTTCGCATGCTCCTGCATCATCCGCTCGAGCTGTCCTATGAGTTTCTTTCGCTGCGCCGGAACGAGGATATTGTAGCCCTTCTTGATCGTTTCGATCGAATCGCTCTCCACCTCCCGGTCTTCCTGTTTTTTTCGCACGATCATATCCTGGATCGCTTTGCGAATGGTGGTGGGGGTGATGCCGTGCTGCCGGTTGTACTCCAGCTGAATCGCCCGGCGGCGGTTGGTTTCGTCGATCGCCTCCCGCATTGCATTGGAGTATTTGTCGGCGTACATTACCACTTTCCCGTGCTCGTTCCGCGCCGCCCGGCCGATGGTCTGGATCAGACTGGTGGAGGAGCGCAAGAAGCCGATTTTATCGGCATCGAGGATGGCAATCAACGACACCTCCGGCAAGTCCAGCCCCTCGCGTAGAAGATTGATCCCCACCAGCACATCAAAGGTTCCCAGCCGCAGATCACGCAGAATCTCCACCCGCTCGATAGTCTCGATCTCCGAGTGCAGATACCGCACCTTGAGCCCCAGGCCGGAGAGATAGTCGGTCAAGTCTTCGGCCATTTTCTTGGTCAGGGTCGTCACCAGAGTACGTTCGCCGGCCTCCACCCGCGTGCGGATCGCCGCGTAAAGGTCTTCGATCTGGCCTTCCGTCGGTCTGACCTCCACCTCCGGGTCCAGCAGTCCGGTGGGCCGAATGATCTGCTCCACCAGCTGCTTGCTCTTGCGACGTTCCTCTTTTCCCGGGGTGGCGGAGACGTACATGACCCGGTTCAGCAGCTCCTCGAACTCGGCATAAATCAGCGGTCGGTTGTCGAGCGCCGAGGGGAGCCGGAAACCGTGATCCACCAGGCTCTGCTTGCGGCTGCGGTCACCTTCGTACATCGCTCCCACCTGCGGCAGGGTGACGTGGGACTCGTCGATAAAGGCCAGAAAATCCTCCGGAAAGTAGTCCAGCAGCACCGCCGGACGCTCGCCGGGCTGACGGCCCGAAAGAGGGGCCGAGTAGTTCTCGATTCCCGGGCAGTAGCCCATCTCCTCCATCATTTCGATATCGTACTCGGTGCGGGTCTTCAGCCGCTGTGCCTCGACCGCCTTACCCTGGGCCTCCAGTTCTTTGAGCCGCTCGGCCAGTTCGTCTTTGATGCGCTGCACCGCCTGCTGGATCTGCTCCTCCGGCATCACGAAGTGTTTGGCCGGGTAGACGGTCACCTCCTCCAGCTCCTCCAGGGTCTCGCCGGTGACGGTGTGGATTCTCCGGATCCGCTCCACCTGGTCCCAGTCAAACTCCACCCGATACGCCTCCTGCAGGTAGGCGGGGTAGATCTCCAGCACATCCCCGCGAATGCGGATAGAGCCGCGTTCGAGGACCGCATCGTTGCGATCGTACTGCAGCTCCACCAGATTTCGGGCCAGCTCGGTGATGTCCGCCTCCTGTCCCAGCTGTATGCGCACCCGCATCTCGTGAAACTGTTTCGGACTGCCCAAGCCGTATATGCAAGAGACCGTCGCCACGACGATCACGTCCCGGCGGTCTAAGAGCGAACTGGTGGCCGAAAGGCGCAGCCGGTCGATCTCCTCATTGATGGAGGCGTCTTTTTCTATATAGAGGTCCCGGGAAGGAACATAGGCCTCCGGCTGGTAGTAGTCGTAGTAGCTGACAAAGTACTCCACCGCGTTGTTGGGAAAGTAGGTAGTGAACTCCCGATAGAGCTGCGCCGCAAGGGTCTTGTTATGGCTCATCACCAGCGTCGGACGCTGCACCTCTTCGATGATTTTGGCCATGGAGTAGGTTTTCCCTGACCCCGTGACCCCCTTGAGGGTCTGCTCCCTCAGGCCCTGCTGGAGTCCGTCTACGAGCTTCTCGATCGCCTGGCCCTGGTCGCCGGCGGGGGCGTATTCGGAGACTACTTCGAACTGTTCCATATACCTTACGTCACTCCCATTGTAGATTTTCCGGTCTTTCGGCGAGAGTAACCTCCAGGCTGATTCGTTTCCCCCTTCCGCGGATCACCACCACTTCCACCGTCTCTCCCGGCCGGTTATCCTCCAAGGCGGCAAATAGATCGGCAAAACCCTTTACCGCAGTCCCGTCCACCGCGACGATAATATCGCCGCCAAAATAGATCACCGACCTGCCGTAGCGTACGCCCCGGTCCTTGTCCCCCCCACGGATGCCCGCCGCCTCGGCATTACCGCCTGACTTTACCTCGGAGACCAGAATGCCCTTCTTCACCGGCAGGTCTCCGTAACGAACAATGCTCGGCTCAAGCTGCACCGGAAAGAACTCGATCCAGCCCCGGCGCACACGACCGTACTCGATCAGTTCCGGCACTACCCGGCGGGCGGTCTCCGCCGGGATGGCAAAGCCGATCCCCACCGACCCGCCGGAGGGGCTGTAAATCATCGTGTTGATCCCCACCATCCTCCCGTCGGCGTCGAGCAGCGGGCCGCCTGAGTTTCCGGGGTTGATGGAGGCGTCCGTTTGAATCATATCGCGAATAACCAGGTTTTTTGAAGAGCGTACCGGCCGGCCCAGGCCGGAGACAATGCCGGTAGTGAGGGTCCGGGAGTAGCCAAAGGGATTGCCTATGGCCAGGACGTGCTGTCCCACCTTCAATGTACTCGAGTCCCCGAAGGGAATTGTGGTAAGCTCCCGATTTTCAGGATCGAACTCGACGACCGCCAGATCGTTTTCCCGGTCGGTACCGATCACCTTCCCTTCGAACTGACTGCCGTCAAACAGCGTCAGATGCACCTTGTAGGCGTCCCTTACCACGTGATGATTGGTCAGCACGTATCCCTGATCGTCAATGATGGAGCCCGAGCCGGTACCGCCCTCGCGGGGAACCGGCTCCAAAAACCAGTTGAGGCTGAGGGTCTCGGTGGTGATATTCACGACTGCCTGATTGTAGCGTTCATAGACCCGGATGTTGCGCAGCTCGTCCCCGGAGTAGTGTCCGTCCCCTGAGGCTTTGTAGAGATTGTCCGCCGGGGGTGTCCCGCTTCGCAGCTCAAATCCGCCCTTCTCCTCAGCATTCCCGCCGGTTTCAGCGATCTGTTGCTCTTCCCGGAGGCCGCCGACAAGCCATCCGGGCCGTATAACCCCGAAACCGATAAACAGCGCACTTACAAGCACCACCGCGCTGAGAAGATAAAAGAGCACCTGCCCCCGTGTGTACATCGTCTCCGCCCCCTCGCCTTACCTGCTAAGCTATAGAGTATAGGCGGATATCCCCGCTTTGGCAATTCACTGACGCTTGGCGTCACTGACTCCAAGCGTCACTGACGCCAAGCGTCACTGACTCCAGCAATAATCGCCGTCCCCGTAGCGCCGGTACTCCGCCGCCTCCAGGATGTGATGCCGCTCCAGAGTCTCGCTGCCGGCCAGGTCGGCGATGGTGCGGGCAATACGGCAAAGAGAGTGGCGTCCACGTCCGCTGAGCCCCAGGTAAGCGGCTGTCTCTTCCAGAGCCGCCGCCGCCTCCGGAGCTTCCTCCAGCATACGCTCCACCGTCGCCGGGTCCAATTCCGCATTGCGGCTCCGGCCTAAGGGAGCGAGCCGACGCCGGGACACTTCGACCGCCGTCTCGACTCGTCGCCGCATCTCCGCGCTGCCTTCCCTCACTGTCCCTTGTGCTCTTTTCTCTCGTCCCCCTGCGTCTCCCGACGCTTCGTCGCTATATATCTCGCCGCCTATACCGCTGCCGTCCGCCGCCTGTACGGCCACCCGCATATCAATACGGTCCAGCATCGCCGCCCCCAGCTTTTTCCAGTGGCGATGGATCTCCGCGGGACTGCACATGCAGATTGCCTCCGGCAAGCCCAACTTTCCGCAGGGACAGGGATTGGTGATCAACAGCAGCTGAAAACGGGAGGGGTACCAGTAATGGAGCCCCGAGCGGGCGATCTCCACCCCGCCCCGCTCTATCGGCTCCCGCAGTGCCTGTAGGCGGGAGGGAGGAAACTCCAGGGTTTCATCCAGGACCAGCACGCCCCGGTGGGCAAGGGATATTTCTCCCGGCAACACTCTGCGGCCACCGCCGATCAAACCTTCCCGGCTGGCGGTATGATGCGGCATCCGTACCGGAGGTCGGCGTAGAAGTCCGTGCCGGCCGATGTTCATTCCCCCTATGGAATGGACCCGGGTGGTCTCGAGAGCCTCCTCATCGCGTAAATCGGGAAGTATGGTGCCGAAGCGTGCGGCAGCCATCGACTTTCCACCCCCTGGAGGACCGAAGAGCAGAAGGTGGTGGCCTCCCGCGGCGGCGATCTCACAGGCCCGCTTGAGCTGCCCCTGTCCCCGGAGGTCGGCAAAATCGAGCGCCCCGGGGCCGGAAGTGCACTTCCCCTCCTCCTCTTCCCGCCCTCGGAGGTGCCCGTTCTCCGGCCGCTCCTCTATCCCTACCGGTGTGCCAGAGGAAAGGGACTCGCCGTGGAGCAGAGCCCGGGTAAGCAGCGGCAGACGGCTCAGTCTATCGAGTCCTGCCGCACGGGAGCCTGCGGCGATACGCGCCTCTCCCAGGTTGCCTCCCGGCACGATGCAGAAGCGGCACTCCCCCTGCATTGCGGCGGCAGCGGCGGCCAAAACACCGCGTACCGCCCGCACCCGTCCGGAGAGCTCCAGTTCACCGACCACGAGAATGTGCGTCTCCGGCGGCCCGAGCAGCTGTCCGCTGGCTGCCAACACCGCCGCGGCTATGGGAAGGTCGAAGGCAGTGCCCTCTTTTTTTACATCCGCCGGGGCAAGATTAATGAGAATCCGCTCCCGTGGCACGGAAAACCCGGAGTTGCGCAGCGCCGCCCGTACCCGCTCGCGGGCCTCCCGTACGGCTCCGTCGGGCAGCCCGACAATCTCCATCCCCGGGATCCCCCGCCTCAGATCCACCTCCACCCGCACCAGCTCGCCGTGGTACCCGCGGCTCACATACCCCTCAATAATCATACCGGCACCTCCCGTCTTTACTAGGGGGTGTCGGAGCGTGGTACTTTCATGCTGCGGGAGCGGGAACGGAACTAATGGTCGGCGTAGCGGGCGGTCTCCCTGCGCACCAGGCGGTCGCACTCCTCGTTCAGCTCGTTGCCGGCATGCCCCTTCACCCAGTGCCAGCTAATGGAAAGGGTGTCTGCAAGCCGCTTGAGCTCTATCCAGTATTCACGGTTCTTTACCGGCTTCTTGGCACTGGTCTGCCAGCCGTTGCGCTCCCACCGTTTGATCCAGTCGGTTATCCCGTTACGGACATATTGGCTGTCGGTATAGAGTTCAATCTGCCGCCCGCGCAAACTCTCGTCGGCGGCTACCGTCTCCAGAGCCTCGATGACCGCCGTCAACTCCATTTTATTGTTGGTGGTCTGCGGCGCCCCGCCGGACCGCTCTCTGCGGCGGCTGTCTTCGTTCATGACAAATGCCCAGCCTCCCGGGCCCGGATTTCCTCGGCAGCCGCCGTCGGTATAGATAATCACCGGCTCGTTTTGATCGCTCATATATGTGCCGTACCTTCCTCATTCTCTTTTTCCCCGTATATACCACCTAAGGCAAAAAATGGAAAGCCATGCTATACTGAAACGGGGAATATATGATGAGACTGACCGTACTTGTAGACAATCACACCTTGATCGATCGTTATCTTACCGGCGAGCCGGCGCTCTGCTTGTATTTGGAGTGCGACGGGAAACGGGTGCTCTTCGACCTCGGCTATGGAAACGCGTTTCTTCGAAATGCCGCCATCCTCGGGATACATCCCTTGGAGGCAGATACGGTGGTGCTCAGCCACGGTCACATCGACCACACCGGTGGTCTTGCCCCGCTCGCACGGCGAATCCTGGAGCACGGGCTGGAGAACTCCGGGGAACACATCTCCTCCTCTCCCCGTCTCATTGCCCACCCGGACGTGTTTACCCCCCGGACTGCGATGGACGGAAGGCTTTCAGTGGGCTCGGTTATGGGACGAAAGCAGGCGGAGTCGGTTTTTTCTTCCATGCAGCTGAGTTCAGAGCCCGTGTGGGTAAGCGAGCGGCTTCTCTTTTTAGGGGAGATAGAGCGAAGATTCTCTTACGAAGGACACACCTCTATAGGGAAGCGAGACACCGCCAAGGGAGAGCAGCCGGATTTGATTCCGGACGACACTGCTCTCGCCTACCGCTCCGAGGAGGGCTTAGTCATCGTTACGGGCTGCTCTCATGCAGGGATTTGCAACATTATTGAACAGGCCCGGCGGCTCACCGGGGAGGAACGGGTCCTCGATGTAATCGGCGGCCTGCATCTATTGAACCCGCCGCAAGAACAACTCGATAAAACCGCCGCGTATCTGGGAAGCCTGCAGCTGCAGGCTCTGCATGCATGTCACTGTACGGATCTCGCGAGCACCCTTACCCTATCCGCCTCCGCCCCGGTCGCGGAAACCGGCTGCGGACTCGTTCTGGAATATCCGTAAGGCTCAGAATCCCGGCATCGGGGGAGCGACGCGCCCCTGATGCTGCTTTTCAGAAAGTGTCCATTGACGTAGCCGCTGCAGAGCACCTATACTAAAAGCGCTCGTTCTCTGGGAGGGGATAATGGCGGAACAACTCATTTTAAAAAACCTCGAATTCATCAAGGTGCTCCCGGCCTGGGCGCAGGAACTCTCGTACAAATACTGCAGCAAGACGACCAATCTCTACATCCTGCACGGCAACATCCGGGATTTTCTTCCCAACAAGATGTATGCCGGGGAGTTTGTCTTTGTTCGGGTCCAGGAGTTTATCTCCGAGGTGCTGTTTGGCAACCGCGACATCATCGTCTATTACGACCGTTCATCGGGCATCAACTTCTGCACCAAAGAGATGCAGAAGCACTACCTCGATGCAATGCAGCGGATGTTTCCGGAAGAGGAGCAGGAGGATCTGCTGGCCCGCAACCCACAGAAGGCCTTTGACTACCTCGAAAAGTACTTCATGATGAACATGCCCTACAAGAAGCGGATCGTCCTGATTATCGATTACGCCGAAACCATCGTCCCGCACACCGAGCTCTCCCACATGGACGAGGAGGACCGCTACAACCTGGTCACCCTCAACCGCTGGGCGCACGATCCCATTTTCACCCAGGGCGACGTGTCGGTGATCCTGTTGACGGAGAATCTCGCCGATCTCACCCCGCGCATCGTGCGCAGCCCGCATACGGTAAAAGTCAATATTCCGCTGCCCGACGAAGAGGTGCGCAAGAGTTTCCTTGAGTTTCTCAAGCGCAAGGAAGAATTGATGCTCGAGCATCGGCTCAACTGCAGCCGCATGGCCACTATCACCAGCGGGCTCAATCTGATGAATCTCAACCAAATCGCCGCCGAGAGTTATCAGGAAAACAAACCGGTGACAATGGACTACCTGCAGGAGAAAAAGAAGGAGATTATCGAGAACGAAGCCTCCGGTCTGCTCGAGTTCCTCGAGTCGGAGCACGATCTCTCCATGGTCTCAGGGCACGAGTTTGTTAAGCGGCGCTTCAAGAGCGCCGCCAAAGCGATCAAGCAGGGGCGGCTCGACGTCCTGCCGATGGGCTACTTAGTGGCCGGGCCGGTGGGAACCGGCAAAAGCTTTATGGTCACCGCCTTTGCCGGTGAAATCGGCATCCCCATCGTCCGTTTCCGCAACATCCGCTCCAAATGGCAGGGAGTCACCGAGTCGAATCTCGAGAAGGCCCTCAACATTCTCAAGGCGATGTCGCCGGTGGGAGTGATGATTGACGAAGCAGACGCCTTCCTCGGCGACCGCAACCAGGAGGGCGACTCCGGCACCAGCAACCGCATCTTTGCCCAGATCTCCAGTATCATGGGCAATACCGAATACCGGGGAAAGATCATCTGGTTTCTCATTACCTGCCGGCCGGACCTCCTGCCCATAGACCTGAAACGTCAAGGCCGGGCGGAGGAGCACCTGGCCCTCTTCTACCCGGAAAACCAAAGCCAGCGGGAGGAGTTGGTGCAGACGCTCATTCGCAAGCTGAAGATCAAGGTACAGAAGTTCTCCATCCCCGAGCTTCTGAAAAAGCACAATTTCGAGTCTTCCGGTGCAGATCTGGAATCGATTCTGATCCGCGCCAAGTTCAACACCGCGATGCGGGGTCAGGTTATCGTTACCAAAGAGGATATGGAGGAGGCAATCGAGGATTTTATTCCCCCCGCCTATCCCCATGAGATCGAACTGCAGAACCTGGTGGCGGTGCTCGAGTGCACCAGCCGGGAAATGGTGCCCAAACACTACCGCAACATGGACCGATCGCGTCTGGTGAGCCAAATCCGCGACCTCAAGGTCCTGCTTGGAGAGAAGGAGTGAAACCCGGAATGGAAATCGAGCGCGTACCCTTTGGAAAGACGAAGGACGGCACGTCAGTGGACCGTTTCACCGTCCGCAATGCCGCCGGACTCTCCTTCTCGCTGATCACCTATGGCGCCACCCTAACTTCGCTCATTGCACCAGACCGCGAGGGGCGCCAGGCGGAGTTGACCCTCGGCTTCGACACACTGGAGGCTTACGAAGGCGCCCATCCCTACTTTGGCGCTACTGTCGGCCGGTATGCCAACCGTATCGGCGGAGCGGTCTTCCAACTCGACGGCACTACGTATGAGTTGGACATGAATCACGGCCGCCACCACATTCACGGCGGCTCATCGGGATTCAACCGCCGGATATGGGAAGCGTATCCGCTGAAGCGGGAACGAGAGGCCGGCGTAGCGCTGGCACTCCACAGTCCCGACGGCGATCAGGGATATCCCGGCAACCTCGACGTCAAGCTGACGGTTATGCTCTCCGAGAAGAACGAGTTGAGTTTTACCTACGAAGCGGTCACCGACGCCCCTACGCCGGTGAGCTTGACCAACCACTCTTATTGGAACCTCGCAGGCGCCTGCAGTGGTACAGTGTACGACCACCGTCTGACCATCAACTCCGACGCCTACGTGGAGGTGAACGAGGAGCTGATTCCCACCGGCGAGTTGATTCCCTCGCAGGAGACGCCCTTTGATTTTCGTACGGAAAAGCGCATTGGCCGGGATATCGAAGATGCCGGCGGCTACGACCACTGCTTCACGCTCAGCCCCGAGCACGCCCTCTCCATCCCCGCCACAGTGATGCGTGAACCGAACAGCGGACGGCGAATGGAGGTCTTTACCATCTCCCCCGGCGTACAATTCTATACGGGAAACAACCTCTCCGGATTTGAAACGCGCTGCGGCACGGTGGACCGACACAGCGCCTTGTGCCTGGAGCCCGAAGAGTATCCCGACGCGATGAACCGGGGAATCTTCCCCGACCCGATTCTCAGACCCGGACAGCGCTACTTCCGCAAAACTGTTCACCATTTCAGCACCGAGTAGGCTGCCTCGGCACTTTCAGAATCGGAGATTTTTGAAAGTGCCTCCGTTGACAATCTTCCGATGCATACTATAATGCCGTAAAAGCATACGCGAGGAGGAGTGGAGATGGCCGAACACGTACCCTTGGAACCGGAGTTTATCGTCACCGACAGCGCTGCAAGTTCGAAAGAGGAGTTGCTGGAGGAGTGTGCCGCGCACGCCGCGGAGTCTCCCACTCTTTCTAAGTACAACAAGAAAAAACTCTACAAATTCTTGAAGCAGCGGGAGGATATGGGCAGCACCGGTTTCGGCGACGGGGTAGCTATCCCGCACTGCTCCATCGAAGGACTCAGGGACTTTGTCATCGGACTGATCGTCGTCCCTCAAGGCGTCGAATTCCAGGCCCTCGACGGCAATCCGGTGCACGTCACCTTCGTTATTATCGGCCCCGCTGAACAGCGCAACCGGCACATCAAAATACTCTCCGCCATCAGCAAGATGGTACGCAACGAGGAGGTCCTCCAAAAGCTCAAGAACCCGGAAAGTGAAGAGGCCACCCGCCGAGTGCTCGGCGAACATCTGACTATCCGGGAAGAGCCCGCCGCCACCGAAGGCTTTTGCCTCATCAATGTGTACCTGCAAAAGGAGGAGATCTTCGACGAGCTGCTCGAACTCCTTTCTTCGGAAGTCGAGGGCTCCATCACCGTCATCGAAAGCCAGAATGCCGGGGCATATTTGTATAAATTGCCGCTCTACAGTTCATACTGGAGCACCAGCAGCTCCTCGTTCAATCGGCTCATACAGGCGGTAGTACCCAAATCGCGCTGCAACAACCTTATCCGTCAGATCAATCTGATAGAAGACTCGTTCTCAAAAGAGCCCGGCCTTATGATCACCGCCCAGGAACTGATGTACGCCTCGGGCTCTATCGATTTCTAAATCACCCCCGCACTAACTCACGGAGGAGAGATGACGCTACAGAACTGGATTACCAACTTTGAAGTGCCTGTGCTGCTCACTATGGGGCTGATGATTTTCATCGGCCTTTTCTTTGGAAAACTCACTCAGCGCATCAAACTTCCCTCGATTATCGGCTTCATGGTAGTGGGCGTTTTACTGGGGCCTTCCGTCTTTAATCTCATCGACGAGACCCTCATTACCGAGCTCGATTTCATTACCGAAGTAGCGCTCGCGTTCGTGGCGGTGAGTATCGGACTCGAACTCCGTATGCGGACCCTGCGGCAGCAGGGGCGAGCGCTCATGGTCATCATCATCACCGAGACCCTCGTTGCTTTCGCCCTCGTGACTGTCGCCGTGACCTTTTTGACCGGCAATCTCGCCCTCGGACTCCTCTTTGGCGGTCTGGCTCCGGCCAGCGCGCCCGCCGGCACGGTGGCGATAATCCAGGAGTACAAGGCCCGCGGCAGTCTCACCAAGGCACTCTACTCGGTCGTCGGCTTCGACGACGGGCTGGGCATCATCATTTTCGGCTTCGCCGCCGCAATCAGCCGCAGCATTCTCGTCCAGCAATCCGGCGGAGATCCGCTGAGTTTTATGCAGCTTATTGCCGCCCCGCTGCTGGAGGTGGTGCTCTCCATTCTGGTAGGAGCCCTCATTGCGGTGATATTCGGAATGATCGCCCGGCGGATGAACAACAAACAGGATATATTCATCCTCCTTTTTGCCACCGTGCTCATTACCATCGGCTTGAGCGTCCCGCTGCATCTGAGCCTCATTCTCACCAACATGGTCATCGGGTTCGTAGTGGTGAACACACAGCCCGGTACAGTAATTCGCAAGTTCGAGGGAGAGCTGCAGAATATAATGCCGCTCTTATTTGTCATGTTCTTCGTCCTTGCCGGGGCAAATCTGCACTTGTCGGCGCTGCCGAGCCTCGGAGCTCTGGGAGTGGTCTACATCCTCAGCCGCAGCGTTGGCCTGACCGGAGGAGCCGCCTTGGGCGGCACCATTGGCAAGGCGGAGCCGAAACTGCGAAAATACCTCGGTTTAGGCATCCTCAGTCAGGCGGGTGTGGCCATCGGGCTTGCGTTAATTGTCAAGCACGAGTTTGCCGCCCTCGGCGAAGTGGGTATAGAAATAGGGAATACGATCATAACTACCGTGACCGCCACCTCTATCTTCTTCGAACTGATGGGTCCCATCCTTGCCAAGATCGGACTACAGAAGGCGGGAGAGATCAACGGCGGGGAGAGCGGGTAAGAATATCCGTTCGTGCAGTTCGCATTCTCTGCCGCCGGCATTCCGGCTTCGAAAAAGCGTTCCGTCACCTCTCCCACCACAAAACCCACGGCCAGAGCCGTATCCAGCGATACATCGATCGCCGAGAGGCAAGAATCGAGGACGCGGGAGGTGCCCAAATAGCCGGCCCGCAGGTCGTCGAGGAGCAACCGCAGGTACCCGCCACGAGGATGAAGACCACACAAAGAGGAACAGGAAGCCTGTTTTCCAGAGCGTAATATAGGTCTCCGCATCCCCTTCCTTCCTTGTCCAGACCTCGGCTTCATTACTTGCGCAGCAGTCCCTGGATGATGAGTTCTACCGCTTCTTCTTCCGAGAGACCGCGAGACATCAGCGTTTGCAGCTGTTTTGAGTCCACCGAGCCGATCGCCGCCTCATGGGTCACATGGGCGTGCGGATGACGCACGTCGACCACCGGAATCGCCTTGGCTCGGCCGTTGTCCTGGACGATTTCATTGCAGTCCACGTGTCCCTGAGCCCCGTGAGCGGAAGCGGTCAGCTCGTTGTAGACCTCTGCACTGGCGTTGTCTCTCACGGCGATATTGCTGGTCAGCACTCCGCGGGAGTTGGCGCCTTCGAGCATTCCTCCCTCGCGTATTTTGATCACGTCGTCCGCCCGCCCACTTATGCGCGAGAGAATGTCAAAGACTGCGTCTTCTGCACAGGTAACTTGATAGTCGATATCCATCAAGCCTACCCGGCCTTTTATCAGCTCAAACTCGGTGGAGAAACGGGCCCCTTTATCAAGGGTGACCGTCGATTTCGGGATTACCTGGTTACCGGCGTCCTTGTGGTGAACATGCCGCTCAAAGTAGGAGTACTCGGCCCCCTCCTCCAGATGGATACTGGCGTCCATCTCGTGGCGCACGTTTTCCGCGGCAGCAAACGTGCAGTGAGCGATAAATTTTGCCTTGGAGTGCTTCTTGAAACGCACGTCCATCTCTATCCGCTGCAGCCCGTCCTCGAGCATCCCGAAACAAAAGTAGACCGGCTGCTCGAGCTTTGTATTCTCCGCCAGCTCGATCCTCACAAAGATTCCGTTCTCCCGCTCCTCGGACTCTACGGTGAGCCCCGGCACGGTGTGGGAGCCGAGGACCTTGTTGCCATGCACCTCTACGTGAGCTGTCCCCTCGGGAAAAGAGTGGGAGTGCATATTTATGGTCGACAGAAGTTTGTCCAGCGCCTCCTGCTTATTACTCATCGGCGGTCACCTCCTGTACTGACGGTTCGTTTTTGTGATCGCAGGGGACGCAGTTGCCGGCAAAGTAGTTCTCCAGCTTTTCCACTCTTCCCTTGTCCATCAAGCAGCCGTTGCACAATAAAAATGCGTGATCCGCCTGCTTGAGCACCTCCGCCGAGTGCGTGATCATGACGACCGTGGTCCCTCGCTCTTTGAGCGTCTGAAGAACCCCGAAGATCGAGTTGATCGCCTCTATATCCACACCGGAGTCAGGCTCGTCCATCAGCACCACCTTAGGCCGCATGGCAACGATAGAGGCCAGTTCGATACGCTTCCGCTCTCCGCCGCTCAGGGTCGTATCCACATCGCGGCGCAGGTAGCGGTCGGCATCCAGTCCCACCAGCTCCAGTACCTCCTGTGGCGTGGCCGAGGTTCCCCGCTCACCGGCGGCGGTGGAAATGAACTCCCGAATGGAGATCCCATGGAAACGGGCCGGTTCCTGCCATGCAAGGGTGATACCCCGTTTTGCACGCTCATCGATTCTCAAGTTCCGAATCGACTCCCCTTCGAAGAGGATGTCCCCCTCATGCTTGCGATACTCAGGGAGTCCCATGATCGCGTGGGCCAGCGTAGACTTGCCCGCCCCGTTTGGCCCCACTACCGCGTGAATATGGCCCTCCCAGAAATCTATCGAAAGATCGTACAATATACGATGCTCCTCAAAATAGAGCGAAAGATGTTGCACTTCCAATATTCCCATTGTTACAGTTCCTCCCCCGCCTCAGCGAGCATATCGATATAGTAGCGCCGTTCAAAGCGCTCTTCGTCGATTCCAAGCCGCCGGAAGAGCTCCGCCACCCGTTCCTTTGCGGCCGCCACAGCCTCACGGTCATCCTCCTCCACCAGCGCTTCGATCTCCAGGTACCAGCCCAGTCCGCTTACCTCTGCCAGCTCTATGCCCGTACCGTCGCCGCTGCGGTATTGCTTCCCGCTCTTGCGCTTGCGGGCGCACAGCCTATAGCCGATACCGGCGGCAAACGCCTCAAACGCGTCCGGGTCGGACACGGCAAACTCGTGCTCCTCGTTCACCTCATGGCTGCCTTCCAGGCGCTTGCGCTTATACGTCACCACCGCCTCGCCGCCGGAGAAACGCAGACGAAACCGAGCTCGTTCGGACAGCGCGGCCTTCTTCTCCGTGCGGCGCGTCTCTTCCGTCCCCTCTCGCAGCGGCTTTTTACACTCCTCGGCAAGACAGTAGTAGCGATCCTCTTTGAGATACTCTCCCTGGAACTCAGACAGCGCCGCAATACGGCGCTCGATCACTTCGGGCTCTTCTACGGGAGCTTTTATTTCCACTTCCGTCATGCAGCCATCAATCTTTCCAGGGAAAGATCATTCCCTTCACACTGCGGTGGCCCATCTTTTCGTCTTCCTCCCCCAAGAGCTCGTCCCAGGGAATATTATTTGCCCCCTCATGCTCTTCGAGGTAATCATACTTAACAATCCGCAGTTTGAGAGCAATTTGATGCGAGTAGAGAATACCGGAGAAGCCCGGCACCAAAAAGGCGAGGGGGATGGAAATCAAAACGTTGAACAGAGTGTAGAGCCCCAGAAACACCGAAAACCCGGTATTGTCAAAGAAAAGGATCGCCGCCTTTTTGAGCTGCTGTTTCACCGTAGTATCCAGCTGAGCGGTCACCGGAAACACCCACTGGGCGATGAGCCACCAGATCACCGATACCCAGAAGAGAATAGCAACTGCACTGAGCCCCAGAATGCCCCCCATGGTGAGGTAGAACGGAAAACCTACCGTCAGGACCAGCAGCTGCACGCTGGTAATTGCCGCTAGCACAGCGGAGATGCGCCACGTACGCGCAATACACTCCGGCAGCTCTCGTAGTTCCCTGCTGCGGTCCATGGTGTATTCGGAAAAATAGTACGAAACTCCTCCGCTGTAGAAAAAAAAGAGAAAAATACAGGCGATCAACAGAATTATCGACAGCGGCGCAGAGCCGCCGGCCACACGGGGGGCCCCGAGAAACATCACTATTATCGCAACAAAGCCGATATTCAGGATCCCCAGGGTCAATATGTTATCCCAACCATCGAAAAAAGCCTTTTTCAGAAAAAACCCGGTCATCCAAACTCCTTGCACACGGTGGTGAGCGTCATTCAGCCGCAGTGTCGCTTCACCGCAACGAGGACGCTTGTAATCGTATTCTAACACCGTTCAGACATCTTACACATACCCGCCGGTTCGTTTCAAGCTTCCTTCTCTTCTTCAAGCTTCCCCCTCTTCCGTCTGCTCCCGCGGCAACCGCAGCAGCGGATACAGCAGCACCGCGACCAGCGCCAACAGTCCGAAAGCCCAGTGCAGCCCCAGTTGATCCGCCGCCGCCCCAAAAAGAGGTGCACATATAGCTACCAGCAAAGTCTTAAGCTGTGACTCTGCTGAAAGCCCGGTGGCCATCACCTTGCTCTTAATGCGGTCACTAACGTAACTTACCGTCAAGGGCCGGCGCAGATTCTGCACCCCGTAGTAGCCCACAAAGAGCAACGTTGCGACCGCGGGAACCCCGAGCCCCATTCCTGCACCCACTCCCAGAATCAAGCCGATAGAGAGCAGGAAGGTGGCGTTGAGACCGCGCTGCGGGGGTCCGAATCGTTCTGCGATATCGCCGGAGCGAGCGGAGAGGAAAGCCGTGAAGAGATAGAGCACGAAGTAGAGCAATGCAGTGACGGCCGCCACTCGCTCCTGCTCGGTAAGAAACAGGAACACCGGGGCGGAAAGGGCGATTTGCTTCATCACCGGCTGGATATAGTCCTTAGCTGTCTTGAAGAAGGCGTCAAATACGGCTGAGTTCAACAAAGCGCGCCGGCTCTCCGGTGCGGCTAAGAGACGCTTGAAATCTCCCGCCAGCGTCCGGAGCTGTCGGCGAGAAAACCGAGCCGAAAGTCCCTGACTGTCTCCCTCTCCCTCGCTAAAGTCCAAATATCGCGGGTAGCTTGATATTAACAGCAGTCCCGCCAGGTACGGGAGAATAGTGTAGAGAAATACGATCCGGTAACCGTCGCCAAAGACAACCAGAGCGCCCGCTATGAGGGCCGAAAGCGCCGAACCGCGTTGAGACCAGCTGCGGGTGGCCCCATAGTAGTGCACTTTGAGTCCGCTCATGTCGTTGCGTTTCAGGTAATCGAGTATCATCGCCTTGTGCGTTCCACTCCGGAATGCCTCCCCCACGGCAAACAGGCACATCGCCCCTATGTAGGGGGTGAACCCGGGGAAGAGGTAAAACACCAGGAACGAGACTATGTAGGCGCCAAAGGAGATCATCATCGCTCTGCGCCGGCCGTAGAGATCGGCCGCCGCCCCGGAGGGAATCTCCATGATGTTTGAGGCTATTTCCCGCACTGAAAAGAGCAGCCCGATTTGAAAAAAGCTGAGACCGATTTCCCGAAACAGTAGAATGAGGAAGGGATCAAAAAACCGGAGGTTCTTCAAAAACCCGTACAATGCAAACTTCCCAAATTGCCGATCCCGGGTAAAGCGCGCCACCGTCTACTCCTCCTCGTATCACCACAGTACAGCCGTAATCTCGCCGGGAGGATATACTGCCGTAGAAGCCTTAATCAACTGATGCCCAAAAATACTGCCTCAATATATTGTCCAATATGCCGGTGACACGTTCAACATACCGATTTTGAAATATCTTCTACTCTACTACTCCTAGAGCAATAACTCTACTAGTAGTAGGCCAATTAAAAAAACAGTAGGCCAATTTAAAAAACCGCCCCCGGATATGGGGCGGCTGGGTTCAAGGTAGTGGCGAAGGGATTTGAACCCCTGACCAAACGGATATGAGCCGTTTGCTCTACCGACTGAGCTACGCCACCACATTATGTGTGGAAAAATATACCAATCGAAAAACATAGTGTCAATACAGATGAGCAGTTTACGTGGTCGCGGGGAGTTGTCTCGCACGTCGCGCATCTGTACAATGTGGAGGAGATCGTACTAGCCCCGAAAGGAGAGTATCGTGCAGCATCGCTGGGATTTGACCGTTCGAAGCTATGAATTGGACATGCACCGCCACGTCAACAACGCCGTCTATCTGAACTATTTTGAGGCAGCACGTATGGCCTTTCTCACCGAGATCGGCTTTGACTACGCCCGGCTCCTGCAGCTAGGCTACAGCCTCTTTGTGGCAAAAATCGAAGTGGCCTACAAAGCTCCGGCCCTCCTCAACGACCATCTCACCATCCTTACTACCCCCCATAAACGCAAAAAAATGAGCGGCGTGTTCCGCCAGCAGGTGCTGCGGGGCAATGAGGAGCTTTGCTCCGCCGACATTACCTGGGCCTGCGTAGCCGATGACGGGCGTCCGGTCCCGCTGCCGGAGGAGTTCAACCTTCCGGAGCTTCAGCCTGACGATGGACAGATCTCCGTGTGACAGTCAGCAAGCCTTTACACAGTACAGGAGCTTCGGCTTGACGGCGCCTCGACCTCCGCGCATACTATACACTCGAGGAGGAAAACAATGCTGCACAGCTATAAAGGGAAATCACCTCAGATTGGAAAGGCGAGTTTCGTTGCTCAAAGCGCGGAGATAACCGGTTCGGTATTTGCCGAGGAGGAGTCATCTATCTGGCCCCACGTCTCCATTCGCGGAGATATTGGAGAGGTCTACATAGGCCGGCGAAGCAATATACAGGACGGAACCGTTGTGCATGTGTCTACCGACGTCCCGAGCAGAATCGGCAATGGTGTAACGGTGGGTCACAAAGCGATTATTCACGCCTGTACTGTGGAAGACGACACCCTCATCGGTATGGGAGCTATCATTTTGGACGGGGCGGTGATCGGTAAGGAGAGTATTGTCGGAGCCGGGTCCCTGGTAACTCAGAACAAGGAATTCCCGCCGCGTTCGCTGATCGTCGGTAGCCCGGCCAAGGTGATCCGCCAGCTTTCCGACGACGAGGTAAAGGGCATTCGGGCAAACGCGGAGGAGTACGTACAATTGGCTGCTGCTTACGCCGGCCGCGGAGATGAGTGAAGGCCGATGATTTTCAACGGCCTTCACCGGCTGTACCGATCTCTCTTGTCCTCAGTGCCCTTCGTACAAATTGCCTGTACCCGCAGGGAGGAACTGGCCAAAGCCCTTACTGCCGGTAAAGCGCCCTTCCCGAGCAATTTCCTGCCCGCGAAGTATCGTTACCTCGGGCATTCCGACCAGCTCACTTCCGCTATAGGGGCTGTATCCTGCGGCGCTGTGGCGGCTCTCATCGGTAATTACCTCCCGCCGCTCTGGGTCGAATATCACGAGATCTGCATCACTGCCCACCTCGAGTGATCCCTTTCGCGGATAGATGCCAAAAGCTTTTGCCGGTTCTTCAGAGAGAAGGGAGACCATCTGCTCGAGTTCGATCAGTCCCTGCTTCACCCCAAAGGCATGTACGAGCGAAAGCAGTTCCTCCGTTCCGGGGATTCCCGGAAGTACGGTTCGGCAATCGTCGGAGGCAAACTTCTGCTCCGGGGTGAAACTGCAGTGATCGGTGGCCACAATACCGATCTCTCCCGTCCCTAATGCCTCCCACAACCGTGCGTTGTCATCCGCCGTGCGCAGCGGCGGAGTCATCAAGTACTTCTGCGCATCCTCCCGCGAGAGCAGCTCCTTGGTCAGCAGCAGATAATGGGGGGTCGTTTCTACCTGTACCGTCATTCCTTCGGCTCGCAGCTCGCGCACCGCCTCGAGCCCACGGTTTGAAGAGAGGTGGACTATATAGAGCGGCATTCCCACGCCGGCGGCGATTTCCCCTACTGTCTTCACGGCCCGGTACTCCGCCTCCGCAGGGCGAATTACCGGATGAAGCGAGGGCGGGTGGGGTTTGCCCTCCCACTCCTTTTCGATCGCCTCAATGATATCATCGTCCTCGCAATGAGCGGTTACGGTGATTCCATAGTTTCTGCAGGCCCGAAAAAGACGGCGAAAACCTTCTTCACCCAGATAATACCCCTCACGTTTATAGGTGGTAAAGATCTTCGCTGCGGTAATCCCCGCGTCGGCGAGATCGTGAAGCTGCTGCTCCATATCCTCCCGAATGGAAAAGATGCTCTGATGCAATGCATAGTCGATGACCATCTCATCATCCTGCGCTTCAATACGGTCTCTGCTGTTCTGCAACAGGCTTTTGCCTTCGTGCTGATCGGCAAAATCTACGGCAGTGGTTACGCCGCCGCAGGCACCCGCGACACTGCCCGAGTAAAAGCCGTCGGCAGTTACCGTGCCGCGTGACTCGAGCAAGTAGTGAGTATGCGCATCAATGATCCCGGGAAGAATCAATTTTCCCGCTGCGTCGTAGACGCGGTCAAAATGTTCCTCCTGCCACTCGCCCGGACGGGAGGATAAAGCGGCGATTTGTTCTCCCTGCACGTGAATATCTTTCTTCTCCCGGCCCTTAGGCGTGACCAGGATACCGTTTTTTATCAGTAAACTCATGAAGCCCCTCCTTTCCATGTACGGGCGCTTGATTGTAGCATAGTAATTGACAGATAAGCAAACTATCTCCATTATACTGTATAATCCTTTTTTAATATGTGGGGGAATCATGAACTTCTCACTCACCCTGTTGCTTGCCGCTATAGGAGGCGTAATTGCTCTTCTGTATGCGCTGCTCAGAACCCGGTGGATTTTTCGCCAACCGATTGAAGACTCAAAACTAAAAAAAATCAGCGGCTATGTGTCCGAAGGCGCAATGGCCTTTCTCAACCGGGAGTATAAAGCCTTGGTTCTCTTCGTGCTGGTGGTGGCAGTCTTTCTAGCCATCGGAAATGTTGGAGTCCTTCGCTTTCAATCCCTCGCCTTTCTCCTTGGCACCGCCGCCTCCGCTACGGCCGGCTACATCGGCATGAAGGTGGCAACTGGGTCCAACGGCCGCACCACTCACGCAGCCCAAACCAGCATCAATGCTGCCCTGAAGATCTCTTTCAGCGGGGGCAGCGTGATGGGCTTGAGTGTCGTTGGGCTTGCCCTGTTGGGGATCGTACTCATCCTCTCCGTAGCTTCACAATTTTTCGGCTCCGACATTGATTCACTCGAAATCAGTGTTCTGCCCATCCTGTCCGGTTTTTCCCTCGGCGCCTCCTCTATGGCCCTCTTTGCCAGGGTTGGCGGCGGTATCTTTACGAAAGCTGCCGACGTAGGAGCAGACCTGGTGGGTAAAGTAGAAGCTGGCATTCCGGAAGACGATCACCGCAACCCGGCGGTCATCGCCGACAACGTAGGCGACAATGTGGGTGATGTGGCCGGTATGGGAGCGGACCTCTTTGAATCGTATGTAGGCTCGGTGGTCGGCTCGATGATCCTGGGCGCTTCCATCGCAGGCACACCAGAGGTACGAATGCAGGCGCTCATCTTTCCGCTGGTGCTGGCCGCCGGCGGTATTCTGGCGGCACTCATCGGTCTCTCCTTCGTGCGGATTAAAGAGGGAACCTCACCGCAGCGAGCATTGAACGCCGGTACCTTCGGGGCCGCGGCTATCGCCGCAGTCATCGCTTTTTTGGCTTCCCATTTTATCCTTCGTGGCGGGGGACCCGAACTCGATTCGATTCGAGTTTTCTTTTCCGCACTGGTAGGCATGGCCGCCGGGATCGCTCTGGGACTGCTCACCGAATACTTTACCGGTACGGACAAAAGACCGGTAAAGCATATCGTGCGCTCCAGCGAATCGGGAACCGCCACCAATATTATCAGCGGTGTTGGTCTTGGTATGATGTCCAGTTTTCCCTCGATGCTGCTGATTATTGCCGCGATCCTGGGCGGCTCGGCGCTCGCCGGGCTCTACGGTATCGCCATTGCCGCCCTCGGCATGCTTATGACGCTGGGCATTCAGCTGGCAGTAGACGCCTACGGTCCCATCGCCGACAATGCCGGAGGACTGGCGGAGATGGCCGAGTTCCCTCCGGAGGTTCGTGCCATCACCGACAAGCTTGACGCAGTGGGAAACACTACCGCCGCCATCGGCAAAGGCTTTGCCATCGGCTCCGCCGCCCTTACCTCCATCATCCTCTTTACCGCATTTCGCGCCTCTGTGGGTCTGGAGGTGATCGATCTGCTGCAGGTAAATGTGTTGGCGGGAGTACTGCTGGGCGCGGTCATTCCCTACCTCTTTAGCGCTCTCTCCATGAACGCCATCGGCGACGCCGCCTTTGCAATGATTAATGAGGTGCGGCGTCAGTTCCGGGAAAAACCCGGCATCTTAGAGGAAACGGTGGAACCCGATTACCGCCGCTGCATCGACATCAGCACCACTGCGGCGCTGAAAAAGATGATGCTGCCGGGAGTAATCGCCGCCGCAACCCCGGTTCTCATCGGCTACCTCGGCGGCATCGAAATGCTGGCCGGTATGCTGATCGGCGTCACCTCCAGCGGCGTAGTCTTGGCTATCTTTATGGCCAACGCAGGCGGTGCCTGGGACAATGCCAAGAAGATGATCGAAGAACGCGAAGAAGAGGGAAAAGGCTCCGATGCACATAAAGCCTCTGTAGTCGGCGATACCGTCGGCGACCCCTTTAAGGACACCGCAGGACCAGCCCTCAATATTTTGATAAAATTAATGGCAGTGGTTTCACTGGTCATCGCCCCTATGTTAGCCAATTTTCACGGAGTGTAAGTATGGATTACAAGAAGAGACTTTACCTAATTCTACATCCCAACACCGCCATAGTTGGATCCCAGTATGAACCGGAGCGTTTTGCCCAGCATTATACTTCCGGTTCATCTCGGTACTACAGCGGGAAAGTTATTTTTGCAGAACTCGACCCGGAGTTTCGTCACCCTTTTTTCCCCATTGAAGATATGCTGGAAGAGCTCGTTCCTCATGAAAACGGACGGCCAAAAGCAACCAAGTTTATTTCCAGCTACCGTGTGCTGGAACATATCGACTTTGATGCCATTCAAACTCTCCACCTGGTCACACCGGAAGGCGACTGTCTGCCGATCAACCCCCAGCCGATCGATCTCGACCAGGAAGAAGGCTGGATCCAGATCTATGCCGAAATCGCCCCGCTGCGCATGCTGGTGCTCTCGGACTACAATATCCAGGAGTTTGGCGAGCACATCACCGAACCCGACAACCCGAAGGGCGCTCCCTCCATCTTTTACACCCAAATCGAGTTGAACATCCGGGAGTTTCTCGAGACCTTGGAAGAGAATCCTTTTAAGGAGACGCCCATCAAGAGCATTCATCCAACCAGCCTCCGCGATGCCTTTCACGAATTGAAAAACACCGCGGACAAGCATACTAAGGGGCTCTGTTTGGACAGCTCTCTGGACCAATTCTCTTTCCGCTATATCCGGGGAGGCTTTACCTTTGCTTCGCAAAACAAGCAAAAATGCTTCAAGATGCCGGATCTACGGGAAATCGAGCGCAATCACTACAAGTTTTGGAAGCATATGTAGCCCGGCGCGGGCCCCTATCCCGGCACGGG
>CAYFUX010000018.1:22747-60182 GCA_964346455.1 uncultured Spirochaetaceae bacterium
TATACGGGAGTGTTTTGTTTGTACCTTTTTATGACTGGCTACTCCGCCGAGAGGCAGCGCCCTCGGCGGCCCGTATACCGCTGGCCCAGGCGGCGGTAATGCCCCTGCTGGTCCCGGCTCCGTCTCCTGCAAAGTACACGTCATCCACCACCTGGAAGTGACGATCCTTGTAGCGCGGCTTGTTGGCGTAGAGCTTGATCTCCGGGTAGTACATAATAGTGCCGGGATGCAGCACTCCGGGAACGATGGTATCCAGATGCTTGAGAGCCTTCCAGATCGTACGAAGGATTTTTCCCGGTATGGCGAGGGAAATATCTCCTGGACACGAACGAGTGAGAGTAGGTTCAAAATCGAAGAGATCGTCGTTGAAGGTTCCCACTTTCGAGCGTTTTCCCATTCTAAAATCGCCTACTCGCTGCATGAGCGGTTTACCGCCTCCTAAGAGCTTGGCCTGGATGCCGAGGGTTTCGGCAAATTGCTGGCCGCTGGCCAGCGGTTCGGTAAGACGCACCGTTTTGAGCATGGCAAAGTTGGCCAATCCGGTGCCGCCCCCCTGCTTGTTGCTGAAAGCGTGTCCATTCACAGAAGGATAGATTTCGCCGTGACTGCTCTCGTACTGCTCCTGCACGACATACGCATTGCCGCTGTTGGTGCAAAAGGTTCGCACCCGCTCGGAGAAAAGAAACTTAGGATCATAGTAGTCGTACACTATTGGGTAGTGCTCGACCCGGGTCTCGAGCCGGATACCGATATCGACGATATTGTCGACGTAGGAAACCCCCAGTGAATCCATGAGCTGCTGGAGGAAACGGAAGCCCTGGCGTCCGGGAGCCAAAATGAGGCTGCCGTACCCGATCTCCCGCCGCTTCGTCTCCACCACGTGTTCCTCGGCCCGCAGCGCAGTCATCTCCTCTTCCAAAGCAAACTCCACCCCGGATTCCTCAAGACGGGCGGTAAGCTGCTTGATTAGTTTCAGTCCTCCATCGGTTCCGAGGTGGGTCTGCTCCACATTGAGCAGTTCGACCCCGAGCTTTTCCGCCCGTCGCATGTAGCGGCTCAAATTTTCCTTGGGCAATATGGTCGGCTGGAGCACCTCCTTGACCCGCTCCAAGTAGTGCTCCGCCTCCTCACGTTCCCAATTCTCCCCGGGGAATCCGATGGGATAGGTAAAGTTCATTTTGCAGTCATTGCGCAGACCGCCGGTTGAGACACGGCTTTTATCCAAAAGCAAGATCGAGGCCTTCGGTGCCAACCGACGGGTCTCGAATGCCGCCGCAAGACCGGCGGGTCCGGTTCCAACAATGACGAGGTCGTAATGTTTCATTCTTCGACGCTTTTCAGATAGTCTTCCAACACCTGAGAGGCATTATTCTGTGTTATCTTCAGCACCTGCATCTCTCGCTTGGCGCTTTCCACGGAGTCGGACGCGTGAGCGGTATTAACCATTACATTGCGCCCAAACTCGCGGCGCACCGTACCGCCCGGAGCCTTGGTGGGATCGGTCGGACCGAGCACATCGCGTATTTTTGCTACCGCGTTCTCTCCTTCATAGACCAGCACCATGCACTTTACGTCTCCCGGGGTGTTGAGTTCGTCTACAGGACACTCTTCCGGACGACGACCGGACATAAACTCTATGATCTGAGAGAACTGGTCCTCAGCATATTCGATCCCAAAAGAGTCGGTGAGGGCTCTGAGTGTGGACTCACTGAGCTTGATATTGAACTCCTGTTCCAGGGTACTGGCGGCTTTCTCCCCGTAAACTGGAGCAAGTTTTTGCCGCAGTACGTTCTTCACTGGTCCGTAAAACTCCAACCCCTCCGCAACCGACATCCGGTGCACTTTGCAGCTGATCACACGCAGTCCCGTCCGGCTGAACATGTCGATTATAGTTCCCGGGCGGCTGCTGGCGTACATCCAGTTATCCGGCTTGATGATGACGAGAGTCCGCTCTATCTTGCTGGGGTCCGGATAGCGCATATTCTCGATGAGAGCCGGCTCGTCCTTGATAAAGTCGGCAAATATCCGCATATTCCGCACCGCATCCGTTTGATTGCGAGGGGTAAGAACCGCGGGCTCAAAATACTGCACCTGCGGAGGATCATCTTCCGACATGATAAGATCCGCGTAGGTATCCCGGATTGTTTCACCGGTGATCGATTCAAGACTCCGGTTCTCCTGGTAGAGAGCCCCCGCAATATCGGAGAGCTTTCGAGTGGCGTTCTCTCCACGGAATAGCAACAGTATCACCCGGTGGCGCCGGGTAGAAGGACTGAAGTTGCGCAGCACATAGTCGGCAAGCAGGTCGGCCGTACTCTTGCGGGTATAGGCGTTGCTGTTGCGAATGGACTCTGCATACTGTTCGGCAAACTCCCGAGTGGGAGCAAACATCCGCGCGGTGATGAGTTCGAGGTCAAGCCGGGAGAGCAAACGAGCGATGACGCCCCCGGTCCTGCTCTTTGCAATAGTGTAGGGGGTGACGAGTATATACGACAGTTCTTCCGCCATAAAAATTCCTTTCTGCAATAATGTGGTTTTCCTGCTTCTGAGTTGTACATGCCAGACCGTGGGCGTAGGGACCGCCCACGGGGGAATCGCGCTGTTTACACGATTCCCAGCTTTTTCCCCTCTTCTTCTGCTACTTCGAGGAAGAAATCGAGTTCCTCGTCTTTATGGATTGCCATGTAAGAGGTGCGAATCAAAGCCCTGTTGGGAGGCACAGCGGGACTGATAACCGGATTTACATAAATCCCCCGTTCAAAGAGTGCCTTCCAGAGCTGAAACGTTTTGTCATTGTCTCCGATAATCAACGGAACGATCGGTGTTGCTGCAGTGCCCACGTCATAGCCTATGGAGCGAAAGCCTTCGATCATCTTTCCGGCGATCTCCTGCAGCCGGGTAACCCGTTCCGGCTCGGCCTTCATAATTTCAAGGGCCTTCATCGCCGCCGCCAGGTTGCCCGGGGGCATGGAGGCGCTAAAAATAAGAGGCCTGGAAAAGTGCTTGATGTAGTCGATCACCGGTGCATCTCCGGCGACAAAACCGCCGATGGAACCGAAGGACTTGGAGAAGGTGCACATCACCAGCTCGCTCAAATCGTGACCCCCATAATGCTCTCCCGTGCCCCGGCCGGTTTCCCCTACTACTCCGATGGCGTGGGCCTCGTCAAGGTAAACTCCCGCACCGTACTTATCCGCCAGTTGTTTGAGCTCCGGCAATTTGACCACATCGCCTTCCATGGAGAAGACTCCGTCGGTGACGATCAGCTTGGGCTCATCAGCGGGAATCTTTTCCAGCACTTCCTCAAGCTCCTCCATATTGTTGTGTTTATATCGATGAAGGTTGATCTTCTTGTGCACTCCGGTAGCCATAAAAATGCCGTCCATGATGGAGGCGTGATTCAACTTATCGCTGATTACATGCTCTCCTCTGCCCACCAGGGAGGAGATGGCGCCCAGATTCGTTTGATAGCCGGTGGTAAAACAGACAGCCGATTCTTTCCCTACATAATCGGCAAGCTGAGATTCGAGCTGCTCGTGCAGGTCCAACGTACCGTTCATGAAGCGGGAACCGGAACAGCTGGTGCCGTACTGCTTAACCGCGTGTGCGGCGGCTTCCTCCATGCGGGGGTCGTGGGCAAGGCCAAGATAGTTGTTCGAGCCAGCCATCAGCATCTCTTGTCCTTCAATGTACACCTTGGTGCCCTGAGCCTTACCAATCGGTTTAAAGAAAGGATAGATCCCTGTCTGCCGCGCTTCCTCGGCATCTTTAAAGCCGTGGCATTTCTCGAAAATTTTCTTACTTCCCGTTAAGGTTCCCTCTTCATACTTCATGGCCCTCTACTCCTCTTATGCTATCTTCCCGCCTTGCCGCGGCGGCTTTTTGTACTGTACGGTCCATCACCCGAAACACCACTCCCGGAAAAAACCGCTTCAGATAATAGATCAGCCGTGCATTACTGCCCGGAACGATCATAAAGCGCCTCTTCCGCAGGCCCCGAAACAATTCGTCGGCTACCTGCTCCGGCTGCATCAGTTTTGCAGTCCCATTAACTGCCCGAGTTTCCGGCGGTTTGGTCCGTTCTTCCTGCTCCAGCTGCGGGGTGGCGGTATCCGGCGGGCAAAGTACCGAGACACCGATTCCCCGCGAAACAAGTTCGTTGCGAAGTGCTTCGCTCAAGCCTAGCAATGCAAATTTTCCTGCGCTGTAGGCGGTATATCCAAAAGTGCCGATGAAGCCGGACACCGAGGCAACATTGACGATCCACGTTCCAGATTTCATTACAGGCACCGCCGCTTTCAACACATTCCACGCCCCGCCGGCATTCACTCGTAGACTCGTCTCAAACTGTTCATCGGGCAGATGTTCAAAATAATCGGGATAAGCAATCCCGGCGCAATTCACCAACAAATCCGGCGTCCCCCAGCGGTCAAAGCTCTTCCCGAGTTCCTCTCCCACTGCTGAGCGATCGGTCACATCGAGAGCGACTGTCTCAACCGATGCTCCGGGATACCGCTCACGCAAACTCTGTGCCGCAGCAGTAAGCCTCTCCCGATTTCTGGCAATCAGCACCACACGAGCCTCTTCCCGACACAATCGGTCTGCAATCGCAAAACCGATCCCGCTCGAGCCGCCTGTGATATAGCCGATTTCCCAGCCGCTGCTGTTCTTCATCCGTCCCTCTTTAATCATAACAAGCTATTGACGCGGGAAACTGCTGTCAATCCCTACTTTCCAGACAGAGTGACGGCCCGTTTTGTGTACTCTCCTGAGGAGAGCTCTCGTATGATAAAATCGGCGGTATCTTCCCGGGTGATTTTTGCCGGTCTTCCTTGGCCGTCGACCTCGACGGTATAGTCTCCCATCGTATTGCCTTCGAGAAAACCCGCGGGCCGTACAATGGTCCAGTCAGTATCGCTCTCTCTAATGAGCCATTCCTGTTCCGCTTTTTCTGCAAACTCTTTTTTGTTAAAGATCGAACCTATTACCCGTGCTGTAGGCCCAAGATGCGATCTGGATTCCCCTACCCCCAGTCTGCTTACCAGAATTACTCTGGAGATAGCGAGCTTTCGCATGCCCGCCAGTACCAAAGAAGTGGCGGTTGGCAGCAGTCCCTCCTGCCCCTTTGTATTGCTGCGCAAGGCGATCACCGCCGCTTCGCAGCCGGTGAGGGTCAACATTACCTTGCCCCCGTCTTGGGCATCCCCCTGCACAAATTGTACTCCCGGTACGTCCGGCATTTTATCGGCCCTGCGGCTCAGCACCTTACAGCCGTACTCCGCATCAACCGCATAGCGCAGCACCTGCCAGCCAAGACCTCCGGTGCCTCCGAACACTGCAATTCGCACTCTCCGCCGTTCCTCCGTTGCATCATGGACGTGTACTCCCCCGAAAAAGCGGAGGGTTGCTCACACTATAGCACAGGAGAGGAATATACAAAAGAGCCAATAGAGCTGTTTTTCTATCCCCCCCTCTCCTTCCAACATTTCTCGCGTCCTTCCACGCCGATCATAGTCCCCGGTGAAACCCAACTGTGGGAAACTATATCACAGTTATATAGTAGAGGTACAACTAAAGTGAGTCATATTTACACATATATAGATATCTTCTCCAGCCCATCTTAGCATCATTGCTACACGTATTTCCCTTGTGCTTTCCATACCGGCTTAAAAAGTAAGCTACTTATTTCTTGCAATACAATTAATTAAGTCACTGGTACGTATTGGCATGAAAATTGCTAGAGTATTAATGAAATAGGATAAACACTCTGCAAAAAGGAGGGTACTATGAACGGACTGACGAGATGGAACAAAAACCGCAATGCACCGGCAAGAAGAAGAAGGAGAGATCCCTTCTCCGCTCTGCAGCGGGAGATCAACGACCTCTTTGACCGAGATTTCTGGGATCTCGACAATATGCCCAGCGTCTTTGACGAGGATTTCGCTCCGGCAATGGACGTGAAGGACCATGATAACAAGGTGGAAGTACGCTGCAATCTTCCGGGCGTAGAGAAAGACAACATCGACGTCTCCATCTCCGGCAACATTCTCACCATCAAGGGTGAGAAGGGAGATGAAAAAGAAGAGCAGGAAGGCGACTTCTACCGGAAAGAAAGCTGGAGCGGCAGCTTCCAGCGAAGTGTCAATCTCCCCGACGCCGTAGATGCCGACAAGGCTGAAGCGGAGATGAAGAACGGGATCCTCACACTCACGCTCCCGAAGAAAGAGGAGCAGAAGCGCAAGCAGATCGATGTAAAGGTCAAATAATCCCTCTTCCTCTACTACCGCAGGCGAGGTCCGCAAGGGCTTCGCCTTTTTTTTTATGCCCCAAAAGTGGTATACACAAGTATGTATACCGTTCTGCGACACGCGGACATTGCGGACATAGAAGCGGAACACTGGAACCGACTGGCGCTCCCCCTGGAGACCCCCTTTCTCGAGTGGGAATGGCTGCGGCTGATGGAAGCATCGGGAAGCATCGCCCCGGAATATGGCTGGACGCCCCGTCATCTGACGGTGTGGGACGGAGCCAGGCTCGTAGCCGCCGCACCGCTCTATGCAAAAAGCCACAGCTGGGGTGAGTTCGTGTTCGACTTCATATGGGCCGACGTCGCCAATCAGCTTAGGCTTGCATATTACCCCAAACTGGTAGGCGTTGTGCCGGCTACACCTGCGGTGGGCTATCGCTTTCTCACCGACCCTGCCTATGATCAAGAGAAACTCATCAGCACCCTGCTCGAACGCATCGATGAGGAGCTGCACTCCGGAGGATTTCACAGTTCCAACCTGCTCTTTCTGGACCCGGTTATGCGGCCCTACCTTCGCCGGGCTGATTACATCGAGTGGCTTCACCAGAGCTATGAATGGCGCAATCCCGGCTATGCAGATTTCGAAGAGTACCTCGCGGATTTTACCAAGAACCAGCGCCGCAATATCCGCCGGGAACGACGCAAAATGGAAGAGCAGAACGTGGATATCCGCTTTTATGAGGGGGCCCAGATACCGTCCACCTACTTTGCCCTCATGTACCGCTATTACCGCTTTACCAACGACAAGTTTGGTCCCTACGCGGCGCGTTTTCTCAATCGGCGTTTCTTCCTCGAACTGCCGCAGTACGTGCCCTCCCGGCTCCTCTTTATCTGCGCCTTTCTCCCGGGAGAAACTCTGCCGGTGGGCATATCCATGCTGGTCTACAAAGGCAATACCCTCGTGGGGCGCTACTGGGGGACGGAGCGTTTCGTCGACGGACTCCACTTCAATCTCTGCTACTATGCGCCCATCGAGTGGGCTATCCGCAGAGGACTGCGCAGTTTCGACCCCGGCATGGGCTCACCCCACAAGATTCGCCGGGGTTTTCAGGCAGTCTCCAATTACAGCGCCCACCGGCCGGCAGACCCGCGGCTCCACTATGTGATGAAAGCCAATATGCAGACCCTCAACGATTGGGAACGGGCCAATATCGAGGAACTCAATGCCGGGCTGCCCTTCAAACAGAACCGGCAGCAGCAGTGATTCTGCAGTACAGCATCGGTTCCGAGTGCGCCGTTTCTTTTTCCTCGCCTATCCGCCGTCTCAATGCTACAATACTGAAAAGAACGCACCGCTTCATTTCACGAGAGGAGGAAAAGAACACATGAAGGTATTGTTTGTCGGCGGCACGGGAATTATTTCCAGCGCATGTCTTCAGCCAATTTTGGACAAAGGGATCGAGCTGTTCCTCTACAACCGGGGATCCAACGACGCGGAGGTCCCCGAAGGAGTGACCGTATTGCACGGCGACATCCGCAACCGCGCCGGCAGCGAAGAAGTGCTTGGCGGACACTATTTCGATGCGGTCGTCCAGTGGGTAGGTTTTACAGAAGAGCATGTTGCACGTGACATCGAACTCTTCTCCGGCAGAACCGGACAATATATCTTTATCAGCTCCGCTTCAGCCTATCACAAACCGCCCGCCGGCCTGCCCATCACCGAATCGAGTCTGCTGCGCAACCCCTATTGGGAGTACAGCCGCCATAAAATCGACTGTGAAGAGCGGCTGGAGCAAGCTTATCGTCAAGAAGGCTTTCCCGTCACCATCATTCGCCCCTCACATACCTACGGAGAGAAAATGATCCCTACTCCCTTCGACAGCGGAGCGACCATCGTCGACCGCATGCGCCGCGGCAAGGAGGTCATCGTTCCCGGGGACGGAACTTCGCGCTGGGTTGTTACCCACAACAGCGACTTTGCCAAGGCATTGACCGGGCTCCTGGGCAATCCCCGGGCGGTGGGCGAGGTGTTCAATATCACATCCGACGAAGCTCTCACCTGGGATCAAATCCACACGACGATCGCCGGCAAAATCGGCGCGTCGCCCAAAATCGTCCATATGCCGGCGGAGTTTATCTGCCATCACTATTCCCGCTTCACCGGTCCGCTGCTCGGGGACAAAATCCACAGCGTCTTCTTTGATAACTCGAAAATTCGACGCCTGGTCCCGGAGTTCCGTTGCACGACTCCCTTTCACCTGGGAATCGAGTCCTCCCTCCGCCGTCTCGACCGTTCCCCGGAGGAGAGCCGCCCCGACGAAGAGCTCAACGGTATTCTGGACGACCTTCTGGACCGCTACCGACGTGCATGGTGACTTTTTATTGACCAATAAACTAACAAAAACTATACTAACTCCATGAGTTCAAACTCCGATATCGGAAAGGACTTTAACCCTGAACGTTCTGCCCAGGAAATTGGCATTAGTACCTCTTCCTATCTGCGGCTGTGCCGGGTTTTTCTCGAGTCGACCCGCACTGACCTGGAGGAACTCCGGCAGGCCGTTGCCCGCCGGGACGCGTCTTCTGCCGGAACCGTCGCCCACCATATCAAAGGAGCCGCCCGGAATATGGAGTTCAAGTCTGTGGCCCAGACCGCAGAGACCCTCGTTCAAGTCGCCCAAGCCGGAGAGACCGAGACGCTGCCCCGCTATATGGAGCGGATAGAAGAGGAGTTTGGTGAAGCTGCCGCAGTCATTGAAAGGTACTTATGAAACGAATTCTTGTGATCGATAACAATGTGCTCATGCTGGAGTTCATGCGCGAACTGCTGAAAGACGAAGGCTACACCATCCAGACCGCCTCGGGTGGTCTGGAGGCACTCGAGCAAGTCCCCCATTTCAAGCCGGATCTAATTTTTGTCGATCTGGTTATGCCGGAGCTGGACGGTAAGCGGCTCTGCCGCTTGCTGCGCCGTTACGAAACTGCCGGTTCAAGTTACATCGTGGTGCTCTCTGCAATTGCTGCGGAAGATCGTGAACTCGACGTCACCGCCTATGCAGATGCGTACATCGCCAAAACGCCTTTCCCGCAATTGAGCCGCCACATCCTCACTCTGCTCTCCGACTTCGAAGCGGGCAAAACAGAATCCTACACCAATACCGTGGTAGGGGTGGAAGATATTCACACGCGCGAGATTACCCGCGAACTGCTCCATTCCCGCCATCACATGGACGTGATTCTTACTCACATCTCCGACGGCTTTATAGAGATCACCGCCAATGACTACACCGTTATCTTTGCCAACAACGCCGCCTGTACATTTTTGGGACTGACCGAAGAGCAGCTCATCTCCTTCTATTTTCCCGAACTCTTTAACGCCAATTGCCGGGACCAAATTACGGAGACCCTCGCAGAACTCACCCCTCCTTTTCCCGCCACTTTGGGACAAGAAGGAGAAATCCGCGCCGGAGAGCGTAATCTACAGCTCAAATGCTCCCGGGTTGATTACGATCACTACAGCTCCTTTCTCATTGTTATGGAAGACATTACCGAACGCATACGCTCCGAGCAAAGAATGCACAGCTCTCTGCGGGAAAAAGAACTCCTCCTTCAGGAGGTACACCATCGAGTAAAGAACAATTTTCAGGTCGTCTCCAGTATCCTCAATTTGCAGATGAACAGTTCCGCCGACGATGCGGTCCGGGAAGTGCTGCGCATCAGTCAGAACCGGATCGATGCGATGTCGCTTATTCACGAAAATATCTACCGCTCCGATAATTTCACCCGCATTGCACTGCATGATTACCTGGAAGACCTCATGAATCGCTTGATTCAAACCTATGCCGGAGAACAGGTAATACGCCATGTGGAGGCGGGAAATCTGGAAGTGGATCTGGTACGCGCAATTCCTCTGGGACTAATCGTCAACGAGCTGGTGACTAACAGTCTCCTTCACGGCTCATCCGGCGAGGGAACGCTGGAACTCAGTGTCAGCGTCACAACAGAGGAGAATGCATCTATGGTCCTGGACGTCCGAGACAACGGGACAGGCTTTCCCGAAACTGGTAAAGAAGAGGAGTCGGATTCCCTGGGGCTGCTGATCGTCAACAACCTCGCCCACCAGTTGGGTGGAGAAGTGTTGTTTGAGAACGACAACGGCGCTCACATCACCCTTCGTTTTCCGGCTTCTCCTTCTCGTCAGGCTCGCTGAACACGATAGTGGTTCCCTCCACGTTGAGTACATCGCCCCCCGAGAGACGCTTTTTCCCCTCAACCCGGCGGTTATTTACCGTCACCCCGGCTCCGGCAGTGATCGTGTAGCTGTTGGTCTTCTTCTCATAGGTGATACTGGCCTGCTCGTCTTTGAGGGGGGTGCGGCCGGTAATGGTGAGATCGGCGCTATCGCCTCCGCCGATAACCGTTTTATCCTGATTCAACGGAAGAGTGGAGGTGCTGACCTTGGTCTTGTAGCCGCGTTCCAACACTTCAAGCGAGGCTTGACGCGCCGCTCCGCGAAACCGCAGCAGCAAGAGGAGAAACCAGAGCAGCAGCGCCGCCGGAATCAGCAGCAGGATCAAATAAGGAAAGGGCTCCACCGGCATGCCAAAGACCGTACTGGTATAGTAAAAGCGCTCCGATGCGGCGCTTCCTCCCGCTTTTTGGTATTTTACCTGCACTCGGGTTCGTTCCGCCGGGATCATCGCCGGCCGGTACGTGATCCGGTATTCATTTTCGATCTTTCGCTTTATATCCTGGTATACGCTGGCGAGTTCCTCTTTATTCCGCGCATCGTAGACACTGCCGCCGGTGCGAAGAGCGATATCTCCGAGGTTGCGGTCCTTATCCGCACCAAAATGTACTGCGTACAGGGTTATACCCTCTTTCTGAAACGCTTCAGTAACCTCCGCCGGCGATGGCAGCCGCGAGCCAAATTGGGGATTCGGCTCGCTCGCATGCTCGAGGTAGGGATAGTTCTCCCCGTCGGAGAGCACTACGATTACCTTGCGGCCGCGATTTCCAGCCGTCTCCCGAACGGAGCGAATCAGCGAGTTGTAGAGTTCGGTATACGCACGCTCGCGCTCGGGCTGTTCAATCGACGCCAGCAGCCCCTCCAAGGTGCTCGGGTCCTTGATCGCCCGGGAATGGAGCTCCATTTCCGTATTGAAGGATGCGAGGGAGACGATATCCTTAGGATTGAAGGAACTGCCGACAAAATCGCTAATGGCACGCTTGGCATGGGTAATGCGCATCTTCTCAGCCTCCTCCGTCGGACGCCCACGGAGGGTGTCGTACATGCTGCCGGAGTTGTCTACCAGCAGCATGATGTGAATCCCCTCGTCCTTGTTCGGACGCTCTTCCACCGCCAAAAGCTCCGGCACAGGTTTGAATTTGGCCTCCCCCGGCGCCTCAGCGACGGTAAAATGATCTTCATCCAGTTTTTGAACCGAACTTCCCGTCTCGTCGGTCACACTTACGTACAGCTGGACTTTTTGCGTCACCAACAACGAGGTAGCATCGATTTGAGAAATGGAGAGGTTGTCAGCCGCCGCTCCGGCTGTAAGCATAATCGTTAACAGCAGCCCCCATATCACACGCTTCATAGCTTTGCTCCTTCCCGATTACTCGGTCTTAAAGAAGAGCTTCGCCGAGCCGAGTTGAATGACATCCTCGTACTTCAGCAGGCGCTCCTCCCGCACAGGTTCTTCGTTGATCAGCACCGAATCGGCACTGCCTGTGTTGTTCACATAGACATCTTTGCCACGCACGCGAAACTGGAGGTGCCGCGGCTGCACCTTCGTATACCCTTCCAGAACGATGTCGTTTTTTCGGGAACTTCCTACGCTCATAGTATTTTGGGCAAAACAGTACTCCTTGCCGCGCCTAGAGCCGTTCAAAATATGGACTATCCCCAAAGAGGCGCTGCGCTCGAGAAGGGAGTAAAAAATCGCGATAAACAGGCCAAACAGCACCAACCCCACGAGCCGGGTATACAACAGATCGGGATAGAGAGTTCCGAGATACTCGATCGCCGCACCGCCCAGCACTCCGCCGGCGGTTCCTCCGGCAGCCCCGATAAGACTTTTCTTCACCGAGCCCGCACGGACGCCTTCGGAAACTCCGATACAAAGGCCCAGCACCAGCCATCCAAACACTCTGGCAAGCGGCACTATCAAATAGTGCTGGCTGCGAAACGAGACTGCACCCCGCTGCAGCAAAAAGAAGAGCAGTCCCTGCCCGGCCATAAATCCCGCCGTACCACCGATAACTCCGGCTATCAGTCCGGTGAGCACCCCGCGAATGATCTTGTGGGGCTCTTTCGCGGTCAGGCCTTCTCCGCTGCCAAAGAAGGCGCCCAAAACGGCTCCAAAAACCACTCCCTGCACCACACTGAACAGTAAATAACTTGGAAACATCGACTGGACGTTCAGGAGCAGCTCCATTAACGGCCACGCGCATATTCCCGCCAGAATTCCGAGAAACGCAATTACCAGTCGTCGTATTGCAACGGACATACCTCTACTCCTTCTTCCCCTCTATTCCTGCGGAACCAGCCGCGGATTCAGATGGAGGATGTGCTGGTCCGGACGAATCAATAGACTGAAGACTTTGCTGCGGTACCCCGGTGCACTGAAACGAAAATCGTACACATTGCCCGAGCGCAGCCTCTCCGCCACCTCCGGCGACCAGCGCCGCCAGCTTCCGTTTACCTTGACCTCTACCGTAGTGCGGTCGGTTATGTTCTCCCAGCTTTTCCGGTCCTGTACATAGATCTCTACTTCCAGCGGCAAAGCCCGGTCCGCCGAGTGGTAGAACTCCAGCACCCTGCCTCGCCGGGTATTCAGATTTTGCGCCTGAACCGCCCTCGGCTCTAGCTCGAAACTCTTCCAGTAGAGGCTCTGCTCCACCTGCACTTTGATCCGGTATTCATCCGGCGGCAAATACAGCGTACGGGAACGGTAGGTTGTGCCTGCCCCTTCGTCTGCGTCGATGGGATGAAAGGTGATGGGCTCTCGGCCCGTCTCCTCCGCCCCATCGCCGGTGTCGGTAAAGAGCCATCCCTGGAGATAATACTGCTGAGGATTCTTGTAGGTGTCCTTGAGTTGTACCTGAAAGGTGACCGTCCCATAGCGCTCCGGCTGAAACCAGCGCGGGCTATAGCCAAGGGAGTACAAAACCGCCGCGGCGGCAGAAAGCACAACCACCCCCAGTGCCGTAGTGACGACGGCCCGTCGTATCCGGCTGCCCTTCCGACTTCGCATCGGCTCCAGCGGCGCCCCCTGCACGGCATCCCGCAACCGCAACCGATACCGGTCGGTATCGAAATCGCGGTAACGGCGCCGAATCAGCTCCAACAGCTGCCCCACATCCTGGAAGCGGCGTGTGCGCTTGGGGTGGATCGTCCGGCGAATAATCTTTTGTACTAAACTGCTCACTTTGGGATTGAAACGCTGCGGAGAGGGATACTTGCCCCGCTGAATAGCATGCACAAGTTCCGCCGAGAAGCCTCCCGGATAGGGCTTCTTGCCGGTGACCATTTCATACAGCATTACCCCCAGAGAATAAATATCGGCTCGTCCGTCCACATGCCTCGTATTCTCAAACTGCTCGGGGGCCATGTACGAGGGCGATCCGAGGGTCATGCCGTCACGGGTCAGCCCCTGTTCCGCCTCCGACTCTGAGGTGGCAATTCCAAAATCGACCAGCTTCACCTCGCCCTCTTTGGAGAGCAGCAGGTTTGCCGGCTTGATATCCCGGTGAACCACGTTTTTCGAATGGGCGTACTTCAGCGCTTTACAAGCCTGATAAAAGATATAGAGCGCGAGATCGTTGGGTAAATACCGCTCCCGGCGTATCAGCAAATCCAACGACAGCCCGTCGATGTATTCGAGGACGATGTAGTGCGAACGCCCCTCTTTGAAATGGTCGTACACATCGACGATATTATCGTTGCGAAACCCCATCAGCAGCCGCGCCTCCCGCCGGAAGCGCTCGACAAAATCGGGATTCCCCCGCAGCGTCAGCTTTTTGAGAATAACCGGACTGTCGAGGGTGGGATGCACACCGCGGTATACCGCTCCCATTCCCCCTTCGGCAATGAGCTCCTCGATTTTATATTTCCCGATATAATCGGGGGTCTTTGCCATATTCGCTCCTCTCCTTTATCCCGTCGTACGGGAAGACTCCGGACGGTTATTCCAGTGTATCATACCGGGCCGTTATTCCGCGTCCCGGCTGTGCCGGATAGAGAGAAAATATCCCGCTCCGGTTCTGCAGGCCGCCCCGGATACAGCAGGGCCACCGCGGTATCGTCCGGATTATGCAACTGCACGTAGCGCCCCGCCGCACGCACCGCGTACCGCCCCTGCACCGGACGGTGCCCGCCAAAATAGTACGCCTCCTCCGGCACTTCACAGTAAGCGCTGAGCATTCGTTCAACACTCCCCTCCTCTGCTTCTCCGTTGGGGGTCCAGGTCATGCCGTAGACCACCTCCGCATTCTGCCGATATTCGATTACCTCCCGGGGAGAAAAATAACGAACCGGCTCGGCGTGGGAAACCAAAAATCGGCGAGCGACGGTGAGCAGCGGGAGATTATGCTCGAAATCGGCATACTCTTCCAACAGCTCCTGTCCGTAGAAGCGCTGTACATACTCTTTGACCATCTCCCCTTCAAAGGCAAACTTCCTAAACGGGTGGTTCCCACGCCCCTCTTCGTTGAGAATGTTCTCATGATTGCCTTTGAGAAAGTGGAAGCAACCGGGCGCCTCATGTTTCAGCCACATGACCATCTCCATAAGACCGAAACTCTCGGTCATCTCTTCGTCCATTGCTGTTCTGCGTTTGTAGAGGCCGGAAAATTCCTTAAAAGCGCGGCGCCACCGCTCGACGGCTCGACCTTCGGCGTGAACCCCGTCTCCGACACACACCAGTTGCGCCGATCCCCTGAGGAGCCGGTTGTACAGCGCTTCACCCTCCACCTCCAGCTCAAGCACCTGCAAGAGAAACTCTCGGCGTGCGTGGAGGTCCGGCACCACTAGGGTCGGCAGCTCCGCCAAATAGACCAGGCCGCCGGGAAGGTCATCTCCGTCGTGCGGCCGCCGCTCTTCCGGCTCGCCTCTCAAGGTCTCGGTGGTCTCGTGCACTAAAGTGAGAAAGTCGTCACCGTCGGGCGGCCTTTGACGTGCTGCAATTTCACGATATCTCTGCATACTTCCTGCCCAGCATAATAAGGAGCGCTGCACCCCCTGGGGGTGCAGCGCAGGAACTCGATTATTTTTCACCTCTCCGCTGTGTATGTACTGCGGAGTCGGAGGTCATTACTCCTGAATCAGGGTCTTGTTAACTTCCACAAAATCGTCAGTAAGAATCTGAGTGACCTCTGAGAGCATCTCCTCCTGTTCTTCCTCGCCCACATCCTCGGAGATAACCGCGATCTTGAAAATAGGTGAACTCTTTTGAATAGGTCCATTGGTAAAGGACACCCCCTGGTCGATCCCTGCATCATCGGCCAGCTCCGTTTCCCCGGAGCGTGCTGTCTCGGGGACATCCGAACGGATACCGATACTCCGGTACTCGACAGCTCGCCCCTCTTCTCCGAGCGGGCCGACACTGAGAAGGCTTCCGGAATAGGTCATCATCAAGGCTCCCCGCTGTTCATCGGCGGGATAATCGTCAACTGCTTCCATTCTCCGCTCATTGACTTCCTTGTCAAAGGCCTCCAGTTTCTCCCGCCAGCCCTGCTCCAAGAGCTGCTGCGACTCTTCGTTATCAGGAAGGCCGGCAGTTTTTACCAGCTGACGAAGATGATCTTTAATCTTTTGTGTCATTTGATCCGGTTCGTCCGACATGTGTATTCCTCCTACAAATTTTCTCTTCCTCCACTCTATAACGCCGCTCCCGGAAATACAATAACTTCAGCCTTTTCAAATGCAATACCCCCTACTTCATTCTTGTGAAATCACCGGGCAGGTAGTACAATATAAGTATGAACGATGAACGCAGTAATTCCTCACACCTCCCCTCTGAAATCGAAGAGCATCTCCACAAACTGGTTCGCTCCCTTTCTCCCGACGATCCGGATGAACTGTATGAGCGCCTCCGGAAGGCCTGGGCCGAAAAAGAGCGGCTCTTTAGTGAACAGACATCCCTTCTCGATATGGAAGAGATAGAGGCCCTCGAGGAGGACGACGAGCGCGGCATGCTTGTGTTCACCAGCTCCGGTTCCCTGCTGAGCATCTCCCCTTTGAAAGAAGAGCGCCGATGGATCGAATACGCAAGCATTCCGCTGCGGGCGGACGTACCGGAAATTCTCAAGGGGAGCGGCGTAACGCTACCGTCAGGGGTTCACCTTGGCAAGGTACTGGAGCTGGAAAACGCCCCCCTAAAGAAGAGTTCCCCGGTATATCGTATTGCCGTCTGCCCCGCCGGAACGCCGGCGGAGGAGCAGGAGAAGCGCATCCGAGAGGGAACCATCTTTCTAACCAATGGCTTTGCCCGGATCAACAAGAGCGCCGCGGCCTCTGAATCCGGCCCTATCGAACATTTTACCAAAGCCAACATGGTCGCTTACATTGCCAAACGAACCGATCTCACGCAAAAAACCGTTCGGCAGGTCCTGGAGGACTACCTTTCAATGATCGAGAGCGGCATGTTGCTGGGTGAAAAAGTTTCCCTCGGCAACCTCGGCCGCATGGGCCTTCAAATGCGCTCGGCACAGAAGGCTCGGGTAGGACGCAACCCGGCCACCGGGGAGCAGTTGACGATCCCCGCCAAACCGCGCCATGCGGTGCCCAAAATGTTCTTCTCCGGCTCCATTAAGGAGCGGGCCGCCCAGGTAAATTTGGAAGGGAAAGACTCCCCCAGTACTACTCCCGCAGACGAAGAAGAGGGGGAAGAGCTGGGCCCGCAGCAGACCGAAGAGGGGGAAACGAGCTAGGATAGTCCCCTATCGTCCCCCCCGAGGCCCGCCATCAGCAGGTTACGTGAAAGAGGCCGATGGCGTCCTCCTGCGCGTGATTGTTCCAGTACTCTATGGCCTCCGAGGTAGGCTGCACTTTGGGAGTGCAGCCGCGGATAGTTAAAAACGAAGCCGCCTCATCGCTTAAGCGGGCGCTGTCATTCTGACCGCTCCCGATCACACACTCCCGGGTCCCTTCCTCGTAGACATGTTCCACTTCACGTTGAGAGATACGGTGCGATGTACCGTACAGCTCCTTCGATAACTTCTTCCTGCGCTTTTCAACCTCCCCGGAGGCTCGGATGATTACGTCGTAACGGTACGTCTTTCCCGCTACAGTGATAGAACCGAATGATGTGGCGTCTATGCGTGGTTTCATTCCGCTCCCTCCCTTTAGAGGTATTGTACACTACACTCACCGTCTCTGTAAAATTGCTCTTCTGAAGTAAACTTGCTCTCCTGAAGCATCGGAGGCCGCGAGGCCCTAGTAAGCGGTATGAGCGACGCTCTCCGACCCGACGCACCCCGGTTCTCAGATCTCCTCGCCCGCACCGCCGCGGAGCACTTTGGTCTATCCTACCTCTTCCCCTACCAGCGGCTTGTCATCAGCAATACGCTCGAAGCGTGCGGCCTCTTTGGCTCCGCCGCGGCGGAGGGAGCCCCGAAATTTCAGATCGCTCTTCTTCCCACCGGGAGCGGAAAAACCCTCTGCTTTACTCTGCCTGCAGTACTGCTCGAAGGTCTTACCGTGGTGGTATTCCCTCTCCTCGCCCTTATTTCCGACCAGCAGCGCCGCTTGCGGCACGACCGGATACCCTGTGCCGCTCTGATAGGCGGCCAGAGCCGCGAGCAGCGCCTCGCTCTCACCCGCGATCTATCTTCTCGCCACATAAAGGTGCTGCTGACTAATCCCGAATCGCTGCTTACGGCAAGCGGACGGGCGGTGCTTTCCGGACATCACATTGATCACCTTGTTTTTGACGAGGCGCACACCGTCTGCGAGTGGGGGGAGAGCTTTCGCCCGGCCTACCTCGAGGCGGGCCGTATCGTTGAGACTCTACAGCCTAGCGTCCTGACCGCCTTCACCGCCACCGCCGGAGAGGCGCTCGTCTCCAGGACAGCCGCCATTCTGCATCCCTCCGTCGCCCCCCACATCATTCGAGCAAACCCCGACAGACCTAACATCACCTACTCTGTAGTACCCTCTATTATGAAGATACACGACCTCACCGCCCTCCTACACCCGAACTCGGAAGATAGCACACACTCCTCCCTCCCGCCGGTCCCCCGCCCCGCCATCATCTTCTGCCGCTCCCGTAAAAGTGCGGAACTGACCGCCGCTGGGCTCCGGAGGCGGCTGGATAACAGGGAAATCTATTTCTACCACGCGGGCCTTTTAAAAGAGGAGAAACAGCGTATAGAGAAGTGGTTTTTCTCCTCCGAGGAGGGCATACTGGCGGCAACAACGGCTTACGGTATGGGAGTCGATAAATCAAATATCAGAACGGTAATCCACCGGGAACTGAGCCCGTCGGCAGAGGCGTTTCTACAAGAATCCGGACGGGCGGGAAGAGACGGAGAGATAAGTCACTCTATTGTACTGTTGGGTCCGGAAGAGGCGCAGCGACTGGAACACATGAGGGGGTCAGAAGAGAGTGCGCGCTTCGCCGCCCTTCTATCTATCTGTGCGGCCCGCCACGGCTGCCGGCGGGAGATGCTGCTGCGCCTCCTAACGGGAGAGCCGGAAGCCTGCTTCGGCTGTGATCTCTGCGCCGGCTCCACTCCGTCGGCAGCTTTCGGAGAAGAAACAATTCTACGTCTGCTGCACGTCAGACCTTTACGCTACACGCAAGAGAGTACCGCGAGGCTGCTCGCAGGTACACAAGATCATCGCACGAAGCTGCCGGATATTCCCTCTGCAGGCTGGTTTGGCCGTCTTTCAACTTGCACGGAAGAGGACATAGCATCGGCTTTGGAGACGCTCCGGGGCGCCGGTCTCGTTACCGTCCCGCAGGCGGGTCCATGGCGAGGTCTCTTGAAGACAAGCGGTGCGGGCCGAAGTAAACTGCATATAATAAGAACCGACCGCGTGTGGCGGCCGGTTCGGGAAACGCTTCGATCCGCATGAGAGGATGCCGCTGAGCGGCTCCTCTGTTCGGGGGACTCTTAGCCCTCGGCTTGTTCGCTAAAGCCTTCCACACTGAAATCGGTGGGAATAGTTACAGTGCGTGTGCCGATTTCCTTGTCCAGCATTACCAGACCGGAGCCTTTTTCCACATTCTCCAGCATGGAAATTTTATTGAGGATGTCGTGGACGTTTTTCTCCTCTTCCACCTGCTCTTCGACATACCACTGGAGAAAGTTTTCAGAGGCATAATCGTTCTCTTTCCGCGCCTGAGCGACCAGGTCGTTTATGCAGCCCGTGATGTACTCCTCGTGTTCAAGCGCCCCTTCGAACATCTCTTTCACGTTCTTGAACTCAGCGGGAGGCTCCTTGATCTGAAGAAGTTTCACCTTTGCACCGCGGTCTTGGAGAAACTCGTAAATCTTCATGGCGTGAAACATCTCCTCGTGATACTGCGTCATAAACCAAGTGGCTACACCCGGCAGTGCCTTGTCGCTCGCATCCGCCGACATCGCCATGTAGAGGTAGGCGGAGTACATCTCTTCTTTGATCTGCGTATTCAACGCCTGTGCCATCGAATCTTTAATCATTGGTATTGCTCCTTTATAAAAGTTGTACTTTCAATATAGCCGAAAAACCTCCGTAAAGGCAAATTCGCCTCTCCCCCTGAAAGCATGCGATAAATCCTGCCCCTTTCCAGGCGATAGTACGCATTTCATATCTTGCGGCTTATAAAATTCCGTATACGAAGAAGCTCGGGATGTTCGAATATTGCCTCCGGAAGCCCAGCTGCAAGCACTCGCTCCTCGTCCATGAAGATTACTCGATCTGGAATCTCCCGAGCAAAAGCCATCTCGTGCGTGACCACCAGCATTGTCATCCGCTCCTTTGCCAAATCCCGCAGCAGAGTACTTTTGCCCGAACCGGAAGGGCCAACTATGGACACCACTTCTCCGGTATATATGAGCTTCACCTCCTCATGGACATACTGGGCGATTTCATTGCATACTACCAAAGTTTCCATCGGCTTTTGGGAATCACCCGCTGCCGGAACACATTAAAGAACATGAAGGCCAAGGCAGGATGTATGGTTGAGTTAAGCGAAGTAGAAAACAAAAGCGATTTACACGAGTTTATCAACTTTCCTTACCGCCTATACCGTGGACACCCCTATTGGGTCCCGCCGTTGTGGGTGGATGAAAAGACCACCCTCTCTTCCAGAAAAAACCCCGCCTTCAAGTACTGTGAAGCACGGTACTGGCTTGCGCTCAAAGACGGCCGCGTGGCCGGCCGCATTGCTGCAATCCGCAATGACAAGTTCATTGATATATGGGGCAAAAAACATCTCCGCTTTGGCTGGGTGGATTTTGAAGACGACAATGAAGTCGTAGACGCCCTTTTCGGAGCGGTGGAGAACTGGGCCCGGGAACAGGACATGGACGCGGTTCACGGACCGCTCGGCTTTACCGACCTCGACCGCGAGGGGATGCTCATCGAAGGCTTCGATGAGCGCGGAACCCTTCCGATGATCTACAATTATGCTTACTATCCGCAACAGTTGGAACGGATGGGCTACGGTAAAGATGTGGACTGGCTGCAGTTTGAAATCGATGTGCCGGACGAGATCGGAGAAAAGTTCAAACGGCTAAAGAAGCTTGTCTTTGAACGGAACAACCTACACCTTCTCAGGCCCTCCCGCAGCAAAGATCTTTTGCCGTACGGCGAAGGCATCTTCGAGGTCATTAATCAAGCCTACGCCAACCTTTACGGTGTGGTTCCCCTCACCGATGAACAGGTGCACAACTACATCAAGCAGTATTTTACCTTTGTAAGACCAGAGTTCATCAAGATTATTCTCAATGAGCAGGAAGAAGTGATCGCTTTTGCCGTAAGCGTCCCCAGACTGACAGAGGCGCTGCAGAAGGCGAACGGCCGCTTTTTCCCTTTCGGTTTTATCCACCTCCTGCGGGCTATGCGCAAACCGGAAGAACTGGTGTTCTATCTTATCGGAGTGCGACCCGACTACCAGAACAAGGGCGTCAACGCCATCCTCCTCTCCGAGCTCTACGACGAGTGCATTCGGCACGGTATTCACACCGTTCAGACCTGCGGCGAGCTGGAGCACAACTCCAACGTGGTGACGCTGATGAAAAACTTCGATCACCGGATGAACAAACGCCGCCGCTGCTTCATTAAGCATCTTTAGGAAGCCGCAGGAAGTCGTCCATACCGCCCGTACCTACCGCGGCGGGCACGACAGGCATGATGGATGGCTAACGGCCGCAGCGGTAGAGCCGCGGTCAGCGGACGCAGCGGCTACTTCTCCTCCCGCATATACGGCACTCCCAAGGCCGACGGAGGGCCGACGCGCCGGTTGTGGCGCTCCCAAACCGTCATTATCACCAGCACCAGCACCGTGGCAATATACGGGGTCATGTTGAGAAAACTCGAAGGAATGTCCGTCCCCGCAGCCTGCATTCTGAACTGCACAGCGTTGATCCCGCCAAAAATGATCGCCCCCCATATGGCCCGCGACGGGTTCCACATGGAGAAAATCACCAGGGCGATCACAATCCAGCCGCGGCCGCCGGTAATATTTTCCGTCCACCCCGGCGTATAGGAGAGCGATAGATGCGCCCCTCCCAGTCCAACCAGCATTCCGCCCAGAATGGTATAGAGATACCGCAGTTTGTGGACATTCACCCCCATTGCATCGGCCGTCTGCGGGCTCTCCCCGCAGGCACGTATGGCCAGGCCGTAGCGGGTTTTATACATGAAATACCACGCAGCGGGAAGCAGCAGGTAGACGATATACGTCATGAGATCCTGGTGAAAGATCGCCCCGACAATCGGAATCTCCGAGAGACCGGGAAGCGGTATCCTATGAAAACGTTCCGCCGATAAGCCGGTGAGAGAGAAGTTATTGCTGGCGGGCCCGAGGCGCTGACCGAGAAAGCTTGCAAAGCCGGTGCCAAAGAGCGTCACCGCCAAGCCGCTTACCACCTGATTTGCCCGCATCGTAACGGAAAGAAAGGCGTGGATGCCGCCGAGAATCATTCCCGCCAGCATTGCCATGAGCAAAGCTGTCAGAAGGCTTCCGGTGTGGTACACGGTGGCAAAAGCGGTAACCGCACCGGTAATCATCATCCCTTCCACTCCCAGGTTGAGGATCCCCGAGCGCTCGGTGAATATTTCTCCGATCGTCCCGTATATCAGGGAAGTACCGGCGGCCAATGTGATGGCGAGCAACGAAGTAAATAAGGGTATCATGCCGAAGCCTCCTCAGCGGTTTCATCGCGCTCTGGCTTTATAATGCGTAGACGGTAGTCGGTAAAAAGCGAACCAGCTAGGAGGGGAAAGAGAATCATCCCCTGCATTACGAGACTCATTGCGGCGGGCAGTCCCATCACCATTTGTATCTGATCACCGCCCACCATCAGCGCAGCCATAAGTACCCCCACAAAAAGAGCGGCAATCGGATTGAGCTGACTCAGCCACGCGACGATGATGGCGGTATAGCCGTAACCTATAGAGAGGCCCTGCTGCAGCCGCCGAGAGATTCCGGTCACCTCGCTCACCCCCGCAAGGCCGGCTAAAGCCCCGGAGATCAGCAGTGCTACAACGATGCTCCTCTTTACATTGATTCCCAGACATCTCGCGGCATTCTGGTTTTTCCCGATCATGTCCAGTTCGAAACCCCAGCGGGTGCGCTTGATTAAGAACCACAGCACGAGTCCCAGTATAATGGCGAAAAAGAGGCCCATATGCGCCCGTCCGGCAAAGCGTGGCAGCCAGGCCGCCTCGGGAAACTGAGCGGTCCCGGGGAAGCCGTAGCCCTGCGGGTCGCGCCAGGGCCCGTAATAGAGCCCCTCGGAAAAGAGAATCGCTACATAGTTGAGCATGAGCGTAACGAGGGTCTCGTCCACCCCCAGCCGTGTCTTCAAAAGGGCCGGAATACCGGCCCAGGCAGCTCCTGCGGCCATACCGACGAGAATTACCACCGGAAGCAGCAGCCAGGAAGGAATAAACGGTGCCCAAAACAATGCCACCCAGCTCGCAGCTACCCCGCCAAGCGTCAGCTGACCTTCGGCTCCGATGTTCCAGAAGCGCAATTTAAAGGCTACCAGCACCCCCAATCCGGCAAGCATCAGGGGAATCGCCTTTACCAGCGTCTCGTTAAAATTGCTCCACGTACCAAAGGCGCCGATAAACATGGCTCCATAGGTTCTAAACGGGTTTGCCCCGAAGATGAGTAGTAGAATTCCGGCTAACACCAGGGAAATCAATAGAGAAATCACCGGTACTACGACGATAGCTGTTTTCGACCGTTCTTTTCGTTTTTCAAAGATAAACCGCATCATCACACCTCGCTGTCTTTCCCCTTGTCGCTCTGCGGCTTAGCATCCGCCTCTTGCAGGGCCTTCTCTTTCGGCATTCCCGCCATCATCAATCCGAGTAATTCGGTGGTGGCGTCTTCCGGATTCATCTCCCCCATCACCTGACCTTCATACAGGACAGCTATCCGGTCGGCCACGGTAAAGAGTTCATCCAAATCCTCGGAGACCATGAGTACACCGCGCCCGCGGTCCCGCTGCGCCACCAGCTCTTTCCGCACCGCCTCGGCCGCTCCGACATCGAGCCCCCGGGAGGGATACGCGGCCACCAGGACTCCTCCACCGGCATCGATCTCACGAGCCAGTATGGTTTTTTGAATATTCCCTCCGGAGAGAAACTTGACATGGGTATGCGGCGCAGGAGTGGCAATTCTAAAAGAGTCGATCAGGTTGCGCGCTGCATCGATAATGCGCTTCGGATCCAAAATCCCGTGATACGTCAGCGGCGGTTTTCGATACTTCTTCATTACCAGATTATTCGCCACGCTCATCTCGCCGACCACCCCCATGGCCATGCGGTCGGAGGGGATGTGACTCACCCCCGCCTTGATAAAGGCCAGCGGCTGCCGATTGGTCAAGTTCCGGCCGTTGATCTTCACCCGCCCGGAGGTGAGATGGTGCAGACCGGTTACTGCTTCGGTCAGCTCCCGCTGTCCGTTTCCCGCAACCCCGGCAATGCCCAGAATCTCCCCTTCTTGTAACTGCAGGGAAAGTCCCCGGAGTGCCGGAAGTCCCTTTTCGTTTTCGGCATGCGCATTCTCCAGCTCCAGCACCACATTCCCGGGCTGGGCAGGCTCTTTGTCCACCCGAAAGAGTACTTCCCGGCCCACCATGAGTTTGGCTAGTTCTTGGCGGTTGGTTTCCGCGGTATTCTTGACCGCCACCAGTTTACCGCCCTGTAGGACCCGCACCCAATGGCTGAACTTGAGGACTTCCTCCATCTTATGGGTAATAAAGATTGCCGAACGCCCTTCACCCGTCATTTGCTTCAGGATCTCGTTGAGCTCGTCCGCCTCCTGAGGTGTCAACACGGCCGTCGGCTCGTCTAAGATGAGGATTTCAGCACCCCGGTAGATCTGTTTGAGAATCTCCACCCGCTGCTGCTCGCCTACCCCGAGCTGCCAGATATACGAATGCGGATCCACCGCCAGCCCGTACTGCTCGGAAATCTCCCGGATTTCCCGGTTGATTTTTCTCATATCCGGCACCACCCCGGTCTCTTTCAGCCCGAGAATGATATTCTCCGCTACCGTCATCGTCTCCACCAGCATAAAGTTCTGATGAATCATGCCGATACCGTGATACATTGCATCGCGGGGCGATTCGATCTCCACGTGGCGGCGGCGAATCAATATTTCTCCCTCATCGGGCCGATAGAGTCCGGCCAGTACATTCATCAGCGAGGTTTTACCCGCTCCGTTTTCCCCCAGCAGTGCCAGCACTTCCCCCGGAAAGAGTTCCAGGTCTACGTGATCGTTGGCTACCACCCCGGGAAAGCGCTTGGTAATCCCCCGCATCTCGAGCATCGGGGCTTTTCCTGTCTCCGGATCCATCCGCATAACTGTGATTTCCTTACAAAAACTTTGGGTCTAGATTATGTGTTTTCCCAGTACGCCTGTCGCGAAGTTGTACTGCTATAGAAAGCGGCCCGGTCAAACCGACCGGGCCACTGGTAACTGTCCAATCGTGGTCAGTTATTGACTCACCTTACCGACAGTACCTTCTACCAGGAAGTCCATGTTGAGCATCTCTTTGTCGCTCATCTGTTCCCCTTCGGGAACGACAACCTCACCATCCTGATTCCTCACCGGTCCATGGAAAACATCCCATTCGCCGCTGATAATCCGCTGGCGCTCCTCGGCTACCAGTTCTTTTACATCCTCGGGAACCTTGGGGCTGAAATCGGAAAGCTGCACGATTTCATTTTCCACACTTCCCCAGTAGGAGTGTTTTTCCCATTCGCCATTGATAGCTTGCTGGACTCTCCTGGTGTAGTAGGGCCCCCAGTCCCACACCGGACTTACGAGGACGGTATCGCCCACGAATTTGGCCATATCGGAGTCGTAGCCGATGCTGAGCTTCCCGCGTTCCTGCGCCGCCTTCTGCGGTTCGGTCGTATCCTGGTGCTGCGCGATGATGTCGGCTCCTTCGTCAAGCAGTGCCACCGCCGCCTCGCGTTCTTTTACCGGGTCGTACCAGGTGTTGGTCCAGACGATGCGTACCTTTGCTTCCGAATTGACTTTCCGTACTCCACGGGTAAAGGCGTTGATACCGCGAATCACCTCGGGAATGGGAAAAGCAGCCACATAGCCGATCGTGTCGCTCTCGGTCATCTCACCGGCAACCAGCCCGGAGAGATAGCGCGGCTGGTACATGCGCCCGAAATAGGTGGCCATGTTCTCCCGGGTCTTGTAGCCCGAGCAGTGCTCAAAATAGACATTGGAGAATTCCTCGGCTACCTCGTACATCGGGTCCATGTAGCCGAATGAGGTGGCAAAGATCATGTCGTAGCCCTGCTGAACATATTGGCGAATAATCCTCGCAGCATCCGGGCCCTCGGGAACCTCTTCGATGAAGGTGGTTTCCACTGCATCGCCGAGCTGTTCCTCCATGTACTTCCGCCCCTGGTCGTGCTCATAGGTCCAGCCCAAGTCCCCGGGAAGACTAATGTAGACAAAGGCGACCTTGAAGGGCTCTTCACCTTCAGCCTGTTGTTTCTCCTGCTCACCGCCGGCAAAGACAAGCGCCGGCGCGACGAGCACGAGAATGAGAGCCAGAACTAACGTTTTCCTTTTCATCAACCGCTCCTTTTTGCGTCATGAGATTGAAATTATCTGTATTGTACAACGTATTCTCGTGCTGTCAAACGCTATTTTTTTATTAAATGGTATACGATTGGAGTAAAACCTACTCTCAGGGTGTACGTAAGGCATGAAGCCGGGGGACACAACGAGAAAGCCATGCGGCAGTACAAAGAGACGCGGCTGGGGCGCGGGACGCCTAGTGGCCGGCTCCTGAAACAATTTCCGGAAAGAGGGCTTCTACCGCAGGGTCGATCGTGGTATACGTCGATTCCGCTTCGAGCAGCCGCCGAAGATTCTCCGGGACCGGCAATTCAGTCCCTATCAGCGGCTCCACCACGGTCTCGAACTTAGCCGGGTGGGCGGTGGCAACGACGATAGAGGGAGTTTCAGTGAGAGTATCCCGCCGTACCCGCTCACCGGCGGCAGTGTGCGGGCATATAGCATAGCCGTATTCCTCCCACACCTCGCCGATAATGCGTCGAATGGCATCATCGTCTACGCTGCGAGCCCGGAGATTACGCCGAAAGCGCTCAGTGTCCGGATAGAGGGCCTGTAGACGCTCCATATTGCTTGGATTGCCTACGTCCATGGCGTTTGCCAGCGTTTGCGTGCTGGGACGGGGAGTATATTCACCGGTTTCCAGAAAGTCGGGGATTACCCGATTCGCATTGACGGCTAAATCGATACGCTCGATCGGCGCCCCCATCTCACGGGCATAAAAAGCGCCTACCGAGTTGCCTACGTTTCCGCTGGGCACCACGACCACCGGGTTTCGTCCGGTACGTTCGCGAAATCGAGTTGCCGCATAGACATAATAAACGGTCTGCGGCAGCAGCCGTCCCAGGTTGATGCTGTTGGCCGAAGAAAGCCGATAGCGTGCCCGCACCCGCTCATCCACAAAGGCCTGTTTCACCACCCGCTGACAATCGTCAAAGGCGCCCCGTACCGCATAGGAGGTCACGTTCCCCCCCCAACAGGTGAGCTGCTTCTCCTGACGTCCGGATACGCGCCCCTCGGGAAAGAGGATATGCACCCGGATGCCTCGGCGCCGGTGAAAGGCCGAGGCGACGGCGCCTCCGGTATCCCCGCTGGTGGCAACGAGAATATGCAGCTCTTCGTCCGACTCCTGCTGCAGCGCCTCGAGCGCCGCCGCTAAAAAGCGGGCACCAAAATCCTTGAAGGCGGCGGTTGGGCCGTGATAGAGCTCCAGCACCGCTCGCTCTGCGTCTACAAATGTTAGGGGAACGGGAAAGTTGAAAGCGGCTTGACACAGCTCGGGAAGCTTCTGCTCCAGTCGGTCTCCCTCAAAGAAGGGGCTGAGCACCTCCGTAGCTACTCGCTCGTAGGAGGCACGCGGATCGAGGGCGGCAGCGGAGAGGCGAGGAAAAGCGGCGGGAACGTAGAGCCCCCCGTCGGGAGCCAAACCGTTGAGGATTGCCTCCGAAGCACTCACCTCTACCGCTTTACCCCGGGTGCTTGAAAACCGTATACCCATAACGTGCCTCCTGCTTTACATCTTTACTTCTTTTCTTCCGCAATGACGTGGGCGCCCTTCTCGCTTATCGGCGAAACCCAGCTTTCGGTCTCCACTCCCTTTGCATTCCAGGCATGTTCCACCGCCTTTGCCACAGCCTCGGCTATTTCTCCGCCGCGGCACAGGGCAAAGACCGCCGGCCCGGATCCGGAGAGGGAGAACCCCAACGCCCCCGCAGCAAGTGCCGCCGCCTTCACCGCGTCAAAACCAGCGACCATAGCCGCTCTCTTCGGCTCCACAAGAACATCACGCAAAGAGCGGCTGATCAGTTCAAAATCCTCTCTGAAACAGCCTGTGAGAAACCCTGCGAGATTGGCGCTCTGAGCGACGACGTCCTCAAACCGGCAGCAATCCCCCAGGGCCGCACGGCCGTCTCGAGTGTCGAGACTGAGACGGGGATGTACCAGCACCGCCCGCAGTTGAGAGGGAAAGGGGAGCGAGACGATATCCCCCTCCTCCAGGGAACGCAAAAGCGTCATGCCGCCAAACAGGCAGGGGGCAACATTGTCTCCGTGTGCCGCTCCGGTTGCAAGCCGCTCCCCCTCAAGGGCAAAGGGCAGCAAGTCCCGGGGCCCCGGAGAGCGTTCCAGGAAGCCTGCCGCAGCCATGAGCGCAGCGGCAGCACTGGCGGCGGAACCGCCCATTCCGCTGGAGAGAGGTATTCCTTTGTGGAGCGAGAGACGCAGTCCAAAAGGGAAACCGTAAGCCTTTGTAAAGAGCTCCGCCACATAGCCCGCCACATTTTTGTGAGGGGCCAAGGAGAGGTTTCGCGCCAAGCCGTCTATTGCGGCGATCGTGACCCCGGGCTCCTCCGTTCGCTCGGCGATGACCGTATCACCTTCGGCCTCTACCGGGAAGCCGAGGATATCGAATCCTACCGCCACGTTGGCAACCGTGGCCGGAGCAAAAGCGGTGACTTTTCTGTTCTCGTTGAACTCTCCCATCCCTGTAGCCCTACAGCTTGGCTCCCAGATAGGAGGCAAGACGAAGAAGATCGGCAAAAACGCCGGCGGCGGTAACCTGCGGTCCCGCACCCGGCCCTTGAACGACAAGCGGCTGCTCGTTGTAGCGGGCAGTGGTAAAAGCGATTATATTGTCGGAACCGGTGATGCGGGCAAAAGGATGCTCCTGTGAATACTCCCGCAGCCCTACGCTGCAGCTGCCGTCTTCTTCAATAATGCCGGCGTATTTGAGGACGCTCCCGCGCTCCTGCGCCCGTCGGTACATTGTTTCCATTTCTTTGTCCATGCGAGGTAACTGCTCCATGAACTCACCCACTTCAACTGTCTCCAGCATTTTGGGCACCAGGCCCTCAACCGGTACATCAGCCACCTCCACCCGGTGGCCAACTTCGCGGGCTAGAATCACTGTCTTCCGAGCGATATCCATCCCGGAGAGATCGTCCCGGGGGTCTGGTTCGGTATAGCCCCGCTCCTTCGCCTCCTTTACCAGCGAACTGAACGGAACCGATCCATCGTATTTCCAAAAGAGAAACGCCAGGGTGCCGGAAAAGACCCCTTCGATACGTTTGATACGGTCGCCGGTCTGAATAAGGTCGCGGAGCGTGCCGATGATCGGGAGGCCGGCGCCTACAGTGGTCTCGTAGAGGAAGTGACGCTGCATCCGCTTCGCCTCCCGTACCACCTCGTTGTACTGCTCCAGTGGGGCTGTCCCGCCTTTTTTATTGGGCGTGATAATATGCACACCCCGCCGCAGCCAGTCAGCGTAGTTTGTGGGAAGCCTATTGCTCGTTGTACAATCGATCAGCACCGAATGCGGAAAATAATCGGCATCGATATGTTCGACAAAGGAGGAGAGATTCATCTCCTCCGCCCCTTCAGACAGGGTCTGCTTCCAACCGGCTATATCGATCCCGGTCTCACCGAGCGTCATTGTGCGGCTGTCGGCGATGCCGCGAACCCTCAGATCAATGCCAAAATCACGCCGCAGGCGTTCCGACTCGCTGGCAATCTGATCGAGGAGAGTACTCCCTATCAAACCGGGCCCAATAATGCCGATGCTGAGTGCCTGTGGGGAGAGGTAGAAGCCGGCGTGCACCGCTCGCAGGCCCCGGGTCGCTTCGTTCGAGCTGATCACCGCACTGATGTTGCGTTCTGAAGAGCCTTGGGCGATGGCGCGAACGTTGACTCCGGCCTTGCCAAGGGCGCCAAAGAACTTGGCGGAGATACCGGGGATACCGGACATATTGTCGCCCACTGCCGCCAAAACGGCACCCCCCTCCTCGATCTCGATAGAGTTGATGCGGTAGTTCGCCAGCTCTTCGGCAAACTCCTCCTTGGCGGTAGCCTTGGCAATGGCCCCCTGAGCGCTGGGAATAGCAGCACAGATGGAATGTTCGCTCGAAGCCTGGCTGATCAACATAACGCTGATGCCTTGGCGATACAGAGATGAAAAGAGACGGCCAGAAATGCCCGGCACCCCGATCATCCCGGCCCCTTCTACGTTTAGCAGCGATACCTCGTCGATAATGGAAAAGCCCTTGACCGGTTTGTTGGCCGGGCTGTGGGTGCCGTCGCTAATTATGGTTCCTGCGAAGCCGGGACGTTCGATATTGCGAATCCGCAATGGTATCTGCTTCAACATCGCCGGCGTCATAGCAGGAGGATGGAGGATTTCCGCACCAAAGTAGGCAAGTTCCGTAGCTTCCTGGTAAGAGAGCGCCTCTATCACTTCCGCACCCGGCACTTTCCCGGGATCTGCACTCATAACTCCTTCTACCCGCTTCCAGAGAGTCACCTCTTTGGCGTCGAGAAGATTTCCACAGATCGAAGCGGTGAGTTCAGCTCCGTTCTTGCCCAAGCTGGTGGCGGCGCCCTTGTCCGTACGCCCCAGGCCGCCGGTGAGAATAAGGAATTCCACTTCGCCAACCTCTGCCAAAGCATCCTCGAGGGCTCTGGCAGACTCTTCCCAGTGCACCACCGGTCCCGCGGCGGCAGGACGCACCGTAATCACCGAGCGGGTGTCGATCCATGCGCTCGTATGCCCTTCAGCCTGCAGACGAGCCTGCACCACTTGAGCGGTCCACACCGCCCCGAGGCCACCGATGTACTCGCGGGTCCTTTGCGAAGAATCCCGTACCAGCCATACGGCCCGCAGGATATCTTCAATATTGCGGAAGTCTTCCCTAATAGCCGCCTCGAGTTCGTCCCTGCGCCCGGCCGGCACCATCTCTTCCGCAAGCCCTTGAAGCTCTTGATGAAGCGATTCCATCCGCGCCCATAGAGCCTCCTCGCGTACCATTGCCGCATCCACCAGAGAGAGGAGTGCTGGCGGTATATCCGGACGAGGGGAGACCACCAGAGAAACAGGTCCGTCCTTCTCTTTACTGATAACCTCTAGAATGTTCTCTATTCCCTGCCTGGAACAACAGGATTCGCCCTCGAATGCATGAACCGACCAGTTCTCCATTTGTTCCCCCAAGAATTGCTGCAACGGATAAAAAAATAGAGCCCTCCCGAAGGGGCTCTACACATAAACCAGTGCTTCGGGAAAGGCTACGCCTTTACCACCTTGCCGCTGCGAATACAACGGGTACACACATTCACAGTTTTCTTGCGGTTGCCAAAAAGGGCTTTCATTTTCACGATGTTCGGACGAAAGGTGCGCTTTGATTTCACACCGATATGCTGGCCCGCGCCGCCCTGTTTTTTCGGCAGACCTTTCCGGGGAACATGATGCCCGGTGATCGTTCCTTTTCCACAAATTTCACATCTTCGCGCCATACTATATCCTCACCTCTACTGTACTCATACTCTTTTTGGAAGCATAAAAAAAATAGCAAATTATGTCTACCGTGTAAAGTAGCGCAGGTAAAGTAGTGCGGAAGAAGATTCTCTCCCTGCCCGCCTCCTCCGCGTCGGCCTCCTCCGCGCGGGTTTCTACGCGTGCCTGCCCGCCGGCCCGGCCGCCTCCTCAGCGTCGTTACTCTACCGGCCGCAGGCAGAGCAGATCGCCGGCCCGCAAACCGGCGACGCGCTGGGCCGCCTGCTCGACTCTGCGCGCCGCCTGCTCGAAATGTTCGGGATAGGAACGGAGAAAAGCCTCTACCTCCTCCCGGTACTCCGGATGCGCACGGAGGAACTGAGGAACAGCATGCGCTCTAAAATAACGTGCCACCATAGAAAGCCGTTGCTGCATAAGATAGGCCTGAAATTCGTTGACCACCAGGTACGTGTCTTCGGTATTATACGTTTTCCACCGCAGGAAACGGTGCCAAAACTGCTGTTCCTCGGGAGAAAGGGATTCCCAAATGCTCCGCACCTCCCGCCTAAACTCCGGGGCCGCAAAAAAGAAGCCGTGATACCCTTCGTGAGAGGCAAAAAGGTAGCGCAAGCGCTGCGTACTTTCCTGTGCAAAGGAGAGAAACCCGCCTTCACCGCCGCGGAACTCCTCTCCCGAGGCTTCGATGATGCCATACTCTAGCAGCATGCGCCGCAGGGTCTTCTCCTGTTCGTTGAGGGAGAACTGCTGTTGCCGCGCAAGGGTGAAAAATCGGGCCAAGTCTTCAGCACGATAGTCGTGCGCGTTCCATCCGTGCCGTCCCTTCAGCTCCTCATCAGTAAGTAAGGTTCCTGCAGTGCCCTTCTTTTCGACAAAAAAGGCTAGCCGCTTCAGAAACGCCGACTGCAGCCGGTAATCACGAAAATCGAACACCAGAATCGAAGGGAACAAATTCCAAGAAAAGATCTCCCATTCGCTTTGGCGCCATTCTTTTTCGGGGTACCGCAAAATTGTGCCCATGTCCGCCGGGAGCGGCTCTGGAATCTCCTCGGTTTGGGTCGAATAAGAGTCGAAGGTAATGTCCAAAGGAGTAAAGGTCGGCGGAACCTCCTCAATGCGAAGGCCTCGCGGGACGAAACCGAGAGCCCTCTGATAAAACACGACCCGGTACCTGCCCTGTTTAGCAAAGAGATCGTACTTCGCCGTTTCGCCTCTCGATCCCTCGAGTATAATCCGCAGACGCTTCGTCTCCGCCGTGGTACTTCTATAGTTCAACTGCAGAGCACTTTGCCGCCCCTCTGATGTCTCTCCCAGCTTCTCCGGAAAACGAATCCGAAAATGCCCCGGGAGATTCTCTTCAGCATCTCCTTTGCGTGAAGGAAGAAAGCTCCCCTCCACTCCCGCAGAAAAGGCATGCACCTCGGGGCCCTCATCACCGGTGCCGGTTCGGCGATACCCGGTGAGCCGGGGGGCAATCTCCACCTTTCGAATCTGCAGCGACGGCGAACTCTTCTCTTCCGGCAGTGGATTTTCAGCGCGTACCTGAAATGCTGTGAGTCCCGTCTCCGGGAGCCGTGCATGCATCCGCACCGGCCGGCCGCCGCTCGCCGGCAAAGGATACCTGTGTTCGGTGTTCTCCCCAAAACGGAGGACAAGAGTCGCAAACACGGTAGAGGAGTATTCCAGTACAAAGTCGTGCCCGTCAGCAGCTTGCCCGAGCGGCTGCTGTAGATGATACAGCGGAGTGGCCGGCGGAGCCGCGGAGCTTCGCAGTCTTCCCTCATGTTCCGGCGCCACCCCCGGCTGTTCCCGGAGTGCAATTGTCTCCGGATTTTTACTCTGTACGGCAAAACTCTCCACCGACCGGTTGCAGCCTCCGAGCAGCACGGTAAGCACGCTTCCCGCCCCGAGCACAACAGCGGCAAGCCTTCGGAAGCGCCGTCCGGATAAGTGTACCCGCCCGCTCATCATCATAAGTGTACCCACCTGCTTATCATCACCGCCTCATCCAATCACTATCGCCCATGTTCGCCCATGCTTCACCGGAGGTACATAACACTCTTTGTCAGCAGTTCGGCTATTTCCTGCTTTCGAGATGGAGGGAACTCCGGATCCTCGCGGAGAATGCTATAAAAACGGCCTTTGAAATTCTCCGGGAGGATATTCAGCGCTATAGTATACTCGAATAGCCGCCGCCCGGAGGGTTCGAAGGAACGGTTTATCGCACAAAGAAAGCTGCACAGGCTCCTTACAAAGCCCGACAAAGAAACAAGATAAAAAAGGTCATCATCCCGTGCCACAGCCGATTTGAGATCGGCGAGATAATGTTCCAAACTAAAGAAAAAGGTTTCCTGCAACGCTTCCCACAACTCTTCCGGAAGTTCCTGCAGGCGGTCCCGAGTAGAGGCTAACCAAGAACTTTTTTCCAGCAGCACTCTTCCGTGCTGAAGACGATAGAGCATGTAAGTACCGGCGTGCCGAAACTCCCGGATATTTTCCTTCGGCAAATCGATAATGTGTTCTATTCGATTGATATGCTTATATTCGATGCGCACCGGTAAATCACCGTAAAAAAAGCGGTCTTTCTCCGTGTAGTTAGAAGTCTCAAATCCCCCGGCCCCCTCAAACAGCGCGATCCGTTGTTCGTAGGAAGGCAGTGCTCCCCGATAATAGACATCGAGACTCAAAAAGAAGTAAGGATCGTTAATATCGCTCTCCGCAGACTCATGCAGCGTAATCGCTTCTACGTCTTCGAGCGGTTCGAGCATTCCGGCTATCGAATTGGCAAGATCTTGAACTTTGTTTTTCATATACTGCTCCTACAGGCTATATTATCGCTACTCATATTTGACCAATGTAATAGATTGTGAGATCCTTTGCAAAGCATGCTCCCTCCCGTTTATCATATAGTGGTAATTCCGCACCAGCAGGCACGGCTCGCCTATCAAAAGCTAAGGGAACGTCTCTTCGCATCTTTCGGTGCGGTTTCCGCCTACGCCTGGGAGCCGTGTATTCCGCTGCTCAGTACTTTGGAGGCACCGCCGCAGCAGCTCTTTCTGCCCCTCGCCTACCGCAAAGCCGGGGATCCGCCGCCTTCGTTCCGCATTGTCGGGCCGTACGCCGGACCGGAAGGCGTATATTTGCAGATAGAACAGCACGAGCCGTGGATAGCCCTTTCCGGCTTCTGCAGGAGCCGGCTCTCGGAACCTTCATCCCCACCTCCGATCCCTCCTTTGCCCTATCCGGGTGTGTTTCTCTGCGCCTTTGAAGCCGGGATGGATCGAAAAGAACTATACGCGTTAATTAATGACTATTTCACCGGCCCGACTAGCCTGAACTCGTCAAAGTTGGCCCTCATCGAGTCGGTAACTGTCGCCCCCGAGAAGCCTTGGGAAACAGTCCGCTGGAAGACACTGTGGTCTATGGCTCTTCGCCGGGGGGGCACGGTGCAGAGGGACACATAGCACATCTGAAGCACTTTCAAACATCGAAACACACTACAATGTCCAGCTTTTCATTCATCACTATCTGTATCATGGGACCCGAGCCGATCGTCTATTGCTATTCCGCCCCCGTGTCTGTGCTGCGACGTTCGTCGGTTGTCATCACCCGGTTACGGCCCGCCTCCTTTGCCGCGTACATTAGCTCATCGGCCGCTTCAGAGAGCTTCTCCGCCGTATCAAACTCCGGGTAGGAGGCGATCCCGCATGAGAAGGTCACGTAGAACTCCTTATCCTTTGCTTTGTGCACTACCTGAGAGAAGCTCTTCCTTATTTCTTCCATAATACCTTTCGCATCCTGGACGGTGGCATTCAATAAAATCACTCCAAACTCCTCCCCTCCGTAACGTCCCACAATGTCGCTCCTGCGCAGTCGGTCTTGCAGCAGCCGAGCGAGCGACTTCAGTACTCTGTCACCGGTAAGATGTCCAAATGTATCATTCACCTGTTTGAAGAGGTCGGTGTCGATCATTGCAAAGGAGATCGGCATTCCTATCCGATCGGCACGATGCAGTTCCCGAGCCAGCTGTTCTTTCAAATTGGAGTGATTCAGGAGTCCCGTCAGCGAATCCCGTTCCATAAAAAACCGCATGCTGCGGGTGCGCGCTACACGCGCCTCAACTACGGAGATCAGATACTGCGGATCGATGGGCTTGGTAAAGAAATCATCCCCACCCTTCCTCACCGCTTCCATCCGTACCTGCGGATCGTTTTCATAAGAGAGAAAGATAATCGGCATGGCGATAAAGACCTCATGCTGCCTCAGTAGCTGGACCAATTCCAGCCCACTGCACCACGGCATGTACAAATCCATCAAAATCATGTCCGGTTTCGACTCTACGAGAATACTCAACACTTTCAACGGGTCTGAAGCTACAGAGGTAATCATCCCCGCCTGCTGCAGCAGCATAGCATAATATGCCACCTGCTCCTGATCATCGTCGACGATCAAAATATGGTAGGGTTCCTTTGGCCGGTCCTGCCAGAGAGCGTCAAGTTTATCGATTAGCCATCCAATATCCAGGGGCATCACCAGAAAGGCATCCCCACCGGCTCTGATCGCCCGTAAACGCCGGTCAAAGGTATCTTCATCGGACACATAGACGAGAGACAGTTCATCGGAATACTGATGCTTCAGTTCAGTTAACCGCTGCTCCTCCTTCGGAGAGGTACGGAAAAGAGGCATATACACAAAGGTCAGCAGGTAATTACCTTTCAAAAGGGAATCTGCAATCTCCTGCGATGAACTCACAGCCTCTGCATGGTAACCGTAATACCCTACCTGCTTGGCAGTTTCATCCTGCAGCTTTTTCGGAAAACCGTAGAGATATAGGTTCTTTTCCCTATCCGAGTAGAAGCCGCCCGCCTCTTCCGCTTCCGCATGCGTTCCCGGCGCCTCTTGTCCATCCTGCTCAACTATCTCTTCGAGTTCTGCTATACTCCCGTCGCCCTCCGGTTCATTCACTCCCGCCCGTATATACTCGAGAAACTCCTCCATTCGCTGCAGCTCCTCCTCGTCCGGTACTTTATCAGCAGCTAAAATGGTATCGATGTAGCGTTCAAACTCTTTGGACCGCTGCGAAAGCTGTTCAAAGCCAAAAGTGGCCGCAGATCCGCCAAGTTTGTGGAGCAGAAGTCGAAATGCCTGAAGATGTTCTATAGTGCTGCGTGTAGTAAGTTGCTGCAGAGACCGCTCCAACTCCCCAAAACGCACGGGCAGGTTTTGAGAGAAATCTTGACTGAGTGCCTCTATCCTTTCTTTTACACGCTTAGACAGCTCCACAATCGATCTCCAATATCGTCACCGCAGTATATAATGAAGTATATCGCAGAGTATCGGTTTATCAAATGCATTCCCTAAAGCAGCTGCATGTGCAATTGCTACAGCTCCCAGGATACATAGTCCCTTGACCGCTGGGGAGCCATAGCGCAATGTCGCCTGTAAGCCTGTAGGGTTGTAGACCTGTCATCCTGTAGGCTCGTGCGGTTGTGCGCCTCTAGGCAGCTAAACCTGTGCGGTTTTGCGCCGCCTTGACGCTCGCTTCATTAAACGGCTATACTCGACCCGAATAAATCTAACGGGATGTAGCCTAGTGGCTAAGGCGCCTGCTTTGGGAGCAGGAGACCGCCGGTT
>CAYFUX010000019.1:0-57697 GCA_964346455.1 uncultured Spirochaetaceae bacterium
AATAGTGCTGTTTTTATGTATTTGTTACTCATATTTTCCTCCTTGTTATAGTAACTAGTATGGGGCGGAAAAACGGGAATCTCTGTAGTCACTTTGTCGAGGCGTGCCCCAGTTCCAACCCGCTAAGATGCCAAGGGGAAAGGTTGTGCGCTTTTGGCAAGAACACCTTGAAGCATGATTAGGTAATGATTATTGATTTCATCTTTGTTTTAGCGGTTTCAAACCCAGAAGCAGACTGTCCTGTGGTGCTTCAGCCGGGTACTGCAAGTTGTCCGTATAGACAGGAGAGTTCAGCGGGAGAGGCGAGCCCCTGGCAACATAGGTGGCTACCTATGCCTCCCGGCGCGTCAGTCGCACGGGTGCTGCTGCCTTCAAACATCTTCACCATGGCACTTTTGTTGTGCGCACGATCCTTATACAAAACGTAGGGGGTATCTTCCGAATCAAGGGCAATGCGGTGTAGAGAGCCTCTCCATCGGAAAACCCGGCCGTCCCCACTGTCAGCCAGGTCTTCGTAGAACCGCCCACTCCAGCACTAACGCTTTCACAGGCGGCAAGAATCGCGATGAATATTACCAGAAGTGGTATCGCCGTTCATCGGGTTGGTGCCGCCCTACTACCATACCAGAGAGATTACTGTTGTTTGTTGCATTATAAAAACTCTCGAATGTCATGCAGGACGGCCGCTACTCATATTCCGGTAGTCTGTTCGATCAATCCTATAAGCTAAGCTATTCACCAACCACGATCGTGAGCGCGCCACTTGATGGCAGAATTTCACCGTCGGGATAAGTCCCACTGAAACTGACCGAATCGGCGAGGGTTCCATCCACATAGATACTCAAGGTGACGTTGGTAAGGGTAACACTTTGATTATTATCGCTGCCGTCAGTTCCATCCATCATAATGATATTGATACTTGCCCCCGTGCAGCCGGGAAGGCTCTCGGTAAGGAGCGTACCATTGGCCGGATTAATGGAGGCGTACTTGGGATCCGATGGATCGGATAACTCTCCGGAGGGTTTTACCCAGGTGGTTGCTACACTCACGCTGTCGGTGTAGCTTCCGCTGAACTTCCACTCGACGGTGTGGGTGCTAGTATCATCGCACGTACTGCCGCCCCCGCCAGCACCGGCGCTTTCACAACCAGCAAAAAGCGTAATGACCCCCGCTACGACGATTGCTCCGAATAGCACTGTTTTCATGTTAAATTTACTCATCTTTTCCTCCTTACTATAGTAAGAAGTATAAGACGGAAGATGACAAAAACTGTAGTCAATTTGTCGAGCCGTCCCCCGGAGCCCCGGGCCAAATCCGCAGAGAGCTCAGCGGGAAAACCTAATATTGGAATGGCTGCCGTCCGGTATTCCAACATTACACAGCAGACCATCCCAACGACGGTTCAGCTCTGTACGCTGCGTGCTACCAGCTGTCAAGCTGATCACATGCGCATGGTTGCAAGAGCTTGTCGAGAGTGGCCGTTGCTACCGCATCATCAGCAATAATCGCACCCCATTTACCGAACGGTTTATTTGAGGTCAGAATAATCGATCCGGGCGAGCCATTTGGCCGATTTCTGAGTCTAATTTCCCGATTTGTTTAGTTTTGGCCTTGTGCTCCCACGCTCCATAGCCGTTTGTACTAGTGGTTCCAGTGAAGGCCGCCGCGTAGACCTATCCGGACTGGCCCCATTTCCCCTTTATTCTCCGTTATGAGGGGTGGCATGGGGACTACCGTAATGCCCAGGCGAGTAACTAATCTGAGATCCTTTCCAAGCGGCAGGCCGCCTTCGAGTCCGAGTTCAAAGATCGGTCCTACAGGGTCATCAGTGAGAACTGCAATATTTTCGCCATCCGAATTATTAATTTGAATGTCGCCCCCGCCGGCGGCAATACCCGCTCCCAGCTCGAAACCGAACACCGGGCTGTAATCTCCTCTGCCCAGGGAAAAACGGTAGCCGTGTTTTAGCATTAAAAAGCCTGAGGCCGCCACCAAACTTTCTACGGTGCCCGGTTCCATAGTACCACCCTCATCGAACGGGAATCCCTCTTCTCCAAGGTAAATATTGGCTAACAGACCAATCTCATACCCGTAGTAGAAGCCGCCGCTGCGCGGCACATTTACTCCGTTAAAGTGGCGTAAATCAATCCCCGGCATCAGCAAAGTCTCACTTTCCTGATCTTCAGGACCAAACTTAAGATCATAGAAGCCCATGGTTAGCCCGTAGGAAGGTGAGGCTATCCGCTTCATCCAGTTTCCTTTCTCATTGTCCTCGGACTGTCCGAACACCTGTCCCGCTGTTCCTCCGAGAAAACATACTCCCAGGAATAACAAAAAGATTCTCCGCATGGCTCTGCTCCTTATCTATAGTTTGATATGACCCTCTGAGATAAGTATAGCACGAGAGTCTAATTAAACAGAGTAATTGTAACTATTTCAATAAAGGCTGTTTACCGCCGTAAAATGAGCTATAGGCAGAGCAACCGTGGTCTCACTGCCGGTATTCCGGGGGATTACACCACCACCTGTGAGCCAACGGCTGCCTCCGGCCCACGCCGGATTCGCACGTCTTTTATATACTCTCGCTCGGCGGGCTGCGGCAGATGCACCATGACCCGGCGAAATCCTGCCCCGGGGAAGCGAAGACGCAGCACCGGCTCGCCGCCGGACCAGTCGGCGGATAGCGCAAGGTTTTTTTGAATTTTTTTACGTCTTTTTACAATTTCCCCACCCGCCAAGGCTCTCTGCACCGCCCCGGGGGACCACGCAAAGTCCACGGGGAACGGTGATAGCTGCGGAACCGGCGAACCACTGCCCCCCAGCCAGACGCCTCTCCCGCAGCGTCCCCCCAAAAAAAGTGACCGCCGACGCCCGAATGGACGCCGGCGGCCAAAAAACCGTGGCAGGAACTATGGGACAAAGGAGGTTGCGATGCGTCTCACTCCCACTGCTCGCACATAGGCTCTACTCCCAGTACTTCTCCACCCGCTCGCGGAGCTCCTTGGCGTAGGCGTCCCAGTCGGTGATGGGCTCCCGGGCCACCCCCTCGTCGCAGGCGGCTCGGGCCACTGCGTAGGCCTCCCACTCGATTACCCGGGGGTCGAAGGGCTTGGGCACGATGTAGTTCTTGCCAAAGGTGAAATCGGTGTTGTCGTAGGCGCGCCTTACCACATCGGGTACCGGCTCGCGGGCCAGGTCGGCCAGCGCCTTGCTGGCGGCTACCTTCATACCCTCGGTGATGTCCGTCGCTTTGACGTCCAGAGCGCCGCGGAAGATAAAGGGGAAGCCGAGGACATTGTTGATCTGGTTGGGATAGTCGCTGCGGCCGGTGGCCATGATCACGTCGTCCCGGGTCTCCAGGGCGGTCTCGTACTTGATCTCCGGGTCAGGATTGGCCATGGCAAAGACGATCGGGTCCCGGTTCATGCTCTTCAGCATCTCAGGGTTCACCGCGTCGGCAACGGAAACGCCGATAAAGACATCGCTGCCCTCCATCGCCTCGGCGAGGGTCCGCTTGTCGGTATCCCGAGCAAACTCCTCCTTCTCCGGGTTGAGCTTGCCGTCGCGACCCTTGTAGATGACGCCCTTGCTGTCGCACATCAGCATATTCTCCGGCTTGACGCCCATGTTGATAAAAAGCCGGCCGCAGGAGATGCCGGCGGCGCCGGCGCCGTTGAACACCACTTTGATATCTTCGATCTTCTTGCCGTTGAGCTGCAGGGCGTTGAAGAGCCCGGCACCGGAGATGATCGCCGTTCCGTGCTGGTCGTCGTGAAAAATCGGAATGTTGCACTTCTCCTTCAGCTCTCGCTCTATGCGGAAGCAGTCCGGAGCCTTGATGTCCTCCAAGTTTACGCCGCCAAAGGTGGGTTCCATCATCTTTACCACATCGATAATGGTGTCGGCGTCCTGAGTGTCCAGTTCGATGTCAAAGACATCCACGTCGGCAAAGCGTTTGAAGAGGACTCCCTTGCCCTCCATCACCGGCTTGCTGGCCAGGGCGCCCAGGTTGCCCAGCCCTAAGATGGCCGATCCGTTGCTGACTACCGCCACCAGGTTGGCGCGGTTGGTGTATTTGAAACTGTCGTTCGGGTTCTCGGCAATCTCCTTGACCGGTTGTGCTACCCCGGGGGTGTAGGCCAGAGAGAGATCTTTGCTGGTCTGACAGGGCTTGGTGGTAATCACCGAGAGCTTTCCCGGTTGGCCGCCCTGCATATGGTAGTTGAGTGCTTCTTCGCGTAAATCCATCTATTTTAGTCTCCTTTATTGTTCAAAATCAAAGCGGTAATCGAGGTTGAACTCGTCCCGCACTTCGATGATCTGCTTTTGCAGCTGCGTATCCACCTTCGCGCCTTTGTCTTTGCGGAACTTCCAGGCCTCCCATTCCTTCTCTCCGGCGGTGTAGATCCGCTCCTGGCCGGGAGCTTTTTCGGATTCCCGCAGTTTCCGCAAAATCTCTCCGGCGGTCTTCTTGAAGGAATCCAGGCCCACAAAGGCGTCCACATCGATGGCTATGAAAAAGTGGCCCAGCGGATAGGGGATTTTATTGCCGTTCTCATCGTAGCCCAGCAGGTCCTTCATAAAGGAGCCGTTTTGAAAGGCGGCGGACATGATCTCTACCACTGCGGCGTAACCGTAGCCCTTGTAGCCGCCGGTCTCCTCGCCGATACCGCCGAGGGGCGCCAGGGCCGCATTACCGGCGATAAGCGCCTTCAATATATCCGCCGGCTTCGTCATCGAATTTCCGTCCCGGCCCAGGACCCAGCCTTCGGGAACCTCTTTTCCGACCCTCTCGTAGGATTCGATCTTACCCCGCTGGGTCACCGAGGTGGCACAGTCCAGGATAAAGGGAAACTCCTCGTCCGTCGGGAAGCCGAAGGTCAGCGGGTTGGTGCCCATCATGTTCTCCACCCCAAAGGTAGGGGCAATGGAGGGGCGGGCATTGGTGCCGGTGATGCCGGCCATTCCGGCCTCGGTGGCCATCGAAGCATAGTAGCCGGCAATGCCGTAGTGCGTGGTGTTGCGCGCGGCCACCATCCCCATGCCGTACTGCTTTGCCTTGTCGATCGCCATCTGCATACACTTATAGCCGATCACGTGGCCCATACCGTTGTGACCGTCCACTACCGCAGTGGTCGGTCCCTCTTTGACGACTTCGAAATTGGTCTTGGTATTGAGAATTCCGTCCTTGATACGATCGATATAGATCTTCTTGAATCGTCCTATCCCGTGAGAGTCGATCCCGCGCTTGTCCGAGGTAATCAGCACCTCCGCACAGATCTTCGCCTCCTCCCGGGGTACACCAATTGCCTCGAAAGCGTCGGTCATAAAGTTTTCCAGCACATCGAAATCGACCCATACAAAATCTTCAGCCATGCATTCTCCTCCTCGTCACAGCACTACCCCTGTGTGAGAAAACTCGAATCGAAGTGTTTCGACCGCTCCACACACAAGCTTTATTATTGAGGCACTTTCAAACAGCATACTCGTGTTGAAAGAATTTCATTAGTGAAAATATTGAAGCATGAGCATTTTTGTTTGTCAACGTTTATTTTTGTACTTAACGTGTTCGTTTTTGTTTGACCCTTCGGAAACGAACGCCCGGGCCGGTCGGATTTACCGGCGGTCGACTTTACCCGCTCGTTTTACTCCCGGCGGCCAGGTCGTAGAAGAGAATGGGAATGGTCTTGTCGATTTTACTCAAGGTCACGATCAGGTTGCCAATCAGCGTGGTGACCCCCTCTGAACGGCCGGCGGCAGCGATCACCAGCAAATCCGCCTCGCGGTCCGCCGCCGCCTCGTAGATGCGCTGTGCCTCGCTCTCGTACTGTTCTTTCTCCCAGAAAAAGCGCCGTTCGATCTCTTCTCCGGAGATGCCGGTGCGGGCAAAGGCCTGCTGCACCGCCCGCTCCTGTCGTTTTTCCGTTCCCGAATCGGGCCTCCGGTTCGTAGGGTAATAGTCACTGGTGACATCGCGAATGTACTGGGCGCAGAGTTCCGCTCCGGCGGCGCCGGCAAGCCGGTGGGCAAAGCTCAGACCCGCGTCGGTTCTCTGGGAAAAATCGCCGGCATAGAGGATACGCCCGAAACGGGGAATAAAGTTGGCCGCATCGGCGGGAATATTCTCCTCCCGCTCGGGTACGATCAGGGTGTGACTGGAGCCCTCGCGGGTGATGCGGCGGCTGTACCACCTGCTCCGCTCGCGGCCTTCCTTTTCCCCCAGCACGATAAAGTTCACCTTCCGCTCTTCCGCCACATCCATAACCGATAGGGCCGCATCCTCGTGCGCCTCCCGCAGCACGAGGTTTGCATCGGGAAAATCCTCGATATGTCCCCGGATTTTCTCCAGGAGCTCCTGTCGTACCGACTCCTCGATCAGCCGGCGGCGCTCGCCTTCGTCCTTCACCCCGCTGATTTCGATGTCGTAGTATTGAATGGTGTGCAAAAAGCTGAGCTCGGCTTCCGGCAGCAGCGAGGCCAAATAGCTGCCGTAGCCGATGAGAATATCGTCGATATTCGTCAAATCGAGGCACACGAGAATAGCGTTCCGCTCCGCGTTCATGATCTACCTCCCTGCAGTTCAGCGTTCCCGCCGGTCGCCTTTACGCCGGTCACCTTCAGGCCGCTCGTCTTCACGCCGTTCGTTGCCGGCAACCTCTTCCGCTCCGCCGGAGGATGCGTCTCTTCCGGTTCGACGGCGGACAATATCGCTGATGATATCTTGATAGGATTCCTTCTCTTTCTCCTGCTCCTCGCGCACCAAACGCAGATGCTCCTTCTCGAGGCCCTTCATCAGACTAAAGGTCATGAATCCCAAGAGCACCGCAAAGGGCAGACCGGTGGAGATGGAGGCGGCCTGCAGCGCTCCCAAACCGCCGCCGAGCAGCAGCACCACTGCCAGCGCCCCTTCTGCGGTAGTCCAGAAGACCCGCTGGATCACCGGAGTGTCCAGCACACCCCCCGAGGCAAAGGAGTCTACCACCAGAGAGCCGGAGTCGGCGGAAGTGACAAAGAAACTGACCACCAGCAGCATCGCCACCCCGCTGGTCACCGCCGCCAGCGGGTAGTGTTCAAGTAAAACGAAGATGGAGATGGCCACCTGGTCTTTCACCTGGTCGGCTACCTGCACCGCCTCCTGCATCTGCAGAGAAACCGCCGTTCCGCCAAAGGCGTTGATCCAGAAAAAGGTCAACAAACTGGGAATTACCAGAACACTTAAGACAAACTCCCGGATAGTCCGCCCTTTGGAAATCCGGGCGATGAACATGCCGACAAAGGGGGACCAGGAGATCCACCATGCCCAGTAAAAGATAGTCCAGGAGTTCTGCCACTCCCCGCCGCTGTAGCTTTCGGTCCAAAAACTGCGGGCAAAGAAGTTGTCCATATAGCCGCCCAGGTTCTGCAGGTAGGAGTTCAGAATGAACACCGTCGGACCTACGACAAAGATGAACGCCAGCAGCACCGCTCCCACCCGGATATTCAGCTCGCTCAGCCGCTTTACCCCGCTGTGCATGCCCGAGACCACCGAAAGCGTGGCGATTCCGGTGACCGCCGCCACTAGAAGGATCTGTACCAACGGGGTGGTGGAAATGCCAAAGAGGTGGCGCAACCCGGCGCTCACCTGCTGCACGCCAAATCCAAGGGAGGTGGCCAAACCAAAGAGGGTAGCCACGACGGCCAAAATGTCGATTACATTGCCCCAGGCACCATCCGCCTTCTTCCCCAGTAGCGGTTTGAAGACCGAGCGAATCGCCAGCGGCTCCTTCCGGTTGAAGGCGAAAAAGGCCAAGGCCATTCCCACCAGCGAATAGACGGCCCAGGCGTGCAGCCCCCAGTGCAGAAAAGAGAGCTCCATCGCCGCCTGCGCCTGCGCCGCCGCATCGGCGGTACTCTGCGGCGGGTCGGTGAAGTGGAAGAGCGGCTCGGCAACACTCCAAAAGAGGATGCCAATCCCCATTCCGGCGGAGAAGAGCATGGCAAACCAGGCCCCGCGGCTGAAATCGGGAACTGCATCGCGGCCGCCCAGCTTGATCCGTCCGTATTTGCTGCCCGCAAGATAGAGAACAAAGAAGAGAAAGTAATTGACCGCCAGAACAAAGAGCCAGCCAAAGGCCTCGGAAATGAAGTTTTGCACCCCGTTGAAGATCCGTTCCATCGGATCTCCGACAATGAGGGTGACGGCGATAAAGACGGCAGTGACAATCGCCGCAGGCCAAAATACGGGAGGATGGATCTGAAAAAAGCGCTCTCGCCGTGGCATGGTGCGTATTCCCCTTTCGTTCCGCTATCCGCTTAGAAACGCAGCTCCTCGACGGGAGCCCCCTCCTCCGGGCGGTGCTCGATTACAAAGGAGCGCTCTGTCAGGCTCGCCCGCAGCAGCGCCTCTTCTCCGCCGCCGGTCCAGCGAACATCGAGCTTATCATCATCGCTAGGCAGGACTTCATAATCGCCGTCAAAGGCGGCACAGGCGTTTCGAAAACGCATCAGTTCGAAAAGGCGCTGCACCACCGGCCGGCGAACTTGTTTGCGCACCTCTTCCATCGTATAGTTGTGCCGGTTGATATTGCGTCCCTGTTTGGTCTCCTCCACCAGTTCGATGTCGTTCTGTCCGGCCAACGCCCCCACATAGTAAATTTGAGGAATTCCGGGGCTAAAGAACTGAATCGCCCGGGCCAGAAGATACGCCTCATCGTCCTCGCCTAAGGCCGAGTAGTAGGTGCAGTTGATCTGATAGACATCCAGATTTTGATACTTGGCGGTGTTGTAGATCCGCTTTACATTAGCTCCTTTGTTGTAGACGTTCTCCTGGGTGCGCTCCAGCTCCTCGTCGCTCATCAGGTCCCGCACATCCACCACGCCGATCCCGTCGTGGGTATCGAGGGTGGTAAACTGATGGCGGGGGCATACGGAGAGCCAGTGCTTCAAGTTGCGGCTTGCCCCGTCGTAGAGCGCCTGCAGCATCAGCATGGGCAAGGCAAAGTCGTAGACATAGTAACCGTGTTCGGCAAGCCGCTGCTGCATCGTGTAGTGCTCGTGGACCTCCGGCAAAAGAACCGCTCCGTACGGCTCCACCGTGCTGCGGGCAAAGTCCAGCAGCTCCCACACCTCCGGCTCGATGAAAAAACAGTTGGTGTCGGGCTGCTTGGTAGCGTAGGCAAAGGCGTCCAAACGGATCATCCGCGCGCCCCGCTCGCAGAGATGGACTAAAAAGGTGCGCAACAGCTCCCGGGTCTTCTCACTCTTCAGATCCAGATCGATCTGTTCGTAGTCGAAAGTGCACCACACCTTCTCCGTACTCCCGTCGGCAAACTCCGCTTCCAAATAGGGCGGCCGCGGCTTGCGGGTGTAGATCTTGGCAAGCTGTTCCTCCGTCGGCTCTCCGCCCGGCCAAAACTCCTTGAAGCGGATAAATATATCCGCCCAGGACGATTCGTCCCTGCGCTGGAGAAAGTCCTGATAGAACTTCGATCGCCGGGAGATGTGGTTGAACATCAAGTCCACCATCAGTTCGTACTCTTCGGCAAGGGTTTCGATATCGCTCCAGCTTCCGAACGCCGGATCAACCTCGTCATAGGTCAGCGGAGCAAAGCCCCGGTCTCCGGAGGAAGGGTAGAAGGGCAGGATATGCAGACCGGTAAACAAGCCCGGTAAATGCCGCTGCAGTGTCTCGCGCAGCATGCTGAGATTTCCGCCCAGGCTGTCGGGGTAGGTGATCAGCTGGCACGCGTTGCTTGGCTTCATAGGTAACTCCCTACTGGCGTATATCTTATTAGCTTCGATTGTAAAGAGAAAAGCCGTTGAGGAGAACCCCCTGGAATATTCAGCGGATTCCCAGGCTTGAGTTTCCTATTGGGTGGTTTCCTATTGTGCGATTTCCTATTCAGCGGATTCCAAAGAGCTCGGCGATGGTCTCCGGCGCCACCGATTTCGTACGGCGGACAAACTCCCGCCAGCCCTTCTGTTCCCGCTCGTGTTCGCGGTCTATCGTCCCGTCGTCGATAGCCTCCTCGAGCGCTGTCAGTGCAGCAGCTCCCTCGGAGAGCAAATAGTGGGCCGCCTCGTCCTCGCCCGAACTGCGGAACTCGCAGGCCTTCAGCAGCAGCGAAAAACAGGCCTGTCCCCGCGCCAGGGGTCCGGCAAATATCCCCGGCATCGGATCGATCTCCCGCTTTACTCCGTACCGCCGCACCAAATGCCGAAATATCACGAGGCGATACAGATCCCCGGCAAAGCGGCTGGCGGCGGTCTTCCGTTCCGCCTTTCCCACCGCCGATTTATAGTGAGCAATCCGCAGGTCCGGCTGGAAGATTCCTCGTACGCCGGAGGCAAGACAGGAGAAATAGAACTGCTGATCCTCCGCACGTCCCACCCGGGAGAAGGTAAAGGGGACGGCCCTGCGCAGTCCTTCGTTGGTGATCCCGTAACCGCCGCCTTTGACTACGGGGTGACTGATCCCCTCCTCCACGGAGTCGAAGCGGTTGTAGAGGGCTGTGGTCCGGCCGTGGGCGAAGCCCTTGTGAAAGAACATTGCCGTGCCGGTCCACGAGTCCGGTACGGCCACATCCGGGGTCCGCAGCGCCCCGGCATAGCCGAGCCGCTCGATATCGCTGCTGTTGACGTACTCCCCTTCGTTCACCCCCAGATAAACCTGTGCTCCCGTATCGTCCCGGGCGCTGCCGCCCCAGTAGGGGTGGCACAAGGTCGCAAACCAGCTCCTCCCGGTCGCCTCGTAGAGTTCCCTCGATCGGATCCCTTCGTCGGTGTCCAGCTTGAACCCCGCTTTTACTCCGAGCACCGGCTCCAGCAGCAGCTGCGCATATTTGAGAGCGGTAAAATGGCGTCCGTAACTCCCGAAAACCGAGAAAAGGCCCCGCTCCTCGCCCAGGACTTCCCGCTCTACCTGCACCGCCGTCTCCTCGGTCAGCACCAATGGCCGCAGGTGAGCGTAGTGCCGGCCGGCGAGCAAGCGGCGGATCCACTCTCCGGCGGGACTGTCCAGCGCCGCGTGCGTCACCGAGACCGAGATAAGCACCGGCACCTTGTGCCCCTCCGGCAGCGTGCCGCACTCCTTCTCAAAGCCGATCTCCCGCTCCAGCTCGTCCATGCAGCCGATCAGTTCGTGCTCTTCGGGCGGGGCAAAGAGGGGGACCGGGTGATCGTAGTCGGCCACTTTACGGCCCGGCTTCTCCGCCGCCCGGCGCCCCGCGTCGGCAAGCTCCTCTTCCAGCGTGTCTGGTATCCGTTCGGGGAGGGTATAGAGAGCGTTGAGTTGCAGGAGGATCTCCTCGGGCCGGAGCGGCTCGGCGGAGGCTTCAAGATCCTGCAGCCGCCAACGCCCCAGGATCTCCTCATCGTCCATCGCCAACTCCGGCGCCCATACTTTTACAATCTCTTCGGCCAGCAAGCCGCGATCCATATCGCTGTCAAAGAGCTCCAGCAGATTCTTTACCTGCTCGTCCCGTCCCTCTTCTGCATAGTAGGCAATAAACGCTTCCGTTCCCTTCCGCAGGAGCGTTCCCAGCGCATCCGACGCCCCGGAGCGCTCTTCCGCCGCATCGCTGCCGCCGCGCCCTTCGGCGGCGGCGGTCAGCAGCTCCGCCGCGCTTCCGCACACCGGGTCTCGGAGGTACTCGAGCACGGGAACCCCGCTCAGAGGTTCGGAACCGTCGGTGCCACACACCGCCGCTATCGTCCGCTGCAGGAGCTCCCGCGCTCGTGTTTCGCGCCGCTCCTGTGTTTCCTCAGAGCTTGCCATGCTGCCCTTCCGCCTGCTTGTTCAGCTCTTGATATCCTTCTTCGAGGTCGTCGATGTAGCGGCTCAGCTCCTCCGATTTGCGCCTGATATCCTCCAGCCCCGTACCGCCGCTGTCGGTCACACTCTTCATACGGGCCAGGTCCAGGTTCATTCGCTTCAGCGCGTTGATAGCCGAGCGTATCCGCAGCTCCAGCATCTCTTTGCGCTCCTCGAGTTCCCCGAAGGCCTCCTTCTGCTGTTCGATATCCGCCAGAGAGCTCTCATACTCTTCGCGGAGTTTCCCGGTGGAGGCGGCGTCCCGTTTGCCCCGCAGCTGCTCGGCATCCCGCTCCAGTTCCTCCCGCGGCACGGTCTTGATAATCTCCTCGATCTCTTCGGTCTGAAAGCTCAACAGTTTTATCTGCTCCACATAGGTATCGAGCACTTGTTCGATATCACCGGAGAAGGGACTCTCGCTGCCCATCTTTTCGGTCTGTGAGAGGATCGCCGACTTGAGCGCCGCCGCCTCGGAGACGGTCCCGGCACTTTCCTCGGAGCTGTAATCCCGGAACCGGCCCGTACCGCCTCCTACGGGGCGCAGCTCTTCGAACCGCTCGCGAAGCTTCCGCACCGAACGGCGGCTCGACTCCCGGCTCGCAAAGCCCACGGCGGCAAAGACTCCGCAGGGAATCGCGAACCACGGCACCGCCGGACTGGTGATCATATTGACCATAAAGAGAAAGCCCCCTACCGAGGCAAAACTGGTGAGCTGAGCGCGATAGCCGTTTTCCTTCTTCTTCAGCTTTTTATAGACCCCGAGCGCTTCTTGATCCAGCGGCGGCAACTCCCGGGCCTCCTCCAGCACCCGCCGCTGCCGGCGGTACTCGGCGTAGTGATTCACCATCCCGATTCCCCAGCCGCCGGCGGGAAAGAGAAACCACGGAAACATAGGACTCGTGAATAGGTTGAGCAGCAGTAGCCCCCCGTTGACCCCCAGGTAGACGGCAAAATGGCTCCTGAAGGAGCTCCGGTGGCGTTCGACGAGTTTTTCCAGTTTGTCCACAAACTTTGCATGCCCGCGGTACGCTCCCATCGCCCGCTCTTTGGAGGTCGCCCGCTCATGAGAGGAGGGGCCGCCGGCTTTTTGTGGACTTTTTGCGCCCCTCCAGTGGCCCAACAGCCGCTCCCGCAGTCGCCTGATCTCCTCCGGTTCGCCGGGAATATGGCAGCTGGTACTGTATTCCCGAGTCTCGTCGTTCTCCATTCCATTCCCCCTGTAGGTAAACATAAAAAGAGTAGGTTCTTAGGGGTAAAAAGTCAATAAATGAAGTTTTTCCCTTTGTTTCCCTCTTCCGCCGGATTTTCGCGCTTTATTCTTCCCCGCACATTCACTACAATGGTATTATCTATCCTCGAGGTGCTGCGAAAACGATGAAAGCCATTCCGGTTGCAAAAGCAGTGGAACGGGACGGCCGCCTTATACAGCGGCTCATTCACGTCGAAGAACCGGTCTATTGCGTCAATGTCCACACAGGCAAGCGCCGGCAAATTAGTTTCCGGGCCCTCTACGACCATAACGCCCTCTTCTGGAACAACCCCGATGCGGAGTGGAACTTCTACCTGGACAAACAGCGTGTCGAAGAACACCTCAAACAGATACGGGAGAATGCCGAAAGTTTCGAAGAGCACGAGCGCTCCCGCCGCCGCTTTGTCGCCTCCCTCTCCGAGCAGGACCGCATCTCTGAGGAAGAGGTACGCGGTGCTGAGGAGGGCCACCGCCGGGGACCCAATTTTTCCCAGTATTACGACACGATCCTGGAGCAGCCCATCGCTCAGCGGGAGGAAACCCTCAAAGTTCATCACCAAAACCTCGAACAGCTGCTCAGGCTTCCGAAGCCTGATGAGAAGGTTGCCGAAGCTCTGGCCGATTCCACCCGGGATACGGCGCTGATCAACAAGAGCGTGATGGAGAAGGCGCTGCAAATGGGTGACGACGAGGCAAAACGCTTCACCCGCGCCATCGTCGACAACACCAGGAAACTGGTCAAATCCTCCACCGGCTTAATCGACTCTACCTTCATTCACGACGACCTCATTCGCTCCATCGTCAAGAAATCCAACGGCACGGTGGTCCAGCATATGACCCGGGTCTACCTCAAAGGGGTCTCGTTCCTCCTCTTTTACAACCACAAAATATTGAGCACCAGCTTTGCCAACCGGGTGCGCATCAACTTTCGCCACTCCTACCGCGACCTCTACCACCGCCTCCTGCCGCAGCTTCTGAAGGAGGATGTGGTCCTCGAGCGGGTCTTCAACTCGGGGCTGCAGGCGGTCTCCGAGACCCAGCTGCACACCTTTGCCACCGGCTTTATGCTGCATGACATCGGCAAGGCCCGCAATATCGAATACCACGAGGGCGAGGAGGCGTACGATCGCGAGATGGTGGTGGACCACGTCCGTCACGGCTACCTTGCTCTAATGAAGAAGATGGACTATCCGCCTCAGGCGGGGCTCATCACCGGCTACCATCACGAGTATTACAATCACCCCGACGGCTACGGCTACTACCGCGCCATGCTCTCCCGGCACTTAAAAGAGCATCCGAAGCAGCGCCCCGGCTACTGCATAGCCTACACGGTAGAGACCCTGGCCAGCTTCAACGCCCTCGCCTACTTTCCCGCTAAGCTGCTGGAGATCATCGACGTCTACGACGCCCTCACAGACCCCAACCGGATCTACAAACCCCCGCTTCCCCCGGAAGACGCGGTCAAAGTAATGGAGAATCAGTTTATCAAGGAAGAACTGAAGCTCGATCCTATTCTTTTTCACCTCTTCCTCGAATACCTGGAGAAAGAACAGCTGCTCTGATGTGCCGTTCTGAAACGCCGCGCTCCTGCCGCGGCGCATCAGAACGTGCGGCTTCTTGCCCGGCTTCTTGCCCGTCCGCTGGCAAATATGATACAGGTAGAGTCATTCGTGAAAGGAGCCGCCCATGGATTACATTTGTCTTGCCGCCGGAAAAGGGACCCGCTTTGCCGGGCTGGGAGGGTATCTGCAGAAGTGCATGTATCCGCTCTACGGCTATCCCTTTCTCAAGTTTACGCTGGACGCCCTGCTCACCTCGCCCCACTTCTCTGCCAAACAGGACACGGTCACGATCGTCACTGGACATCTGGGAGACCAGATCAAACAATACTTCGGCACTCGCTATCACGGCATAAAGCTGCGGTATGTGGAGCAGCAGGAGCAGCTGGGCACCGGTCACGCCATCAGCTGCGCTCTCGAGGAGCTGCCACAGCGCGATCAAGTCGTGGTGTGGCTGGCGGACGCCTACTTTCCTGCAGCACGATTCACTGCTCTCCTCGAGCACCCCGACCCTACCGTATTGACGGTAGCGCAGCACCTCTGTGACCGCAGCCACAACGAACGGGTGGAACTGGACGAGTCGCAACGCCGTATCACTCGCGCATGGCAGGGAAGCGGCCCCTGCGTAGAAATCGGCCTTTGGAAGCTCTCCTCTGCGGTACGCTCGCACCTCTTTTCCCGCAAGGTGGATGAGTACCGCTTCCTTCCCGCCGTCCAGAGCGCCATCGAAGCCGGGCTTCCGGTAGGCGCCGTTCAAGCGGAGGAGTGGATTCACCTCGGTGGCACGGAACCTTCGGTGCTGGAGAGTCTTGCCGAAGTGACCGAGCGCATGGGCGCCGAGCGTGAACACTTGCTTCCATTGGAATAAACGAATCACCCCGCCGCCCGACGTGGAGAACGGCAATTTGAAACTAAGGGGCACGTGATGTTAAGTGCAATTTTTTCGTTATAGTTATGGTGTGTGCCGGCTATTTTCGGTATACTCAAAGAGTGTAAATCATAAGTGCTGTACTTTGAAACCAGGAGCTTAGCCCAATGAAAATTCTCTATATTTCAGAAACTTTTCTGCCCAAGATCGACGGAGTAGTGACCCGCTTAACCTATACGATCAAAAACCTTCACGAAATGGGGCATCAGACCATGATTATCGCCCCCGACGGAGGGATGGAAAGTTACGATGGTGCCAAAGTACTGGGCGTTCCCTATGTGCGTCTTCCTTTTTACAAAGATTTCAAAGTGGGACTGCCGCAGACATACCTAAAAAATTACATCAACGAGTTCGATCCCGATCTCATTCACCTGCTCAGTCCCTTCTTGCTCGGCTCCTCAGTGATGAAGTACGGCCTCAAAAACGATATCCCCATTGTCACCAGCAATCACCTCCACATATCCAAGTACATCGATTTCTACAATCTCCACTTTGCTTCCAACTTCTTCTGGAGAATGGCAAAAAACACCAACGAGCAGGCGGACCTCTCCCTCTGCCCATCCCAGGAGATGATACGGGAGTTCAACAACCACGAAATCGAAGATCTCCGACTATGGCGCCGCGGGGTGGATACCGAACTCTTCTCCCCGGAGAAGTACAGTGCCGCAATGCGCTCTCGCCTCACCGACGGCCATCCCGAGGCACCGCTGATTATCTATGCAGGGCGCCTGAGTGATGAGAAGGAGATCTACATGCTGCGGCCTATCCTCGAGGAGTTTCCCTCCGTCCGGGCGGCCATCATCGGCAATGGGCCGATAAAAGAAAAACTGCAGAAGTGGTTCGAGGGTACTCCTACCACGTTTACCGGTTTTCTCGAAGGAGAGGAACTCGCCCAGGCCTACGCCTCTGCGGATGTCTTTGTCTTTCCCTCCCAGTCGGAGACCCTCGGCCTTGTTGCTCTCGAGGCGATGGCTGCGGGCACGCCGGTTATCGGAGCCCGGGCCGGCGGCATTACGGAACTGATTGACGACGGGGAAACCGGCTACTTCTTTGATCCCGGATCGAGAAAGGATCTTCTGGAGAAAGCTGCGCTGTTGCTCGAGGACCCTGAGCACCTCAAAACTATGAGCGAGAGGACTCACCGCGAAGCGCAGCGCTGGAGCTGGCGAAAAGCCACGGAAGAGCTGTATGAATTGTACCGGGAAGTCCTGGAATCCAAAACGGTAGCGGCAGAGGCAGAAGCATCCCGATCATAGCCGTAGATCGGTATAGCCGCAAATCACACCGGATATAGAGAGGAGCTCCAGCGTGTCGGCCTCCGCACTAAGCCAGATCGCCAACCACTTGCTTCTCCCGCCGGGGTTCTTTGTGCTTCTGTTGTGCCTCGCCCTTCTTTTGGCGCGTCCCGCACGCCTTCAGGGGCATACTACACACCTTAAAAGACGTACCACAGCAATCCGGGTGGTTCTCGCCGCCGCTGCGCTCCTGCTCTATCTCTTCTCCCTCCCGCCCGTCGCTGCGGGGCTGCTGACTCCTCTTGAAAAGGCATATCCCGGCCGCCCGCCTGCCTCCTTCGCCAAAACCACCGAAGCTGGCGAAGCCGAGACCGCCGACGGCACCCACACCGACACCGACACCGCCACCGCCACCGCCACCAACGCCCAGGTAGTGGTGGTCCTCGGAGGGGGAACCGTCGCCTACTCTCCGGATGAGCCCGGCGGCGCCTCGCTCTCCGGCACCTCCCTCAAACGTCTCCTTTTCGCCCATCGTATCCGCCGCCGTACCGGCCTTCCGTTAATTATATCCGGCGGCTCCCCGGAACTTCGCCGCGGCAACTACCCCGCCGAGGCGGAGATCGCTGCAGCGCTGCTCAAGAGCCTCGAGCCCCCCTCCACCGGTACCCTCACGGAAACCGAAAGCCGCTCCACCTTTGAAAACGCCCGAGAGGTGGCCACCCTCTCTACCTATCGCCGCATTATTCTCGTCACCTCCGCCTATCACATGCCGCGCAGTGTTCGTACGTTTCGCAGCCGGGGGTTTCAAGTTCTCCCCGCTCCTACCGATTATCAAAGTGAGAGAGGATCGTTCAGTCTCGCTGACCTGCTCCCCTCTATGGAGGCGCTGCACGATTCGTATCGCGCCCTGCATGAATATGCCGGCTCCCTCTGGTACGAGCTGGTTTATTATTGAGACATAGCCTATTATTTGAACAAAATCGAGTGGTATGTTGAGAGCATAGCGGTCAAAGTACGAAATAGCTCCAATGCCTCTTGAGGATAAATCAAAGCGGTCAGGCAAAAGCGAATAAAGTGAAGTGCTGTAGTGAGAAATGTCAAAAAAAGGTTGACGTGAGAAGATTTTACTGTAAAGAATAGAGGCTAATAGGAGGATTGCGTATGAAAAGAGAAACTTGGGGAACGAGAGCTGGTTTTATTATGGCCGCTGTCGGCTCCGCAATCGGTCTCGGGAACATCTGGCGATTTCCGTACCAGGTGTTTGAAAACGGCGGAGGCGCGTTCTTAATTCCGTATTTCTTCGCGCTGATCACCGCGGGTATTCCCATTCTCATCTTGGAGTTCTCGATGGGACACAAGATGAAGGGAAGCGCTCCGATGACCTTCGCCAAGATCAACAAGGGCTGGGAATGGCTCGGCTGGTGGCAGATTCTCATCAGCTTTGTCATTACGATTTACTACGTCGCGGTTATCGGCTGGGCTATCAGCTACGTCGGGTTCTCCTTCACCCTGGGCTGGGGCGAAGATACCGTCGCATTTTTCACGGGCGACTACCTTGGCCTCACAGGAGGACCATTCGAGCTCGGCGGATTCCGTGGATTGATTCTCATCACGGTGATTCTCACCTGGTTGATCAACTTTGTCGTCCTCTATGCGGGCGTCAAAAAGGGAATCGAAAAAGCCAACAAGATTTTCATTCCCCTGTTGATTGTCATCCTACTGATCATCATGGTCCGCGGTATTACTCTGCCGGGCGCTGCAGAAGGTCTGAACCGACTCTTCGAGCCCGATTTCAGTCAAATCTTGAACGGCAGAGTGTGGGTCGCCGCCTACGGGCAGATCTTCTTCACCCTGAGCATCGCCTTCGCGATCATGATCACCTACTCGAGCTATCTGCCCAAGAAGTCCGACATCGTGAACAATGCCTTCATGACCGGTCTGCTGAACTGCGGGTTCTCGATCCTCGCCGGTATCACCATTTTTTCCATTCTCGGATACATGATGGGCCAGAGCGGCGGAGAGCTGCCTGAGAACCTCAGCGGTGTCTTCCTGGCATTCGCCACCATTCCGCAGGCGATCAACGAGCTTCCGGCTCTGAACGTACTCGTCGGCGTGCTGTTCTTCCTGTCTCTGACCTTCGGAGGTCTCTCTTCGTTCATCTCCATTAACGAAGCGGTCATCTCCGGTATCGTGGACAAGACCAACAAGCCTCGCCGGAAAATCGTCGTGATCTACACCCTCGTAGCCGGTATCATCAGCCTGATTTTCACCACCGGCGCAGGACTGTACATCCTCGACATCGTTGACCGCTTCGTAAACAGCTTCGGCGTTGCCATGAGCGGTCTTGTAGAGGTCATCCTGATCGGCTGGTTCTTCAAGCTGACGGTGCTCAAGGATCACTTCCAGCCCATCTCCGACTTCCAGGTCGGCAAGTGGTGGGACTTCACCGTGAAGGTGATCACCCCGCTGGTCCTGGGTATTACCGCCATTCAGAACATCTGGACCGAGGTCACTAATCCCTACGGTGGGTATCCGATTGGCGCGCTGATCGCACTCGGTTGGGCCGTGGCTATTGCGATCCTGATCATCGGCATCATCGTCGGCCGGACCAAATGGGCCGATCCGTCCGTCCTCGAGACGACGGAAGAATAAGGAGGTTACCATGACTACAGGTGCAATTATCTTTATGCTGTTCGGCCTGATTCTCACCTGGGGTGGAGCTGCTGTGTGCATCTCCATTGCAATGAGAAAGAGGGAAATGTAGTCGATTCGACATACATTTGATTTTCACAAAGCGGTCGCTGTATGCGGCCGCTTTTTTTGTGTGTTTTTACTGCCACCCTCACTATTGCATCACCTGCAAAAAACGCTACGATGGTCCTCAGGAGAGGCGGGATGAGTACGATCAGGAGAGAAGGTACGATACAGGAAGTGAAACGGGGCGAAGCGAAGGTACGCATACCGCGCGGCGGCAGTTGTACGGGCTGCAGCGGATGCGGCGAAGCCGAAGAATCCGGTGAAACGCGAGCTGTCGTCCTCGATCCGGGGAACATCCGAGCCGGCGACCGCGTGATTCTCGAAGGGAACGCTGCCGGCAGTTTCTCCGGCGCGCTCATCCTCTTCATTCTCCCGCTACTGCTCTTGGTCGCCGGTTTTGCCGCCGGGCCTACCCTTGCCGCACAATTCCCGAGCGCAGGAATCACCTCCGAATTAGCGGGAGGCATCATCGGCGGCTGCGGCTTCCTTCTGCCCTACCTTGTGCTGTACCTCCGCAGACTCTACAACCGCAGCAGAGGACGCTACGACCTGCATATCGTCGAACGGCGCGGCGGCCCCTTCTAATCGAGGGCGAGCTTTTTCAGCTTGGGCCGAATGACGAAGGAACAGTATCCGGCATGGGGCTGTTTCTCGAAATAGCGCTGATGGTACTCCTCCGCCGGATAGAAGGTGTCGAGCGGTTTCACCTCCGTGACGATCGGCTCTTCATAGGCGCCCTGCTCCTCGAGCGCGGAGATAATCCGTTCCGCCTCCCGACGCTGCTTCTCATTCCGGTAGAGCACGACCGAGCGGTACTGGCTGCCGATATCCGGTCCCTGACGGTTCAAGGTAGTGGGATCGTGGGCGGTGAAGAAACGCTCGAGAAGCTGACGAAAACCGATCCGGCGCGGGTCGTATTCCACCTGCACCACTTCCGCATGTCCGGTGTTGCCGGTACACACTTCCTCATAGGTGGGATGCTCCGTCTCTCCGCCGGCATAGCCGTTAGTCACCTCGAGTACTCCTTCGATGCGCCGAAAAATCGCCTCCAGACACCAAAAACAGCCGCCGCCGACAACGGCGTACTCACGTGTGTTCTCCTCAGCTGCCATACTCTCGTCCTCCCTGCATGCCACTTTTCTTAGCATTAATATAAACATTATTCCCCCCGCTGTCACGCGCAGCGCCTTCTCAGGTTGACAAACCCTTTGTTTTCTCTCCATTATTCCCCCCTATGGAAAAGAAACCCCTGCAGGACTCGGTCACCCGGGAACACCTCGACACCTTAGCTCCGGACAGCATCGACATCTTCCTCCTCCAAAACGGGAGCCTGCGAGGCGCCGTAGTCCACGGCTCTAGAATGATCAACGAAATGCGGGCGAACCACGAGTTCGGCATTCTCGAAACACTTACCCTCGGCCATGCCTATTTAGGCACAGCCTTGATGACCGGCATGGTAAAGGGGAACGACCGTATTTCCATGCACATCGAATGCGGAGGACCAATCAAAGGGCTCGTGGCCGAAGGCAGGGCATCGGGAGCGGTCCGCGGCTATCTTCAAAACGTCCCCATCCCGGTAGAGAAGCCGCCGGAGTCCTTTGACCTCTCCCCCTTCTTCGGGGCCGGATTCCTAACCGTTACCAAGCAGCTCGAGTCGGCCAAACAGCCGTTCTCCGGTCAGGTGATCCTTAAATACGGCAATATCGGCGAGGATCTGGCATACTACTTTACCGTCAGCGAACAGACGCCCAGCGCCTTCTCGCTCAGCATTCGCTTCGACCGTGAAGGCCGGGTAATCGGTGCCGGGGGAATATTCCTGCAGGTACTCGGCGGCGGTGAGGAAACCTCCATCGACAAGGCCCAAAATGCGCTTTTAGAAGCCCCCGCAATCGGCGACCACTTTGCCGGCGGAGGCGACGCCTCTTCACTGATCAGCCAGACTTTCTCCGGTCTCTCCCCGGACATCATCGCCACCCGGGACGTCGCCTTTCACTGCGACTGCAACAAAGAGCGCTTCGGCGCCTTCCTCGCCTCCATGAAACGCGAAGAACGGGAAGACATCCTTGCCAACGGTCCTTTCCCGCTGCGCACCACCTGTTTCAACTGCAACACTCAATACGAGTTCTCCAGGGAAGAGATCGAAGAGCTTTTCTCCGACTGAGTCTGTCTCAGTACGCCTCGGCGGTGTCGGCCTCGAAACGGGCCTTTTCTCCGCGCAGAAAGCCTGCTAGGTTCTCCACGGCATGCTCTACGTTGCGCTCCACCGCCCGTGCAGTAAAGCCGGCAATATGGGGGGAGAGCACCACGTTATCCAACTCGTGCATCGGATAACGGGAGGGAGCTCCCACGACCCCTCCTTCAGGGTAGGTATACCAGCAGTCAATCGCGGCCCCTCGCAGGGTCCCGTCCCGTAGCCGCTCGTACAGCGCCTCCTCATCCACGATGCTACCTCGGCCTACATTCACCAAAAAAGAACCTTTCATCACGGTCAGCCTATCGGGGCCCAGCAGTCCCCTTGTTCGCTTCGTCGCCGGAAGGTCCACCACGACGATCTCCCCCGCATCAATAGCCTCGTCCAAATCGTAGACCATGCGGTCAAAATCCTCCGGCTCCTGCTCTCGCGGCCGACGGCGCAGCCCGGTAGTGTGTACCCCAAACGGCTTTAAAAGCCGTGCGGTCTGCCGACCGATTTCACCGGCACCGAGAATAGCGGCCGTTTTTCCCTCGATCGACTCCCAGCTATCCTCGAGGCCACGGCCAACCCAAAAGCCGTGCCAGCGGTTCTCCTGCTGAAGGTCATTGTGAAACTCAACCACCCGGCCGTAGAACGCCAGTATCAAGGCAAGTGTCCGCTCGGCCACGCAAAAGGCGTTACCGTGGCTGTTTGCAACGCGGATGCCCCGTTCGCGAATCATCTCGAGGGGCAGGTGATTTATGCCCGCGAAGGGAACCACGATAAAGGAGAGACGCCTCGCCTTCTCGATCTCCTCCCGGCCCGGCTTCCCGCCTACCAGCACATCCGCCTCGGGAAGCAGGCTCTCCGCCCGCTCAATATCGTCAATAAACTCAACCTGAGGAAACTCCTCCCGCAGCGCCACAAGTTTTTCGCGCCAAAGCGAATTCAGCTTTTGGTAAAAGAGTACTTTCATCGCGTCACCTCCTCTCGTGTATGTTTATCTGTAGGATAATCGATATTCAAATCCTCCGCAAATCCTTAGTTAGTGGTTCAAAGCTTGGACATGAGGTAGTAGCCTCACATGATCCTCTTCCCCTACCCCGGGCTATCTGCTATTCTCTCTCCATACCAGTTGAACACAAAGAAGGAGGCGTGCGTATCCGTATACTCTACATCGGGGAAATCGTCGGTAAGGCGGGGGTCTACTGCATCAAAACCCTGCTGCCGCAGCTAAAAGAGGAGCTGGGGCTGGACTTCGTGATCGCCAACGGCGAAGGGACCACCGGCGGCTTTGGCATCGGAAAAAACCACTCTATCTACCTGCGTAAACTCGGGATCGACGCCATTACGGCCGGGGAGAAGATCTACTATAAAAAAGATATGGTGCCCCATATCGCCAAGGCGCCTTACATCCTCAGGCCGGCCAACTATCCCGCCTCCAACCCCGGTCGCGGCTGGCATGTGTACCAGGCAGGCTCACGAAAAATCGGGGTCATTGTGCTGCTCGGCCAATCCGGATTTCCGCGAGTTCACCTGAGCAACCCCTTTACCTTCCTCCCGCAGCTCGTCTCCCGAGTCAAACAGGAAGCCGACACCATCATCGTCGATTTCCACGCCGCCACCACTGCGGAGAAGTATTCCCTCTTCTACCATGCCGATGCAACGGTAAGCGCAGTCATCGGCAGCCACACCAAGGTATTAACCGCAGACGAGTACATTTTGGAGGGCGGCACCGGCGTCATCGCCGATACCGGCCGGACCGGAAGCGCTCTCAGCGTTGGGGGATTGGACCCGCAGGTGGAGATCGAGAAGTTTCTCACTCAAATTCCGGAACGCTCCAAAGAGTACTGGGAGGATCTTCAGTTGCAGGGAGTATTGCTGGATATCGACGAATCCGGAAAGACTACCGCCATCGAACGGATCGCCCGCTCTGTTTCTGCCCCTGAGTCGCAGAGAAGCTCGGTACAGCAGCAGAGCTCCACGTAATCAACCATCGCTCTCTGGCTCCCGCCCGGGGGCTCGCTCGAGTCCCGCCCGGGGGCTCGCTCGGGTCCCGCCCAGGGGCCGGGGCGGCCTTAGGCGCTTTCTCTCACATTCTCTTTGACGAGCCGGCTTATCGTGGAGGCCATCTCCGTCAGTGGAACGATGTGCTGCAGATGGCCCATTTCGGCGGCTACTTTCGGCATACCGTAGACGATGCTCGAAGTTTCATCCTGCCCGATGGTAATGCCGCCCTTGCTGTGGATGGAACCGATCTCTTTTGCCCCGTCTTTTCCCATTCCGGTCATGATGACGGCCATGCAGGAGCCGCCGTACTGTTGTGCTACCGAAGAAAACAGCACATCCGCCGAAGGCCGGTGTCCGTTGATGGCATCGCCCTGATGTAAGCGAGCCACCGCCGCAAGGCGCCGCTTCTCAACCGTAATGTGATAGTTTCCCGGGCAGATCAATACCCGGCCCGGCTTCATAATATCTCCGTCGGCAGCCTCTTTGATCTCCAGCGGACATATGCGGTCAAGACTCTTGGCAAACTCGGCGGTGAAGCCTGCCGGCATATGCTGTACCACCACTACCGGAACAGGGAGGCCGCCGTCGATATTGCGAAACAGCTCCCGCAGCGCATTCGGGCCTCCGGTAGAAACCCCGATCGCCACCACTTCCACCGGTCCCGCCTTCTGGCGGTCTACCGGACTCTCCTTTGGTTCGTACTTAGGGCGCTCGGAGGGGTGACGGACGCGCTCTATTTGATCCGCAGCGCCGCCTTTTTCCTCCGCACCTTGTTTCGCCGAAGGCCGAGCTTTTTTTTCTGCCCGCTTCTCCGCCGGCCGTTCTTCCGGAAGCTGACGCCCCTTTTTGTGCAGATACTGCAGTCCGTAGGCGCGCACCGTCTCGACCAAATATTTTTCGACGCTGTGGATATCTTCTGAAACCGAACCGGAAGGCTTGAGAATAAAGTCGGAGGCTCCCAGCGCAAGGGCATCCATTGTCACCTGGGCGCCCCGTTTGGCGATCGAGGAGAGAATCACCACCGGGGTCTCTATCCCCCGCTCCTTGCGCTCCTTGAGGAACTCGATGCCGTTCATTTCCGGCATCTCCAGATCCAAAACAATGACATCCGGCTCGAGCCGAGGAAGCTTCTGCAGCAAAAAGCGTCCGTTCATCGCCTTTCCGGCCAGCTCCAATCCATCCGCATTCTCGATCATTTTGCCTACGAGATTACGCATGAGAGCTGAATCATCGCAAATGACAACGGATATTGCTTCTTTACTCACCACTCGCCCCCTATTCCACGAACTTCCGGTAGATTACCGCCCAATCAGTCTTCAGGAACTCGAACTTGGTATTCATCCCGAAGAGCGATTCGGAATGGCCGATAAAGAGATAGGAATGGTTGTTCATGGCCTTGTAAAACTTATCGATCACACTTTTCTGAGCCGCCTCGTCAAAATAGATGATCACATTGCGGCAGAACACCACATCGAGCTCGGTCAGTCCGCTTTCGAATTTCAGATTGTGGTAATCGAAACGGATGAGATTCTTCACCTCGTCTTTGACCTGGTAGCCGTTGGTCTTCCGTTCGAAAAAGCGCTGCAAGTACTTCTCCGGAACACCGGTCATTTTACTGTCCGGGTAAAACCCCTCCTTGGCCGTCATCAGCGATTTGAGGCTTAGGTCGGAAGCCACCACGCTGATGGCGAAATTGGAGGGAACTTTGTCTTTTAAGACCATAGCAATTGAATACGGTTCTTCGCCGGTAGAGCAACCAGCGCTCCAGACCGATATTTTGGGCCGTCCCTTATCCTTTTTATATTTCACCAGCTCGGGTATCACATAATTTTCGAGGGTCTGAAAGTGCATCGTATTTCGAAAAAACCGGGTCAAATTGGTAGTTACCGTGTCCAGGAGAACCCTCATTTCCTCCTTGTCGTCGCGAATCTTTTTGTAGTAGTCGGTAACACTGTCCAGCTCGGTTTTTCGTAAACGTTCCTTGAGCCGGCTCTCGAGAATTGTGCGGTTGGATTCGGAAAAATGTATTCCGCTCTCATTATAAATGTGATCGCGAAACTGTTGGAACTCTTGGTCGGATAAAAAACGCGCCATTCGCCGGATATATCTTCCTTCAATAGGATATAAACTATAGTCTATGGATGGGTAATTGGGCTGTCAATAGCAACGGGTAGCAACGGTTTTTCGCCGCTGGCTGTGTTATATTTGAGAGCGAGATGAAAGAAGAGTTGCATCAATATACGGTGGCTGGAGTCATGCTTCACCGCGATAACGGTTCGCCCTTGATAACCCTCAAGAGCCGTTCAGACGGAAGCTATCTACGCCTTCATGCTGGTCCCTCGGAAGCGAGTGCTATCCTGTTGGAATTGAAACGTGCCTCCCTCCCCTACCCGACAGCCCATGACATTCTGGCAAGTTTCCTCTTCAGGCACCGTTTCAAAGGGAGGAAACTGGTAATCTCCGCTCTCTCCGAGGAGATACCCGCTGCCCGCTTCGAATACCGCCGAGGATTCAGGAGGTTTGCCGAAGTGCTGCGGCCCGGCGACGGGATCGCGCTGGCCCTGCGTATCGGCCTGCCGATCTACCTCAGTCTCGAGGCGGTACGCCAGGGAGAGCAGCTGATCGAGAACGCCGGCTTTCCCCGAACCCGCAGTGCTCCGGGAGAGCCCTATTTTTCCATCGAGCAGGCCCGGCACGCCTGAGCACTCTTCCCCGGCGCAGGATTGCGCAAACCGCCCCTCTCAGCTATAATCCACTTACATGAAGAAATATATCTTCGTTACCGGCGGAGTATGCTCGAGTCTCGGAAAGGGCATCGCTGCCACCTCGCTCGGCAATCTACTCGAGAGCCGAGGGCTTACCATCCGCATGGCAAAAATCGATCCCTACATCAACGTAGACGCCGGCACGATGAGTCCCTACCAGCACGGTGAAGTGTATGTAACCGCCGACGGTGCGGAGACCGATCTGGATTTAGGCAATTACGCCCGCTTCACCAACGCCCCGCTGAGCAAAATCAATTCCATCACCACCGGCCAGGTCTACCAGGAAGTCATTCAGCGCGAGCGGGAAGGACGCTATCTGGGACGAACCGTTCAGGTTATCCCGCATATTACCGACGAAATCAAACGCCGCATCTATCTGGTCGGCAAAGAAAGCGAGGTGGATGTAGTCATCATTGAAGTCGGAGGGACCGTCGGCGATATCGAGTCGTTCCCCTTTCTTGAGGCGGCCAGACAGCTTATACAGGAATTGGGCAAAGATCAGGTTCTCTTCGTTCATCTGACGCTCCTTCCGGAGACCGCCAACGGTGAATTGAAGACCAAGCCCACCCAGCACTCAGTAAAGGAGCTTTTAAGCATCGGCATCCAGCCGGATATACTGCTGTGCCGCGCCCCATTCCGGCTGGACTCCGACATCATTCGCAAGATTGCCCTCTTCACCAATGTTGAACGAGAAGCGGTCATCTCCGCTTACGACGTCTCCACCACCATCTACGAGCTGCCCCTCATCTTCCACAAGCAGCAGCTCGATTCCCTTGCTATCAATAAATTGAAGCTTGAAGCAGGTCCGGCGGAGCTGACGCGCTGGGAGAAGATGGTGCGCACCTATAAAGAGTCCGACCGCACCGCCCGCATTGGTATCGTCGGTAAATATATCGAACTCCACGACTCATACAAATCGATCCACGAGGCGCTCCACCACGGCGGAATTGCCAACGCCGCCCAGGTGGAATTAATCAAGGTCGACTCGGAACAGCTCAAAGAGCCACAGGAGCTCGCACCCTTTTTCGCAGGTCTGCACGGGATCCTCATTCCCGGCGGCTTTGGTCAGCGCGGCATCCTCGGTATGGTACGCGCCGCCCGCTACGCCCGTGAACATGCACTCCCCTGTTTCGGCATATGCCTCGGCATGCAGGTGATGGTTATCGAATACGCCCGCAGTGTCCTCGGTCTTGAGGAGGCGGACAGTACGGAGTTCTCGCCGGAGACGTCCTCCCCGGTTATCAGCCTTCTCGAGGAACAGGTGGATGTCTCCACCTACGGCGGAACGATGCGCTTAGGCGTCAACGAGACGCTCCTTGAGCCTGACACAAAAACTCGCAGCATCTACGGCCGCGAACGTATCGAAGAACGCCATCGGCACCGCTACGAGGTCTCCAACCGCTTCCGCCGTCCTTTGACGGAGGGGGGACTGATCATCAGCGGCACCACCGAAGAGGAAAAGCTGGTCGAATCGATCGAATGGCCCCAGCACCCCTGGGGCATCGGGGTTCAGTTTCACCCCGAGTTCACCTCCACTCCCATAGTACCGCACCCCCTTTTCGCAAGCTTCATCGCCGCCGGTCTTGCCCATGCGACCGAATAAGCTCACGCAGCAGCATTTGCGGCCCGGACATCGCCGCTGCTTCCTGCTAATGGCCGCAGCTTTCGTGATACTTCTCTTCGGGGCCTGCAGCCTCGAGTACGACGACAGCGAACTCGCCGAATCGATCCCGGAGGACGTACCCGACAGCACCTTTCGTGATTACGTCTTTACCTCCGCCCGGAACGGCGAGCCGGTTTACCGAATCTATGCGGAAACGGCACGACTCTACCACTCCAAGCACGAAGCAGAGTTGGAAGAGGTCCTCTTTCGCGAGTTTGGCCCGGACGGCGAGATAGTCACAGAAGGCACCGCCGAAACGGCGAAAGTCAACACCGTCACCGACGACGTACAGCTGCGCGGCAACCTCCGTTTTGCAAGCAGCATCTACGAAGCGGAAATTCGAGCCGATCAGCTTTTCTGGGACGGAGAGGAAGAACTGCTCAAAAGCCCAGAAGACGAGGCGGTGACCATTCTCCGGGAGAACGGCACCCGCATCCGCGGGAAAGGCTTGCGAGCGCACACCTCCTCGCGTACGGTGGAATTTACCGCTTCGGTGGAAGGCAGCTATGTGTACGAGGAAGACGATGCGCAGCAATAGCCCCCGTTTGATGTTCGTTTTTGCGGCGCTGGTGCTGCTCTGCCCTCCCGCCCTGTTTGGCGACGAGCAGACTTTCACCTTCTCCGGCGACTCTACCTCCATCGTCATGCGGGAAGGACAGCGACGGACCGTTTTAGAGGGCACTGCACGGGTCCGATCGGAGCGCACGACGATCACCGCTGACCGTATAGAGCTCTACGGAGAGGAGTTTCGCTACGCCCGCTGCAGCGGCGAGGTAACGGTCAACGACCGGGAGCGGGGTATCCGGCTCACCGCCGCAAAGCTCCTCTTCGATCGGCAGCGCAGCTATCTGCGCGTCGAAGGCTACTCGGAAATGGTCGACTTAGAGAACGAAGTGGTTGCGAAGAGCGGCTATATGGAAAACTACGGCGACGAGCAGCGAACGGTATTTCAAATCGGCGTTCGTATATTGAAAGCCACCGATGACTCACGCATGGTCTGCCGTAGCGAGTATGCCAGCTACAACCGGAAGGATAATCAACTGCTCCTCTCCGGTTCCCCCTCTGTGCACTGGAAGAATGACATCTACCGCGCCACCCGCATTCGTATCGACTTGAACACCGAAGAGATTAGCATGGAGGGGGATGTAGAGGGAACGATCTCCTCCCCCGAAAAGGAGAACGGCGATGAGTGAAGCTAGCCTGCAGGTGCACGGCCTTCGCAAACGCTTTGGGAAGAAGACCGCCGTGGACAACGTGAGTTTCTCCATGCGCTCGGGAGAAGTGGTCGGCCTCCTCGGCCCCAACGGAGCCGGCAAGACCACCGTTTTCTTTATGATCGTGGGATTCATCCGCCCTACCGAGGGCACTATCTATATGAACCGTCACGACATCACGCATCTACCGATGTACCGCCGCGCCCGGGCGGGGATCTCCTACCTTCCCCAGGAGCCGTCGGTATTCCGCAGACTCACAGTGGAACAGAACATCTGGGCAATTCTGGAAACCCGCCGGGACTTGACACCGGAACAGAAGCAGGAGACGCTGGAGGAGCTCCTCCGGGAGTTCAGCATTGAGGGAATTCGCCACCGGCCCGCCCATCCCCTCTCCGGCGGCGAGCGGCGGCGCACGGAAATCGCCCGCAACCTTGCCATCGAGCCGCGCTTTCTGTTGCTCGACGAACCCTTTGCCGGCATCGATCCGATCGCCGTCACAGAGATCAAGAACTTGATTCTCTCCCTTTCCCGCAAGGGGGTGGGCGTCCTTATCACCGATCACAACGTGCAGCACACCCTCTCCATTACCGACCGTTCCTATATTATACACCTCGGTGAAATACTGACGCAGGGAACCCGCGAGGAGATCCTTCAAGATCCCACCGCCCGTGAGATCTACCTCGGTCAAGACTTCAATATCTAATAAGGCAATTTCGCCCCGCTGATTATGAAGAAATTTCGTATTGTCTTCATTCAGCTCCTGTCACGGCAGGGAAAACAATAAGCTTCGTGACACTCTATACCGCGTTGACAAATCGGCGAGTGCAGAGCAATATAAAAGATAGGCTCCCGGCTGCCTCCGGGGGATAGGAACTGCCGTGCAATATCAGAAACCCGCGCTCGTACAACAGCAAAAACTCAAAATGAGTCCGCAGATGTATCAGTCGCTGCAGCTTATGGCGCTGCCGATCCAGGATCTGCGGATAAAAATCCAGGAGGAGCTCGAGCGTAACCCTGCCCTCGAGGTGGAAGACAAGGGGGCTGAGCTCTCCCTCGAATCGCTCGAGGGAGAGCACAAAAACGATGATTACGACACCTTCGAGAACAGCTCCGATCCGGGCTATGTCTCCAGCGGTCCACTGGACGAAGAAGCAGCGGAGAATAAACGTCGGTTCTTGGAAGGAGCGCTCTCCTATTCCGAATCGCTGCAGGAACACCTAATGTGGCAGCTGCGGGTGCAGCCCATTTCCGATACGCTCTTTCGTGCGGCGGAAAAATTAATCTACAACCTCGACGAGAACGGATTTCATATTGTAGAGCCTTCGTCGCTGATGACACAGCGGGAGAAACCGTACCTGGAACAAGCCCTCGAGCTGGTTCGGCAACTCGATCCGCCGGGAGTCTGTACCCGCGATTTCCGGGAGTCCCTGCTGGTTCAGGCGGAGCTTTCCCCGGAGGCGCCTCCGCATACAGAGAAGCTCCTGGAACAGCATTTTAACCTGCTCGAAAAGCAGGATCCGAAAGCAATCGCCCGGAGCATGAAAATCTCGGAAGAGCAGGCCGGAGAAATCATCGATTTCATACACTCGCTTACGCCGTATCCGGGGCGGCTCTACTCGTCCGAAACCACTACCTACGTCGTTCCTGACGTGATGGTCCGCAGGGAGGAGGGGGAGTTCAAGATCGTATTGAATGACGACGAGATTCCCCTCCTGCAAGTGAACTCGGAGTACGAACAGATGGCCTCCGAGAAGACGTTACACGACAAGGAGACCCGCCGTTTTATCAAACAGAGCGTCCGCGATGCGCGCTGGCTGATCAACAGTGTAGAACAGCGCAACCGGAACCTCGTCAAAATCGCCTACGTCATCGCAGAGTTTCAGCACAAGTTCTTCCTCTACGGCCCTAAACACCTGGCCCCGCTCACGCTCAAGGATGTGGCCGAAGAAGTGGGGGTTCACGAGACTACCGTCTCGCGGATCGTCAACGCTAAGTATATCCAAACCGAATGGGGCATTTTCTCTCTCAAATACTTTTTCTCCAACGCCGTCTCCGGTTCCGGCTCCGGCGGCTCCAGTTACTCCAAGGAGGGCGTGAAAGAGATCATACGAGAGCTGATCGAGGAGCAGCGCGACAGCAGCGGACGCCTCTCGGACCAAAAGATCTCGGATATGCTGAAAAAGCGGGGTATTTCCATCGCCCGCCGCACGGTCTCCAAGTACCGGAAAGAGCTCGATATCGGCTCCGCTTACCGCTCGTGACCACAGACGGGGAACATTTGACAGGGCGATCGGGCCTGCCTATAGTTAAGAGTATTAATGAGCCAAGCGAGGAGGCAGGTATGCACTATGAGATTCAGGGTGTTCATTACGAAGTCAGCGATCGTACAAAAGAGTTCATTGAAAAAAAACTGGAGCATATTGATTTTGCCAAGGATTACATAACCGATCTCACTATTGCCATCACGCGCAACAAGCCGCGGTATTACGTGACCGCAACCGTGCATTTCCGCTGGGGCCACAGCAATCATGTGGAGACCGAAAGTCACGAGCTCTATGAGGCCCTCGAGCTGATGCTCGACAAGCTGAAGCACGTCGTGCGGAAGGAGAAAGAGAAGGTCCGCGAAGAACACTAACGCGGTCGCCACCCCCGCGCGCACATCGGCGTGAGGGTGGCGGCGCCGCCCGTACAGCTCCGACCGTGCATCCTTTTTATTTTTCTGCTTTCGTGCTATAGTTCCTTTTGTAGTATGAGTGCCTTTACCGTTCTCGACTTATTGGATCTCGACCTCAAAGAGCACAACTCCCTCAACCTGAAGTGTTTGGGAGGAAGGCCGGGTTTGGTCCGCTCTATCCAGGAGCCGGAGATCAACCGACCAGGTCTTACTCTCAGCGGATTCTTCGAGGAGTTTGCTTACCAGCGCATTCAGCTCTTTGGTCGAGGCGAGACAGCCTACCTTGAAAAGCTCGAGGCGGAAGGTACGATGGATGCGGTGCGTACAATCTTCTCCTATCCCATTCCCTGCTGCGTGTTCTCCAACTCTTCCACCCCCGGAGATAATTTCATGGCGATAGCGGAAGAGGCGGGCTGCCCGATTCTGCAGACCGACCTACCTTCAGGGGAGTTCGCTTTACGGCTCATGCGGGCGCTCAACGACATATTTGCCCCCAAACAGACCATCCACGGCGTGCTGATCGAGGTGTTTGGGATCGGGGTGCTCATTCGCGGGGCCAGCGGAGTCGGCAAGAGCGAGACTGCACTGGAGCTGATAGAGCGGGGGCATCGTCTCATTACGGATGATTCGGTAGAGCTGAAACGCATCAACGGCAACCTGTTGATGGGACGAGCCCAGAACGAAACCCTTGGTCATCATATGGAGATCCGCGGTCTGGGAATTATCAACGTGAGTCACCTCTTTGGTGTCGGGGCTATTAGGGACAAGAAGCAGGTGCAGCTCATTGTAGAACTAGAGGAGTGGGATCCGGAAAAGCTCTACGACCGGCTTGGCTCGGGCGACCTAAGCCGGGAAATCTTAAAAGTAAAGATTCCGACGTTGCAGATCCCGGTCAAGCCCGGGCGGAACATTCCCATCATTATCGAGACCGCCGCTATGAACGAGCGTCTGAAGAAAATGGGCTACTTCTCGGCCAAGGAGTTCAACCAGAACGTCCTTAAATGGCTGGAATCCGAAAACGCACGCAAACTTTACTTCAACAACAAAGATACGTTTTAGGACATACCGCATGACAACAAAGAAAGTAACCATAAAGAATCGAGCGGGTATCCACGCCAGACCGGCGGCGCTCATCGTCAATACAGCCAATCAATACGACTCGGAAATCTATCTTGAGAAGGATGATATGCGCATTAATGGGAAATCCATTATGGGTATTATTACCCTCGGAGCCGGATACAACTCCGACATTGCAGTTATTGCCGACGGAGATGATGAGGATGAAGCCGTTGAGGCGATTACCGCTCTATTTGAAAACCGCTTCGAAGAGGATTAGCCTCCTCCTGCCGGTTGTTCTTCTCACACTCACAGCGCACCTCCATGCAGAAACCAGCACCTCTCACTCGATCGAAAGCAGTTCCCAACACCTACGCATAACCGTCACCGCTTCCGACTTCGATATCGAGGAGGTGAAGAGTTCGGTCAAGGAAGGCAGCAATGCCGAAATCCGTTTTCGCCTACGCCTCTACCGCGAACGTCGCGGCATCGCCTCTCTCCTGGGCGACGCTTTGCTGTACGAACACACGGTGGTGCATACCGGCTCCCGTGACACTTTCTCCGAGGACTACATTCTTCGAGGTCCGGAGCGGCGGAGACGCTTCGATTCCTTCGGCAATTTCTTCGCCGCCTTCACCACTGCCCACCATTCGATTCAGCGGCAGCGCCTTCCGGCCGGCGAAGAGCTGCTGCTGCTCTATCAGGTGGAACTCATCCCCCGTAAGCTGGTCCCGCCCTTCACTCTGCTGCGCCCCTTTATGCCCGGTATCACCCAGTCTACGCCATGGCTGCAGGCTCCGGTGCTGCTCGAAGAGGAGGCTGCCGGATGAAGGTTCCCTCTCCACTGCGCAGCGGCGGCACTGCCGGCCTCATCAGTATCGTCTTACTCTATCTTTTGCTGATCGGGCTGATTCTTACCTTCGCCGGACAACTCTTTACCGAGATCACCGGGGGATTGGGCATCAGCCGCTTTGTGCTCTACCCTCTCGGCATTGCCTTCCCTCTGATCCTGCTGCTGATCGTAGGCACCCAGGTCTACCGCCTGATCAAGGAGAAGCGGCGCGGTCAGCCGGGCATACGCTTCAAAATACGGCTGGTCTTCTTCTTTACCTTTATCGCCGTCCTCTCCTCGATTCCGCAGGGAATCCTGGCAATCAGCTTTCTACGAACCGCAATGGACTCCTGGTTTTCCAACCGAATTTCCACCGCCCTCGAGAGCGGACTGGACATTGCCATGGATTACAACAGCACCCGGGTGCAGGGACTGGAGAGCTTTACGAACAGCGATGCATTTTCCGAACTGGTGCGCCAGCACCGCAGCCAACCTGATCGCCTCTGGGAGGAGCTTCAGGATATGTATCCCCATCTCCACGCGGTAGAGCTCTATGACGCTCCGGATGAGCGGCGTTTTTACCGGGGACGCCCGGAAGCTGCCCTGGGAGTTCTGCCGGAGAATATCGACAGCGGACTGCTTCCGAGGGCCCGCTCGGGCGATATTAGCGTGATTCGCACCAAGCGTACCTTCGAGACCAAAAACGGCAGTATCGCGGTAGTACTGGGGGTGGCAATGCCGGAAGGCTTCGACCGTAAAGCCAATGAAATCACCGGCGCCCTGCAGACGTTCCGCCAGTATCGCCGCTTCCAGAGCACATTCTTTCTGGCGGTCATCGTGTTTTACTCGCTCTTTTCCTTCCCGGTGCTGCTGCTCTCCATCCTGGTAGGCTTCCTCCTGAGCGACGAGATTATCCGTCCGGTAGTACACTTGGAAAATGCAATCCAGCGGGTTATTAGCGGCGACTACTCCTTTCGAATCCTCACTCGCTCACAGGACGAACTCTCGGTTTTGGTGGACTCCTTTAACTCCATGATTTCGGAGCTGGAGCAGTCCCGCACCAAGTTGCGGCAGACGGAAAAGGTGACCGCCTGGCAGGAAATCGCCCAGCGAATGGCCCACGAGATCAAAAATCCTCTGACGCCCATAAAGCTCTCCGCTCAGCGGATCGAACGCGCCTACACCCAGGGCTCTCCAAAGACGGAGGAGATCATCCGCGGGGCCGTGCAGTCCATCAGTGACGAGATAAACAAGCTCAATCAGCTCCTCGCCGAGTTCCGGGACTTTGCCAGACTGCCCGAGCCCAGCCCGGAGCCTACCGATATTGCCGAGCTCCTAGAGAGCATTCTGGAGACCTATGCATCGAGCTACCCGGAGGTCACGCTGAACCGGGAAGAGCTCGCCCCACACACGGTCTACATCGATCCCAGCCAGATGAGCCGGGTATTCTCCAACTTGATTAAAAACGCCTTCGAGTCAATCAAAGGAAAAGGGCACGTGTCTCTCCGCTCGGATCTTGTCAGAAAGGGGCATACCCATTACTGTAGAATTCAGCTCGAAGATAACGGCTCCGGTATCCCCGGAGAAATTGAGGAACAAGTGTTTCACCCTTACTACACGACCAAAGAGCTCGGTACGGGACTCGGCCTCCCTATCGTCGAACGCATCGTCTCCGACCACGGGGGTGAAATCTGGTTCGAGTCGGAAGAAGGCGTAGGCACCACCTTCTATATCGATCTTCCCGCGGAGCAGCGCACATGAGCACCGTACTCATTATCGACGACGAGCCGGGCATCAGAACGGTCCTTACCGACATCCTCGAAGACGAGGACTACACCGTTCTCAGCGCCTCCGACGGGATCGAGGGACTGCGCATTGTCGAGGAGCAGAATGTAGAACTGGTCATTCTCGATGTCTGGCTCCCACACAAGGGGGGCATCGATGTGCTCCGGGAGCTGAAAGATCAACATCCGGAAATCGAGGTGATCGTCATTTCCGGCCACGCCAACATCGATATGGCGGTCAAATCGGTCAAGAGCGGGGCCTTCGACTTTCTCGAAAAGCCGCTTTCTCTGGATAAAGTCCTCACCCTCACAAACAACGCTCTGGAAATGCGTCAACTAAAACAGGAAAACCGGAGCCTCAAAGAGTCGCTTTTTGTGGAAGATCAGATGATCGGCCAGAGCGAGGGGATGGAGACGGTCCGTAAGCGGATCGAACAGAGCGCCACTACCGATGCGAAAGTGCTGATAACCGGGGAGAACGGCACGGGAAAGGAGCTGGTGGCCAGGGAGATCCACCGCAGAAGCGCCCGCGCCTCCGGTTCGTTCGTAGAGCTCAACTGCGCCGCCATTCCGGAGTCGCTGCTGGAGAGCGAACTCTTTGGCCATGAAAAGGGAGCCTTTACCTCCGCCGTCTCGCGGCGCAAGGGCAAGTTCGAACTCGCCGACAAGGGAACCCTCTTCCTCGACGAAATTGCCGACATGGCAATGAACGCCCAGGCTAAAGTACTGCGGGCCATCCAGGAACAGCAGTTTGAACGTATCGGCGGAGAAGAGTCGATTAGCGTAGATATCCGCCTCATCTCCGCCACCAATAAGGACATTCACAAGGAAATCGAGGAGGGGCGCTTTCGGGAGGATCTCTTCTTTCGCCTCAACGTCATTCCCATTCACGTGCCGCCTCTCCGTGAACGTCTCGACGATCTCGAGCTGCTAATCGGCTACTTTTTGAGCCGCTACGGAGACGGACAGAGCGGCGACCAGCGCTCACGTCTTACCGATGAGGCGCTGAACGCCCTGAAGCAGTATACATGGCCGGGCAACATTCGAGAATTGAAAAATTTTATCGAACGCATTACGATAATGAGCGAAGAAGAATACATCACCGGAGAGACGGTTCAGCGGTTTCTGCGGGAGAAAAAGATCAGGAAGACTCCGGACCCGCTCAAGGATTTTGCCGATATGCAGCTCAGCGATGCAAAGGCGGCATTTGAACAAAAACTGATTCGCAGCAAGCTCGAGGAGTTTGATTACAACATCTCCCGGGCGGCGGAGGCGCTGGGCGTGTATCCCAGCAGTCTTCACAGCAAGATCAAGAAATACGGGATAGACACGAAAAAATGAAAGAGCTTACCGCTCGACAAAAAGAAACGCTCGAGTTTATAAGCAGGTTCATCGAAGAACACGGGTATCCTCCTACGATACGGGAAATATCCGCCTATTTCGGGGTCTCCGTAAAAGCGGCCCACGACCATGTAAAGGCGCTGGAAAGGAAGGAGCGTCTTAGATGCAATCTGCGGCAGTCCCGGGCTATCGAAATCATCCCGGGCATCTCGGAGGATGAGCCCGGAGAGGAGACGGTGGAGATACCCGTACTCGGCAACGTGGCCGCCGGCAAACCGCTTTTTGCCGAGGAAAACCTGGAAACCACCCTCAAGTTTCCCGCTTCCGCGCTGCGCCGCGGCCCCCATTTTGCCCTGCGGGTAAAGGGCGACAGCATGCAGGATGCGGGCATTTTAGACGGTGACACAGCTATCTTCCAGAAACGGGAGCAAGCTGAAAACGGGGATATCGTGGTGGCCCGGGTCAACGAAGAGACGGTAACCCTCAAACGCTTCTATAAAGAGAGCAATCGCATCAAGCTGAAGGCGGAGAACTCCATCTATCCCCCGATCTATTCCCAAAACGTCCACATTATAGGTACATTGGAACACATCATTCGCAGCTACCGCTAACACCTCGGAAGGAGCACCGTATATGTCCCGACTCGTCCCGGTATACCTCCTCCTCGGTCCTGAGGAGGGTGAAAAAAATGAGTTCATCTCCTCCGCCATAGAATCCTACCGCAAGGACGCCGGAGAAGAGCCGGAGGTGTATCGCTACTACCCCTACGACACCGATATCGGCGAGATCATCTCCATCATCCGCAACGGAAGTCTCTTCTCATCATACAAGTTTGTCATCCTGCGAAATCTCGAAGACGTAAAAGGAGCGGGCCTCAAAGAACTTACCGGCTATCTCTCCTCCCCGGAGAAGGACGCCACCATCTTTCTGGTTACCTCCGAATACCGGCCGCAAAGCTCGGTCGCTAAGTTGATTCCCAAAGAGCAGCAAAAGATGTTTTTCGAACTCTTCGAAAACAAGAAACGGGAGTGGCTCAACCGCTACTTCCGCTCCTCCGGCATCTTCGTAGACGGAGAGGCGGTCGAGCTGCTTTTGGAGCTGGTGGAAAACAATACCCTGGAGATGAAACACGCCGCCGACCGGCTGATTCTCTATTTTGGCAGCGGAGCGAGCCTGGGAGCTGACGAAGTGGAGGAGTTCATCTACCACAGCAAGGAAGAGAACGTCTTTACTCTCTTTGGGAAAATCGTTACCCGCGACTTTCCCTCCTCACTGGAGACCATGCGGAAAATCCTTAACTCCGGGGGAACCAACGGCATTCAGCTCATCGCGGGTCTGGTGTGGCAATTCCGGCGGCTGTTGAAGCTGTCACGGCTGATCGATCGCCGCTACTCCTTCCAGGAGGCGTGTAAGCAGATTCCCCTGCGCGGCAAACGCAACCAGAACACGTATATGACGGGGAACCGGAATTTCGAGACCGGAGAGCTGCAGCGGATCGTTTCCCTGCTCGCGCGCTACGACGCTCTGCTGCGCGAACAAAGCGGGGAGGTACAGGAAGTTCTGCTGGACATGTGCCTCTACCACCTTCTCCACTCCCCGGCCCGCAAGGCGCCGGAATTTAATAAGAGCCGGCTTTGATGCCGGCTCTTTTGGTATCCGAAAGTAAAAGTCATCGCTTTCACAAGTTCGGATCTCACTACTTCTCAAATAGGTTCAAAAACTCTCTGATCGCCGGTGACTCACCGGCTTTCCCTGTAAGGTGGTTTCATTGGCGAACCTCCTGCCGAAAGGATTGAATGCACGTCTCATCTCCTTTCTTCTTTAAGAATAGATCCGTCCCGCCGGGAAGTCAAGCGTTTCGGGAGTTATTTTTCAACTCTTTCGCCACCCGCTCGGCGGTCTCCCGGGGGAGGCCGGCACGCTCCATCAGCTCTTCCGGTGCTGCGGCGGCAATCTCCTGCACCGACCCGTAGGCGGTGAGAAGCTCCCTGCTGCGCTTTGGACCGATGCCGCGGATTCCCTCCAGCGTGGAGAGGTTCAGCCCCTTTTTACGCAGATTCTTGTTGAAATTGGTGGCAAAACGGTGCGTTTCGTCCCGTACTGCCTGCAGCACGCGCAGAGCCTCGGTGCCCTCAGGCAGCCGCACCGGCTCGCTCTCACCGGGGGTGTGGATCTCCTCCAACTTCTTCGCAAGTCCCACCACCGGCAGCTTCTGCAGCCCCAAATCATCCAAAATGGCCCGGGCGGCGTTGACCTGGCCCTTACCGCCGTCAATAACTACCATGTCAGGCAGCTCGCTATTCTCGTTGAGCAGCCGAGTGTAGCGCCGGGCTACCACCTCGCGGATCGCCTCATAGTCGTCGATTGCCCCCTCCGGGTGTTTGATATGAAACCGGCGATACCGCGACTTATCCGGGTTACCGTTGTAAAAGGAGACCAGGGAGGCAACAGGATTGGTACCGGAGAGCTGGGCGATATCGAAGCCTTCGATACGGCGCGGCAGCTTAGGCAGGTCGAGGACTTCCTTGAGATCCTCCAGGGCCGGGATTCGCTCGGATGCCCGCAGACGATGCTCGGCGTCCTGCTTCGCGTTTTCCACCGCCATCCGGAGAATCCGCTCGTGGCGCCCCTCCTCCGGTACCCGGACACTAACCTCGGCGCCAAACTCTTCCCGGAAGAACCGTTCGAGGATTTCGGCATCCGCCGAGTCGAAGGTAAAGATCATCTGCGGGAGTTTCTCCGCCCCGGTATAATAGCGGATAAAGAACTCCGTCAACGCCTCCTCCCCGCTGCCGTACGAGACGGCGCGATAGAGATCCCGGTTTACCATCTTCCCGCCGCGCATCTGAAACACGGTAAAGCTGCAGAGGGTGTCGCGCTTGGCGCTGCCGATATAGTCGCGGCTCTCCTCCTCAAAATCGACCACCTCCTGCTCAGTGCCCACGGTTCGCACCGCATCCAGTAAGTCTCGAGTTTCGGCGGCCTTCTCAAACTCCAACCGGCGGGAGTGCTCCTCCATGCGCTGCTGCAGTTCCTCCTGCAGCGCCTCCGTCTCCCCGGAGAGCAGTTTTTTCGCCTCCCCCACACGCTCGTTGTAGGTCTCCCGGTCTATCTTGCCCGCACAGGGTGCGGCGCAGCGGCCGATGTGGTAATAGAGGCAGGGATGGTCGCGCTTTTTCAGAGCCCCGCGGCATTTGCGCAGAGGAAAGAGCTTCTCGATCAGCTCCAGATACATATCGATTTTTGTCACCTCGGTAAAGGGGCCGTAGTATTGCGAGCCGTCCTGAATGATCCGCCTGGTACGGTAGATGCGGGGAAACTCCTCCCCGGTCACCTTGATCACCGGATAGGTTTTCCCATCTTTCAGATTAATATTGTAGCGGGGGTTCCACTTTTTAATCAGGTTATTTTCCAGCAGCAGCGCCTCGTATTCGTTGGAGGTGAGGATATACTCGATGGAGTCGATTTTACTGACCAGAACCCGGGTTTTTATAGGCTGATTGCCGGTAAAATACGAGGAAACCCGCTTCCGCAGCACCTTTGCTTTTCCCACATAGATTACCGTTCCTTCAGCATCCTTCATCAGGTACACTCCAGGGCGTTCGGGGAACTCCCGGACCTGCTCTTTTAGCTGTTCGTACATATCACTACTACAATACTCTTCTATCGCCGTGATCGCAAGCGGGCGTCTCATTTGCCGGTCCGGCACTTTTCAACCCCCTCTTTATCACCGATAATGGGGATAATGAAACGTCTCACCATTGCAGCGGTTATTACATGTGCAGCAGCGTTCGCCGGCCTCCTCCCTCTCGCAGCGCTCGAGAAAGAGATCGTCCTCGGCGACGAGGCAGGTTGGGAGAAGCTCAAGCGTACGGAGAGAGTCCGGATAGGCCCCTCCACCGGGGGTACCCGAGCGCTGATGCTGGAGAATGCTCAGTACAGCCCGCGAGAGGGAAAGACAGACCTACTCCTGCATTTCAATCGCAGCCCGATCCGCGATGTCAATAACCGCTACGCGGTCCGCTCCGGTTATGAGACCCAGATCGCCTCCTTCTCCCGTATGGGAACCGGATCGGGCTCGTTTAATGAACTTGCCGGCGGCATCACCCTCGACCCCGAACAGTCCGCTCTCTTCTCTTCCGCCCCCTGGGCGGACTTCACCATTGAGTTCTGGCTCTATCCGCTGCGAATGGAAAACGGGGAAACGATACTTCGCTGGGAAGGACGACGGGTAGTGGAGGGCTCCGTCCGTCTGCAAAACCTCGAGTGCGTCGTCTCCGGGAGGAGACTGCAATGGAACTTTGACAAGTTTTTTCTGCGTCCGGGAGGATCCCTTGCGAGCCTGAGCCTTCAAGGCCGCAGCCCTCTTCTTCCCGAAACATGGCACCATCATCTCCTGCGTTTCGACTCGCAGACGGGACTGATGGAGTACCTGGTCGACGGGGTTCCCCAGGCGGTGAGCTATGCAACCGACACGGGGAAAGAGACCGGCAGCGTTTTGCGTCCCTACCCCGGCGGCAGGGGCGACACCCCGCTGCAGATCGGTCCAGCTTTCAGCGGTTTTCTGGATGAGCTGCGTATCAGCGAAGACTTTATCGAAAGCCCGCAGCTCTCCCGCTTTTCTTCCTCCCGGGGCGTAGCGGAGTCCGAACTACTGGACCTGGAGGAGGCGAACAGCCCCGTCAACCGCATCAACGTCAGCTACAAGTCGCCGAAGGAGAGTGAACTCTTCTTTTTCTACCGTACCGTCGACTCCTATGAACAGTTCCTCTCCTCTCCTCCGGAATGGACCCGTTTTACCCCCGGCACACGGCTCGAGAGTTCAGTCAGAGGGCGCTGGATTCAGTTGCGCTTCGAGTTCCACACCGATGGAGAAGAGGAGCGGAGCCCGGCCGTCTCCAGAGCCGAAGTACTCTACGAACCCAACCCGCCTCCAGGGCCGCCGGGAGAGCTTCAAGCTCTTCCGCAGGATGGTGCTGTGGTGTTACGATGGAGCGGGGTGGAAAATCCTGATTTAGCGGGTTATCTTCTCTATTACGGGGCCGCTTCGGGAACCTATCGCGGCCGAGCGGCTGAAGAAGGTCCTTCCCCCATCGACGTGGGGAACCGCAAGGAGATACGACTAACCGGTCTCGAAAACGGACGGCTCTATTACTTTGCCGTAGCCTCTTACGATACCGCCGGGTCGGAACATCACGGACGCCTGTCCTCGGAAGCACATGCGCGTCCGTCGAGGATCTACGGAGCTGAAGAGTGAATCCAGAACGAAAATACGAACTCGCACAACAAGCTCTCTCCTACATGGACTACGAACAGGCGGAACAGCAGGCTACGGAAGTGCTGCACGAGGCCGGCACTTCCCCCGGAGTGCACATGCTGCTGGGCAACATCTACACCCGCACCGGACGCTACACCGAAGCGGCGCAGATGTACCAGCGAGTGATCGAACTCGACCCGAACACTACGGAAGCGTACAACAATCTGGGTATTGCTCTCCGCCACACCGGGGATCTCGATAAAGCGCTGGAAGCTTTTCACAAGGCCTACCATCTCTCCCCCCAACGGGCGGATGTGGCCTACAACTACGCCAACTGCTTCAAGCAGCTCGGCCGTCTCGAGAAAGCGGAGACCTACTACCGCAAAGCCATTGAAAACGCCCCCGACTTCACTTTGGCCTACAACAACATCGGGAACCTTCATTACACCCGTGGCAACATGGACGCGGCGATTCAGGCCTACCAGAAAGGTCTCGAGCAGGACGAAAATCATCCCACTCTGCGCTACAACCTCGGCGTGTCGTTGGATCACCGCGGCAACTACGAAGAGGCCGTCCGCGAATACGAGCGGGCACTGAAGAGCAAGCCGGGTTGGATCGATGCGCTCAATAACCTCGGTGTCTGTCTGCAAAAGCTCGGCCGCTATGAAGAGGCGGAACACGCCTTCCAGGACATTCTCTCCATCGACGGAAAAAATCGGAAGGCCCTCAACAATCTGGGAGTCCTCTATTCGGGAAACAAGCGCTACCGCGAAGCCGAAGAGTTCTTTGAGCAAGCCCTCACCTACGCCCCGGACTACCGAAACGCCGCCTTCAATCTGGGCAAGATCGAAATCGACCACGGCGACCGCAGCCGCGCGGAGCAGCGCCTCCGCCGCCTTCTCCGCGAGGAGGAGCAGACCGATGTCCGTGAGGAGCTGGTGCGGGTACTCCTGCGCAATGAGCGGCCGGAGGAGGCGCTGCAGGAGCTCCGGCCGCTTCTAGACCGCTTTCCGGAGAACTCCGCCTATCTGGTGCGGTACGGCACGATTCTCCGACAGATGGGACAGCTCGGCGAAGCGGCCGACGCGCTCCGGAAAGCGGTAGAGACGGATCATCGATCACGGGAGGCAGCGCTCGAACTTGCCCGCACGCTCGGACAGCAGGGCAAGTATGAGGGGGGACTCAGAGAACTCGAGCGAATTGCCGAGCATCACCCGGGGGACTACTCGATCGAACTGCTGCGGGCACAGCTTACCCTCGAAAAGGGCGACACGGCAGAAGCGCAGCGTCTTTTTTCCGCCCTCCGGGAGCAGTATCCCTCCAGCAAACACGTGCTAGGCGGAATCGCGGAAGCTCACCGGGTCTCAGGCAACCGGGAAGAAGCCCTCCGGGCTGCGGAGGATCTCATCAACCTCCACCATGCCGAAGGCGCCGACGGGGATTTGGAGCGGCTCAACGAAGACCTTTCCGTCTATGACAACCTGGTTTCCGAACTTCAGGAAGGACTGGGCAATGCATGGCAGGAAAACCTGCGCAAACTCTTCCAGTCCTCTCCGCAGCAGGAAACCGCAGCCGCTCCGGAATCCGCCGACCTCATGACCGAGGAGGTGGCCGAGGATATCGAAGGGGAGATGGTGCCCATTATCGACGTCGGCGGTATTGAGCCGGTAATCGCGGTGGACGAAGAGGCGGACGATACGATACATCTCTCGGAAGAGGAAGAGGAGCTCGGCCCTTCGGAAGAGGAGGAGGAAGAGGAGGAAGATGAAGACGAAGAGCTCCGCTGGACGGACGAGCACGTCCCCGGAGCCGGAGAAGGAAGCTCCGATGATTCGGCGACCGGCTCCGATTCCGGCGACATGTCTTCCGACGATGCTTCTTCCGGCGGCTCCGGCCCGGAAGAAGACGGCGGCTCCGCGGGGACGGGGGAAAACGAGCAAGCCCCCGCTCCATCCTCCGGGCAGGCCTCGCCTTCCCAATCTCCGCCTCTCCAAACGCCTCCGCCCCAGCCCGGCCAGCCTCAGCCCCCACCGCAGTATCCTTCGCCGCAGTACGCCCCACCCCAGCAGCCGTATCCCCAACAAACCCAGCAGGGCGGCGCGGAGCCGGCACCTCCCCCATCAGCTCCTGTCCATCAACACCCTCGGAACGCATCGGTCCCGGCCGCACCCATAAGCCCCGGCGGCGCCCCATTCTCCGGCGCTCCCTCGGGAAGCGAAGGCGTACCGCCGGAGAGCGAACCGCAATCCGGCGAGGAGGTTCCCGAAGAGGAGATTTTAGAGCCTGAAGAAAACCTGGAACCTGAAGAAGACATAGAGCCGGAAAAAGACCAGGAACCTGAAGAAAACCAGGAGCCTGAAGTACCCGAGGAAGAGGGACAAAGCGGTGAAGAACCCGCCGCAGACGAAGAAGAGGGTGAAGAGCCTAGCCCGGAAGAGCCGCCGGAGAATGAAGAGCCTGCAGACGAACAGCGCGCCACCGCCGGGCTCCTCGCCTATCTCGAGTCGCTTGCCGATTATTTACCCGAGGATCAGCACCGCTCGTTTGAAGCGGACGAGATGCGTTTGCGCATAGAGGCGCTGCGGGCGAAATTGGAGGGAAAGAACGGCCTCCGCGAGCGCGCGGAGCGGTTCGCTGCCGGGCAGCGGCAAGGCACGGAAACACGCGCCCCCGCACAGACCTTCGCCGGCAGGCTCTCGCGGGAGAAGGTGAGCGGCGTGTTCTCCTACCTCGAGTCGCTCTCCGCCTACTATCCGGATCGGGAGATCGGGAGCAGTCTCAAAAATCGTCTCCACTTGCTGAACCAACGCATGAGGGGGAATAACAATGGATAAACAGCAGTACGCACGGGTCATCTCCCTCTACATCAAGAAGATGCCCAGCCTGCCTACTTCGGTAGCCAAGGTGATGGAGCTGAGCAACGACCCCAACGTCAACCCTGCCGATCTCAACCGGGTGATCAGCCTTGACCCCGTGCTGATGGGCAAGGTTATGAAGCTGATCAACAGCGCCTACTACGGGCTCAACTCCAAAGTGACGAGTCTGGTACGGGCCATCATCATGCTCGGTATCAACACGGTAAAAAACCTGGCCCTCTCCACCGCGGTCCTGGGCAACATCAAGTCCTCTTCCTTTCAGTCCCTCGACCTGTCGGGATTCTGGCGTCACAGTCTCTGTGTGGGCGTCACCGCCCGCATGATCGCCAAGGAGATCGGCATCTCCAACCAGCAGATCGAAAGCTACTTTATCGCCGGACTGCTGCACGATATCGGAAAGATCCCACTCAACAACGCCCTTGCGGAAATGTATATCCATGCCATGGGCCGCGCCGAACACGAAGGGATCCCGCTGGTGGAATCCGAACGGCACATTTTCGGTTTTTCCCATGAAGAGGTGGGAAAGCTGATCGCGAAGAGCTGGAAACTCGGTCCGGAAATCTACGATGCGCTCACCTTTCACCATCGGCCGGAAAAGTACGAGGGGCAGTACCCGCAGATCGTCAGAGCCGTGGCAGTGAGCAACTACTTTGCCAACGAGTTCGAGTTCGGCTTCTCCGGCAATCGCAATCCTGTCCCTCCCCGGGAACATGTATTCAAAGAACTCGGCATCACTCGTGACTGGCTGGAAAGCTTGGAAGAGGACGTGGAAGCGGAAATCGAAAAGGCGAAAATATTTCTCAAGATTACCGACTAATCGGGGGCAACAGTGTTCGCCTATACTTCCTCTTCGTAGTACACTGCCCCTAGAAGTACCCTGTACCGGAGGTAAACATGCTAAAAATACGTCCATGGGGAGTGAGAGGTTCGATCCCGTGCCCGGGACCGGATACCGTCCGTTACGGCGGCAACACGACCTGTTTCGAACTCCGCTTCGGCGAGGAGGAGCGGCTCATTATCATCGACGCCGGTTCGGGCATTCGGCTGCTCGGCGACTACATGATGCAGCACGACGCCAAAAAGGGCCCGATGAAGATTCAGCTCTTTCTCACGCACACGCATTGGGACCACATTATGGGTTTTCCCTTTTTTACCCCTATTTTCATTCCCGGAACGGAGATCGACGTCTACGGGCCGGTCACGTATGAAGATGAGGGACTGGACCGAATAATCGGCGATCAGCTGCGCTACCGTTACTTCCCGGTGCAGCACAGCGAACTATCCGCTACTATCCGCTACCATCCCCTGCGCGAGGGGGTGATGGACCTCGGCGACGGGATAACAGTCCGCACCAAGTACCTCAACCATCCGATCCTCTGCCTCGGCTACCGCTTTGAATACCGGGGAAAAGTCTTTTGCACCGCCTACGACACCGAGCCCTTCCGCAACGTCTTTCCCACCGACCCCCAAGACCCCAGCTACGATGCGGAAGCCGCCAAAGAGGGTGCCGCAGCGGCCAAGGAGGAGAACGAGAAAGTGCTGCGTTTTTTTCGCGGGGCGGACCTGCTGGTCCACGACTCCCAGTACACCCAAAAGGAGTACCTCACCTCCAGACTCGGCTGGGGTCACTCCAGTTTCGAGCACGCCATCAATTCGGCGCACAAGGCGGGGGTGAAAAAGGTTCTCCTGTTTCACCACGACCCCCACCGGACGGACGACGAGCTGGAGTCGCTGGTGAACGGGTATCAGAGCCGTATCGGACCCAAAACGAATACCAACATCGCCATTGCGCAGGAGGGAAGCGAAGAGCTGCTCTGAGCTTCTTCCCGTGGAGTCCCCCGGTGGCTTCTTCCCGTGGAGCCCCCCGGAGTCCCCGGTGCACCGCTCAAGACCGGGATCAAGGCCGAATAGACAGAAGGGGCGCTCCTGTAGTATATTCGTGCTGTGCACCTTCCCGAGAAACTGCAGCCATTCCAATCGGACCCGCTCTTCACCGGACTCTCCGCCGCCGAGCGGGAGTTCCTGATTCACAAGTGCTCCGAACTGCGGCTGACGCATCAGCAAATCAAACAGCTCCTCGACGCCGCAGCGGACCTTGCCATGTGGGACGAAGGCTCTCTCCGCGAGTTCTGGGACGAGGAGGGGCTCGAACAGATGCCGGGAAAAGAACGGGCCCGTCGGGCGGTGCAGCGGGTGCTGGAGAAGCGGGAACAGCTCCGGCGGGAGCCGGCCTCCTATCGCGGCTTCGACGGCGGACCGCCGCCTAAGCAGTCCCTCAGCTACCGAACCGCCGACCCCCGGGATGCACTGCTCGGAAGCTGCCCGGTGGCAAGCAGCAAGACTCGCTGCTGCAATCTCCTTACCCTCGATGCGGTGCAGCAGTGCGGCTTTGCCTGCAGTTACTGCTCCATCCAGTCCTTCTACGGCGACGGGGAGGTCTTCTTTCACGAAAACCTTCCACAAAAGCTCGCCGCCCTGGAGCTGGACCCGCAGACCCTCTACCACATCGGCACCGGCCAGTCTTCCGATTCGCTGATGTGGGGCAACCGCGGTGGCCTTCTGGACGCGCTCTTCGATTTCGCCTCCGCCCATCCCAATGTCATCCTGGAGCTGAAAACCAAATCGGACGCTACCGGCCCTCTCCTGGCGCGCGAGGTTCCTCGAAACGTCGTGGTTACCTGGAGCCTCAACACCCATACTATCGTCGAGCAGGAAGAGCATCTGACCGCCCCTGTGGAACGCCGCCTCGCCGCCGCCCGCCGCACCGCCGACCGGGGAATACCGGTGGGCTTTCACTTTCACCCCATCGTCCGCTACCGCGCTTGGAAAGAGGAGTACACCGCCCTGTGGAAAAGAGTGCAGGAGCTCTTCTCCCCCCGGGAGACGGTCATGGTCTCCTTCGGCACCCTCACCTTTACCAAAGAAGTGGTGAAGTTCCTGCGGCGTCAGCCGGTGCGGAGCAAAGTGCTCCAACTTCCCCTCTCCGAGACGGCGGGAAAGCTCAGTTACCCCTTCGACGTCAAAAAAGAACTCTTCACCCACGCCTACCGTGCGTTCTCAAAGGAGTGGCACGAGGAGGTCTTCTTCTACCTCTGTATGGAGGAGCCGGAACTGTGGGAGCCGGTCTTTGGCTTTGCGTACCCCGACAACGAGGCCTTCGAGGCGGCTATGAAACGGCACTATGCCAAGAAGATGGGGCTGACCCTGCCCGGCTGCTGCCGGAACTCCGGCATCGAGGGCTCCGGCGGCGGGGACTTGTCAAAAATACAAAAATGAATATAATCACTCCTAGCCGCATGGGGGATTAGCTCAGTTGGTAGAGCGGTTGGTTCGCAATCAACAGGTCAGGGGTTCAAATCCCCTATCCTCCACTATCTCCCTTCTCATGTTCATCCTCCTCACCCGCATCTCTCTCATGCATACCCTGCGGCTGCACGGGCAGCTCTAGATAGAGATGAGTGCCTTTCTCTTCGGAGGTGCTAAACCAAATCCTTCCGCCGTGCAACTCGCAGATCAGCTTAGCCACATAAGTACCCAAGCCGGTGCCGCGTTGTTTCCTTGCGCTCGCGTAGCGCTGAAAAAAAGTTTCACGCACCTCCTTTGGAATCGCACCGGCATTATGGAGGTCGAAGCGGATCGAATCGCCGACTTCCGTGTGCAGAGTCACTTTCCCCTCCTCGGGCGAGGCCTCGATCGCATTGCGCAGCAGGTTCTCCAGCATGGTCTGCAGATGCGCACGTTCGCCGTACAACGTCGATGCGCTCCCGGCACTCCGGCGGTTGTGCAGTTCAACGCCGTCCACGAAGATAGACAGCCGTACCGACCGGCGCTTCCCGGAGAATCTGTTCCAGCTGTGTGCGGGCGGCATGCAGCTGCCTATCCTCCTCCGCCGCTTCCTGCGGGTCGAGGGGCCGGTAGGAGCCGTTGAGTAGCCGCTCCGTCAATTCCTGCAGATCTTGCTTACTCATTGCACTTCTCTTCATAAATTTTTCCTTATACTACCAATATTATATATAGACACAGCTGTTATTCCACGCTACCATAAGCAACCGCTACGAACCACGGATACTTGCAATAGCCGGAAGCGTGCATACACTAGTACGTATCATCCGGAGTATGTATCACCCGGGACCTTCCGCCACGGAGGACACGATGAACACATGGATCGGTCGCCCCCTTCTCTTTTTCTTCCTTCTGCTCATCTGGCTGCTCCTTACCTACCCCTTCGCCCTTCAGGAACTTGCTGCCGGAGCCGCCGTCGCCCTCGTTATTTCCCTGCTGCCCTTTGGCAGCGTATCGCTCTTCTCCGAAATACGCCTTAGCCCCAAAGCGCTTCTGTTCGGCCTTATCTACATCTTCATATTTCTCGGAGCGCTTATCAAGTCGAACCTGGATGTCGCCTTTCGCGTGCTCCATCGCCGGCTCCCCATTAGCCCCGGCATCGTGAAGGTGCGCACCGGCCTCACCAGCCGCATGGGCCGCATGGTACTCGCCAACTCCATTACGCTCACCCCGGGAACCATCACGGTGGAGACCATCGGCGAGTACTTCTACATCCACTGGATCGACGTCAGCAGTGAAAATATCGAAGAGAGTACCCAAGAGATCGTCACCAAATTTGAAAAATACCTGGAGGTTATCTTTGGCTAATCTCATCTTTCTCACCGCCGTCGCCATTACCCTATTGGCGGTCGTCATCAGTTTCGTGCGGCTCCTTGCCGGTCCCACCTCCGCCGACCGCACGGTTGCCCTGGACGGGATGACGATCATCTCTATCTCGATTATTGCCGCCGCCGCGCTTCTGCTGGAGCGCTTCATTTACCTCGACGTCGCGCTCATCTACGCCCTCATCAGCTTCCTGGGCGTCGTGGCGGTAGCCCGGTTTCTGGAAAGGGGGCTCTGAATGGAGACACTACATCTTGCGGGAGCAATCGTCTCTCTGCTCGGCGCCCTCTTTCTGCTGCTCGCCTCCATCGGCATACTCCGGATGCCGGACGTCTACAACCGCATGCAGACCGGCACCAAGGCAACCACCTTAGGCAGCATTCTCTTTCTCCTGGGAATCGGCATCGCCCAGCCGGCGTGGCTGGGAAAAATCGTGCTGCTGATCCTCTTTATCGTCTTCACCAACCCCATCAGCTCCCACGCCCTTGCGCGCGCCAGCCACCGAAGAGGCATCCCCCTGGCCGGCAAAACGGCGGTGGATGCGCTGGCCGAGGAGCAGAGAGAGAAAGGAGTTCAGCCATGATGTCCGTCATTATCGGCGTGTTCGGGCTGCTGATGCTCGGCGCCGCCCTCTTCGCCCTCCACACCTCAAACCTCCTTAGCGCGGTAATCGCCGCGGGGGTAATAAGCCTCCTGGCAAGCATCCTCTACGTGCTGCTCGCCGCGCCGGATGTGGCAATGACCGAAGCGGCAATCGGCTCCGGGCTGACCACTATCGTATTTCTCTTGGCGCTCAAACGTATCGGCGTACAGCGAGCGGAAGAAGAGACGCACAAGGAGGCCCACCGTGATTAGAAAAGTCTTCTCCATCCTCGCCGTCGTGCTGTTTGTACTGATGATCCTCCCGCTGGTTCGTCAGGTTGCCCCTTTCGAGACGCTCTCACCGGTGGCGGAGACCTACGCCGCCGAGGGCCCCGAAGCGCTCGGAGCGGCCAACCTCGTCACCTCGGTGATCGTGACCTACCGCGGCCTCGATACCCTCGGGGAAGTGACGGTGCTTTTCATCGCCACCGCCGGCATCGGCTTTCTGCTGCGGCGGGAAGAAGAGGGCGAACGGAACCCGGCCGACGCACAGGAGTATCCCGAAGAGACAGCTCGGGAAGCGCCGCGGGAATGTTCGGAGATCCTCTGCACCGGAAGCCGCTTTCTCGTACCGCTGCTGCTGCTCTTTGGCGCCTACGTCTTTCTCCACGGTCACCTGACCCCCGGCGGCGGTTTTCAAGGCGGAGTGGTGCTCGCTTCGGCCATGCTTCTGCTAATGCTCTCGCGCAGCTCCTTCTCCCTTAACCACAGCGTGGTGCGCATACTGGAAACCGTCTCGGGTTTCGGCTACGTGATGATCGGCGTGCTGGGACTCGTGCTGGCCGCCGGATTTCTGGACAACCGTCTGCTGCCACTCGGCGAGTTTGGCAGCCTGCTGAGCGCCGGAGCGATTCCCGTGATCTACTCCTTGATCGGGCTGAAAGTAGGCACCGAGCTCAGCAACATCCTCGACACGCTGAAAGGCGGGGAGGAATAGCGTATGACAATCGTAAGCGTACTCGGCTTCGCCCTCATTCTCATCGGCCTCTGGGGGATGCTCACCCGGAAACATCTCATCAAAATCATTATCGGCTTCTCTATTGTCGACACAGGCATCCACCTACTTCTGGTCTCCATAGGGTATATCGAAGGCCGCACCGCCCCCATCATCAACCGGGCGGTCGACACCGCACAGGCGGCGCAGCAAGTGGTCGACCCCATTCCCTCCGCCCTCGTTTTGACGGCCATCGTGATCGGTCTGGCCGTCACCGCCCTGATGCTCACCTATGCGGTGAGTCTCTACCGCAGCAAGGGTTCGCTGCAAATTAGCGACTATAAGGAGCTCAAATGGTAAGTCCGATATACCTACTCGTTATTCCCCTGGGCATCGCCTTTCTTATCTCCCTCTTGGACTCTCTGAGCCGCACCCTTTCTCTCATGCTCTTCTATGCCGGTTTGGCCGCTATGACGCTGCTCTCCGGCTCGTGGCTCGTTGCTGCACTTGTGGGTGAAGGCGGCACGACGGTCTTCACCGCCGGGTGGCGGCCGCCCCTCTCGATCGCCCTGGTTATGGGCCCCGGCGAGTCCGCCTTTACCTTTTCCATGCTCACGGCGGGACTGCTGGCGGCGGTCACAATGGCCCCACGCTTCACACGCGGAACGGTCACCGCACCGGTGCTCTTTCTCATGGTCATTTTGGGAGCGGTCGGGCTGGTGCTCACTCGGGATCTGTTCAACCTCTTCGTCTTCCTGGAGATCTCCTCCATCGCCACCTACGCCTTGATCGTGGTGGAGCGAAATCGCCACAGCCTTGCGGCGGGCTTCAAGTACGTCATTGCCGGCGGTATCGCCTCGGCGCTCTTTCTGATCGGCACCGGCTACGTCTACCGCCTCACCGGAACCCTCGCTTTGGACGAGATCGTCGCCGCAGGCCGCCTCTTTACCGCCGTCCCCGGCTTTACCGCGATATTTCTGGTCACCGCGGCGCTACTGATCGAGCTCAAACCCTTTCCCGCCAACGGCTGGGCGCTGGATGTCTACCAGGCGACCGAGAGCGGCGCCGTCTCGGTCATCGCGGTGGTCAACAGCGGCGCTATTCTCTATGCTCTCCTCAAAATCATGCCGGCCCTCCCGGCCGCCGCACTCACCGGGCTACTGTGGGTCGGAATCCTGACCTTCTTTTTCTCCAATTTCATAGGGCTGCGGCAGAGCAGCGTCAAGCGTCTGCTCGGCTACTCTTCGGCCGCCCAGATGGGACTGATTTTAGCGGCCGTTACCCTGGCGCTACGGGACGGGATGAACCAGGACTTCGTGATATTTACCGCCGGCGTACTGTTTGTGAACCATCTACTAGCCAAAGCGGGCCTCTTCTGGCTCACCTCCGCCCAGCGCCGTCCTCAGTGGAGCCGCTGGCAAGGCCCGGCCGGGTTTGCGGGATTTTTGATCTTCGGCATCCTCCTTTTTTCCCTCGCCGGGCTGCCGCCTTTCCCCGCCTTTTGGGCCAAGTGGCGGTTGGTGACGTCGATCATCGGCACCGCCCCCTGGATCGTTGCCCTTATCCTGGGGGGATCACTGTGTGAAGCGGTCTATCTGCTGCGGTGGTTCGGCCGTTCAGCGGCCCTACGCCGCGCCTCTGCCGATGCGGCGGCGGAACACGCCGGCGCAACTGAGGCAGCCGGTGCTGCCGACGCTGCCGGTGCTGCCGACGGGAAACCTGCGGCGGAGCTTCCGGATCCATTCCCGCTGCGCGTTGCTCTGCCCGCCTCGATTGCCGCGCTGCTGCTTGCCGCCGTCGGCCTCGCCCTGGCTTTCCCCAGCGGGGCTGCGGGATATCTCGTGTACGCCCCGCTGGCCGCCGGTGCGGCGGTCCTCCTGCTCGGCGCCCGGGGCAATCGTTTCGCGGGCTTGCTGGGCCTGGCACTTATCGCCGGCTTCGGCTACTGGTTTTTCCCGGGCTTCGAAGGGCTGCGGCCGCTCTTCTTCATGGTTTTTGTCATCGGCGGCGGAGCGGTCTACCTCGGCAGCCTCTTTCGCCGGCCCTCTGCGAGCGCCTTCTACCCGCTCATGACGGCCCTGGTCCTCTCCCTCGGCGGCCTGCCGCTGGCGGAGAGTTTCCTGGAGTTCTTCTTCCTCTGGGAACTGATGACCGTCAGCTCCTATCTGCTGGTGCTGCTTGGACGGCGCGGGGAACGGCCGGCCCTCAGCTATATTACCTTCTCCCTAGGCGGAGCGTTTATCCTGATGAGCGGGTTTGCCCTGGCAATCTCCGCCGCCGGCGGGGACGCCGCCATGCACATCGCCGCGGCGATGCAGCAGGGCTTTCCCGCCGCGCTCTCCGGCCTCATCTTTCTCCTGCTCACGGTCGGATTCCTGCTTAAAATCGGGGCGGCGGGGGTCCATATATGGCTCCCCGGCGCTTACGCAGAGGCGGACGACACCGCCAGCGCCATGCTCTCGGCGGTGCTCAGTAAAGCGGGGGTCTTCGGCCTCTTCGCCTTCGCCCTGATATTCGCCGGCAATGAGGTCGGCCTGGTGAACGTTCCGCTGCTACTGCGATGGCTGGGGGCGGTCACCGCTTTGATCGGCTCGCTGCTGGCGGTCTTCCAAGAGGATATCAAGCGCCTGCTGGCCTACTCCAGCATGGGACAGCTCGGCTATATCGTCATGGCCTTTGGGCTGATGAGCGGTCTGGGCTGGACCGCCGCGCTCTACCTGACGGTGCTGCACCTGCTGTTCAAGGGAATCCTCTTTCTCGCCGCCGCGGGGGTAATCCATCGCACCGGCACCCGCCTCATGTACGGCATGGGCGGGCTGATCAAAAAGATGCCTATCTCCTTTATCACCGTTTTGATCGGCATCATCGCCGTCTCCGGGGTGCCGCCCCTGGCCGGCTTCGGCGGTAAGTGGCTGCTGTACACTGCCCTGCTGGAGAGCGGCAGTTACGTGCTGACCGGGGTCGCCTTCTTCTCCGGCACTCTGGCCTTTCTCTATCTCTTCCGCCTGATCCACACCGTCTTCCTTGGCCAGTTAAAAGTGGAGCATCGGCAGGTGAAGGAGGCGCCGCTGCTGCTCGTCCTTCCGCAGCTGCTCTTTATGCTGTCAATCATGGCCGTCTCCTCCTTTCCGCGCCTCTTGATTGGCCCGGCGGTCGGGGCTGCAGAAGCCGCCTTTCCCGCCGCCCTCGAGTGGGAGGGGCTCACGGCAATCAGCAGTCTGGGCTACTTCAACGGGACGGCGGTAATGATTGTCACAATGGCGGTCTTCGCCCTGATCCTCATCTGGCTACTGCTCGTCCAGCGACGGCCGCAGACGGTAAAACAGTTCAACATCGTCTTTGCCGCCGAACGGCCGCACCGGCCGGAGACGAGCCACTTTGCCCACAACTTTTTTGCTCCCTATAAGAAAGCCCTCGGCTTTCTCACCGAGCCCCTTGCAACAAAAGTGTGGGGCGGTGTTGCAGAGGCGGCGGCCTCCCTCGGGGGGGCGCTGCGCCGCATCTACACCGGCAACGGCCAGACCTACGCCCTCCACATTCTGCTCTTTGTGGGCGTACTCTACTTCCTGATAGAGAGGTTATAAATGGAACCCAGTATTCTCACCAGAATCCTCTACGCGGCGATCTCCCTCTTCGTGATTCTCAACTACGGGCTGCTGCTGATGGGAACGGTCGCGCGGATCTATGCCCGGGTGCAGGGGCGCATCGGCATCCGCATCTACCAGCCCTACCTGGATATCATCAAGAACAATGCCAAGCGCAGCTCCATCAGCCACGGGATCATGTTCTACCTGGGGCCGATCTTCCGGCTCACCGGCGGTGTGGGAACCTACCTCTTCATCCCAGCCATCTACGGATCGGTGGTCTTTGCCAACTTCAGCTTCTCCGGCGACGTGCTGCTGGTGATTTACTTCATCTTCTTCGGTCAGCTGGGCATGGCGTTGGGAGCCGGCGAAAGCGGCCATCCCTACAGCCCGATCGGCGTCAGCCGTGGCCTGGCACAGATGACCGCCTTCGAAGTCCCCTTCACCCTGGCGGTGATCGCCCTGGTGGCGCAGCACGGCAGCCTCTCCATCACAGAGCTGGTGGCGGCTCAGCAGGGCGGTATTGCCAATTGGAACATCATTGCCAATCCGCTGGCCACTGCAGCCGGTCTGCTCGCCTTCCTGGGGATGAACATGTACAATCCCTTCTCTCTGGTGCGGGCACCTCAGGAGATTCCCGTCGGCCCGCCCACCGAGTATCAGAGCAACTACCTGGGGCTTCTTTTCACCAACCGCTCCATCTTTACCGCCGCCAAGCTGGTCCTCTACATGAACCTCTTTTTGGGCGGAGCCACCAACATTCTGGAAATGATCATCAAGACCTTTTTGCTCTACATGATCAATGTGGCAGTGGGTGCCTCCTTCCCCCGTTTTCGGACGGAGGAGTCGATCCGCTTTTTTCTCTTTATTCCCACTCTTCTCGGTCTGGCGGCCATCGCCTGGACCGTACTCTAGGAGCCGCTTATGAGCGATACATCGAAAACCCATACAGCAGACGAAGCGAATCCCGAGCCGTCAAAGCAGCCCCCCGGGGGTTCCGAGACGGCAGAGCCGGCCTCCGTCCCCTCTCACCATGACAGCGGCAACCCCGAGGAGGTGGCGGCGGCCATGCGCGCCCGGGACCTCCCCGAATCTCCGGTGGACGACCCGGAGCTCTTCTGCGACGCCCGCCCGCAGGCGGCTAAACCCTACCGCGGGATCGTCGAGAAGTTTCTCAACTGGGCCCGGGCCAACTCCCTCTGGGTCCTCGGCTTTGGCACCGGCTGCGGCGCCATCGAGCTGCGCCCCCTGATGACCAGCCGCTTCGACGCCAGCCGCTTTGGCGTGGTGGGCCGGCCCACCCCGCGGAACGCCTCGGTCTTCGTCATCGGCGGCTACGCCTCGGTAAAGACTCTCAAGCGCATCATCCGCAGCTACGAGCAGATGCAGAACCCCAAATGGGTGATTGGCCTGGGCAGCTGCACCATCAACGGCGGCATGTACTGGGACAGCTACAACACCATCAACCGCATCGATATGTATATCCCGGTGGATGTCTACATCACCGGCTGCATGCCCCGCCCGGAGGCGATCCTGGCGGGATTTCAGGAGCTGCAGCGGCTGATCAAGGCCGGTAAGGCTGAGAAAGCCAACGAATATGCCGAGCACTTCGACTGGTACAAAGCGAACCAGAAGAAGGTGATTAGCAACTGGGACATGCCGGAGTATAACTGGTGACAGGCCGGCTACCCGCACGGCGGAGCGGCCGTCACTGTCCGCAATGAAGGAGGAACCGTGACAGATCTGCACAACATACAACAGGAACTCGAATCGCGCTATGAAGTGGGAGAAGCCAATCTCCAGCGCCCGGAGCTCCTCTTTTTCACCGCTCCGCCGGAGCAGGCCCGCAGCCTGATCCGGGAGCTAAAGGAGCGCCACGGCTTCACCCACCTGGTCTTCTTGACGGCGGTGGACTACATCGAAGAGGGGCGCTTTCAGCTCACCTACATGCTCCACAACTATTCCCTCGCCGCCGACATCGGCCTCCGGGTCTACCTTCCCCGGGAGGGGACGGAGATGGAGTCGATTCACGACTTCTGGGCCCAGGCGGCCACCTACCAGCGGGAGCTGAAGGAGATGTTCGGCATCCACTTTCCCGGCAGCCCGCGGGTGGACGAGGAGTTCATCCTGGAGAACTGGGAGACCACCCCGCCGATGCGGCGCGAGTTTGACACCAAGAAGTACTCCGAAGAAACCTACTTCCCGCGCCCCGGTCGGGACGGGAAGGAACCGGCGGAGCACATGAAGACGAAACTCTACCCGGAGGTACCCTGACATGTATACCCAGGACCGCAGCAAATATCCGGAGACCAAAGGCGGCCGGCCGGATGTAGATCTTGCCTCCGGCAAGTTCGTCAAAGTCTGGCAGGGGCCGAACCACCCGGGCATCACCGGCAACATGTCCCTTGAGCTGACCTTAAGCGGCGACGAGGTGGCGGACTGCCGGACCCACATCGGCTACCTGCACCGCGGCTTCGAGAAGCTGATGGAGCGGCGCAGCTATATGCAGTGCTTCCCCATCGTGTGCCGAATCTCCGTCCCGGAGCCGGATTTCAACGAATACCTCTTTGCCGCCACGGTGGAGGAGCTGGCTGGGATCGAAGTTCCAGAGAAAGCCGACTGGCTCCGAACCCTCAGCCTGGAGATGATCCGGCTGGCCAGCTTCCTGCAGTGGATCGGCGGGCAGGCCGGCGCCTTCGGCTTTGGTA
>CAYFUX010000020.1:0-20907 GCA_964346455.1 uncultured Spirochaetaceae bacterium
GTGCCGTCAAACTCCTGCTGAACCTCCCCGGCGATTCGCAGCGCGGCGCGGTTCAGAGGCTCGAGCATCTCTTCCTTGCCGATAAGGCGCATCTTCTCTCTGTGCGCATTGTAAGTAAACGCCTCGATCACATCCGAGCCGGCCCGCACAAAATCACGGTGTACCGCCGCGAGCGCCTCCGGATATTCGAGAGAAACCTCCGGCACAAAACTGCCGGCCTGCAGATAGCCTCTCCGTTCAAGTTCAAAAAGATAGCCTTCGCCGCAAATAACCGGTCCCTCTTCGAGGGCTGCTGTAAGTGTGTGTCGCATTCTCCTCACCTCCCGATGAACCATAGTGATGCGCTACGAGAAATACAAATATTCGTTCACAATTGCATGTTGAAAGAATAACAAAGTAAAATACTAATAAAAGCGGGGAGCTTTCACAACCCGACGGCGGAAAAAGATTCACGGCCCTCGTAACACTGCTTAAAGGCTTGAACATTTCAAAGGATTCTAGGGAAAAATATTCGGGAGATACGCACGGTCATGCTATAGTGGGGCTCGAAATTGATCTGTAACCATTTTAGGGAGGTGCCATGCACAACGAAACCATACCGGCTTGGAATCTTAACGCCTTGTATGCGGGGCCGGAGGATCCGGGCTACACCACAATATTCTCCCGCATCAAAGAGCTGACCAATCAATTCAACGCTCTGACGCGGGAGGGACCGGAGGAAGCGGAAGGAAAGGCCGCTTGGCTCCGCCGCTGTCTCGATCTCTACAACGAGCTCGGCGACAGTTTCGAAGAACTCGAAGCCTACGCGACCATGTGGTACTCCACCAACACCACGGACGCCCAGGCGCTTGCCGAACTGAACCGTCTTGAGGATACGGCGCTTCCCATCCGCGAGGCGGAGGTGGCCTTCAAGAACCGGCTGGCGGAAATAGCCGACGAACTTCCCGACCTCTATGCGGAGGAGACCGAACTGGAGCGGTTCCGCCACTTTATCGACGAGCAGCTCTACTTCCAGCAGCATCAAATGAGTGCCGCCGAAGAGTCGGTAGCGGCTGACTTGATGCGCTCGGGGGCCAATGCCTGGAGCCGGCTGTTTCAGGCGGTCTCCTCCACCGCGGAGGAGGAATGGGACTGCAGCACCGGAGAGCGCAAAACCGTCACCGAACTGCGGGGGATGGCCTTCAGTCCGGACCGCGAGCTGCGTCGTAAGGCGTGGGAGAAAGAGCTTGCGGCGGTGGAAAAGGTGGAGGTACCCCTTGCCTATGCAATGAACGGGGTGAAGGGAGCCACGTTGAGTCTGAATCGCCGCCGCGGCCACGGCTCGACCCTGGAAAAATCGATTCGACAGGCGCGGATCAGTCCCGCAACCCTGGAGGCGTTGACGGGTGTTATGGAAGAGTCGCTGCCGATATTCCGCCGGTATCTATCGGGCAAGGCGCAGCTGCTGGGAGTGGAGCGGCTCGGCTTCTACGATCTCTTTGCCCCTGTGGGAAATCAGCAGGCCTCCTGGAGTTTTACCGAAACCCGGCAGTTCATTCTGCGTCACTTCCGGAGCTTCTCGCCGGAGCTGGCGGAATTTGCCGAACACGTGTTTGAAGGTGGCTGGATCGATGCTCGGCCGCGGCAGGGAAAAGTAGACGGGGGATACTGCATAAGCTTGCCATTGACCGGCGAGTCGCGGATTCTCACCAACTTCTCCGGCAATTTCGGCGATGTAAAGACCCTCGCTCATGAGATCGGACACGCCTACCACCACCACGTACTGAAAGATGCACCGCACATTCATCGGCAGTACCCGATGACCCTGGCGGAAACCGCCAGTATTTTTGCCGAGTCGGTGGTCTTTGACGGGGCGCTCGGAGAGACGAATGAAGAGGAGAAGCTGCCGCTGGTGGAGAAGTTTTTGCAAAACGCGACTCAGGTGATCGTCGATATTCTCTCGCGCTACAAGTTTGAATATGCGGTGCTCGAACGGCGAGCGGAGGGAGAACTCTCACCGGCGGAGCTGAAGCGGCTCATGCTCTGGGCTCAAAAGGAGACCTACGGAGAAGCGCTCGATCCAGAGACCCTTCATCCATATATGTGGGCGATAAAGCCGCACTACTATCGTCCAGAACTCAGCTTTTACAACTTTCCCTACGCCTTCGGTCAGCTCTTCGGCCTGGGGCTTTACACTCGTTACCTGCAGGAAGGCGAGAACTTTAAGGAGACCTACCGGGAGCTGCTGCAGCGCACCGGCCGGGCATCAGCCGTGGAGGTCACCCGAGAGGCGGGATTCGACATCGAATCCTCTGATTTCTGGAGACGGGGTATTGAGACCATACGGGAGCGGGTGGACGAGTTTTTGCGGCTGCTATAAGGGGCCGCCGCGGCAAGTTCTGCGGCCTGGGTAGCCCGGGTAGTCTATGCAGCCTGGGTACCCCATGTAGCCCGGGTAAAGGCAGGACATTGTCGATTTTGAAAATTGTCTGCACTATGGTGAAGGACAAGGGGGAGAGTATGAGTCGACAGCGAAGTATTGTGCGCGGAGGCTGGCTGTTTGCCGGACACGAATGGCTCCATGGCGGGGCGGTAGTGCTCGAGGGCGAGCGTATCATCGAGGTGGGACACTGGCAGGAAATTGCCCGCAGCTACCCCGGAGTGCCGGTATATGGAACGCAGCATCATATGGTCATCCCAGGCCTCATCAATGCTCATCACCACAGCGGGGGAATCCCGCAGAGTCTGCACGGGGTGAAGGATGATACCCTCGAGCCGTGGCTCCTATCCACCCTCGGTATGCGCCCGGAGGATGCCTATTTGGCCTCCGCATTGAGCGCCGCCCGGCTCTTGAAGAGCGGCGTCACCTCGGTAGTGGATATGACGGTGGTAGGTAGCGAGAAAGAGGCCCGCGAAGATACCGAAGCGCGGCTGCGGGCCTACCGCGATGCCGGGCTTGCCGCTGCGGTGGCTCCAGGAATGCTGCAGAAGAGTTTTCTCGTCAGTGGCGACGGTGAGGATGAACGCTTTCTTGCCAGTCTTCCCGCTGCGCTGAAGCGAAGAGTACGGGAGCAGATTCCCCTTGCAGCGGGAATGTCGGCGGATGAATACCTGCAGTGCATCTCTTCCCTCGCAGATCAGTGGAACGGTGCGGAACTGCAGCAGGTTTGGTTTGGTCCTCCGGGACCGCAGTGGAGCGAACCTGAGCTGCTGAAGAGGATCGTCTCGACGGCAGAACAACATACGCTGCGTATTCAAACCCACGCCCTCGAGTCGTTCCATGAGAAGCTGGAGGGACTGCGTTCTCATGGGATCGGCACCGTCGAGTGGCTGCACAGCCTGGGGGTTTTGAGCCCGCGGCTCACGCTGGCTCACGGGGTGTGGCTGACGGAAAGGGAGATACAGCTCCTGGCGAAGACGGGGACGGCAGTCAGTCACAACCCCAGTTCCAACCTGCGCTTACGCGCCGGTACCGCCCCGCTGAATGCGCTGCGCGGGGCTGGCGTGCCGCTGGCCCTGGGCCTCGATGCCAACGGCATCAACGATGACGACGATATGTTCACGGAAATGCGGATGGCTCTTCGCCTGCACCGCAGTCCCGGCATGTCGGCGGATACTCCGGAACCGACCGACATTTTCCGCATGGCCACCGAGGGAGGCGCCGGCCTGTTGGGGGCGGAGGAATACCTCGGCCGCCTGGCAGAAGGGTATCGGGGGGATGTTGTGCTGCTTGACACTCGCCGTATGTTTCGGCCCTGGTATGAGGAGCACGCGGATCCGCTCACCCTGCTGTTGACGCGCGCACGGGCGGAGGATGTGGATTCGGTCTGGGTTGCCGGCCGCCCGGCGGTCAGAGGCGGAACCGTTTTGGGAATCGACGAAGCGCAGTGTGCCGAGGCGCTCGCCGAGCAGCTTCGGGAGACCCCGACGCCGGATAGGCTCCGCGGAGTGATCGACGAACTAAAACCCTATCTTCGCGAGTGGTACCGGAGGTGGGAGCATCCTACGCTGGAGCCCTACGCCGCATTCAATTCACGTACGTAAGAAGGACGGAATATCGTATGAGTGAACGGCCGGCACGTGTTGGATTGACCCTTAGGACAAAACTCGGATTCGGAGTGGGCGATCTGGGGGGCAACCTTTTTTTTACGATCATCGGCTTTTACCTTCTTTTTTATCTTACCGACATCGTCGGTATGGCCGCCGGATTGGCGGGAACGGCGATGATGGTTGGTAAGTTCTGGGATGCCGGTACCGATCCAGTAGTCGGCTTTCTCTCCGACCGCACCCGCAGCCGCCTCGGTCGCCGGCGCCCCTATATCTTCTACGGCTCCTTTGCGCTGGCGGCAGCAATGGTGCTGATGTTTACCGACCCCGGCTTGGACGATCCCGTGCTCCTGTTTGTGTGGGCGGTGATCGTCGTTTGCTTCCTCAACGGCGCCTTTACCGTAGTCAATATCCCCTACCAGACGCTTTTGCCGGAGCTGACCCGGGATTACAATGAGCGAACCGTCCTGGCGGGATTCCGCATGAGTTTCGCCGTGGTGGGAACCTTTATCGGCGCCGGTCTCGTTATCCCTATTACCGGCCTGTTCGACTCCCAGCAGGTGGGCTGGACCGTGATGGGCGCGATCATGGGCGGTATTATGATGGCCACTGCCCTGATCACCTTCTGGGCAGTCCGGGAGCCCCGCGGTGAGCCGTCGGACAGCAGCAAAGGCTTCTTTCGCTCCTACCTTCATGCGTTCAAAACCAGGGCCTTCAGGCTCATTCTACTGCCCTATGTACTGCACATGACCGGAGTGACGATAATCCAGGGGGCGCTGCTCTATTATTTTACCTATGTCTATGAAGCAAAGGATATGTTTCAGTTTGCCCTGTTGGCTCTGCTGGCCAGCAGCATTGTCTTCATCCCCATCTGGGTAAAGGCGGCAAAGCGGCTGGGGAAGAAGCTCTGTTACAACTTGGGAATGGGCTGGTTCTCCCTTCTGGTGCTGGTATTCGCTTTTACCGCCCATCTCGGAGATCTGCCGCTGGCTTTCGGACTTTTGATAGGCGCCGGCATCGGCTTTGCCACCCATTACGTGATGCCCCACGCTATTCTCCCCGATGTAGTGGAGTACGATTATGCCCACAACGGAATGCGCCGGGAGGGCGTTTTTTATAGCCTGTGGACTTTCAGCTCCAAGCTCGGCCAGGCGTTGGCCATCGGCATCAACGGCTGGGTGCTGGATCTCTTCAATTACGTTCCGAACGTGGAACAGAGCGATACGGCGATTCTCGGAATACGGCTGCTCTGCGGCCCCATTCCAGCGCTCTTTTTTATCACCGGTATCGTAGTGCTTTCCTTTTACCCCATTACTCCTGCCTACTACCAAAAGTTGCAGGAGATGGTTCAGCGCCGGGAGGCCGAAGAAGCGGCGAGGAGCGCTGGCAGCGAGGGAGGAGGATGAGGTTTTCGCTCCAAGGCGCCAGGCCGCCGCGGTACACGTTTTTGCCGCAGACCGTTTTGCAGCGGTTCTCGCGTATGTAGGAGGGACGGTGCCGGACTGCTTGAGCGGCGATCCCCGGAGCTCGTCGGCCGTACCGAAGAACGATTGAGCCGGCTGACCCACTTTGTACGCTTGCCGTTTTATGATAGCTTAGTGTTTTTGGAGGTGCTATGAAAAACTCAGTACGTGAAGACTATCGGCAGCTGGTAGTGGATACCGGCGTGGAAATGCTCGAGCGAGGAATTACCGTGGGGACCTGGGGCAATATAAGCGTACGAGATCCCGAAACGGATTTTTTCTATATTAGTCCCAGCGGGATGGACTATACCACGATTCAAGCTCGTCATGTGGTGGTCATGGACCCCTCTCTAGAGGTTGTTGACGGCGAGGCAGAGCCCTCGGTGGAAAAACACATGCATGCGGCGGTCTACGAGGCGCGGGAGGATGTCCACGCGGTCATTCACACCCATCCCGTGTATTCCACCGTCTTCGGGGTCGTTGGAAAGCCGCTTCCGGCGGTAAGCGAAGATTTTGTCCAGATCGTAGGAGAGCAGGTGGAGTCAGCCCAGCCCTACGCATTGCCCGGAACGAGGGAGCTGGCGGAGAGAGCCATTGAAGGGCTGGGCGAGCGAAATGCAGTGATACTGCCGGGCCACGGTTCGCTCTCCGTCGGCGCAGATATGCGCACCGCGCTCAAGGTCAGTCAAGTGCTGGAGAAGAATGCTCAGATCTACCTGCATGCAAAAATGCTGGGCGGCGAGATCCGCACCTTCTCCAGGGAAGAGATCGAAGCGATGCAGAGTTTTGCCAAAGAGCACTACGGGAAGAAAAACCGGAACTTGTAGGACTTCTGCAGAAAATTGCTCTCCACTTTTTGATTTTCCCTCCCCGGTCCCATAGTCTTCGTAGTGGGGGGAGCAACGTGGACTATAATGCAATTTTTCAAAAGTATTCACCGCGCCGAGAAAACCTGCTCATGATCCTGCACGAGATTCAAGAGAACGAACCTCGGCGCTTCATCTCTACCGAGGCCATGGACCAAGTGGCGGAGTACATCAATACCACCCGCGCCGGAGTGTACGGAGTCGTAGGGTATTACTCGATGCTGAGTGCGGAGCCGCGGGGGCACCGCATCATTCGGGTCTGCACGTCTCCGGTGTGTCGGATGATGGGTGCCACCGATATTCTCGATTCGCTCCGCGAGCAACTCGGGATCGAGCTCGGGGAGTCTACCTCCGACGAGAGTTTTACCCTGGAGACGAGCGAGTGTCTGGGAAACTGTCACCACGCGCCCAGCATGATGATCGATGAAGTGCTCTACAGCAAGCTCACCCGGAATAGCCTCGGGGCGATTCTCGAGCGTACGCGAAAGGGGGAGGAGCGTCATGGCTGAGAGACAAGAAAATATTGCACTGCAGAATGCCGGGAAAATAGACCCGGAAAGTCTGGGGGACTATGAGCGCGCCGGAGGGTTCGAAGCCTTGAAGCAAGCGCTGCAACGCGCACCGGAGGATATCTATCGAGAGGTCACCGACTCCGGGCTGCAGGGGCGCGGAGGTGCAGGATTCCCTACTGGTGTGAAGGAGAAACTGACCGAGGAATCCCTCTGTCACGCCTGCGGTCCTAAATACGTGGTTTGTAATGCCGACGAAGGGGAGCCCGGCACATTCAAAGATCGTGCCATTATGGAGCGGGACCCTCACATTATGATGGAGGGCCTGATTATTTCGGCCTACGCCATTGGTGCGGAACGGGCTTATATCTATATCCGTGGCGAGTATACCGAGTCGATTCGCCGCGTGCGCACGGCAGTGGAGAACTGTTATGCATCAGGGTATCTAGGTTCGGATGTTCTGGGCAGCGGCTATGCTCTGGAGGTGGAGATCCGCCTGGGAGCGGGCTCATATTTGTGTGGAGAAGAGCTGACCTTGCTGGAATCCCTGGAGGGCAAACGCGGCTATCCGCGCATAAAGCCGCCGTATCCGGCCGAATACGGGCTTTTCGGTGCGCCGACGTTGATCAACAACGTGGAGACTTTCGCGCATATTCCCTATGTGGTGCGCCACGGTTCCGCCGGCTACCGCCAATGGGGAACCGCCGACTCACCGGGAACCAAGATCTTTACCGTCAGCGGCGATGTCCGCCATCCGGGATACTACGAAACGGAGATGGGCATTACCCTGAGGCAGCTGATCGAAGAGCGCTGCGGCGGAATGCGGGACGGGCGTGCTTTCAAGGCCGCCCTTGTCGGCGGAGCCGCAGGCAGCCTGGTGAGCGAGGAGCTGTTGGATGTGCCTCTCGGATACAAGAGCCTGAAGGACCGGGGGGTGGTACTCGGATCAGGGGCGGTAATCGTGTTTGACGATCAGCGTGATCTGGGAGAGCCGATCTATGAGGTGATGGAGTTCTTCCGCCACGAGTCCTGCGGTAAGTGCGTTCCGTGCAGGGTGGGCATGACTGTACTGGAGAAGATGGCGAAGGAGCTCAAAGCACAACCGGAGGGAAGCCGGGGAGAACTGCTCACGCGCATGGAGCAGGAGGCTGAGTACATGGACCGTGCCTCGCTCTGTCCGCTCGGAAAGTCCCCGATCCTTTCATTGGGAACCGCCCGGCGCTTTTTTGCCGATGCTCTGTAAGCTTTCGGAGGCAATGTCAAACAAACCGATTTTGAAAGAACTTCATGCCGTACATGAGAAAAAAGAGAGGACGCCGTGAAACGCCATATTACCATTACGATCGACGGACACAAGGTGGATACCTATTCAGGGGCGAATCTCTTGCAGGCTGCCATGGATGCGGGCTTCGATATCCCGCACCTCTGCTACCACCCTAAGCTGAGTCCAACCGGCGCCTGCCGCCTTTGTATCGTCAAGGTGGAAGGTAAAAAAGGGCTGACCATGGCCTGTACGGTGGAGACCGAGGAGGAGATGCAGGTGACCACCTCCGACGAAGAGATCGAGGCCACGCGGCGGCAGACCCTCGAGTACCTGCTTGCCGAACATGAGGAGCGCTACGACGGTACCTACCGGGATGAGCTGCGGGAGCTCGTCTACCGCTACGGCCTGGAGGACCCCGCCGTCCGCCGCTATCCTAAGCTCCACGGGGAGATCGCCGCCCGCAGCGACGAAAGCTCGCCGGTGCTCAGCTTTGACGGCGGGAAGTGCATAAAGTGTTTCCGCTGCATCAAAGCCTGCGGTGAGGTACAGGGCAAGCACGTCCTCAACTTCAACGGCCGTGGAATCGGTTCGTACATTGTCGCCGGATTCGATGAGTGGAGCGGCTCGGAGTGCGACGGCTGCGGAGAGTGTATTCAGCTTTGTCCGACCGGCGCGATTGTGGAGAAGCCCCACCGGGATGAGATACAGCTGGACAAGCTCGACCGCACGGTGCGTACCACCTGCCCGTACTGCGGGGTAGGGTGCCAGATCAACCTGCGGGTACAAAATGGCCGTATTCTGCGCGCCGACGGTGCCGAGGGCATTCCCCCCAACTACGGGCGCCTTTGCGTAAAGGGACGATTCGGCTACGATTACGTCCACAGCCCCGAGCGGCTCACCAAACCGCTGATTAAGAAAAACGGCCGGCACGAAGAGGCGAGCTGGGACGAGGCGCTCGATCTGATTGCCCGTCGTTTCGGAGAAATACGCGAACGGCACGGCGGCGATGCGCTTGCCGGCTACGCATCGGCCAAATGCACCAACGAGGATACCTACCTCTTTCAGAAGTTCGTCCGTCTCGCCTTCGGCAGCAATAATCTGGATTACTGCACCCGCCTCTGCCACTCCTCCACTGTCACGGCTATGATGGGCGCTCTGGGCAGCGGTGCCGGGTCCAATTCCATCGAAGATTTTGCCGCTACCGACTGCCTCTTCATTACCGGCAACAACATCGTGGAAACGCATCCCGTCACCGCCACTTTTGCCAAGAACGGCAAGGAGCGGGGGGCTAAGGTGATTGTCTCCGACCCGCGCTGGACTCCGATGGTCAAATATGCCGACTTGTGGCTCCAGCAGCGCCTCGGCACCGATGTGGCGCTGCTCAACGGGCTGACGAAGCTGCTGATCGACGAAGGACTGACGGACGAGCGGTTCATTGCCGAGCGGGTAGACGGCGGTATGGAAGCTTTTGAGGCGCTCAAGGAGCAGGTGGCCCCCTACACAGCGGAAAAAACCGCCGAGATAACCGGCGTGCCGGCGGAGAAGCTGCGCGAGGCGGCTCGAATCTATGGCGGGGCAGACACCGCAATGGTGGTCACCGGCATGGGAATGAGCCAGCAGGCTACCGGTACCAACAACGTCTACGCGCTGATCAACATGATGCTTACCGCCGGACAGGTGGGACGGGAGCGCTGCGGGATCGACCCGCCCCGGGGCCAAAACAATGTCCAGGGCGTCACCGACGTCGGTTGTCATCCGGGGAAGTATCCGGGCTACATTTCCGTAGCGGATGAAGATAATCGGAAGAAATTGGCCGAACTCTGGAAGGTCCCCTTCGAACAGCTTCCCTCTGAACCGGGATTGACCACCGTGGAGATTGTCCAGGCCGCAGGACGGGGAGAAGTGAAGGGGATGTTTATAATGGGTGAGAATCCGCTCCTCACCGATCCCGATCTCAATCATACCCGGGAGGCTTTTGAAAACCTTGAGTTTTTGGTAGTGCAGGATATTTTTCACACCGAGACCACCCCCTACGCGGATGTCATTCTGCCGGCTGCCAGTTTTGCCGAAAAGAACGGCACCTTCGTAAACAGCGACCGCCGCACTCTGCGGGTACGCAAAGCGGTCGACTCGCCGGGAGAAGCCCGGGGAGATGGAGAAATCCTGATCGATCTTGCCCGGAAAATGGGACGGGATCTGGGCAGCTACGCTCATGCGTCGGAGATCTTTGACGAAATTGCCGCGGCAGCCCCGATTTTCGCCGGGATCAACTACGAGCGGATCGAGCATACCGGCATTCAATGGCCCTGTCCGAGTACCGATCACCCGGGAACGCCGACCCTCTTTCTCGAGAGCTTCAAGACGGCCAACGGTAAAGCAAAGATGGTTCCCGTGGAGCATGTGGAAGCTTCGGAACAGCCATCCGAGGAGTATCCTTTTCTCCTCAACACCGGCCGCATTCTCTACCAGTATCACACCAGTACCATGTCACGGCGCAGCGATTCACTGAACTCCTACGCTGCCGATTCGTACGTGCTGATGCACCCCGCGGATGCGCGTCGTTTGAAGCTAAGCGATGGGACTCAGGTAAAACTGCTCAACTCCCGGGGCGAGGTGCGAACTACTCTCAGCCTGAGTGAAGGAGTGAGACGGGGCGAGCTTTTTGCGCCCTTCCACTTTAGGGAAACCCCGGTGAACAGTCTTACCAGAGCAGAGCTGGATCCGGACTCAAAGATAGCTCCCTTTAAGCTCTCCGCGTGCCGAGTAGAGCCTCTTTGAGTTCCTGCGATACCCTCTGAAGCCGGCGGGAGGTACATGTAGGGGGCTGTACTGCCGGGACGCGCACCGGGGCTAATCCCCAGGCGCGCAGCCGGAAACTATATTCCGTCCGCGTTTTTTTGCCTCGTAGAGCTGTGTGTCGGCCCGGGAAATGACCCTCTCCGGGGTATCTTCCCGCCCGCGCACGGCCAAACCAAGACTCATGGTGACGGAAAGCACCGCACCGGTTGAGACGGTGATCTCTAACGCCTCTACATCGGCACGGAGTTTTTCCGTGAGAATTTGCCCTCCTGCGCAGAGTGTCTCCGGCAGTAGGAGAATAAACTCTTCGCCTCCCCAGCGGGCCGGTATGTCGGACTGGCGAGTGAAGTCGGTTAAGAGTTCGGCAATACGGCGAAGTATTTCGTCGCCAATGTCGTGGCCGTAGGTATCGTTGATCTTCTTGAAGTGATCGATGTCCCCCATCACAATCGTGTAAGGGGCGCTGCCGCGCTCGAAGCGGCCTTCCTCTGCATCGAGATGGTTTTGGAAGGCGCGGCGGTTGAAGAGGCCGGTGAGCGGGTCAGTGAGCGCTTCGGCCTTCAGCAGCTTCTCAGTTGCCATGCGCTCGGTAATATCGGTCACGAGGGCGATAATAGAAAATCCTTCCGCTGAATCAACGGCGGAGAGGCCAATTTCTACGGGAAAGGTTTGGCCCCCTTTGTGTCGGGCGCTGAGATGACGTCCCCGGCCCATTTCACGGGTTTCGGGGGCTTGCATAAAGTGCTGCCGGTATTGTTCGTGCAAGGTCTGTTTGCCCTCCGGCACCAGCAGTTCCACCTTTTGCCCGATGAGCTCATCCCGGGGGTAGCCGAACATCTCCACAGCAGAGGCGTTGACGGTATGAATGGTTCCTTCGGAGTTTACCGCCACAAGGGCCTCCGAAATACCTTCCACTAGGGTGATAAATCGATTCTTTTCCTTCTGCAGCTGCTGATAGGATACGTTCAGGGCGGTAACATCTTCAGTGTAGATTACTACCATATCGGACTCGTAAGGCAAGTAGGTGATGTTTAAGCGACGTTGTTCACCGGTTGTGAGGAGGGTATAATCCATCTCCTCCTCAAAGGAAGTTTGCTCTTGGTATGCCTTTGTGATGTTCCGGGGCACTGCATTCTCAGGGGGATAGGCGTCGGAAAGGGCGGTGCCCAAGAGATTGATAACCTTCCCGTCAGTAATATCTTTGGCGGCTTGGTTGTAATCCGCTAAAACAAAATCCGCAGGCTCGCGCCGCCAGACGTAGCCGGGAAGGGGAAAACTGTCAAAAAGTTTCCGCACTTTTTCCGGTTCCGCAGAGAAGGCGGCTATACCTGTCTCAGGCTTACGTTCGTCTCCTCGGCCTGTCTCATCCGTTTCAGTCATCCCACACGGTCCTTTCCACTCTCGACGGCGACACTACCGTGACAATACCGTGACAATACCGTGACGATACCGTATTGCCAAACGTGTACTATAACTATATAGGCCCTTATGGAAGACTGCAAGCGGCCGCCGACTGTGTAAACTCTCGTTCTGTCCCGTTCACGTGTGGGCAAGCCCATACCTTGATTAAATGCCGGCCAGGATTACTGTACAAAACCGCTTTCATTGACTACACTGGTAGTAATATGCCTACTTCAATGTGCTGGAAACGAACGCGGGACCGCCGTTGTTACTTTTACTGCCGCGATTACTTCTGGTGCATGGAGGCGGAGCGCCACAGAGGGTGCGCCCGTGGGGGTGCTCGTCGGGGAGCCCGAGCCGGCGGCGCCGGTACGAGGAAAGAACGTGTTAATTATAACAAACAAAATTGACAGATAGTAAACGGGACTGTATTCTGATGAGGGCGCAGGAGATGTGCATGTTCTCGCCCGCGCCGTACTATCGAGCTGAGGAGATAAGCTTTGGGGGCATACGACGACATTAAAAAAAGAAAAGACGAATGGGAACAGACAACGCTCAAACGAGTTCTGGAAAAACATTCAGAGCGGAACGTTGACTTTGTGACCGGTTCCAATGAGCCGGTGGAGAAAATTTACCTGCCCACGGATTTTTCTGATGAAGAGTATCTCGAAAAACTTAGTTTTCCCGGTGAATACCCCTATACCCGGGGAGTGCAGCCTACGATGTACCGGGGGCGTCTTTGGACAATGCGCCAGTATGCGGGCTTTGGCACAGCGGAAGAGTCTAACCGGCGCTACCGCTATTTGCTGGAACAGGGACAAACCGGCCTCTCCGTAGCTTTTGATCTGCCTACTCAGATAGGCTACGACTCCGACGATCCGATTACAGAGGGAGAAGTCGGCAAAGTGGGGGTTGCGGTCGATACGCTTCGGGATGTAGAGATACTTTTTGATCAGATTCCGCTGGAGAAGGTTTCCACCTCCATGACCATCAACGCTCCGGCGGCGGTGCTTCTGGCAATGTATATTGTGGTAGCGGAAAAGCAGGGCGTCCCTCAAGAGAAGATTCGCGGCACCATTCAGAACGATATTCTCAAAGAATATGTGGCCCGTGGAACCTATATTTTCCCGCCGCAGCCCTCTATGCGGATCATAAACAATATCTTTGAATATTGCTCCCGGGAAACGCCCAAGTTCAATATTATCAGTATCTCCGGATACCATATACGGGAGGCGGGCTCAACCGCGGTCCAGGAAGTGGCCTTTACCATTGCCAACGGGATCGAATACGTCAAGAGCGCTCTCGATGTAGGGCTCGATGTTGACAGTTTCGCCGGACGGCTCTCCTTCTTTTTTAACGCTCATAACGACTTGCTGGAGGAGGTGGCCAAGTTTCGGGCGGCACGGCGTATTTGGGCCCGTCTGATGAGCGAGCGTTTTGGGGCCCAAAAAGAGAAGTCCAAGATGATGCGCTTTCACACCCAGACCGCCGGCAGTACCCTTACGGGACAGCAGCCGGATAACAATGTCGTGCGGGTGGCCATTCAGACCCTCGCAGCGGTACTGGGGGGAACGCAGAGTCTTCATACTAACTCCCGCGACGAAGCGCTGGCCTTGCCCAGCGAGGAGTCGGTGCGCATCGCTCTTCGCACGCAGCAGATCACCGCCCACGAGTCGGGTGTTACCAATACCGTCGATCCGCTCGGCGGCTCGTACTACATCGAGAAGCTCACCGATTCGATCGAAGAAGAGGTTAATACATATCTGCGAAAAATCGACGAGATGGGCGGTATGGTAAAAGCGATCGAAAAGGGCTATATTCAGCGTGAAATTCAGGACGCAGCTTATCGCTATCAACAGGATATCGAGTCGGGTCGCCGAATAATAGTCGGCATGAACGCCTACCGCACAGAAGAGGCAAACATGCCCGACCTCCACAAGGTCGATCCCGCGATCCGGGATGTGCAGACCAAGAAGCTCGAGGAAGTAAAGGCGGCCCGTGATTCGCAGGCGGTCGAGTCGGCTCTCGAGTCGCTGCGCACTGCGGCACGGGATGAACACGAGAACCTTATGCCTCCTATTATCGAGGCGGTGCGGCAGTACGCCACTATGGGAGAGATCTGCGGAATCCTGCGGGAGGAGTTCGGAGAATTTACAGATTCGGTAACGTTCTAGAAGCTTAGGAGAGAGGGATGGGAGCACCAAAAAGAATTGTTATAGCCAAGCCCGGCTTGGACGGCCATGACCGGGGGGCAAAGTATGTTGCTCAGGCGCTGAAGGATCACGGCTACGAGGTGATCTATACCGGGATTCGTCAAACTCCGGAGGCGATCGTCAATACGGCGCTGCAGGAGGATACCGATTTTCTCGGTCTTAGCCTTCTCTCGGGAGCCCATAATGAGCTCTTTCCCAAGATCGTGTCCCTGCTGCGGGAAAAAGGGGGCGAGCATATTGTGGTCTTTGGCGGGGGCATTATTCCTTCGGACGATGTGGAGTATCTTCGCTCCCAGGGGATACGGGCGGTGTTTACCCCGGGCACGCCGATCAAGGAGGTAATCGATTTTATCGAATCCTCGACCCCGGTGGAGTCTTAAGCCCGGAATGGAGTCCCACGAGCTTGCCCGGCGTGTACGGGCGGGAGAGCCCCTCGCCGTTGCCCGCGTTATTTCTCATATCGAAAAAGAATCCGAACTCAGAGAAGAACTCATGGACATCCTCTTTCCCTACACCGGCGGGGCTGTACTATGGGGCATCACAGGACCGCCCGGATCCGGTAAAAGCACCCTCGTAGACAGACTGATACAAGAAGAGCGCCGGCAGGAGCGCCGAGTGGGAGTGTTGGCGGTGGACCCGAGCTCGCCTTTCTCAGGAGGTGCTCTGCTCGGCGACCGCCTGCGCATGCAGCGTCATGCCGAAGATGATGGCGTGTTCATTCGTTCAATGGCTTCCCGAGGGCACTTAGGCGGCGTAGCGGCGGCTACTTCGGACGCGGCAAAAGTGCTCTCTGCCGCCGGCTTTGACACCGTCATAGTAGAGACTATCGGAGTAGGGCAGTCGGAGGTGGAGGTGGTCGAACTAGCCGATCTGATCATTCTAGTGCTGGTGCCCGGAACAGGCGACGAGGTGCAGGTAATGAAGGCGGGCATCATGGAAATTGCCGACTGTTTTGTCGTCAACAAGCGTGACCGCGATGGGGCGCAGCGGCTGAAGTCAGAACTGGAGTATGTGATGCGGATGGGCGGGACGCAGCGACAGGTGCCGGTAGTGCTCACCGCTGCAAACTCAGGCGACGGTGTCTCTGAGCTCTATCGTGAACTGGGCGGACAGGCGGAGGAGATGAAGTCCTCCGGGCGTCTGCTGGAGCGCCGTACCCGCAGGGCGGAGATAGAACTGCGTAAAATCCTTTCTGCAAAGCTGCATGCCCTGCTCGATGAGCGGCTGGGTACGGAGGAGAAAATACGCACCTGGGCAGAGGAGCTGGTACACGGCCGCTCCGTCCCCTACCGATTTATTAATGCAAAAATTGAACAATTCAAGGAGAGTCTGGGATGAAAAAGATCAATCACATCGGCATTGCCGTCTCCTCGCATGAGGAACAGATACCGTTTTATCGCGATATCCTCGGCCTCGAAGAGCTCGGGATGGAGGAAGTTCCGGAGCAACAGGTAAAGGTTGCCATGTTCAAAGCGGGAGAGGTGAAAATCGAATTGCTCGAGCCTACTTCGGAAGAGAGTCCTGTGGCAAAGTTTTTGGCTAAGAAGGGCGACGGCATTCACCACATCGCCTACGAAACAGACGATATCGAGGGAACGCTTGCTGCGCTGAAACAAAAGCAGGTGCGAATGATTGATGAACAGCCGAGAGAGGGAGCGCATGGAAGTCGAATAGCGTTTTTGCATCCTAAATCTTCCGGCAAAGTGCTTACGGAAATTTGCCAGCCCGGCGGGGAGTAACACTGCTTAAGGCTTAGCGATCACACGAGGAGAGACCGAATAGCTATGAAAAATAAAAAAGCGGATTTCGATTATATCATTCGCGTTGCAGGAGAAGGCGGCGACGGCGTCATCAGCTGCGGAGAGCTTATTGCCCAGGCGGCGGCCAGAACCGAGTTTCATGTGTTTACCTTTATTACCTACCCCGCGGAGATGCGGGGGGGCTACTCGATGATTCAGATCCGCATCAGCGATCTCACTATTCACTCCATGGGCAGTGCGGTGGATTGTTTGGTGGTGTTTAACCAAGAAGCCTTGGAGAACTCCAACAACATTCTTAAAAAGGGCGGTATCCTGCTGTACGAACCCGAGACGGTGAATGTAGAAGGGTTTGAAGATGAGTATGCCCTGGTACCCATCTCTTTTAGCTCTCTCTCTAAAGAGGCGGCCGCCGGAAAAGTGGGGAAAAATGTGGTAGCTCTCGGTGCGCTCGGGCATCACCTCGGCGTGGATGAAGCGATGCTGTATAAGCTGCTCTACGAGCGCTATGGCAGTAAAGGTGAAAAGGCGCTAGAGGGAAACAAAAAACGACTCGCCGCCGGCTATGAAGCAGCGGAACAGAGCGGTCTTGAGCGGCGCTTTACGCTTGCCGACCTGCAGCCGGCGGGAGAGGAGTACATGTTTATCTCGGGCAACCAGGCGGTGGCACTGGGGGCAATAGCCGCCGGGTGCCGCTTTACCGCCGGCTATCCTATTACGCCCGCCACCAGCATTTTCGAGACCCTCACCAAACTGCTGCCGCTTGTCGGCGGGCGGGCGGTACAGATGGAGGACGAGATAGCCGCAATTTCTGCAATAATCGGCGCCTCTTTTGCCGGTCAGAAGGTTATTACACCTACCTCGGGGCCCGGACTGCAGCTTATGACCGAGCAGCTCAGCCTGGCAAGTATGATCGAAGTGCCGGTGGTAATTGTAGATGTGCAGCGCGCCGGCCCCTCCACCGGACTGCCGACTAAGACCGAACAGTCCGATTTGAAGTTCGCCGTCTACGGTACGACCGGCGACTCACCGCGCATTATATTGGCCCCGACCACCGTAGAGGATACGTTTTACCAGACGATTCGCGCCTTCAATCTGGCGGAAAAATATCAGGTGCCTGTGCTGATGCTACTGGACCAGTCGATCGGCTACCGCAAGGCGACGGTAAAGATGCCGGACTTCAACCACTTCTATCATTTGACCGGGAATGAGGCGCGCAAAAATATTGAAATTCCCAAGGCCGAGCTGATACGTGTGCGGGATCGCCTGGGGCCCACGGAGGAACAGTTTCAAGACTATAAGCGGTATGAGGACACCGAGGACGGGATTTCCCCCTTTGTCAGCCCGGGTACGCCGGGAGGCGAGCATCTTGAAACCGGACTCGAACACGATGAGTACGGGCGTACTGACCAGAGTCCGAAAAACCATCTAAAGATGAGTAAAAAGCGCTTGCGCAAGCTCAATGTCATCTCCAAGGCTTTCGAAAAGAACCCGGTAGAGTTTCACGGTCACGCGAGTGCCAAAATCGGCATTATTGGCTGGGGCTCCACTGAAGGAGCTATTCGGGAGGCCTGTGCATTGGCTGAGGAAGAGGGCATTTACGTGCGGCACCTTCACCCGCATACCATCAGTCCTCTTCCGGAGAGGCAGATCTCCATCTTCCTTGCGCAGCTGAAGCATCTCATCATTGTAGAGGAAAACTTGACCGGGCAATTCGCTCATTTTATAAAAGCTAAATTCGGCGTTGACCCGATCATGATTCACAAGTGCGAAGGGGTTCCCATAACTCCGGAAGAGATATTTCACGGCATCAAAAAGGTAGGGAGCATTGCAGATGAAGAACACCTCACAGAAGTTTAAGTATAAAAAAGAGAGCGTAAAACCGGTATGGTGTCCCGGCTGCGGCGATTACGGGGTGCTGACGGCGGTGAATCGCGTCTTTGAAGAACTCGAGCTCCGGCCGGAACTGATTTCGATCGTTTCCGGTATTGGCTGTTCCGGGCGCTTTTCCCACTATTTCAATAGCTATAATCTCCACGGCACTCACGGGCGGGTTCTTCCCACCGCGACAGGGGTGAAAACTGCTATGCCTGAGCTGACGGTACTGGGGATCAGCGGTGATGGTGATGGTCTCAGTATTGGCGGGGGACACATCAGTCATGCCGCGCGCCGCAATGTCGACATGACCTACCTGATTTTGGATAATAATATTTACGGGCTGACGAAGGGGCAGACCTCGCCCACCACCCCGGAAGGATTTCAGAGCAAGACTTCCCCATACGGCGTCAACGAGGATCTGATGGAACCCATACCAGTGTTCATCACCTACAACACCTCCTTTGTTGCTCGGGCCAGCAGTTTCGACGTTCCGCAGCTTCAAAGCTTGGTCAGAGCGGCGATAGAACATCGAGGATTTTCCATCGTCTACATATTCAGTCCCTGCGTCACGTATCCCGCCATGCCCTGGAAAGATTTGAAAGAGCGGCTCGAACATATTCCGGAAGGGCATCCGGTGGACGACCGTATGAAGGCTCTCGAGCTGAGCTACTCAACGGAGCCGATTTATACCGGAGTGTTCTTCCGGAAGGAGAAACCGACGCTGGAAAATCGCTTGGATACGATTGACGAACAGGCCAAACAAGCCCACAGCGGCAGCAGCCTCGATATGACGCCAAAACAGATAATGGAGGAGTTTCTTTAGGCAATTTCTTTGTTCGATTTCGCCGCCGTATCTGTTCAGAGGCTGAAAATCTTGTGTTTGCTCCGCTTTCGCTTATCTTTTCTCTCTAGTAGACTGTATCGGGAGAAAGAAGGAGGTGGAAAACATATGAAACCTGATGATACATACAGTTTCTATCTATGCCCCAATTGTTTCACTCCTGCTGACGAAGCGGGCCCGTGTGCAGAATGCGGCACACCGGTAGAGGAGTTTTGTCCAGGCGGGCAAGAAGACATGTGCAGACGGCCGGTGATTAACTCTAAAGGGGATGTCTGTACCCATGTGCCGCTGTGGTGGATACGACGGGCGGCGCCTGCACTCGCCGATCGGCTAGAGAAAAATTTATATTCCTCGGACGATGAAAACGAATAACAAAACGAATGACAATACGATGAATAATGCCCACGGAGGATGCGTGACATGCAGAAAGAGAAATTGATGATTATCGGTTCAGGACCGGCCGGCTATGCAGCTGCGCTGTATACCGGCCGAGGAGCCGTGGACCCGTTGATGCTGACCGGGATGGAGATGGGAGGACAAATTTCGCTTACCTACGAGGTGGATAATTATCTCGGTTTCCCCGACGGCACTACCGGACCTGAGTTGATAGAGAATATGAAGAAGCACGTCGAGAAGTTCGGAGTGCGTTCGGTTATGGAAGAAGCTACCGCGGTTGACTTTTCCGGCGGTTCCCCTTTTGGGGTCTCTACGTACCGGCAGGAGTATGAGACCGATGCGCTCATCGTGGCCACCGGCGCCTCGCCCCGCCGGCTGGGCATCCCGGGAGAAGAAGAGTTTATTGGGCGGGGGGTATCTTTTTGCGCCACCTGTGACGGTTTTTTCTTCCGCGATAAAGAGGTACTGGTAGTCGGCGGCGGCGACAGCGCTCTGGAGGAGGCGCTCTTTCTCACGCGCTTTGCCAAGCGGGTGCGGGTCGTCCATCGACGCGATGAGCTGCGGGCCGGTGAGGCCCTGAAGCGGGCAGCCTTTGAGAGTGAAAAAATCGAGTTTATTTGGGATACGGTGCTGGAAGAGATCCGGGGTGATCAAAAGGTCTCCGGCGCACAAGCCCGCAATGTCAAAACAGGCGAGGGTGTGGAACTTGAAGCTGACGGGGTCTTCATTTTTATAGGTCACTATCCCAATACCGCTCTCTTTTCCGAGCAGTTAGAGATGGATCAGGCGGGATATCTGGTTACCGATAAGGCGATGATGACGAGCGTGCCGGGAGTATTTGCCGCCGGTGAGGCGCAGGACGGAATGTACCGTCAAATTGCAACCTCGGTCGGTCAGGGAAGTGCCGCCGGAATGATGGCCGGAAAGTGGCTCCGTGATCCCTGGACTTAAGGATCAATAGCCCTAGCAAATAGTCCTCATCGGGGCAATGCTCAAGAAATATGCCTCTGCGGAAAAAATGCGGCCGATAAACATTGCGCTTTATCGGCCGCACATCGTTGGAGGCGTGTGTCGAATACGAGCTTAGCAGCTGTTGTTTTTGCCATTGGAAACGACCTGCCCGGCAACGCGGACGGTTCGGAGGGTGTTGTTATTACCGTTGAGATAGACATCTCCCGTCACCGTAAGGCCCCTAAGGGTGCAGCTGTTGCCATCGATCTGCACGTCCCCGCGGATCTCCGTTGAGCCGGCTCCTCGGCCTTGTATTGCCACTTTTTTGGAGCGGATCACAAGGTTGCCGGAATATTGAGCAGCTTTGAGCCGAACGGTCGAGTTGTTCTCGAATGAATCCGGAGTCCGATAAGTCGCCTCGGGGCTGCCGGCTTCTTTTCCGACGCCGACGGAGATCGTGCCTCTCATGCCTACGCATCCGGCCGCCATTCCTATTGTGGCAACGGTCAGGAAAGAAGCGACAATAAGCCGCCTTGCAACGCG
>CAYFUX010000020.1:21007-48880 GCA_964346455.1 uncultured Spirochaetaceae bacterium
CAACGCGCCAATTTTCAGAAATTTGTGTTTTTTCTTTTCTTATAACGATCTGTCTCCAAACAGTAGCCATAGTATTCCTGCAAACATTGCATCGATGGAAAAACTTTTAACCCAGAGCAGAAGGTCAGGCTCCAAAAAGCCGGTTAAAAGGTACTGGTAGACGATGCGGGCTAACCAGACTAGCAAAGCGGCGGCAACGATAAAACGATACAGCGATACCCGGATATGGGTAAAAAGTGTGGTGATAAGCGTTATCCCGCCGGCGAGTTCTATCAGCGAAGCGACGGTATTCAGAACCCCAGCGCCACTGCCAAAGGGTAGCGCTACTCCGCGAAACACTCCCTGTAAAAACGAGGACTGTGCATTCAGTTCAATGATCCCTAGGGATATCAGGAAAAGTCCGCCGAAAAGTCGTATAAAAAAACCTGCGTCAATGTGCTTCATAGGATACAGTGTAGTGCAGAGCGTCGTCTACTGCAAATGTATTATGAAATAATCGCCTACTCTCCACCTTTTTGGCGGCGTCTGTATTCCCGCTCTTCCACGCTCCTGCGCAGTTCTTCGGTGGAGCGCTGCCGTATCTCTTTTACCGTTTCATCAACTTTCTCCGCTTCACCGATCCCGAGTTCCAAAAGATAGAGTACCTCGTCGTTCAGCGAACGGTGTTCCGCTTCTGCCCGCTCCTGGAGGTAATGGTAGAGCTCCTTTGGAAAGCGAATGGTCACGCCTTGCGTCTCGTGTTTTTTTCTCGGTCTGCCCATTGCGGGTATAGTACGGTTCGTGAAACGAAAAATCAAGGAGCGCAGGGATGATTCCTTCTGCGGGACAAGCGGACAGGCGTCCGGTAAAGGGGACGTGAGACTAACGGCGCTAAACGAGTTCTTTACATACCTGCAATAACCGAGTATGATGTAACTGTAAAGAACCAAAAAAAACCAAAAAATATACAGACTTTTCACCCCTTAGAACACGGGCCCTTCTCGATATCGGGAGGGCAGACCCCGCCGGGTGACTGGGCTGGGAAATAAGGAGGAGCGGTGCAACAGGAACATGATCCGTTTCAAGTACGATATATCGAGGTAGAGGAGAGAAGTCCTTATAGCAGCGGAGACTATTTAGGCCGAGTAAGCTGCGGCGATTTTGTTGCCGTGGCTTTTCCAAAGGACGAGGAGACGGGGAGAGAACGGTTGGGAATTTTTATCGGTTCCGTCCCTGTGAAGATAGGAATCTCGTACGACGAGGAGCGCGCCGCCCTGTCCTTGCAAAAGGAACTGTATACACCCTTGATATTTTTGCCGCATGAGCGGATCGCGGTGCTGGGATATGAGTGCACTTGGGAACGAATAGATACTGCCAAGCAGCTTTCGCGCTGTTGTGGAGAAGGGAGCGAGTGTGATCCGTGGTGCATCGCCGCTGCTGAGAATATAGAAGGAGCAGAGTAAGCTGCACATGAGTCCAATTCGTTTATAGTGGTGAGGTGATGCTGATTACATAAAAAAGCTCCCGCCTGACTGCAGCGGGAGCTTTGCCTCGTTAACAGATATATAAGTAGGCTCCCCCGGACGGACTCGAACCGCCGACAAGGTGGTTAACAGCCACCTGCTCTACCAACTGAGCTACAGGGGAACGTTGTAACGACGTTGCGTACTCTACATGAATGCCCCGATAATGTCAACCTAGTTGTTAAATTTACTTGTACAAAAGGATCAAGTACCGCCGGTACTCCTGAGAAGCGTTTTCGGGGCGAAACCTTCGCGCGGCGAAGCGTTCGCGGGGGTGCGGATTAGCTTTTGGATGAACCTATAAAGCCGAGGATCATAGAAGAAAGCAGCTCCGGGGCCTCGAAAACAGCCACGTGCCCGCAGCCGGGAAGCAGGGCAAACCGGGAATCCGGAATTGCGTCGGCGATGATTCGCGAGAAGCGGGGTGGTTTGAGAATATCTTCTTCTCCGCAGACAACCAAAGCGGGGCAGCGGATGGCTGAGAGTTCTGTGGTCATTGTAACATCGCGAAGAAACGTGCGATAGAGTTCTACCTGGGCGCGAAAATACTCCGGGGGAAGCTTGCCTATCTGTTTTGCCCGCGAGGCGATCGCTTCTCGTTCTTTAGAGAGGAATTGTCTGGAGTAGAGCGAAGGAATGACGCCCCAATAAAAGAGTTCTGCATCCCCGCGGCTTGCTCGATCGGCAAGGATAATCCAGGACTCTATGTATCCTTCGAGAAGAGCGTCCGTTTCGCTGACTGAGTCGATTATCGTGAGGGAAGAGATGCGTACAGGCATATCGATAGCCGCCCGCAAGGCGATCTCCCCGCCGTAGGAGGTGCCTACCAGGTGGAGACGCTCGATCTCGAGGAAGTCAATCAACTGCCGAAAATCCTCGATGTGCATCGCGAAGGAATACGAATCATTGGGTTTATCTGAGCCTAGTTGTCCGCGGAAATCGTGGAGTAGAACTCGGTAGCCTGCATCGATGAAGGGCTGTACATACGCTCCCCAGCTGTTAGCGGAGGCCATTACTCCGTTTAGCAAAGTCACCGTTTCCCGGGCCGACTCGTCGCCCTTCACGTCATAGTACAAAGAAACGCCGTTGCGCAGTAAATATGCCATACTATCTTCTATTAGAAGTGAATCATCTCTCATTCATGGTACAATGGATTGCAGACGGTGTCAAACACAGGAATGAGAACTCACACCGGAAAAGGCACCGGAGTGCCGCAGGAGCGGCAGCGGCCGTCTTCTATGCCTGGCAAGGTCACGCCGAAACCTCTGCGGCGGATCAATACTGCCCCGCAGGAGTGACATTCGGTGGTCGTTTCGGCCATGCGCACGTTTCCGGGATAGACATAGTGCAGATGCTCCCGCGCTTTCTCTGCCAGGGCAAATACCGTATCCGGATCTGTGGGCGGCGCATTGTACTTGTAGGCCGGAAAGTAGCAGGATAGATGATAAGGGATTGTGGGATCGAGCTCGGCGAGGAATTCGGCCATGCCCAAAATTTCTTCCTCCGAGTCGGTATCACCCGGGATCACGAGCGTCGTCGCTTCAAGGTGGATGTTCTTTGCTGCTGCCCGGAGAAAATCGAGCACCGGCTGAAGGGAACCGCCTGCGACTTTGCGGTAAAAGTCCTGGTTAAAGGCTTTCAGATCGATATTGGCCGCATCCAAAAGCTCGAGCAGCTCATCCCGCGGTTCGGGGTTGATGTAGCCGTTGCTGACTAACACGTTCTTCAGCCCTAGACGTTTCGCCTCCCGGGCGGCGTCGCGGACCCATTCAAAGTGCACCAGAGGTTCCGAGTAGGTGTAGGCGATTGCGAGAGCCCCCTCTTCCGCTGCTCGGCGGGCCAGCTCTTCCGGAGGCACGCTGCGCCCTGAATTCGGCACATGGTGAGCGATCCGAAAATTCTGACAAAATGGACAGCGAAAAGAACAACCGTAGAAACCTACGGAGAAAATACTTGCGCCGGGATGGAAGTGGTAGAGCGGTTTTTTTTCAACCGGATCGGTGGAGACAGCAGAGAGAACTCCGTAGAGGGGAAGGTAGAGTTTGCCGCCGCGGTTGTAGCGCACGCCGCACACTCCGTGTTTTCCTTCCGCGATACGGCAGCGGTGAGGGCACAGTTCGCACTGAAGTTTTCCATCCTGGGTATGAGTATATGCCATAGGCTACAGGGTCTCCCGTTTTTCTCCCTGTTCTTGTTCGGTAATGATCTGGTGCAGCACTTCGCTGTCTTTCAGATAACGCAGTTCCTCGTCCACCTCAAAGGGGTGGTATTGAACGCCCATACTCCCTTTGCGAATCCAGAGTTTCATCGTGAAAAGGCTTTCCCCCGATTCAGTGGAAATACTGGGCATTTCCTCGTAGGAAAGCACATCCTGCAGCAAAAACTCGTAAAATCCGGTCTCCGAGCTGAAGGGTTCGGTGATCAATAGCAGCTTTTCCGTGTCGTAAGGATGTTTCTTGACCACACCGGTAAACGGTACCGCCTCTTTGAGTAGGTCAGGACGTTTGTCATATTTTTTGATCTCGTACAACGGTTGTGTACCAAGGTATTTGTGAATACTCATACATCCACCTCCCTCTACACTAGTATAAACCAATCCTAGGTAAAGACAACAGGGGGATTCATTATCTGCAGGAGACTAACTAATCGCGCTGCGCATGTGGGTCCGTAAACGATCTAAATATTGCACTAAAGCCTTCCGCGCTTCTTCGGGCAAATCAAGAAACGTAAAGGCCATCAGCCGGTTGTTGCGGATCAGCTTGGTGCGGAGGGTATAAACCTCTTCGTCGATGCTGAGGGAGCATTCGTCGAGAATTGTCCCTTCGGGAAGGGATGCGGTAGTGTGGGGGGTGTCCGGATCCAAACTCAGACCGCTCAAGGAAATGTCGGTAATCGTACCGGTAACCAGGGAGTCGTCCTCCGGATGGGTAACGGCAAAGTCGATCTCTTCTGCGTATTTCCCCGGGATACGGCGGTCCGTCCGAGAATCATCGACAATGTTATAACGGCTAAAAATATCTTCGAGATTTCGGATATGCTCTTCCTCGAGGGCCGAAAGGACGATGCCGTTAACTCCCAGTGCGGTGGCCTTGGATGCCTCCTCGGTTGGAAACGAGGGGCCCCGTAGAAGAATGAACACCGATTCCTCCTTGCCGCGTACTGCTCGGAGCAGACGGATAAAGGGCTTCCAGTGACGCGGAAAGTCTTCTGCGCTAAAAATTACCAAGTCAGGGTCGATTTCTTCGATGTTATCCATCGCCTTTACCGGATTGGTGTAATGGATAAAATCGAAGCCAAGGGCCGAGAGATGACGGGTGATGCGGGCGATAGTCTGTTCGTTTTCGATCACGAGTTGTGTTTTCATTCTTCGTTTCTCACGTTGACAACATTGTAGTCGTAAATAATCCAGTACTCTTCCGGGCGGTGGAGATAGTAGGTATACCGTTTGACCTCGGTGTACTGCGGGTTCTTGAACCGTTCCCGCACGATGACTTCCGCCTCGTTAGTGGTATAGCTGGTCCGGATAATCTCATACGAGTTGGGTTTGATCACGATATCGCTGTCCACCACGTTGTTCTTCAATTGGTCTCGGTACGTTTCGACCATCTGTTGTTGTTCGCGCTGACTGCTGTCCTGATACTGACGCCGCTTCAGCGGATTGTTCAACATAAGCTCTTTCACATCCATATACAGGAAAAACTTGTTCCACTGTTCTTTTTGCCGTGCGTTGAGCGTGTAGGAGACGACCTCATCAGGGGGGATATCGTGGCGTTTAATAATTTCCTTCGTCTCTTCGTCGATGCGTTGCTGATACTCGGGTACTTGCTCAAGGTCAGGACGTACGTGAAAGGTAAGCTCTTTGGAAGAGATCGAGGTGCTTTGCTGCATATCGGGGTAAAATCGGGCCTGTAGGAAGTACACGCCGGGGTCGGAGACGGTGACGAAGGAGGAGAGCTCAATTTGGAAGGAGTACTCCTCGCCGGGCTTCAAGCTCACCTCTCGGTAGTAGACATGTTGATTGGTATTACGCTTCCTGATAAACTCTTTGGAAGAGTCGAGGGTCTCGTTGCGCAGAGTCCGCACCGTAATATCCAGGTTAAAGAGATAACTTTCGGCCAGCTGGAAAGAAAATGTGGAGGCAGAACTGTTTCGGATGCTGACTTGCAAATGAATCGGGGTGGTGGGAGTGTAGATGCGCTTCTCCGCAGGTCGGACGGTGAGAGTTACCCCGTCCGGTATGGTTACAGTCCAGACTCCTGTTGCAATGAGGAAAAAAAGCGCGGTTGTAAGAAAAAGGCGTTTCACACATACCCCCGTATACTCATTACTATAATTTTCGGTCAAAACAATGATAACATTATTCCAAAATAAGCTGAACAAGCAACTGGGAACGCATCCCTCCTATACCGCACTGCTTCGTGCTTTTCGCTCGAATGACTTCTCCATTGAGGTCGAGGGGGCGGAGGGTGCCTTGTTTGCGTTCCTTCTGGAACGACTGTTCCGCAACGCTAAGAGCCCTTTCCTGGTGGTTACTCCCACTGAGCAGGAGGCGAAGGCGGTGGTAGACGATCTCTTCCTGCTGACCGACCGCGCCTTTCTCTTTCCCTGGTGGGAGACCTTGCCGTGGTCCGGCAATACTCCGGCCCCGCATGTAAGCGGCGAGCGGATTCACCAGCTGGTGCGAATGCTGGACGGGGAGACCTTTGTCCTGGTGGCTTCTCTCCGTGCGTTTCTGTGCCCCGTTCCGCCTCCGGAACAGGTGCGCCGGCAAATTATCACCCTGAAAAAAGGCGATGCAATAGACCCGGTGGAGCTTGAACAAACTTTGCAGCGCTATCGTTATTTGCGGGTTCCCAAGGTCACAGTGCCGGGAGAGTTTGCACTGCGCGGGGAAGTGCTGGATATTTTTCTACCCGGTGAGGAGGAGGCGCTTCGCATCGTGTTTGAGTGGGACGAAATTGAGGAGATTCGCCGCTTTGACGCTGTTACGCAGAAGTCGACTGAGAAGCTGGAGAGGGCTCGTATTTTCCCCACTTCGGAAATCGTGTGGGACTACGGCCACATAGAATCCCTCGCGGAACTGCTGCCAAAGGATGCGGCGGTAGTCGACGAGCTGAAGCAGATGGGCAAATGCGGGGATGAGATGTACTTCTATCCCGCTACGTTCGAACAGCCCGGCAGTTTGGCGGACTACCTCGACGGCGAGGCGGTGCAGTTCTTTCTATACCCGGAGAAGCTGGAGAACGGCTCCGGCCTGCTCTTCAAGGAGTACGACGAACTCTACCGGGAGGCCCGTACCAAGCGGCGCCCGGCCCTGAGAAGCGAGCATATCCTTTACTCTTTTGATGACCTGCGACGGCGTCACCACCGCACGCTCTCCGTCTTCGCGCTGCGTGACCCCAACGCCCAGCGGTTCCGCTTTCAATATGAAGGGCCGCGCTCCTTCTTTGGCAATATAGAGTATTTCAAGGAGGAGGTAGGCAACCTCATCGAGAACGGATACGACATCACCGTGTGTGCTGAGTCGCAGAGCCAGGCGACCCGGATTCAGCACCTGCTGCAGGATATGAAGGTTACGGTCATCGAGGCGCGTCTCTCCGGGGGCTTTACGCTGCCGGAGATGAAATTGATGCTGATCCGGGAGAGTGAGATTTTCGGCCGCCGCAACCGCCGCCCCGCCTCGGTGAAAAAAGCAAAAAGTGCCGCCATCGATACCTTCGTAGAACTCAATCCGGGCGATCACGTGGTGCATGTAAACTACGGGATAGGTAAGTTTCTGGGTATCGATCGCATTAAGGCGGGAGGTACCGAGCGGGACTACATACAAATCGAGTATGCCAACGAGGAGATGGTCTTCATCCCTATTGAACAGGTCAATATGGTGCAGCGCTATATCGGCCAGGAGGGGCGGCCGCCACGGCTCGATATACTGGGCGGCAAGAGCTGGCAAAAGCGCAAAGAGAAGGTCAAGAAATCGGTCGAAGATCTGGCGCAGCGGCTCGTGGCGCTCTATGCCCGCCGCAAAAACGCTCGGGGTACGGTTTTTCCCCCTGATGACGAATTGCAAGTGGAGTTTGAGGCGGAATTCCCCTACGAGGAGACCGAAGATCAGTTGCGGGCGATCGAGGATGTGAAGGCGGATATGGAGAAACAGCAGCCGATGGATCGGCTGGTCTGTGGCGATGTGGGCTACGGCAAGACGGAGGTAGCCATGCGAGCGGTCTTCAAGGCGGTAGCAGCCGGGAAGCAGGTGGTGTTTCTTGCTCCTACCACGATCCTCGCCGAGCAGCATTACGAGAACTTCCTCGATCGGTTTTCCCGTTATCCGGTAGAGATAGAGATGATCTCCCGCTTTGTTCAACGCAAAAAACAGAAGCAGGTGCTCGATAGGTGTGCCGAGGGACAGGTAGACGTGCTCATAGGCACGCACCGGGTGCTGCAGAAAGATGTCCGTTTCAAATCCCTCGGGCTGCTGGTGGTAGACGAGGAGCAGCGCTTTGGCGTGAAGGACAAAGAGCGTCTGAAGGAGCTGAAGACCTCGGTGGATGCCTTGAGTCTTTCGGCCACGCCGATTCCGCGAACCCTCCATATGTCGCTGCTGAAAATTCGTGACATGTCGCTGATCACGACCCCGCCGATGGACCGTCGGCCTATCGAGACTTTTGTGCGGGAGTTTGACGAAGATCTGGTTGCCCGGGCTATCCGCAAGGAGGTGGAGCGCGGGGGGCAAGTTTTTTACCTTCACAACCGGGTCGAGACGCTGGAACACGTAAAGAACTATATCGAGCGGCTGGTACCGGAGGTCTTTGTAGAGACCGCCCACGGGCAGATGAGCAGCAGCGAACTCGAGGAGATCATGCACCGCTTTATCCATGGCGGGTTTCAAGTGCTGGTGGCAACCACTATTATCGAAAACGGTATCGATATTCCCAACGTCAACACCATCATTATCGATCGGGCGGACATGTACGGCATTAGCCAGCTCTATCAGCTGCGAGGACGGGTGGGACGCTCCGACCGTACCGCCTATGCCTATCTGCTCTATCCCGAGCAGCAGGCCCTCTCGGAGATTGCCATGAAGCGGCTCCGGATCATCAGCGATTATACCGAGCTCGGCTCGGGCTTCAAGGTGGCGATGAAGGATCTTGAGGTACGCGGCGCAGGAAATCTGCTCGGCCGCCAACAGCACGGGGAGATTCTCTCAGTCGGTTTCGACATGTATATGCGGCTGCTCGACGAGGCGGTTGCTGAACAGAGCGCCTCCGGAGAAGTTTCAGAAGAGGCGCCGGAGGTATTTTTGGAACTGGATTACTCCGGCTACATTCCCGACGAATACATTCGCGACTCCACCGAGAAAATGGAAATTTACAAAATGATCGCCTCCATTTCCAACGAGCAGGATTTAGAGCGGATGGTGGCGGAACTCAATGATCGCTTTGGTCCGCTCCCGGACGAGGTCTCCAGTCTCCTCTCTATTGCGGAGCTGCGAATCATTTGCGGGAAACTCCACATCACACGGCTGCGCGAACGGGGGGGAGAGGTGCGCATCGAGTTTGGCAAAGTTTCGCTCATCTCCACTGATAAAGTGCTGCGGCTTATCCGAGAGAGCGGCGGCAGTGTTCGCTTGGATTCCGACCAACCCAACGTGCTGCGGATGAAGACCGAAGCGATTGCGTTGAAAGATAAGTCGGAATTTATTCGAGAAAAACTCCAGTCTCTACTATAATAGAGGAACGGAGAGGAATAGATGGAAAAAAAGACGTTTGATCTGCTGTGCAGTGTAGGGGAGCTCACCAGTCTTTTTCAGAAGAGCACCAATATCAAAGGCCTGCTCCAACTGGTAGTCCGTACTATCGCCACCCACATGCACACCCACGCCTGCGCCATCTTTTTGCTTGAAAAAGACAGCAATATGCTGGTGATGCGGGCTACCGTAGGATTCAATGAAGAGATGATCGATCAGATACGGCTCGAAGAGGGAGAGGGGATCACCGGCACCGCCCTTGCAGAGGGCAAACCAATCTGTGTGGGACACGGCAGCAATGATCCGCACTTCAAGCACGTGCCAGGAATTTTTGAGGAGAAGTACGAGAGCTTTCTTGCGGTTCCCATCATCCACTCTTCCACCAAACTCGGGGTCATTGTCATGGAGGACCAGAGGGCGGACTATTATAACGACCGCGACATCCGAGCCCTTACCGCTATTGCCAGTCAGTTGGCCACCTTCCTTGAACATGCGAATATGTTGATAGAATTGCGCAGTAATCAGTCACGGGTAGGTCAGACTGAAGGAGAGGAGGCGGTAGTCAACCACAAGCGGCCGAGCAAAACCACCTATATCGGCAAGGCTACCTCCGGGGGAATCTGTCTCGGCTGGGCTGTGATTGTCAGCGGTAATGCAGGCAACGACCTGATCATGCATATTAGCGATGAGGAGTACGAGGAGACGATGGAGGCCTTTGAGCGGGCCCTTCAGATGACCCAACGGCAGCTCGAAGAGATGCAGTCTCATATGGAGGAGCGTCTCTCTGAGGCCGGCTCGCTGATCTTTGGCTCTCATCTTCTGATGCTCAGCGACGAAGAGTTTTCCGGCAGTATGCGAAACTACATTCGCGAGGGGGTGAACCCCTCGGAGGCGATCGGAAAGGTAGTGAGCAACTATGTTGAACTCTTCCGGCAGAGCGACAATGTCAATGTACGGGAGAAAATTCACGACGTAGAAGACCTCGGCCATCGGCTTCTGCGCAACCTTTCGGGCAAAGCGGTAAAAGACGGCGATTACTCGGGGCAGATCGTTGTGGCCGACAACCTGCTGCCTTCAGAACTGGTAAAACTCGCTGCTCAAAATGTGGAGGGCTTTATAATCCGTGGTACCGGTTTGACGAGCCACATCTCCATCCTCTCCCGCTCGCTCAACATTCCCACCGTGCTTCTCGGAGAAGACGAATTTTTCAACAATATTGACGACTCCTTTTTAATTGTCGACGCCTTTCAGGGACATATCATAATCGACCCTGATGATGAGCAGGTACAACGCTATCGGCGGCTGCGGCAGGAGATGTCCAAAGTCACTTCGAATACCCAAGAGGAGCCTTCCAGGGAAGAACTCTCCAACACCTGCAACACCGCCGACGGGCAAAAGGCAGAGCTTCTGGCCAACATCAATTTGATAAGCGACCTCGCTTCCGCTCGTAAGGCCGGCACCGAGGGAGTGGGGTTATACCGGAGTGAATATCTCTTCCTGGTGCGCAACGACTTTCCTCCCGAGGAGGAGCAGTATCTCATCTATCGGCGTTTGATGGAACAAGTGGAACCGGTATACTTTCGAACCATGGACATCGGAGGAGATAAGTTTCTTTCGGTTGCCAATATACGCCACGAGGAAAATCCCTTCATGGGTTTGCGGGCTATCCGCTATGCACTGCAGTATCCTAGTGTCTTCAAGCCGCAGTTGCGCGCGCTCCTGCGAGCAGGGAAGGACTCTTCTCTCCGCATCCTTTTTCCTCTGATCGGCGGGCCGGATGACTTTCATAGCGCCCGAGAGATGACGCTGGAAGCTATGGAGGAACTCCGCCGGGAGGGCATTGAACACAACGAGGATCCCCGTTTTGGCGCGATGATCGAGCTGCCCTCGGCGGCTCTGTTGAGCGGGAGAATTGCCGAGACCGCCGATTTCCTCAGTATCGGTACCAACGACCTGGTGCAGTATGTCCTGGGGGTTGATCGTACTAATAATCAGGTAACTCAATTCTACAGCTCGTACCATCCGGCGGTGCTTAAGACGCTAAAGCAGGTGGCAGATACCGCCCGGGAGAACGAGTGTCCCGTGTCCGTCTGCGGGGATTCCGCCGGCGATCCCGGCATGCTGGTCTTCTTTATTGGTATCGGTATTCGCATCTTCAGTGTGGACCCGCGGCTTCTTCCACAAGTGCGTTCCTATATCGCCTCAATCGATACTGGAGAGGCACGCAAAATTGCCGAGCGAATGCTGAACGCCCGAAGCGCGGAGGAGGCAGAGGCGTGTGTGCCGCCTCCGGAATCTTTCCCCGGCAGTGAACTTGCATAGACGCGTTCTTTTCCTTAGGATGCGGTATGAATCAACAGCGAAAACGCAAGGTACGCAGTTTCGTTCTGCGCAGCGGACGATTAAGCACTACCCAGCAGAAGGCGCTCGAAGAACTCTCTCCGCTGTACGATCTCTCCCGCTCTGATGAAGAAAGACTCGATTTGAATCGGGCTTTTCAGCTTCGGCAGCCGGTGATCGTCGAGATCGGCTTCGGTAAGGGGGAGGTAACGGTGAAGCTTGCCGAAACCTTTCCTGCATTCAATTTTCTGGGAATCGAGGTCCATAAACCGGGAGTGGGCAATGTACTGCATGAGATTCATACCCGCCCGCTGGAGAACCTGCGTATTTATCGAGGGGATGCGGTCGAGGTACTCGAGTCGCTGATCGAGCCGGAGAGCGTTCGCGGATTTCATATCTTTTTTCCTGATCCCTGGCCAAAGAAAAAACACCACAAGCGCCGGCTTATTCAGCTGCCCTTTGCCCGGCTTCTCAGCCGTGCGCTCGAACCCGAGGGTTATGTGTATGCGGTCACTGATTGGCAGGGGTATGCCGAACAGATCCTGGAGGTGCTCCAGGATACCGAGGGACTGGTAAATCCGTACGGAGGATATGCTCCGCCCGTCGAGTGGCGACCACAGACCTCCTTTGAGCGTAAGGGAATGGAGCAGGAACATCCTATTTGGGAGATCTGGTGTGAAAAACGCAAGTATTGTGAAGAACAAGCGGAGAAGCACGGGGTTGATCAAAATTAAAAAATATACAAAAAATATGTAAGAATATACACTAGGAGTAGGAGGACAACATGGCCGATTTAGAAAAATTCGATTTGCGGCAGTACTCCGATATAGTGCAGCGCAACAATCAGATCGACCCTGAATATTACCGGCGTTTTGATGTAAAGCGGGGGCTGCGCAACAATGACGGCACCGGAGTATTGGTCGGGTTGACGCAAATCGGCGACGTGCACGGCTATATCGTCGATGAGAAAGAAAAGGTGCCGGTCGAGGGCCGCCTGCGGTACCGGGGTATCGAACTCAAAGAGCTGGTCGCGGGATTTCAGCGAGAACAGCGCTTTGGTTTTGAAGAGGTCGTTTATCTTCTGCTCTTCGGTCAGCTGCCGAACAAAGAAGAGCTCGCCTCGTTTCACGAACTGCTGGGCAGCAAACGGGCTCTTCCGGGAAGCTTTACTGAAGATATGATCCTTAAGGCACCGAGTAGCAATATTATGAACAAGCTCGCTCGAAGTGTGCTCGCCTCCTACTCCTTTGATCCGAACCCGGAAGATTTCTCCATTGAGAATATACTGCGGCAGTCAATAGAATTGATTGCTCGCTTCTCTACTTTTGTTGCCTACGGCTTCCAGGCCAAACAACACTATCACGGCGACAAGACCCTCTATATCCATTCCCCGGATCCAAAACTTTCCACGGCAGAGAATTTTCTACGGTTGATACGCCCCGACGCCTCCTATACCGCCCTCGAGGCGGAGCTGCTGGATCTGCTGCTGGTTCTGCATGCCGAGCACGGCGGAGGAAACAACTCCGCCTTCTCCATTCACGTCGTATCCTCCTCGGACACGGATACGTATTCGGCGGTCTCTGCTGCGGTAGGCTCACTGAAAGGCACCAAGCACGGCGGAGCCAATATCAAAGTTAGGCAGATGATCGAGAATATCAAGGAAAACGTGCAGGACTGGGAAAACGAAGAGGAACTGGCCGGATACATTGAACAGATTATTCGCAAGGAGGCCTTTGATCGTACAGGACTGATTTACGGAATGGGACATGCCGTCTATACCTACTCCGACCCCCGGGCGGTGCTTCTGAAAGCCAAAGCCAAGGAGATGGCTGACACTAAAGGCTATTCCAAGGAGTATGCCCTCTACGAACGAGTAGAGCGGCTGGCCCCGCAGATTTTCCGCCGGGTGAAAAACAACGACAAGGTGATATCTGCCAACGTTGACTTCTATTCCGGTTTTGTCTATCACATGCTCGACGTGCCGATGGATCTCTACACGCCGCTTTTCGCTATTGCGAGGATCGCCGGTTGGAGTGCTCACCGGATCGAGGAGAAGATCAACGGCGGACGTATCATACGGCCGGCCTACAAGCACATCCGCAGGGACGAACTCACCTATAGACCGCTGAAGGACAGAGCTTAGGCGGCGATATAGGGCGCAGGGGGAGTAGAGCCCCTTAGCGAGGAGAGAAACATAAAAAATCGCCCCGCAAAGGGGCGATTTTTATGCTTTACCAGCAGTTAAAGGTATAAGCTGATTAACTGATACATAGAGGAGCCGGCAATCACGGCGGACTTAGTGCTCTGCCGCTGCCGATGCCTCTTGTTTGGTGGCATCGATAATATCCTGGGCAATCTTGCCGCGCACCTCTTCGTAGTGGTCAAAGCTCAGCTCGAAAGAGCCGGTCCCGGAGGTGAGGGAGCGCAGATCGATGGCGTAACGCAGCATCTCCGCCTGCGGAACTTCCGCCTCGATCTGGACAATACCACCGCCTAGATTCTCCTGACCGTGGACGCGACCGCGCTTGGAGGAGAGGTCGGACAAGATGTCGCCGAGGTACTGGTCATCGGCGAGGACGTGCAGGTGCATCACCGGCTCCAGGAGAACCGGGTCGCACTTGTTGAAGGCTGATTTGAGTGCTCCTTTGGCGGCCATTTTGAAGGCCATTTCCGAGCTGTCTACAGGATGCTCTTTCCCGTCTACCACTCGCGAGCCGATGTCGACCATCGGATAGCCGGCAAGGTGCCCTTCTGACATCGCCTCCCGCAGTCCTTTTTCGATTCCCGGCATGAAACTCTTGGAGATCGCCTGGCCGCGGATGGCGTTTTCAAAGGAGAACTCCTCGCCCCGCTCGAGCGGGTACACTTCGATATGGACCTCGGCAAATTGACCGTGACCGCCAGATTGCTTCTTGTGGCGGTAATCGGCCCGAGCCTCCTTGGTAATAGTCTCCCGGTAGGCGATCTTGGGTGTCTTGGTATCCACATCCAGCTTCTGCTTCTCACGCATGCGATCGAGAATCATGTTGATGTGCAGTTCGCCCATGCCGCTGATGACGCTCTCCTTGGTCTCTTCGTTGAAGTTGACGTGGAAGGTGAGGTCCTCTTCAGTGATGCGATGGAGAAAATCGTTGAGCTTGTCTTCGGTTTTGCGGTCCTTCGCTATTACGGCTAGCCCAAAAGTGGGCTGGGGCATAGCAAGGGTTTTGAGGGTCGCCGGTCGATCGAGCGCGGAGAGCGTGTCATTAGTGTGCACTGTCTCCAACTTGTTGACCACGCCGATGTCGCCGGCTTTCAGGCTCTTGACTTCTTGCAGTTTCCGACCGTTGACCTTATAGACTTTGTGGACCTTCTCTTTTTTCTGTTCCCGGGGGTTCATCACTTCACTTTCGGCCTGGAAAGTGCCTCCGACGACTTTCATAAAACTGAGTTTACCGTTGTACTGGTCGATGCTGGTTTTAAAGACAAAGGCCGACAGCGGTTCGTTTTCGTCTATGGTGAGGGACAGCTCGTTTTCATCGCTGTCGTAGCCGGTCTCGGTGAAGTAGTTGGGGGCAGGGGCGTTATTGGCCAAGAAATTGAGCAGACTGGCGATACCGTTATTCTGCTCCGCGCTGCCGCAGAGTACCGGAACGATCCGGTTGTCCCGGAGCCCTTCCATCAGTCCCCGGCGAACTTCTTCCTCGGTGAGCGTCCCCTCTTCGAAATACTTATCCATCAATTCGTCGTCGCCCTCGGCGGCAGTTTCGATCAAGGTCAGGCGATACTGTTCCACCTGCTCCTTCATTTCCTCCGGGATTTCGGAAGGCTGATCTTTCTTGGAAGGATCGTGGACCAGATAGGACTGGTTTTCGATGAGATTTACGATCCCCTTGAACTCTTCACCGCTGCCGATCGGGATGGTAACCGGCACGAAGGTCATATCGAACTTGTTATTGAGATCGGAGAATGTCCCGTCGAAATCGGCCCGTTCACGGTCCATTTTATTGATGAAAACTACTCGAGGCATTTTTCGGGTGTTCAGACGACGCCACAGCTTGATCGTCTCAATCTGTACACCGGAATATGCTCCGACCACCATCAGACCGGTATCGGCGGCACGAAAGGCGGAAACCACTTCACCCACGAAGTCGGCAATCCCCGGGGTGTCCATGAGATTGAGCTCCTTTTCATGCCACTCTACGTGGGAAAGCGTGCAGTGAATAGAAACCTGGCGTTCGATCTCTTCATCGGAATAGTCGCTCACGGTCTTGCCGGAGTCGACCCGTTCGGCTTTCGGAATAACATCACCATTGAAGAGCATTTGTTCTAAAAGGGTGGTTTTTCCGGTGCCGCTGTGCCCGATGATCGCAATGTTTCTGATGTCAGCGGTGGTAAAACTCATCGTATTCTCCTTTTTATCGAAATGGAATAGTTTACTTTAAAATCGAAAGTGTGAACTGTCAACGTAAAAGTGTCGGTACCGGTAAAAGGAGGTGAAGGGAAAAAGAAGATGAGGAGAACAGGATTGAAGAGAAGGAGAAGAGGCGGTGAAGCGGGGAGGACTTTAGAGCCCTCCCTCTTTCTTCGCAAAATGGCTAAACTCCATGGCAAAGTTACCTCTGCCCTGGGTGATACTGCGCAGCGCGGTGGAGTAACCGAACATCTGCGCCATCGGCACCATAGCGCGGACGTGTTCTATAGAGGTTTTGCTTTCCAAGCTTTCGATTACACCGCTGCGGCCGGTAATATGGCTCATCACGTCGCCGATAAAGTCTTTCGGCGCCATCACGTCCACCTTCATAATCGGTTCTAAGATGATGGGCTCCGCTTTGCGGCAAGCGTTGTCAAACCCCATGGAGCCGGCTGCCTCATAGGCAAACGAGGTGGCAGTCAGCTCATCGTACTCGGCGTCTATCAGGGAAGCCTTGATATCGAAGGCGGGGTAGCCAAACTGGATCCCCGCGGAGAAGGCGTTGCTTACTCCCCGCTCCACTGCATCGCGAAACTCCCGGGGCAGCTTCTCTCCGTCTATCTCGCAGGTGAAGGTGTTGCCGCTGCCGCGGGGAAGGGGCTCGACCCGCAGAGTAATCGAGGCGTAGTTCTCCTTGCCGGCAACTACTCTCTGAAACACCTCGGTGTGCTCCACCGTCTTGGAGATCGACTCGCGGTAGGTGACCTGGGGATTGCCGATACGCGCATCTACCTTGAAGTCGTTGGTAATCCTGGTCATAAGTACGTCCAAGTGAAGCTCTCCCATGCCGCTGATAATCAGTTGCCCGGTCTCCTCGTCGTCTTTTACAGTGAACGTAGGATCTTCCTGCTTGAGCATCTCCAGAACCTTGCGAAGTTTGTCCTGATCGCTTCCGGTCTTAGGCTCAATAGCCACGGAGATCACCGGTTCGGGAAAGTGCATCTGTTCCAGCAGAACCTGATGCCCTTCCGAGCCGACGGTGTCGCCGGTCTGGGCCAGTTTGAAGCCGATGATCACCCCGATGTCGCCGGCGCTAATTTTATCCAGTGCCTCGTGGCGGTTGGAGTGCATTCGCAGAATGCGGTTGACGCGTTCCCGCTTGTTTTTATTCATGTTGTAGAGCGCTTGGCCTTTTTTGATCTCCCCGGTGTAAAGACGTACAAAGCTCAGCGATCCGGCCTCCCGGTCTGCCTGGATTTTAAACACCAGGCCCAAGGGCTGATCACTTTCGTCGGGATTGATTTCGATCTTCTCTCCGTCTTTCTGGCGAATCCCGTGCATGGGAGGCGCCTGCCAGGGGGAGGGAAGGTAATCCATCACACCATCAAGCAGAGGCTGGACGCCGATGTTCTTCAGGCTCGCGCCCACAAAGACCGGCACTACGGTGCGTGCGTGGGTCTGTTCGCGAACGACCCGCTGCATCAGCTCCAGGGGGACCGTGCTGCCCTCCAGATAGAGTTCGGTAATCTCGTCGGAGTAGGCAGATATTTCGTCGATCAAGTGCTCCCGCCACTCCCGGGCGTAATCGGCATGGGTGTCAGAGAGCGGCTCCCGTCGGACGGTGCTGCCGTAGGTGGTGGGGTCGAAGTAGACCTCTTCCATAGTCAGCAGATCGATAATCCCCTCAAAACTCCCTTCCTTGCCGATGGGCAGGTAGAGCGGCAGTGGATTGGTGCTGAGTTTCTCCTTCATCTCATTGAGCACGGCGAAGAAGTCCGCTCCGAGGCGATCCATCTTATTGACGTAGGCGATCCGCGGAATGCGATACTGATCCGCCTGATGCCATACCGTCTCCGACTGCGGCTCAACCCCGCCGACGGCGCAAAAAATACCGATTGCTCCGTCCAGTACCCGCAGGGAACGTTCTACCTCTGCGGTAAAGTCCACGTGTCCCGGGGTGTCGATGATGTTGATCTGGGTGTCTTTCCAGAAGCAGGTGGTGGCGGCGGAGGTAATGGTGATGCCGCGGTCCTGCTCCTGGTTCATCCAGTCCATCACCGCCTCGCCGTCGTCTACCTCGCCTATCCGGTGGCTTTTCCCGGTGTAGTAGAGTATTCGCTCGGTAGTGGTGGTCTTGCCGGCATCGATGTGCGCCATGATGCCGATGTTGCGCATATGTGTATTTGCCATTTTATTGTAACCTCACGGCCGGCATAGTAGCACAAAGCCCCCCGAGTTGGAAGAGGATACGCCGGCGGCGGGAAGCCCGGCACCCGGCTGGAAACGTCGCCCTTGAAAGAGATTAGCTGCCATCATACTTTGGCTTTACGCAGTCAAGGATTTCGCGCTCTCTGGATTGACACCTTCACTCTTCTATGCTATCTTCCGATTCGACGATACGGGCGGTTAGCTCAGTTGGGAGAGCGCCTGCCTTACAAGCAGGATGTCGCTGGTTCAAGTCCAGCACCGCCCAATCTTCTATTACTTCCATCGTAAAGACGTACTATCAAGCGGCCTTGACCCTGGGCCGCTTTTTGTTTGCCCGGCGAAGCGGGCAGACAAAAGGCCGGAAGCTCCCGCGGGGAACTCCGGCCTCGTGTGCACGTTCGTGAAAAGCGAAGGTCCGTGAAAGGGCATCGATGCAGAGTGCTTAGCGTTTCGCCATGATGTCGTGAAGGCCGCCTCCGTTCACCACGTGGGTAAAACCCATCTGGCGGAGAATCCTCTGCCCGTAGGCAGAGCGGGCACCGGATGCGCAGTACAGGGTGATCTCGCGATCTTTGTTTCCAAGGTCGTCCACTCGCCGGGGGAGTTCGTCCAGGGGAATGTTGACTGCTTCGGGATGGGCGCCCTGAGCAAACTCAGGCGGGGTGCGTACATCGATGATGAGGGGACCGTGCTCGTCGAACGACTGTTCGGCGGCTTCTTTGCTTTCTGATTCCCGGGGTGCCGTTTCTTCCTCTTCGATCTCTTTTTCCTGTAGACAAAACAGCCCTACTTGCAGTTGGTCGTAACCTATGGCTCGGGCGTGACGTTCGAGGGAGATGTAGCCGCCGCTAAGATTGTAGACGGCGGAGAAACCGGCGCCTTTGAGCATTTGCAGCACAACATGCCCTTGTTGTCCGTCCTCGCTTATGAGCAGGATCGACCGGTCCCTGGGAATTTGCTGCATGTGTTCGCGCAGATGGTTCTGGCTGAGATTGTAGCTGCCGGTAAGATGCGCCTGATCGAAACTGATGGGATCCCGCAAATCGACGATCATTGGCTGGTGGTTGAGAACAAACTCCTCCGCATTCCGGGCTAGAAGCGACGGACTAAAGCCGCTGCGGCTGTTCTGGGCGGTAAAGGCTGCCATATTGACCGGTCCGTTGGGACTGTTGAATGGCGGCGCGTAGGCCAGATCAAGCTCTTCGAGATCCTCGAGGGTGAGTCCGCCGGCAATGGCGGTGGCGATGACATCGAGACGTTTGTCAATTCCCACTCGTCCCGCCGCCTGGGCTCCGAGCACCTTCCCGCTCTCCCGGTCAAAAACAAGCATGAGGCTGACCTTTTCCGAGCCGGGATAATAGGCGGTGTGGCTGTTTTTGTGGATCACCACCGCTGCAGCATCGAAACCGGCCGCACGAGCCGCATTGAGATTCAGGCCGGTAGAACCGGCGTGTATGCCGAAGACCTTGAATACCGAGGTGCCCATGGCTCCGGTATACGCTTTCTCTCCGCCAAGTGCATTCTCGGCGACGATTCGTCCTTGCCGGTTTGCCGGGCCGGCAAGAGGGATCCGCTGCCGGGAACCGATAACCCGGTTCTCAATCTCCAGCATGTCGCCGGCGGCAAAAATATTCTCGTCACTGGTTTGGAGTTTGTTGTTCACCCGCAGACCACCGGCTTCACCTATTTCCAGTCCCGCCTTTTTGGCAAGGGCAAGGCTGGGCCGGACGCCGATGGAGAGGAGCACGAAGTCGGCATCCAGTGCTTCCCCGCTGCTGAGTGTAACGCGCTCGTCCGTTATCTCTTCCAGAGAAGCGCCAAGGTGCAGTTCCACCCCGTACTCCTCGAGCTCTTCTCGTAGATAACCGGCAAACTCGCTCTCCATATTAGGCATGACTTGGGGTTCCATTTCGACGAGTTGCACGTTCAGGCCCCGCTTTGCCAAGGCTTCGACCATTTCTAAACCAATGAAGCCGCCGCCGACAACGACCGCATTCTGCGGTGTGCGGGAGGTTAAAAAGGAATCGATAGAATCCATATCATCCAGTGTCCAGAGCTGGAAGACGTGTTCTTTTTCCACCCCCGGCAGGGGAGGAACCAGAGGTTTGCCGCCCTGGGCAAGGATAAGCTTGTCGTAGGGATAGCGGGTTTCGCTTTCTTCCTGCGTATTTCGGGCCAGTACATACTTGCGCTTGCGATCGATCTGCACTGCTTCGGTATTCGTGTGTACTTCAATCCTATACTGGTCGTAGAAAGTCTGCGGACTTGCCAGAATCAGGGAGGAACGATGCTCGATATCGCCGCCGATGTAGTAAGGCAGACCGCAGTTCGCAAAAGAGACATCCGGTCCCGCTTCCAGTAGGGTGATGCGCGCCTCCGGATCCAGTCTGCGCGTACGGGCCGCGGCAGTAGCGCCGGCCGCAACTCCGCCGACTATTAGTATGTTTTTCATAAATAAAGACTCCTATATATGGTATGGAAAATATACAGCAACTACTCATGAATGTCAAACCAGACGGTGGAACAGGTGCGGCGTTGCACCTGTTCTGTGAAAACCCGTCCAGTCGGCAGGGAAGCCGAAGTACTGTTGAGGCGGCTGAAACACTGATAGGGGAAGGATGCTTGTAATTTTTCGCTAGATCGGATAGAGTGGGGCTTCTCGCATCCCACCATTATATCAGGAAGATACACGTGAGCAGCAAACCTTGTAACAAACTTATTCGCAATATAGCTATTATTGCCCATGTAGACCACGGCAAGACTACCCTCGTGGACTCGATGTTTCAGCAGAGCGGCGTTTTCCGCACCGGCCAGGTAGTCGATGAACGCATCATGGACCGCATGGACCTGGAGCGGGAACGCGGCATTACCATATCGGCCAAGAACTGCGCCGTCGGCTGGAAGGGAACGAAGATCAATATCATCGATACCCCGGGACACGCCGATTTCGGGGGCGAAGTGGAGCGGGCCCTCTCCATGGCCGACGGAGCGATTCTGCTGGTTGACGCTTCGGAAGGTCCTCTGCCGCAGACCCGTTTCGTGCTGGCCAAGGCGCTGGCGGCAGGTCTGGAGCTGATTGTCGTGATCAACAAGATCGACCGCAAAGACGCCCGTCCGCTGGCGGTGCTGGATGAGATCCACGATCTGCTGATCGACCTGGATGCCGACGAAGAACAGTTTGATTTTCCGCTTTTATATGCCATTGCCCGGGATGGAATCGTCTCAACGGAACTCGAGCAGCCCCGAGAGGACCTTCATGAACTGCTCGACATTATTGTGCAGGAGATTCCCGCTCCGGCGGCGGACCGGGAACATCCCTTTCAGATGCTCGTCTCCGACCTCGGTTACTCGGATTACCTGGGACGGCTGGCAATCGGGAAGGTCTACAACGGAGTGGTAAAGGCTAACGAAAGTCTGGTGCGGATAGGGCATGACGGCGAGGTCGCGCCGCTGAAGGTCTCGAAGCTGCAGCAGTATCAGGGCCTCTCCATTGTCGATGCCGAATACGCCGAACCGGGGGACGTCGTTGTGCTCGCCGGCATCGAAGACGTGCATATCGGAGATACGATCTGCACCCGGGGCGAGGAAAAGGCGCTGCCGCGAATTACCGTGGACGAGCCTACCGTCTCGATGCGGTTTACCAAAAACACCGGACCCTATGCCGGTCAGGGGGGGACTATCGTCCAGTCGGGAAAGATCTATGAGCGCCTTCAGAAGGAGACCCTGCAGAATGTCTCTATGCAGGTGGAACGGAATGCCGACGGAGAGAGTTTTATCGTCAAGGGGCGCGGTGAGTTCCAGATGGTGATCCTGATCGAGACGATGCGCCGCGAAGGCTACGAGTTCTGCGTAGGACGGCCGGAGGTGATCTTCAAGTACGAGAACGGCACCTGTATGGAGCCGATCGAACATCTCTACGTCGATTGCGAGGATTCCTATATGGGGGTGGTGACAGAGAAGCTCTCCAAACGGAAAGCACGCATGATCACCATGACCAACCACCAGTCGGGACGGGTCCGTCTGGAGTTCAGTGTTCCTTCGCGGGCGCTGATCGGCTACCGCGATGAGTTTTTGACCGATACCAAGGGAACCGGGATTATGAACTCCTACCTGGCCGGTTATGAAAAGTACCGTGGCGACTTTCCTCAGCGTCACACCGGCTCGCTGGTGTCGGATAGGCAGGGGAAGGCGGTTCCCTACGCCCTTTTCAATCTTGAGCCGCGGGGCAACCTGTTTGTTGTCCCCGGCGACCCGGTGTACGAAGGGATGATCGTGGGTGAGCACAACCGTGAGAATGATCTCAACGTCAATCCCTGCAAGACAAAAAAGCTGAGCAACATGCGGGCGGCGGGAAAGGACGACCAAGTCATCCTCACTCCCATTTTGCCGATGACGATAGAACGGGGGGTGCAGTTTATCCGCAAGGACGAGCTGATCGAAATAACCCCCACCGCCATACGGCTGCGAAAAGAGGTCCTCTCCAGTTCCAGCCGTAAGACGGCTGACAAGCGCCAGGAATAGGAGTGAGGAGCACGCGCTCCGTGTACCGGCGGGCGCGTGACGACGGCCGCCGGCGTTACGGTTCCGCCTGACTCGGTCTCTGGCCGGACTTCGCCTCTGTTGTTCGGCTCTCGGCGGGCGTGCCGCACCACTGAAGCACTCGCTCGGCCAATTCTCTCCCGCGGCTGCGAAGTAGTGCCGTATCCTCCTCCGTCGGCCGACCCTTGAACTCCATCGACTCGAGGAAATTCCACTTCATGGCGTTGCGTTCGATTATCTCCCCCAATTCTTTTTGTGCTCCTCCGGACCATCCGTAGGAGCCGAAACTAAAGGCCAAACGGTTTTGCGCCCGCTTCTTGCCGATCTCATCGAGCGCATAGGCGACCGGCGGAAAAAGCTTGTACTCGTAGGTAGGCGTGCCAATGACCACTCCGGAAGATTCCCACACCGATTGAAGTATGTAGCCGATGTGCGTCTCCGGTACCTTGTAGCTATGAACAGTGATGCCCCGTTCTTCGAGCCCTTCGATTACCGGCTGAACTCCCGCTTCGGTATTGCCGTACATGCTGCCCCAGATAACCGTCACCTCCGGCTTCGCAGGCCCCCGGGAGTATTGGGCATACCGCCGGTAATCGTCGATAATTTTCTGCGGATTCTGCCGCCATACGATTCCGTGCCCCGGGGCGACGATCGCCGGATCGAGCGCCTCAACCTTATCGATCGCCTTGAGAACGGGACCGGAGAAGGCAGCCACGATATCGGCATAGTAGCGTACCGCCTCCCGCTCAAAATCGTCGATCCGGCTTTGCGGAAGGGTGTCGTCGTAGGGGGCTTCGTCCTCCACACTGCCAAAGGAGCCGAAGGCGTCGCAGGAGAACAGGGTGCCCGTGGCAGTGTCGATTGTCGCCATGGTCTCCGGCCAGTGAACGTTGGGGATTTCCTCGAACGCGAGCACCTTCCCGCCGCCTAGATCCACAGTGTCCCCCGAGCCGACGACCCGAATATTGGCGTCTATATCGAAGAACGCTTCCAGCATCGGAACGGCCCGCCGGGTGCAGAGGATCTCGAAGTTACCCGCCCCTCGAAGTTCGGTAAATGGTTCCAGCCATCCGGAGTGGTCGGGTTCCATGTGGTTTATAATTACGTAATCGATATCCTCCAACTTCAAGTCCATTTCATCGAGCCGGGCAAAAAGGGTCTCCGGGACCCCGTCCCATGTACAGACACCGTCGATAATGGCCGCCTTCTCTCCTTTTACAATATAGGAATTGAGAGCGATTCCCTGGGGAATGGGCCACATTCCTTCGAAGAGGATCTCCTCGACGTTTGCCGAAAGTCGATATATGCCGTCTGTTACCTGAGTTGTCTTCATAAGCCTATTATCCTTATAAGATATGTAATCTATATACTAATGTACTAGGCTTCACTGCTTGCGGCAAGGGGAAAATGGATTCTCGCGGACGCGGGAAAAATGCTTACCGCCGCGCAGCGCTGAGTGCCGGTCCTCTATCTACCAACTTGCATACATACTGTCTCTATACCGCGCGTCTTTTACTCGACGCCTTTTCAGCGCCGGGAAAATACCACAAGGACTTGGGCTGATTTACGGCACGGCGCTTGCTGATGATCAGGAAGGAGACGGTTACAAATATGAGGTACGTCACGCTGATGGCGAGGGCGGCCCAGAAGTAGAGCGGGTTGTCCCGAGTGACGCTGTAGGCGGGGAGGTTGATGCTCAGGACAAAGGGGATGGCCAGCATGAAGATGATGCCCACGGAAAACATGTAGTCGGAGGCGGCGGGGGTTTCAAAATCCGGATCGATTACCCGCAGAAGAGCGAGCCCGGTGGGAAGCGTGCCGGTGCAGACGCCGAATACCAGGAGCATGCGGTGGAACTGATGGTCGGTGAAAATCCGGGAGCATATCCACGGCACGAGGACCAGCGCCGCCGTACCGGCAAACACGCTCAGCAGCGTAATCTCCAGAATGTAGTCGAGCACCACCACTAGGCTGATGGCTCCGATAGCGGCGGTCACCATCACATCCACGGAAAAGCCGGAAATCCTGCTCAGGGTAGGATTGTCGATAGTGTAGTCCACCTTCAGCGTGACCGCCAATTGACGGACCAGCATGGCCATAGCAGCTGAAAAAACAAAATTGATGCCCCAAAGATTGACCGCCAGTTCGCTGCCCATCGGTCCTATGAGCGAGAGCAGGGCGGTCAGTCCCTGCAGCAGGAGGTAGCTGAGCAGATAGACAAAGAGCACCAGCCCGATGTGAAAGGTAAAAGAGTCGATCGCCTCGTTCTCGGTCGTCAGCCGGCTTCCCACCGGTTTTTCTTCATCCTTTCCATAAAGGCCGCTACGTATTCTACCCTTCTTGTAGGTCTTGATTTCCCGCTCGGTTACCCAACCCCGGCGGATCCCGTAGTTGATCAGAAAGACACCGCCAAAGCAGGCCCAGAGAAAACCGATAGCGGAAAAGGTCAGTCCTACCGATCCGGCGCCGTGAAAGCCCATGCTTTCCCAGCCGGATCCTATGGCAAAGGCCTGTCCGGGTCCCAAAACAAAGCCCAGGGGCAGCATATATCCAAAGGTGGGGAAGAGCTGCGGCAGCACCGTGGAGATAAGCAGAAAGGTGATCAGCAAACCCATGGTGGCTTGAATGGCGTACTGGCTCAATACGGCTACGGCGGTTGAGAAAATCTGTGTTTCGCTCTGCCGCGTCCGCTCCGGTGGGCGCCTGAGCGTCATAGCAATAAACGAGACATTCAGCAAATGGTAGACGATTTCGCCGAAGGACTCTGCGGAAATATTGAAATGGATGAATACAAAGTTGTAGAGAATTAGCAGCATGAACCCGGCGGTAAGGGCGTTGGGAATCAGATAGCGCTGGAAAAAGGGGACTTTGGCCCGCAGATAGGTTGCCACCAGTAAAGCCGCGGAAATAACCGATAAGTTGAGTACGAAGCTCCAGGAAAAATCCACCCTCTTACCCCCTAGTTCGAATTATGGAATTAGATCGGGTTATAGACACTAACCCTACCGTAGCTCCCAAAGAATTTCAATCTATTCCGGCTTGTCAATCGTGCTTCTCTTTATTCCTTAGGAGTGATAGTATATTGAATATGGCTAGGATAGCGCAACGAATTGCGGAAATACGGGATCGCATTGATGACGCCGCCGCCCGAGCCGGAAGGAGCGGCGAGGAAGTGCAGCTGATGGCAGTCTCCAAGTTAAAGAGTCTTGCCCAGGTGGAGGAGGCCTATCGCGCGGGACAGCGCCTGTTTGGAGAAAACCGGGTGCAGGAAGCGGCGGAGAAGTACGAAGGATTCCACTCTGACGCGGAACTTCACCTCATCGGCCATCTTCAAACGAACAAAGCCAAGGAAGCGGTTCGCCTGGCAAGCTGTCTTCAGTCGATCGACAAGCTGAAAACTGCCGAGGCGGTAGAACGGCGCTGCGCCGAACAGGAAAAAACGATGGAGCTTCTGCTGGAGGTGAATACCTCCGGAGAGGAGTCTAAATATGGGTATCGGAGTGCGGAACAAATGTACGCCGATATCGAGCGCATCATGGAGATGGAGCATTTGCGTCTGCGAGGGCTGATGACGATCGGCCCGCTGGGAGCGGATACGGATACGGTTCGCCGCGCGTTTGCGGAACTACGAGGGCTCTTCGAGGAGCTGCGCAGACGCTGGCCGGAGGCGCCGCTGGAGGTGCTCTCTATGGGGATGACCTCCGATTACGAACTGGCGGTGGAGGAGGGATCTACGCTGGTGCGGGTTGGTACGGCCTTGTTCGGAGAGCGGGAGTACTGATGCACGCTATCGGGACACAGTTCGGGAGAGGTGTACTTGCGAGCGTTCTCTTTCTGCTCGTGCTGTCCGCCCCCGCCCGATTGTATGCTCAGGAGAGCGCTTCGCCCCCCCAACAGAACCGCAGCCCGGGAGAGTCGATTCCAACAGGAGAGTATGAGCCGTATACGGAGGAAGAGTTTCCCGAATGGGCCCGTGACATGCGGCGTTTCGAGTCCATCTTCTTCGGCTCTATCCCGTTCACTTTATTCTTTACCACTGCAGGTTGGGAGACCTACGCCTACGTGGAGAACGATTTCAGCTCGCAGTATCTGCCGCTGTTCCTGGGGACTTCTCCGGCGAAGCAGCAGTATCTCGCCTCCACTCGGTGGCAGCGCGTGACCGCAGGGCTGTCGCTCTCTCTGGTGATCGCCACCGCCGATTATCTGCTCGGATTGGGAGACAATGAAGGAAGAGACCGTACGGACAACCGTTGAGGAGGAAGAGGCGCGGGAGCACCGGCTGGATACCTACATCTCCGAATATTTGGGTCTCTTCTCCCGCAGTCAGGTAAAAAAGCGGGTGCTTTCCATGGAACTCAACGGATCTCCCACCAAGGCCAGTGCACGGCTTGCTCCGGGGGATCGGCTTACCGTGCGCTACCGTGCTCCGGAGCCGCTGACGGTCTCCCCCGAGCCGATACCGCTGGCGATTCTGTACGAAGATCAGCATGTTGTGGTGGTAAATAAGCCCCAGGGAATGGTGGTCCATCCGGGAGAAGGACACTACACCGGCACACTCGTCCACGGCTTGCTGCATCACATTCCCGCACTTCGGGAGGCTTTTCCGGAAGAGCAGCTGCGTCCCGGTATCGTGCACCGTTTGGATAAAGAGACCTCGGGCGTGCTGATTGCCGCTAAGGACCGGGAGACGCTGGAGTCACTTGCCGCCGCTTTTGCTTCAAGACGGGTGGAGAAGCTCTATATCGCGCTGGTCAAAGGGCGTCCTGCACCGCCGGCGGGACGTATAGCCTATCCGCTTTCCCGTGACCCTCACAACCGTACACGTTTTACCTGGAAAAACGCCGGCGGGAAAGAGGCGGAGACGGAGTACCGGGTGCTGCGCAGCTACGGCGGGTATTCGCTGGTACTGCTTTGCCCGCGTACCGGCAGAACCCACCAGCTGCGGGTCCATATGGCATCTCAAGGTACGCCGATTTTGGGAGACCCGCTCTACAGTAGAACCGACTCCCGCTTTCCTCGGGCAAGCATGATGCTGCACGCCCTAAAGCTGAAGCTCGAGGTGCCTGAAAAGGGGATGATGAGTTTTCGGGCCCCTCCCGAATCCCGTTTTGCCCGGGTGCTGCGGGAGCTTGCGGGTTCCGCCGCTT
>CAYFUX010000020.1:48980-53379 GCA_964346455.1 uncultured Spirochaetaceae bacterium
CCTCCCGAATCCCGTTTTGCCCGGGTGCTGCGGGAGCTTGCGGGTTCCGCCGCTTTCTGATGGCTCTTCACTGCATTGGGCAATAGTACACCGCCGTGTTATCCGGAATTCTCGGTGATGAGCTGCAGATCGGGGCTGTACATCTTTTCCGCTTTGAGGCTGGAGGGGGGACCGTGTCCCGGGAAAATGAGAGTGGAGTCGGGCAGGTGAAACAACTTTTCGGAAATAGAGCGCAAGAGAAGTGCGCGGGTGTAACTGTCGTTGGTGGTACCTACTCGGCCGGCAGCAAGGACATCCCCGGTAAAAATCATTCCGCCGATATGATAGACCAGTGAGTCCGCCGAGTGCCCGGGTATGGAGATTGCCTCTACATCGATCCCGCAGGCCGTAAAGGCGTCTCCGTCTTTGAGGGCGTTGCTGGGATGATTGTAGACGTGGGAGGCGTGAGAGTAGATCTCCGCATCGTATATTTTCATCAGTGTCTTGATGCCCTGAATGTGGGAGGGGTGGTTGTGAGTCAAAAGTATGGCACGCACGTAGTAGCCGTTGCCCTCTATCAAGTTGAGCAGCCCAGCATCCATCGTTCCCGGGTCGATCAACAGCGCCTCGCCCCCTTCTTCCGGGCCAAGGAGATAGGTGTTGGCAAAACCTACAACGGCAAAATGAAAGAAGAGCTTCATACCGGGGTATCCTCTTGAAACCGCGCCTCTTCGTAGTTGGAGTATTTGAAGTTGACGTTTTTCCGGGTACTGCTTACAAAATCGGTCTTCTTCAGGTTGCAGTCGATGAAGGTAACGTCGTAGAGTCCCGAGCTGGTAAAATTTGAATAATAGAGGTCGGAATCGTTGAAATTACAGACATCGGCCCGTACTCCGAGAAAGTTGGTGTGGACGATATCCGAGCCGGAGAAGTCGCAACGAGTAAACGTGCTGCCGGCAAACATGCAGTACTTCATGTCCGTCTCATTGAAGGTGCAGTCGACAAATTGAGAATACTGGAAGAAAGAGAGCTTGAAGTTGGCGCGTGAAAAGTCGATGTTGGTAAACGTTCCTTCGGAAAAGTCGCATACGGTGAAGGCGTAATCCCTCAGGTCCTGATTGTCCAGGGTAATACCGGAGAGGTTGAAATCTTTGTGACTTTTGCGCTCGAGCAGCAGTTCGCTGGTTTCCCGGTTACACGCTTCGGGGTCCTCTACGTGTTTCATACAGTATTGGCGGCCGCTGACGGAAAAGAGTGAGCAACCTTCGTGCTTACAGGGAGCGAATAAAAACATGCTACTTTCAGCTTACTTGTCAGGCTGCACTTGTCAATAGCAAATTGACGGTATCACTCGTTTCGGCCAATTGCAGAAGCTGCCAAAGCGCGATACGATACGGGAACAGATGGACGGCACAGCAGAAAGACAAGCAACCGGCATTCGCTATTACTATAGAGACAAACCGATCGCCGTATACGATTCGGGGGTGGGGGGACTTCCGTACCTGCAGTGGCTCCTCGAGCGTCTGCCCGCCGAGCGCTTTGTCTATTTGGCGGATCACGGCCACTTTCCCTACGGGGAAAAAACCATAGAGGAACTGCGCACTATCATTCCCGCAGCGGTGGAGAAGCTCATCGCCGAGACGGATCCTAAGATGGTGGTCATCGCATGCAATACGGCATCGGTAGTCGCTCTGGCGGAGTTGCGGCAGCGATTCGGTATTCCCTTTGTGGGGGTGGTTCCGGCGGTAAAGCCGGCGGCGGAACAGTCGTCGCTCTGCAAAATCGGTCTCTTCGCCACTCGCAGGACTATCGAAGATCCGTACACGGATGATTTGATCCGCCGCTTTGCCTCACACTGCAAGGTGGTGCGCTACGCCGAGGGAGACATTGTCGATTTAGTGGAACAAAATTATTTTTCCACCGACAAAGAAGAACGCCGCGCCCTTTTGCGTCCGGCGGCGAAACATTTTCTTGCGGCAGGAGTGGATCATCTCGTACTGGCGTGCACGCACTTTGTGTACCTGAAACGCGAACTGGAAGAGCTGATGGAAGGAACTGCCGAGGTGATCGACTCGCGGTATGGAGTAGGGCGCCAAGTGCTGCGTATCGTGCGGCGTGAGGGGCTCGCCTTTGAGGGGAAGCTACCCCGGGAAGAGTCGCATCGGTTTTATATTACCGGTCGCGCCGATCACCAACAGTACCGAGCCTTTGCAGCCCATTTCGGTCTTGCCTGGGGAGGTGTGCTATGAGCGAACGGCTAGGACGGGTACTGTTTGGGGCCAACAACATCTTCAAGGTCGTCGCCGAGGAAGGAGAGCGCTACGAGTGCCGCATCAAGGGAAAGGTGCTGCCCGAACCGGAGCCCTCCTACAATCCCCTTGCCCCCGGCGATCTGGTCGCCTTCGAGATCCATGATCCCGAGGAAGGCAAGGGCAGTATCCTGCGCCGTGAGGAGCGAGCGAACGCGTTTATGCGTTGGAACCCGAAACGGGAAGCTCCCCAGACCATCGCCGCGAACGTGGATCTGCTGGTCTGTATTGCCTCTGCCGGGATCCCTCCTTTTCGTCCCCGCTTTATAGACCGGGTTATGGTCGCCGGCGCCGGGATTCCTATACTTGCCGTGCTCAACAAGATCGATGCCGGAACGGACGAGGAAACACGAGGTCGTATGGAGGAATATCGCCGTCTCGGCTACGAGGTGGCGTACTGTTCGGCAGCTACCGGCGAGGGGGTCGAGGAGCTGGCGAGGCGCGTGAAAGGCCAGCGGGCCGCTTTTGTCGGACAGTCCGGGGTTGGGAAGAGTACGATGTTGAATGCTGTATATCCGGGAGCCGATTTACCTACCGGAGAGGTATCGGTGAAGTACCGCCGGGGACGGCACATTACCAAAAATGCATCGCTCTATATGCATGCCGAAGGGGCGTTTATCGACACTCCGGGCATCCGACAGATAGAGCCGGCAGGAGTTAGGCCGGAGGAGCTGGATGAGTTGTTTCCCGAGCTTGTCGAGTACCGGAAGGAGTGCGAGTTCCAGCCCTGCAGCCACCGGCACGAGCCGGGCTGCGCGGTGAACGAAGCTCTGGAGAAGGGTGCCATCCATCGAGACCGTTACGAATCCTACCTGCGGCTGTACGATGAATTGCAGCGGAGATATGAGAATGAATACTACCGAGAATTACGATAACCCTTATCCGAGTACGGATCCCCAAAACACGGGCACTCAGACCGCAGGCGTCCAAAGTGCGAGCGCCGCGAGCACAGGGATTCACGCTGAAAGCAAGCCAAGCAGCGGCCGCATAGACCGCCGTACCCTTACGCTTTTGGAGTTTGAAAAGATCCGCAAAGAGCTGGCTGATTACTGCTATACCGATGAAGGACGCGCGCGGGTTCTGGAGGAAGGGTTTTTCTACACTCGGGAGGAACTGCAGAATTATCAGCAGCTGGTCGCCGAGGCGCGGGGGGCGCTGGAACGAAGCGAGATGCCCTCCTTCGAGTTTCCCCCTATCGCGGAGCCGCTGCAGCGTCTTCGGACGGAAGGGACGGTCCTCGAGGGCGAAGAGCTCTTTGCATTTGCCCGCTACATGCTTTCGGCGGTGCGGCTGCGCCGTTTTCTGTCCGTCGATGAGGAAGAGCGGGAGGCGACGCGCCACGCCGACACTCCCAACTCAGAGGAGGAGACCGGCCGCTGGGGGATTGCCGATGCAGCGGCGGAGATCCCCGATATGAGTGGCACGGCAAAGAAAATCACCGCTGTGCTCGAACCCGACGGCAGTGTCAAGGAATCCCATCCGGAGTTGAAGGATCTGCGGCGGAGTCTGAGCCGGCTGCGCTCCGAGGTCAACCAACTCGCCTCAGCTTATTTCCGAAGCAGTAACCAATATTGGCAGAGCACCGTGCCCAGCGAGCGCGATGGACGGGTGGTTCTTCCGGTCAAGACCAACTACCGCAGTCAAGTACCGGGAGTGGTGCACTACGTCTCTGCCCGTGGAACCACGGTCTATATAGAACCTCCGGATATGATGGAAAAGAACAACGACATCGCCATGACCCAGTACCAGATCGAGGCGGTAATTTTGCGCATCCTCCGTGAACTCTCGGCGGAAATTCGCAAGGAGTGGGATGCCGCTTCCGCGCTTGTCGAGTCGGTGGCGGGCGTCGATGCAATACTCTGCCGGGCGCGCTATGCGCGGCGCAATGAATGTGTCCGTGCCGGCTTCAGGGAGTACGGATTTGCCCTGCATCGGGCGCGCCATCCGCTGTTGCGTGATGCGGCGGTGCCCATTGACATCGAGACCCGGGAGGATATTAGAGGGCTAATCATTAGCGGGCCAAACGCCGGCGGCAAAACCGTGACCCTGAAGACCGTCGGGATTTTTGTGTTAATGAATCAGTTTGGCATGCAACTGCCGGCCGCCGAGAG
>CAYFUX010000021.1:0-27874 GCA_964346455.1 uncultured Spirochaetaceae bacterium
CCCGCACCCCTCCTTGACCTACAGCAGTCAGAGCGATATGCTTTGCAGCAGTGGAAACTTATAAAACCACTACAGTTTCCTAAGTTTTTTATTTCGGTTTATGGAGGATATATATAGGAGTCTCCATGGGAGAGCACGAGGCACTGAAAGAACGCATCCTGCAGACCGCCGGTCCGCAATTTTTCGAACAAGGCTTCAGCCGCATCACCACGGAGGAACTCTCCCGGCAGCTGGGAATAAGTAAAAAGACCCTCTACCGGGAGTTTGAGAGCAAAGAGGCGATAGTGCGGAGCGTGGTACGGCGAAAGCTTGCCGAAGTGGATGAGGAGCTTAACCGCATCTTCGACGACGACTCCCGCAGTTTCCTCGAACGCTTCGGGTCACAAATGGAGATCGCCGGCTCGATACTGAAGTTGTTGAGCAAGCCCTTTCTCCGCGATCTTTCGCGGCATATGCCGGAGCTCTGGGAAGAAATTCAGGAGTTTCGCCGACGCCGGGTACTCGACCGCATGGAGGGGCTCATCCGCGGGGGGCAGCAGGAAGGGGTAATAGACGCACAACTGGACCCGCAGCTGCTCGTGACCATCATCATCACCGTGGCCGACACCTTGCTGGTTCCCGACACCCTTACCGCACAGGAGCTGAACCCCGGGAGCATCATCACCCATATGCGTACCCTGCTGGAGAGAGGTATTCTCACCGATTACGGCCGCCGCCGCCTGGAGGATTCGGAATTGCGCCATCGCCAAGGAGAGAAGATCGATGGAGAAAAAATCGATGAACAACAACATCGTCCATAGAACAGCCGCCGGAACAGCCTTCACCCCCGTCACCCTACTTGCCGTCATTCTACTCGCCGTCATTCTACTCGCCGGATGCGGCTCCGAGGAACGCGGGATCCGCGGCTCCGGCACCATAGAGGCAACGGAAATAACCATTGCCGCCCGTACGCAGGGAGAGCTTACGGCAGTGCACGTGGTCGAAGGGCAACAGGTCAAAGAGGGAGCCGTGCTCGCTAAGATCGACGCGGAGGACCTGGAGCTGCAGCTCGAACAGAAACGGCAGCAACTCAAACAGCTGGAAGCCAATCTGGCGTTACTGCGTGAGGGGCCGCAGCGTGAAGATCTTCAGCACGCCCGGGCTAATCTCCGCCAAGCCCGTCACGCCATGGAACTGGCCCGCAGCTCCTATGACCGCATGCAGCGCCTTCGCGAGGGCGGCAGCGCCACTCCCAGCGAGCTCGATAGAGCGGAGAGCGAGTTCGAACAAGCCAGCGCCAGGCTTGACTCGGCGGAAGCCCAGCTGAAGAAGCTGGAGAACAAGCCCCGCCCGCAGGAAGTGGAAGCTATGGAGGCTCAGGTAGCTGCGGCGAGGGCCGGCGTCCGGCGTATGGAAAACCGCCTCGAGGATGCCGCCGTTACTGCTCCCCGGAGGGGAACCGTCACCACTGCGGCGGCCGAGGAGGGCGAGTACGTCGCCCCCGGCACTCCGCTCTTCACTATCGCCGACCTCTCGGAGGTCTACCTGACCATCTATGTGCCTGAACCGCAGCTCGGTCACATCTCCCTCGGCCAAACGGCTAGGATTAACGTAGACGGCATACCCGACACCGACTTCTCCGGCACGGTAAGCCGCATCGCCGAGGAAGCAGAGTTCACCCCCAAAAACGTCCAAACCCAGGATGCCCGGGCACAGCTGGTGTACGCCGTAGAAATTACGATCGACAATCGGGACGGTATATTCAAGATCGGTATGCCCGCCGATGCCGTCTTCTCCGCGGAGGAAGAGTAATGGAGTCGACCGTCGATCTCCGCGGAGTGTCTAAGTCATTCGGTTCCGTAGCCGCTCTTGCCCAGATCGACCTCCGGATCGATCGAGGCGAAATGTTTGCCCTCGTGGGCCCCGACGGCGCCGGAAAGACGACCCTGCTGCGCATTCTCGCCGCCGTACTGCAGCACGACCGGGGAGAGGCAGCGATCCTCGACCATAGTCTCCCGGCTGAGCGACGCGCGCTTAAGCCCCGCATCGGCTATCTCTCCCAAGGCTTTTCCCTCTACGGGGACCTCTCGGTGGATGAAAATCTGGCCTTTTTCGCCGAAATCTACGGCCTTCACGACTATTCCGCCCGGCGGGAGGAGCTGTTGGAGTTCACCCGGCTCGCCCCCTTCCGCTCCCGCCTCGCCGGACGCCTCTCCGGCGGGATGAAGAAGAAGCTCGCCCTCGCCTGTTCGCTCATTCACCGCCCGGACTTGATCGTCCTTGACGAACCCACCACCGGTGTGGATCCGGTCTCCAGACGGGACTTCTGGGTGATTTTGGGGGAGCTCCTGCACGAAGGGCTGACCATCGTCGTAGCCACCCCCTACCTTGACGAGGCGGAACGCTGCAGCCGGGTGGGGCTGCTCGACCGGGGGCGATTTCTCAAAATTGGACCTCCGGGAGAGATCAAACGCGGCATTAGAGGACGCCTTTTCGAAGCGGTCACTCCCGCCGCCCGGGAAGCACAGCGCTCCTTTTCGGCGGCCGGCTTTCCCGGTCTGCGTGAGCTCCAGACCCAGGGCAACCGCCTCCACATTCGCCTGGAAACGTCTCAAGACAAAGCTGAAGGCGTCCCCTCCCCGGAGGAGCATCTCCGAACCTTCTTCAGTACGGAGGGACTGCCCCTGGAGAGCGTACGTGAGATTTCCCCGACCCTGGAGAATCTCTTTATCTCTCTGATACGCGAGGAGCAGCAGCGATGAATACGGCCATCGAAGCCCGGGAGCTCACCAGAAGCTTCGGCAGCTTTACCGCCGTCGACGCCATCTCCCTCGCGGTGGAGAAGGGGACGATTTTCGGCCTGCTCGGCGCCAACGGAGCCGGCAAATCTACCACCATCCGCATGCTCTGCGGGCTGCTCAGCTCCACCTCCGGCACGGGCTTCGTAGCCGGCTTCGATATCAACCGGCAGGCGACAAAGATCAAGCAGACTATCGGCTACATGTCCCAGGAGTTCTCCCTCTATCAGGATCTGACGGTAGAGGAGAACATCACCTTTTTCGGCGGCGTCTACGGTCTCTCCCGCCGGCGCATACAGGAGCGCAAAGCATGGGTCCTCGATATGGCGGGACTGCGCGGACGGGAGAGGATGCTCGCAGCGCAGCTCTCCGGAGGATGGCGGCAGCGCCTTGCTCTCGGATGTGCCGTCCTCCACGAGCCGCGGATTCTCTTTCTGGACGAACCCACCGGCGGGGTGGACCCGGTCTCGCGGCGGGATTTCTGGGAGCTGATCAACCAGTTTGCCGAACAAGGGATCACCGTGCTCGTCACCACTCACTACCTGGACGAGGCGGAATACTGTCACGAGGTAAGTCTGATGCACGCCGGACGGATCGCCGCTCAGGGCAGCCCCGCCCGCCTCAAGACCGAACAGATTCCGTTCCGCATCTGGCAAGTGACGTGCGGAGAGGTGACCGATGCGCTGATGCTGCTGCAGAAGCAGCCCTGGGTCCGGGAGAGTTCAATCTTCGGCTCGTCGCTCCATGTCGGGGTGGATCTGCCGGACGATGCCGCCGAGGACGCGCTACGCCGCGTGCTTACCCGGGGCGGGATAGAGCCGGAGAGAGTCGAGGCGATTCTCCCGTCCCTCGAGGACGTGTTTATCCACGTCATCGGCCGGGAGAACGAAGGAGCACCGCAGAGAGAAGCTCCGCAGACAGGAGTTCCGCAAAAATGATACGGCCGGTGGTAAAGAAGGAGCTGCGTCAAATACTGCGCGACCGCCGCACCCTGGCGGTTCTGCTCTTCTTCCCCCTCTTTCTCCTGGTGATGTTCGGCTACGCCATCAGCTTGGATGTGAAGAACGCCCCTATCGCGGTGGTGGATTACGACAAAAGCAGCCGAAGCCGTGAGCTCATCCAAAAGTTTAGCCACAGCGACTATTTCCGCCTCGCCCGCTTTACGGAGGACCGGGACGCGGTGCGGCGGATGCTGCTGGACGAGACGGTAGAGGGGGCGCTAGTGATCCCCAGAGGCTTTGGCGCGCAGCTCCTGCGGGGAGAGAAAAGCCGTGTCCAGGTACTGGTGGACGGCACCAACGGAACCACCGGGTCGGCGCTGCTCGGATACCTTCAGGCGGTGGTAATCGATTACGCCGGCAGCCTGCAGAAGGCGCAGCTGGGGGTGGCTGCGGAGGAGGTACTGCCTATCGACTACCGTCCGCGGGTGTGGTTCAATCCGGAGCTCGACAGCAACCTCTTCCTCATTCCGGGACTGGTAGCCTTCATTCTCGTGGTCACCGCCGTGATCTCCACCGCTCTCTCGGTGGTGCGGGAAAAAGAGCTGGGCACAATGGAGCAGATTGCCGCCTCTCCGCTGCGTCCGCTGGACCTGATCCTTGGCAAAACGCTCCCTTACATGCTGCTTTCGGCACTCATCGCCGGGTCGGTCTTCGCCGCCAGTTACCTCTTTTTTGATCTGGGGGTGGGCGGCAGCCCGTTATGGCTTGCGGCGGTAACGCTTTTGTTCCTCTTTGCCTGTATCGGCTTGGGTATTCTCATCTCCTCCATCGCCGAAACACAGCAGGTAGCCTTCCTGATTGCCATTCTCTCCACCTTTCTCCCCTCCTTTATTCTCTCGGGCTTTGTCTTTCCCATAGAGAATATGCCCCTCCCTATTCAGGCGTTTACCTATCTCGTACCGGCCCGTTATTACCTGGCCGCCCTGCGGACGATTATGCTGAAGGGTGCCGGGATAGCCGTCTTCTGGCCGGAGCTGCTCGCACTGCTTGTGTTCTCCGGCGTGACCGTGGCAGCCGGGGTCTTTAGACTGCAATCCAGGAGTATTTCGGCATGAGGATATTTCCCTTCCTGATCCGTAAAGAGTTTTTGCAGCTACGGCGGGATCGAAAAATGCTTCCCATCGTGCTGATCGCCCCCGTCATGCAGCTGATTCTCCTCGGCTATGCGGCCAACCTCGATATGCAGCATGTAGCGACCGCCGTGCTGGATCGGGACAGCTCCCGGCTCAGCCGGGAGCTCACCGATAGCTTCTTTGCCACCGATTACTTTGACCGCGAGGCCGCGCTGGCAAACGGGAAGGAGGCGGAGAAAGCGCTTGTCTCCGGCAGCGCCTCGGCGGTGCTCGTCATTCCCGAGGATTTCTCCAATTCCCTCTTGCGGGGGGATACGGCGGAACTGCAGCTCCTCGTGGACGGCACCAATTCCACTGAAGGGACGGCGATTCTCAACTACGCCAACGTCATCGTCCAGGAGCAGCAAAAAGAGCTCCTCGCCGCCGGCTACGGAAGCGGAGGAGCTGCCGAGCGCGCCGGCAGCCGAGAACTCGCAAGCGGCGGAGAACTCTCCCGCGGCGGAGGCAATGCCGCCGGCGAGGCCCCCTCCATCCCGGTGGAAACGGTACCGCGAGTGTGGTACAACCCGGAGCTGGAGAGCAAAAACTTCATGGTGCCGGGGATTCTTGCCCTCCTGCTGATGGTCATCACTATGCTGCTCAGTTCGCTGGCCATCGTTAAAGAAAAGGAGCTGGGAACCCTGGAGCAGCTCAACGTCACTCCCATCCGTCCGTGGCAGCTGATCATCGGCAAGCTGATTCCCTTTGTAATCGTCGGCTTCGTCGATATTCTGCTGGTGGTCGGGGTCTCCCAGGCTCTCTTCCAGATTCCCTTTCGCGGCAGCCTCCCCCTCCTGCTGCTGATGTCGCTGGTATTTTTGGCCACCACCCTCGGACTCGGCCTACTTATCTCCACCGTCTCGAACACCCAGCAGCAAGCCATGCTGACTGCGGTCTTTTTCGTGATGCTGCCGATGTTCTTTCTTTCCGGCTTTGCCTTTCCTATCGAAAGCATGCCGCAGGCGATTCAGTACCTCACCTACCTTCTGCCGCTGCGCTACTACATTGTGATTATCCGAGGGATTTTCCTCAAAGGAGCCGGGCTCGCGGTGCTCTGGGACCAGGCACTGGCCATGACGCTTTTTGGCCTGGCTATACTGGCCCTCGCTGCACTGCGCTTTCGCAAACGAAGCGCCTGAGCCTCTATCCGAAGGCTCAGGCGGGCCCTCAGGCGGAGTGCTCCGAGAAGCCTTTCCGCTCCATCGCCCCCCAGGACTTCTCCTTGAAGAGGAACGCGACATAAGCGGTTACCCGGATGCCGCTCATCACTTGCCGAAATCCGAAGTTCTCCAAAATCGCATACAAAATTATGAGGAAGGTCTCCGGCACGCTGAAGTAGAGAATCTCGTTCTCCGAGATAAGCAGCGAGCCGAGAGAGACGAGTATCCCGTAGAGAATCACCGCAATAAAGAGCAGCAGCGCCACCGGAGGGCTGATCAGCCCAAAGGCCACCGAAATGCCCAGATTCAGGTAGCCAAATATTTCCAGAAACGGCCCGAGCAGCTCGAAAATGATAAAGTAGGGAAACGCCACGTAGCCTACCGGCCCGTAGCGGGGATTAAAGGCCATGCGTTTGTGCAGCAGCACCGACTCGATCAGGCCGCGATGCCAGCGATCGCGCTGACGAGAGAGGGTCTTGAACCTCTCGGGAACCTCCGTCCAACAGTTGGCATTAAAGGCGTCGTAGACCTTGTAGGGGATCTTGTTCTTACGGAGATGCTCGTGAAGGCGGACGACCAACTCCATATCCTCCCCTACGGTGGAGGCACGGTGGCGGCTCTTCGAAGTAAGATAGCCCCCCACCTCAACCACGCGCTTGCGGATAAACAGACCGAACGCGCCACTGATAATGACCATGCTGTTGATCAGCGACCAGCCCAGGCGTCCCGCCAGGAAAGCCCGCATATACTCGATGGTCTGAAACCTGCTGAGGTGATTCCGCGGCAAGGCAATGTCCACCGCTCTCCCATTGCGCACCGTGCAGCCGTTAGCCGGAATAATGTTGCCCCCCAGCGCTACCGGCTCGCGATCGGTCAACACGGTGTGTAAGGCCGCCCGCAGGAGAGCGTCCTCCTCGAGGAGCGAATCGGAGTCGATCGTACAAATAAAGTCCTTGCCGGCAAGATTGATCCCTGCATTCAAGCTATCCGCCTTGCCGCCGTTGACCTTGTCCACCACGGTGAGATTGGGGAAGCTCCTGCTGATATAGACGCCCCGGACCGGCTCGGTCTCGATGGCCGCCGTGCCTTCCCGATCCACCCGCTCCATTTCGAAGTTCGTCAGCAGCTGCTCCAGCGTGCCATCCTTAGATCCGTCGTTGATCACGATCACCTCTACATCCGGATAGTGCAGGTTGAGCAGGGACTTTACATTATCCACAATATTCCGCTCTTCGTTGTACGCCGGCGCCAGCACCGATATGGAAGGGAGCAGACCCCGGGCAAAGAGGAGATGAAGGGAACTCACCCTCCAATAGCGTTGCTGACGGAAAAGATGGAGCACCGCAAAGACCAGCAGCAGGATATAGATCGAATTGATCGCCAGGGAGTAAAAAACAAAGAGGTAGTTATAGAGCCAGGCAAAGTTCTTTACGTGCCCAAGCAGCCCTTCGGCCGCAACGGAGCCGCCCCAGACGTAGATCCCATACGCCAGCGGCCCGGTAATGAGCACGAGCACAAAGGCTCCGACAAGAAGCCGGCGGTCTCCGCGCTTCAATGGAACGCTCTTCTCGGAGGGAGCTCGTTCCGCCGGCTCCAGCCCCATACCTTCCAACAGCCGAGGAGGCAGATAGCGAGAACAGAGCTCGGCGACCTCCGAGTCCTTCTCGACTATTCTCTGCAGGACTTCCAGCACCGCCGTCTCCACCTCCGCATCTCGGTTGCGCTCGAGGAAGCCGAAGATCACCGAAAGGCGCCGCAGCCGGGCAAGTTCCTCGATGAGGGCTCTTACGGTACGGTACTTCTCCGTATTGATACGCCGGAGAAAATACTCCAGTCGGCTCTCCAGAACCCGGGCAAGATTGCCCTTCCGCACGCGGCCGGAGGCTTCATGAAAGGCGGCAACCGCCCGCTCCAAGTAGGAAGGCTGAAGGGCTATCATTTCCTCCAGCGACGCCACCGCCCCGCGGCGCGCATTCCTCGAATCGTCGTCCAGGGCCCGAAGCAACACGGTAAAGTTCTCTTCCTCCGGACTCTTCCCCAAACTGCGCAGCGCAGCAGCCCTGATCCTGTCGTCGGGATGTCTGTAGTACCGTTCGGCCGCCAGCACCTGAGGATTGGTTTTCTCCAGCGCACCCGCCGCCCGGCGCGCAAGAGTGGCGTGTCCTCCGTTCAGGGCAGCCACCAGAAAATCCGTCAAGGCTTGGCAACTGTAGCGCTTGCCGAGCTCGAACAACAGTTCCAGATCCCGTTCCTGCCGATTCTCCGCCATGGTGGCGATCTGCCGCTCCAGCGCCTCGCCATAATTGGGTAGGACTGAGAAACTCTTCTGGCGCACCCACTTGGGCGCATGGCGCAGCACCCGCGAGATTTCCGGCAGTGCCGGTTCGTACTCGTGCCGGGTGAGAATATGGATGAGGATGAGCCGCACAAACCAGCGCGGCTCTCTGGGTAGACGGTCGAGCAGCCCGGCGTCGGCCTGCGCTCCCCCGATAACCCCCAATACCGTCGCCGCCTCCAGCCTGCGCAGGGTGCTGTTGGAATCAAGCCTCCGGAGCTCTTTTTCGACGTAGCCTTTCTTATGCAGCAGATCGACCCAGCGCTGACGCATTCCCTGGGGAAGCTGCACGGAGTCACCCAGCTCCCTAAGAGTTCTGAACAGCAGCCGCGGATGGCGTTGCAGCAGCCTTTCAATATTACCGGTATCGCGGCTGGAGAAAATGTGCTCCCTAACGATCCGGGAAATTTTCACCTTGCGCAGGTGGAGGCGGCGATAGTAGCGCTTACTCAGAAAGAGGGCCGTCAGTACCAGAAGGTCCAAGAGGAGGAAGGCCGCTACGATGTGCAGTAGTGAGGAGATATCAAGATTCATGCCGCAAAGCCTGTTCTACATAGGTATTGATGATACCGAGAAGCTCGGGGAGCATATACGGTTTTTTGAGATAGTGAAGGATGCCGAGGTTGAGCGCCCGGACCACGGTAGATTCGTTTTTCTGATGACTGAGGAGAATGAAGGGAATATCTTTGGTTTTGCTATTCTCCTGCAGCTCCTCTTTCACGGTGAAGGCATCCGACTCCGGGAGAAAAAGTTCCGAGACAATCACATCGGGATGAAACTCCTCCGCCTCCTTGGCCACTGCGGAGCCGTTGTAGCAGAGCCGTACATCCATCCACAGCCGCCCAAGGGCGTCTCTCAGCAGCTCCGCCTGAAAGGGGTCGTACTCCGCCACGAGCACCCGCCCTTCCATACCGACCCGCTTCTCTTCTCCCGTATCCACGACCACTCGATTGCCGCCTTCCCGCAGCGAGTCCCGCAGCACGATTTTTCCCCGGGAGACGATATAGTTCATCGCTTCTGTAGGCGGCATGGTGCCCAGACGTTCATTACGTACCGGAATCACCGCCACCGTGACCGTCACTTGCTCGAGAAAACTCCGTTCGTTTTCCACCCTCCCCCGGATTTTCTCCGCCCGTGTATGCACCTCCTCTTCAGGCAAGACGGGCGATACCAGTACAAACACCGGACCGGAAACTCGGAAGAGGTAATCCTCCTGAGTCTTCTCCTTGAACAGCAGCGCTCCCACGCCGTTGATCACCTCATTTCCCCCCTGCTCTCCCAAGCTGTCGTTGAGCTGCTTCATATCGTCAATTTGGATAAAGTAGGTGAGGAAATCGTTCCACGGCTCCTCGTTGAAAATATTGAGCAAATATCGGACCAGAAAATCTTCGTTGTATAAACCGGTCACCGAGTCCTTGGTCATCTCCTCCCGGGTAAGCTCCAGATTGTTGCGCAGGCTTTCGTTTATTTGCTGCAAGCGGCTCTGCGCCTTCTGCATATCCAGGACTCTCCGTTTTTGCCTGGCCAGCTCACCCAGGTAGATCGACGGCCGGTAAATCCCGTACTCTTGCTCGAAGCGCTGAATGAGCGGCTCCACCAGGGTAAGCCAACGGCTGCCGCCGTGGGCATACATCACTTCAAAGAAGCGGTTCCACAGTTCCTCCGCGTTGCCCTTGTACCGGAGTATACGGCCCGTATCTTTGTTCAGCGTAAAGGGGGATCCTTCGAAACACGCGATCACCTCCGGGAGACCGAAACTCGCCGCCAGCCGCTCCAGCACCTGGTTCATTAAGTAGGTGTAGCCGCCTTGAGCAATGAGATCTCTGCGCACCGGCCGCATCAGCACTCCGCATTCCAGATCGCGGAGTATTTTGATGTGCTCTTGAACTTGCTCACGGATAATCGAGCCGTGCTGTGGGCAGATCATTGCCACTTCTCTGTTCAGGAGCGTCTCCATGACGGGCCGGAGAATCGCGTTGCTCGGCATGTAGTGCTCATGAAACGTCCGCATCCCCTGCTCATACCTCTCACCGGCAAAGAGGCTCCACCCGGCAGAAGTAGTGATGGAGCCAAAGAGGTCGCCGGAGAAGAGCGTACGCGTCTGCTCGTCGTAGGCCATTACCGCTCCGGGAAAATGAAGGTAGGGGGCGGGGATGAAGGTCAATTCGCGCCCTGCCCCAAATGTGAGGGTATACTCGTGTTCGTTGACGCAGTAGTACGGAGAGACGATGCCGTAGAAGGCGGTGATCAAAGAGGTACGCCAGTGAGTGGCCACCTCTCCAGAGAAACCGTTCTGTTCAAAGAGGGGGGTACTCGAGGCGACGTCCGGATCCTGGTGAAGAAGCACGATATAGGCGAGCTTCTCCACCGGGATCAGCGAACGAACCTTGCGATATACCTCCGAGAAATCTTCGGGAGAGCCGGGGTCGATTAAGATTCCTTCTTCCCCGCTTAACAGCAGGTACGGATTGCATTGGAGCTGGTTCGGAGAATGGGAGGAGCCTACCCAATACACTCCCCCGCCCAGGGATACTGCCTCATCAGTCTGTGCCATATCGTCCTCTAAAAGCGAATATCCGCTACCAGGGTATTGGAGATCGTACTATATTCCTGCCGTTGAAGATATTTAATCTCGAGGGAAAACCGCATTCCATCCCGCGGCAGGAAGGAGAGACCGCCGAGCCCGGAAAACTCCAGGTTGTGGGGATTCGATTTGTCGGCACGGTAGCTGCCCACCGTCCCTCCGGATTTCACGGAGAACTTCGGATGCAGCCTGTAGGCCCCTTCTCCCCAGAACGAGTGATTAAAGCCTGCATCAGAGTCGAAGGAGGTGATATACTTACCCAATACGGAAAACTCCGGCACCAGCCACCACTTGACCGCCGCCGAGGGTTTTACCGTCATGCCCGCTTCCCGGAATTCCGCCTCGGTTCCCAGCAGCGTGTAATAGCTGCCCCGGTCATAATACCAGTCGACCAGTACATGCTGTGCTAACGTATTCTCTTGTGTGTCTTGTGTGTCAATCGAGACGCCGTAGGAGGTCTCCATATAGGAGTACTCGAAGAGATCGAACACGATCCCTCCCATCCCTTTGATCACGTTTCGTCCGGTAGCCTTCTTCCACTCCGCCTTCGCAACCGCGCTCAAGGACGCATTGATGGAGAATATCCCCACCTCATTAATTCGATAGCCGTCTTCGTAATTATAGCCCTTCTTCATGTTGAAGTAGTGCTCCCACTCTACCGTGGTGATGCTCCGCAGCGGCTCGCTCATCGCCGGCACCGCTACCGCAGCCGCACAGACCGTCATTACTAAAATTTTCCATATGCGTATCATCTATTGCTCCTATCACCATTCTTATTGATTTGGAGAAAAAAAGCAATTTTGGATTTTCAAAACTTAAAGATTTGCGAGAGGAGCTCACCTGACTTCACCTGACTATCACCGTCGCCAAGCCGTGCTGCCCGCAGCTCTCGCATTAGCCTTCCCAGCTGCAGACCAGTGCCGTACGTCCTTCGAACTCACCCTTCTCACTAAAGTGCTCCACCATCTCCTGGGGAACCGCATCCAGCAGCTGCTTGGAAATGGTAATACCTCCGGGCTCGGTAAAGGACTTTTCGAGGTGCGCCGCATAGTTGATCGTATCGGATATGATCCGTCCGGTATCGTCCATATATTTCACCTTTCCGGCATCCAGCCCTATCCGCAATTCGATCTCCTCGGAGATGGAAGTGCGCGGGTTTATATTGAACACCTTGATGAGCTGCTGCAGTTCGAGGGCCCACAGCACCGCCCGCTCCTGGTGGCGCTTTAGCGTGAAGGCCACCAGTCCTCCGTCTCCCTGCCAGCTCCAGATACGTCCGTCATACTGTGAGAGTGTCCGGCGTAAAAGATTCCAGAACTCGAAGTAGAGCCGCTCCATTTTTTTCTGGCCGTGCCGTTTCACCAATTCGGAACTTCCCACGATGTCCAGACTGCCGATGGAGACCTCGTACTGTTTTCCGTTTTTCAGCGCCCCCCAGTTGGGCATCTCCTCCGCGCTTTCCTTGGTTCTCCTGATCTTCCGTTTTTTCGGATCGTAGATATAGCCGGAACGAGCCAAGCCGTTCATCAGCGTCTCCAGGTCGCTGAGTTCCACCTTTCGTCCCATCAGCTTCTCACCGTCGAGTTCGATCAGGAACTTTACCAGCTCCTCCTCCCGGTGATTTTCAGTACATTCATCCACCAGCGCCGCGGCAGCCTTACGGGGGGTTACCGTAACGTGGTTGTTGAGCCCCAGTGTGGTATGGGAACTGTGGCCTTTGATCAAGAAGCGGCCGATCTCATCGATCTGATCGGATTTCAGCTCCTTAGACAGCATTTCAATGATCGTGTTGCGCAGCGTCGGATCCAGCATGCTTTTAACCCCTCGGATATAGAGTATTTGTGCAACGTTTTTTTCGGGGATTACTTTCTTGCTCCAATACTACCATGAATACGCGGGGATGGTAAGAGCGAATCTTCAACGGCCCTGCGGCCAATTTGCACCTTGCCCGTTGGAGCATTACACTTAAATTTCCAGGGCGAGGTTTCATCGTCTCTGAGAAGGAGGTACACAATGCAGTATAGATTACTCGGCGATACCGGCGTCTGGGTCTCAGAGCTCTGTTTTGGAGCGATGAGTTTTGGCGGCGAGGCCGGCTGGGAGCCGGTCGGAAAGTTGGGGCAGAAGGATGCCGACCGCATGGTCGCTCGTGCTCTGGATGCGGGGATCAACTTTTTCGACACCGCCAACGTTTACTCCCGGGGACTCTCTGAAGAGATTTTGGGAAAAGCGCTGGGAGAGAAACGCAACCAGGTGGTTTTGGCTACCAAAGTGCGCGGCCGTATGCGCGAAGAGCCAAACGGCGAGGGGCTGTCGCGGCTGCATATCATGCAGGAGGTAGAGAATAGCCTCAGGCGGCTCGGCACCGACCACATCGACCTCTACCAGATCCACGGATTCGACCGCTTTAGCCCGCTGGAGGACACCCTGCGCACCCTTGACGATCTGGTCCGCTCCGGGAAGGTGCGCTACATCGGCGCCTCCAATCTGGCGGCCTGGCAGCTGATGAAGAGCCTGGGAATCTCCGATCAAAGCGGGCTGGAGCGCTTCGAGTCGCTGCAGGCCTACTACTCCATCGGCTCCCGCGATCTGGAGCGGGAAGTCATCCCCCTGCTGGAAGACCAGGGGCTGGCCCTTATGGTCTGGAGTCCCCTCGCCGGGGGCTTGCTCTCCGGCAAGTACCGGCGCAGCAAGGAGCCGGAGGAGGAGTCGCGGCGTAAAAAGTTCGACTTCCCGCCTATCAACAAGGAGAAGGCCTACGATATCGTGGAGACAATGGACGAGGTCGCAGCAAACCATAGCGCTTCGGTGGCGCAGATCGCCCTGGCCTGGCTGCTGCACCGGCAGGTGGTGACCAGCGTGATCATCGGGATGCGCAAGATGGAGCAGCTCGAAGACAACCTCGGTTCTGTGAAGATCGAACTCGGCGACGATGAGCTCGAGAAGCTCGACGAGGTAAGCCGGATGGAACCGGAGTATCCCGGCTGGATGGTGGACCTGCAGGACAGCGGCCGCGATCCGAACGAGCGGAAGGGATAAGCGGCTTCTATCCGTGTATCCTCTCCCGTGCTCGCCCGGGAAGGCTTTCTCGGGGCAGTTAAGCTTTACAGCACAGACATTGCGAGAGGGCGGCAAAGCGCAGGAGAGAGGGCAATGGCCGGAAGCTTTACTCTCCTGCGGAAACCGTAGAAGTTGCCTTCTCCACTTCAGCGACGATTCCCCGGAGTGCGTCAACGGAGGGGCCGCTCGCATCATTCACAAGAAAACGCCGTCCCTCGTCTTCAGCCTCCATCAGAGCCTGGTCTATGGGGACCTCTCCCAGAAAAGGCACTTCCATCTCTTCAGCGGCATTTTTTCCGCCACCCTTTCCAAAGACGGGGATCTCCCCGCCGCAATGCGGGCAAAGGAGGCCGCTCATGTTCTCCACCACACCGAGTACCGGTATATTGAGCTGTTTGGAAAAATTGATACTCTTGCGTGAGTCAAGAATGGCCACCTTCTGCGGGGTAGTGACCACTACGCTTCCGTCCATCTCTGGCAGGAGCTGTAGGATGGTAAGCGGCTCGTCTCCTGTACCGGGAGGGGAGTCGATAATGAGGTAGTCGAGTTCTCCCCAGTAGACATCGGCGAGAAACTGCTTAATAACACCTATTTTGAGAGGCCCGCGCCAAATAACCGGGGTATCGGCGCCGTGTCCAGCCATCAAAAGACTTACCACCCACAGGTTCTGCTCGACCTGAAACGGCTCGATGCTGTCATCACGGACGACCAACTGTACATCGTCGATCCCGAGCATCTTTGGCACATTTGGCCCGTGAAGGTCGGTATCGAGAAGTCCGACCTTGTAGCCCTTCTCTGACAGTGCATAAGCCATATTGACTGCCACCGTCGTCTTTCCGACTCCACCTTTTCCGCTCATCACAAGGAGCTTGTGCTTTATACCGGACATTCGCTGTTTTAGACGCTCGTCCTGTTCCTTCTGCTCTTCTTTTTTGTCTTCTCCCGCCATTGGGGTTCTCCTTATTGTGTTGATCTATGTATCTGCGACCGTGGCATCGGTGGCCGTTCGTATTTTCTTCCACACGCTCTTCAGCTCTTCCGCAATGTGGTCGTCGCGGGTGCAGGCGTAGGGTTCGAGATCGGCTACCGATGTGACGACTTCCTTGTCGTACGGTATCTCTCCAAGGTAACGAATGTTTCGCTCTTCGGCAAATTCGCGCAGCTCTTCGGTTCCCTCGGGATTGATCGTACTCTTATTTACCACCATTCCCACCGGAATCGAGAAGTGCCCGGCCAACTCCACCACCCGCTTGAGATCGTGTGAGCCGGCGACCGTCGGCTCGGTTACCAGTACGGCGAAATCGACTCCGGTCAAGGCCGACATCACCGGGCATCCGGTCCCCGGCGGCCCGTCGACCACGACCCAGTCTTTCTCGCGGTTTTTCGCCTCCTGCTCGGCCCGTTCGCGGACCTGTTGCACCAGTTTTCCCGAATTCTCCTCTCCGGCATAGAGGTGGGCGTAAACCATCGGCCCGTACTCCGAGGAGGAGACATACCACTGCCCGGCGTCGCTGGTTCTGTAGTCGATCGCATCGACGGGACAGACCAGCCCGCAGACCCCGCAGCCCTCGCAGGCTACAGGATCGACGAGCGCGAGTGTACCTTCATCGTTCATGGTTAAGGCATCAAAGCGACAGTACTCCGGACATATTCCGCAGCCGGTACACTCGCTCTTCGATATTTCGGCCACCTTTCCGCCGGCGAAATCATGGGTCTCGAGCACCACGGGCTTGAGTAGGAGGTGAAGATTCGCAGCATCGACGTCGCAGTCGGCGTAGACCGCGTTCTCGGCAACACAGGCGAGAGAGGCCGAGACAAAGGTCTTTCCCGTACCACCCTTTCCGCTGATTATTACCACCTGTTTCATTCGGCTCCCCCCTCGTTGTCGTTGCCGCCGTATCTCTCGATCTCCTCCTGCATCCGGCGGTAGAGTGCGCGAAACCGCTCACCGTAGCCGGGGGCCGAGTCGATGATGCTCCGTCCCTTCGCGTAGCCTGCGGCAACCGTCTCGTCGTAGGGTATCCTCATCATTACAGGTATCTCTTTCCGCCGGCAGAACTCTTCCACTTCTGCGTGTCCGACGTCCGAACGGTTAATCACCACACCCATCGGAATATTCATCTCGGATATCGTCTCGACGGCAAGCTCCAAATCGTGGAGACCAAAGGGTGTGTTCTCGGTCACGAGGAGGGCGAACTCGGCGTCTTTGACCGCGGTGACCATCGGGCACGTCGTCCCGGGTGGCGAATCGATGATGATGTCTCGGTCAAACGATGCGCCGCCTTCCCGTTTGACCGCCCGTATGAGCGGCGGAGCAAGGGCTTCTCCGACGTCGAGCACCCCCCGGAGAGCTTCGATCGCATTGCAGCGCTCAGTGATGGACGATACTCCGAGTTTTTCAGTTTCTGACTCCCTGGTTTCAAAAGCCCCTGAGTTTTCAACGTTGGAGGCTTTTGTTTTCGAGGTTCCGGTTCTTCCCCACACCAGTTCCCCTATCTGCCGGTCTTCTTCATATATCGCCTTCTCCGGACACACAAGAGAGCATCCTCCGCAGCCGTGACAGATATTGTCGAAGACCATCACCTTTTTTCCGAGCTGCATAAGCGCCCCGTATTCGCAGAAATCCACACAGTCGCCGCAAGCGCTGCATTTCTCCTCGTGTATCCTCGGAACTTTTACCGAAAATGGGCTGCGTCCCGTCTCTTCCGCTCCGAGAAAAAGGTGATCGTTCGGCTCTTCTACATCGCAGTCGAGAAGACGGACCACCGCCTCCTCTCCTCCTAAAATCGCTGCACTGAGAGCTTCAGCAAGGCCTACTGCAACGGTGGTTTTTCCCGTACCACCCTTTCCGCTGGCTATCGCAATCGTCATGGTCACTCATACATATGGCCACTGTTCGACGGACCGTTTGCCAATTCGAACTCTCCGCGGTTGAAACTCTCGACAGCATCGGCCACCGTACCCTTCGCACCAGTGTAAATGCGTACTCCGCCGGCCTCGAGAGCCTGGTATGCATTGGGGCCAATTTGGCCGGTAACGACCACCGAGACCTCATTTTTGACCATATGCCCGCTTGCCTGCACACCTACTCCTTCGCGCGCATGAGTGAACGTATTTTTTTCGAACGTGAACTCCCCGGTTTCGGTGTCATAAAAACAGAAATATGCACACCTCCCAAAACGGGGATCGACCTGAGCGCTACTCTCGTTGCTCTTCGAGCTTATACAGACCTTCATTTTGGTTCCTCCTCCTGTTCAATAGCCTTTTCGATTTTTCTTCTACATGGCAGCTGTACCTGTGCCGTATGCCGGGCATTAGGTATAAGCGCAGACAGCGCTGTGGCAAGAGCCCGCCCCCCTTTCGGCTCCGGGTTCAACCATGATACCCGCTCGGTTGTTTCCTGTCCGTACCCTTGCATTTACCTCTCTTAATAATGAGAATCAATTTCAATAATAGTATGCTGTTTATTCCCCACATACGTCAAGCCCCTTTCAGTCTTCTGCCTACGAGGTAGATAAGAAGAATGAAGTCTCCGCTCTCATGAAAGCCAGGGCCAACTATTGGTGCCGTTTGAATATTCCCCGTATCAAGTGAGGTATAAAAATGGTTTTGCTGACTTCCCCGCGGGTGTATAGCCGCAATTCCCGGTTGTATACTATACGTACCAAATTAATAGAGGAGGTTCAGCGCATGAAATCTACCGCGCGACTTGCAGAAGGATGTTTTCAATCCGTGGTCGACAACGACCGTCATCACGGCTTGGTAGTCGATCTGCCGGAGGCAAAATCCGGGGACGATCTTGGTCCCACGGCACTCGAGCTCGCCGTAATGGGACTTTCGGGGTGCATCTCAACGATCTGGGCAGTGGTTGCTCAGAAGTCAAGGATCACCTACCACAAACTCCGGGTCGAACTTGAAGCCGACAAGCCGGACGATGCGGCTACTGTCACGGCTGCGCGTGCAAAGGTGTACGTGCAGTCCGAAGAGAGTCAAGATCGCCTGGAGAAAATCCTTGAAAAGGTGATGAAGACCTGCCCGGTGGGGCAACTGTACGAGCAAGCGGGAATTGAGATCGACACCAAATTGATCAAGGAATAGGTCAAACGGCCTCTTCCAGACGGCGGTCAGTCCATCGCCGTCTTTTCTGGTATTGGAATTAGATGGAAACGGATATCATATTCGGCCCTGTGCCGTCCCGTAGACTCAAACGCTTCGACCGTCTGAACTCGAGCAAGACCGAGATCGAGGCATTCGCAGCGCAGGCTGCAGAGCTCCACTCCCATATCGTCTATCTTGCAATTCTGCCCCGTCCTCCTGCTGGAGCGTGTGTATAGCCGGCAGGCAAAGCCACCTTGGCGGTTGCTTACCTCCTGTTTTCAGCTCGACTACCAGCAGTAGAGCTGCTCATCGGAAGTACCGATCATCTGTGGCATCTGCGTAAAGTGAGTGCTATACTGTCAGTTAATAACGGGAGTGAGGTATGAAATTGCAACAATCGCTGCGGCTCTTTTTCGCGCTCACGGCACTTATCTTGCTCACCCTCGGGGTCCAACCATCTCGAGCGCTCGAAGATCCGCTGCGCATAGGCGCCAGCATCTCCTTCAGCGGACGGTACCGGGATCCTGCGCAGATGCTACTCAGAGGCTATACCCTATGGGCAGAGGAGCTGAACGCCGAAGGCGGGCTTCTCGGCCGGCCGGTAGAACTAGTTATCAGGGACGACGAGAGCAAACCTGAGAAGACACGTGAAATATACCAAACCTTGATAGAAGAGGAAGAGGTGGATTTGGTACTCAGCCCCTACGGCACCCCCCTCACGCTTGCCGCCTCGGAAGTTACCGAGCAAGCAGGCTACGTGATGATCGCCAGCGCCGCCGCCGGCAGTATTCTGTGGCAGCGTGGTCACCGCTACCTCTTTGGCCTCTATGTCCCGGCGGACCGCTTTTTCATCGGCTACCTCGATCTCGTGGCACGAGAAGGAATGGAGCGGGTAGGTATTCTCTACGAGGAGAACCCCTTCAACCGAGATGCCGCAGCGGGAGCGGCACGATGGGCCAAACGATTCGGGCTCGACGTGGCGGTACATGCCGGTTTTCAGCCCGGCACGTCCGAGCGCAGGAGTCTGATAGAAAAGCTCCGCACAGCCGGGGTACAGGCAGGCATCATATGCTCCTACTCAGACGAAGGCTATGCCCTCTTAGAGGCAATCGAGAAGGTCGGTTGGCAGCCTGCTGCTCTGTCGATGGCCATCACCCCCGTACATCCCGCATTCTCCCAGCGCGCCGGTACGCAGGCGGAAGGCATCTTTGCTCCCAGCCAGTGGGAGCCCAGGGCCGGAATCCCCTTTCCGGGGACCAGTCACTTCATCGAGCTCTACAAAAACGCCTACGGCTCCACTCCCAGCTACCACGCTACAACCGGTTATGCCACGGGAGAGATCCTAAGCCAAGCGCTACGCTCACTGCAACGGATCGATCACTCCGGAATGCGACGCTATATCATGTCACTGGATACCGTCACCGTCCTCGGCCGTTTCAAGGTCAATGAAGAAGGACGGCAGGTGGGCCACAACGCCCTCACCATCCAATGGCAGGACGGCCGCAAGGAGATCGTATATCCTCCGCGATTGAGAACCGCGCCTCCACGCTTATCAGGCACGGGAGAAGCTGAGTGAACCTGCGAGCGCTACAGCCCAACTCGATTTTCCTCTACATTCTACTGCCGATACTCGGTACGAGTGCGGTGATCGTACTTCTCACCGCCACATTAATGACCTCACCGCTGGAGAAACACTATCGACAGCGAAACGAAACCTTTCTCAAAATAGCGGTCAACCGGGGAATCGAATACTGTGACGATTTTTTACAAGAACTTCTCAACCTTCGCCTTGCCGATGATTCGCGGATGAATGCAACCAGCCAAAGAGAGGCCCTGCAGCAGGTGCTGGAGGTCAGCGAGCGCTTACCGCAAGTTCACATGCTTATAACGGATCAAAATGGACAGATACTCGGCAGCTCACTGCAGGATCTTCCCAGCGGCTCAAGGATCCAACCGCTGCCGAAAAACAGCTCCGGCTTGCTGGAACGGAAAATACGCGGCCGGCCGGTGTTTCTTCACGTACGCTACTTTCCCTTTTGGCGTTGGCACATCGCCGCCTTTTCATTCGAGAATGCGGTGTTCGAACCCCTTACGCTGATACGACGCAGCATCTACCTCTCCCTTACCGCTATCCTCGCTGCACTGCTTATCATCCTGGCCATCACGATTCATTTCACCCTCAAGCGGCCCCTTGCGGAGATTATTGCTGCTACTGACAAGATATCCCAGCGGCAGTTTCCCACCTTGCACATTAGACGCCGGGATGAGATAGGGCGGGTGGCAGATGCGATCAACCGGATGGTTGTGAATCTCGAACAAAATCAAGGGGAGCTCCAGCAGTCTTTGGCCGAAAAGCATGCTCTCCTGCAGGAGGTCCACCACCGGGTAAAGAACAACCTCAACATAGTAATCAGCTTGCTCAACCTCTACGAAGAAAACATTGACAGCTTGGAGAAAGCCCATTCCGCTTTCGAGGAGAGTCGTCAGCGAATTTTTTCCATGGCCCTGGTACACGAGACCCTGTACAATTCGGAAAGCCTTTCCGTCATACAGTACGACGAATATTTGAAAACCATGGTCAGCGAGCTCGAGTACACCTATTCCTATTCCGGAAGAATCAAATATGAGCTCGACCTCGAAGAGATTTATCTCGACATCACCAAGGCAGTTCCCTGCGGGATAGCAGCCAATGAGTTGATTCTCAACGCACATAAACACGCCTTCAACAAAGCGTCTGAAGGAAAGATCGTCATCACCCTAAAAGACCATGGGGAGGGGCTCATAGACTTGTCGGTATTTGACAACGGAGATCCTCTTCCCGAGGACTTTTCCCTCCGGAATAACTCATCCCTCGGGCTCCATTTGATCACCCTCCTCTCCCAGCAGATAAACGGCAGTTTCGACTACGAGTGCTTTTCCGTAGGGAAAACCTTTACCCTTCTCATTCCAAAGAACTGACTTCCTATCCACCTGTTATTACATAGAAGCGGAGCATGAATCTGCGAGAGATTTCCCGGGAGGGCTGAGCGCTGAGTTTTCCCGGTTTCCCGGTTCTTTTAGAACTTGCGTCGACGCAAGTTTTTCTCCCTGGCATTTCAAACATCGAAGATTTTTGAAATTGCCTCTCTTGACACCCGCCTGTGAAAACTGTAAATTTGAACGAGTTCATTTATGAACATATTCATTTTTTTTACTTCGGAGCAGACATGACCGGCCTTCGTGAAAAGAAAAAGCGTGAGCGGCAGAAGCGGATTTTCGCCGCCGCTATCGAGCTGACTAACGAGCAAGGCTTCGGCGCCGCCCGCATGGCGGAGATCGCCGCACGGGCAGACCTTGCCGTCGGAACCCTCTACAACTACTACCCCTCTAAAAACGATCTCTTCGTGGCCATTTTGGAGCGTAAATGGGAAGAGATCATGCGACAGCACCGCCGACGTATTGTACGGATAACGGTCGAGGGGACTGATCCCGGGGATATTCTACGCCGCATCCTCATCCCCCTGGTGGAGGAGCTGTTTATCCTCCCCAAACAGAGTTGGTACGAGCTGCTCATGGCTATGTTCAGCTCCCGGCAATATATCGAGCGGGGCTACCAGATGGATATGGAGGCGGTGGCTGATCTGAGCGCCGTGATAAGAAAACTCCAGAAACGAGGATTATTGCGGGAGGATATCGAAGTCGGTCAGGCGGCCTTTTCGATCTACTCGGTTTTGACGTTCCAATTTCTCGCCTACCTCTTCTATCCCCGCATGGACCGTCGGCAGCTGTACGACAGCATCGACGGGCAGCTGAAGATCGTAATCGAAGGTCTAGCCGCAGAGGCCGCCTCAAACACGTCCCACCCAAAAGGTTCAAAAGACCCCAAGGAGGATACATGAAACGAATTACCGCAGTGCTGACGGCGTGCATCCTGCTTCTGCCGGCGGCAGCAGCCGCTCAGGAACAACCGGATATAGAGCAGGTCGTTGAGGCGGTAGACGAGCTCTACCGTCACGATACGAGTCACACGGTAATGGAGATGGAAATCACCACTCCCCACTGGAGCCGAACCCTGAAGATCGAGTCCTGGTCAAAGGGGATGAACAAGACCTTTCTTCGCATCCTGCAGCCCCCAAAAGAGCGCGGGATGGGAACTTTGCGGATAGATGGCGAGATGTGGAACTACTTGCCCAAGACCAACAAAGTGATGAAGATTCCCCCCTCTATGATGATGAGCTCCTGGATGGGATCGGATTTTAAGAACAACGATTTGGTCAAACAGTTCACCTTTACCGAGGATTACAACTTCAGCTACACCGAGGTGGAAGATCCGCAGGAAGAGCTCCTCTATATTAAAGCGGTGCCCAAGCCGGAGCGGCCCATCGTGTGGGGGCATGTAATCATGGCGGTTGACCGCGAGAGCTTTATTCCCAGGTGGGAGAAGTATTATGCGGAAGACGGGGAACTGATGCGCGTGATGCGCTTTGGCGAGGTAAAGGAGTTCGACGGTGCCCGCATCCCGGCCGCCCTCACGCTGATCCCCAAAAACAAGGAGGGCCACAAAACCGTCCTTCGCTACCTGGAGGCGGAGTTCGACATTTCCATTCGCGACCGGATCTTCACTTTGCGGAATCTGCGGACCTTTCGCCGCTAGGCCGATAGGCCGCTAGGCCCCTAGGCCGGTAGAAAGGAGCGTTGAATGGCAACCATCAAACTTGCATTGCGGAATCTTCTCAGACAAAAGCGGCGGACGCTTTTCACCGGACTGAGTATGCTGGTGGGGTTTGTACTGGCCAGTTTCTTTATCGGCTGGGCCGACGGAACCTACAATCACATCATCGACCAATTCACCCGCAACCGGCTGGGCCACATTCAGGTTCACCACCAAGGGTACCTGGAGAAGTCCTCGCTGTACACCACCATCGGCAGCCCGCTGGAAGTTGGCGAGGAAATAGCGCAAGAGGAGCAGGTAGCCTCCTGGACCCCCCGCATTTTTTCCGCCGGTTTGGTCTCAGTAGGAAAAAAGAGCGCCGGAGCGGAGATCATCGGCATTCATCCTGAAAAAGAGCAGGCCACTACCTCCTTCGCCTCCAAAGTGACCGCCGGCGCCTATATCTCAGAACCCGGGGAAGTCCTCATAGGCAAGGAACTTGCGGATATACTAAAGGCCGAGGTGGGGGAGGAAATCGCCATCTTCACCCAGGCGGCGGACGGCTCCATCGCCGAACAGGCCTTCGAGATTGCAGGATTCGTTGACACCGGCTCTCCTCAGCTCAACCGCAGCGCCTTCTACATGCCCTTCTCCACCGCACAGCAGTTCTTGGTCCTCTACAACCAAGCCCACGAGATCGCCGTAACGGTGAACGACCTTCGACAGGTTCCGGAGGTGACCGCCGCTCTCGAGCGCCGCCTGAGCGACGGCGAGCTCTCGGTAGCTCCCTGGCAGGAGTTCGCATCCGAGTTCTACCGGGCGATGCAGGCAGACAAGAACGGTATGTATATCTCTCTTCTGGTAGTGATCATCGTGGTGGCCATCACGATTCTCAACACGATCCTGATGTCGGTGATGGAGCGCCGCAAGGAGTACGGCATGATGAAGGCGGTCGGAACCCGGCCGGGACAAATCGTCGGGATGGTCCTGACCGAAACGTTCCTCCTGGCGGCGATGTGCATCGTCGTGGGCTCCCTTATAGGCTGGGGGCTCAACAGTTATTTGGGAGAATATGGTATCCGCCTGGGTTCGCCTCTCGAGTGGGGCGGGGTGCAAATGGAATACATGAAGGGCGAGGTGAATGCCCGCAGCTTCTACCTGCCCGCGCTCACCGTGCTGCTCACCTCGTTGCTCGTCTGCCTGCCCCCGGCTCTCAAGGCGGCTCGGACCGAACCGGCTAAAACGATGCGGAACGTATAGGAGGGACGGAATGAAGTTCTATCTGAAAATGGCCTGGCGCAATATATTTCGCAACAAAAAGCGCACCTTCCTCACCGGACTGATCATTGCCATCGGCCTCGCCTCGCTGATGTTTACCGACGCGGTGATCGTAGGTATGAAAAAGAATATGATATCTTCCGTCACCTCCTCCTTCCTCGGGGACGCGCAGATCCACCGGGAGGGATTTCAGGAGTCGCTGGATCCGGAAAAGACCATTGCAGAGGCGGAAACGATGCTGAGCCGGCTCAAAAATGATCCGGCGGTAAAACACTATACCCGCCGAGTGACGGGCTTCGGCACCGTCTCATCCCCGGCGGACATTAACTCTGTGGCAGTGTACGGGATCGACCCAGAGCGGGAGCCGGCCGTATCGGAACTGGACGAGGCGCTCGAACACGGCTCTTACTTTACCGAGGACGGCGGGGGCATCCTACTCGGATCCGAACTCGCCGAAGAATTGGAGGCGGAAACCGGCGACCGCATCGTCGTCTCGGTCTCCAACGCCCGGACCGGCGACCTGGCGCAGAATTTGTTCCGCGTCGCCGGTATCTACTCCCTGCAGATAGAAGAGTTCGACGCCTCCGCCGCCTTCATTCCTCTCGCCGAGGGGCAGGAGCTCTTTGGCGTCGGCGGCGGGATACACGAGATCGCCGTCACCTTTCACGACCGGCAGTACGCACGCGCTCACGCACAGGAGTTCAAAGAACGGTACGGGACCGCCGGCAACGTTGCAGAGACCTGGCCGGAGCTGGTGCCCCAGATGAAGCGGATGCTCGAGCTGACCGATTTTTCCGTGGGCATCGTCATGCTCATCGTGTTCGCAGTAATCATCTTTGGCATCATCAACACCCTCTTTATGTCACTCTACGAACGGACCTTCGAGTTTGGCGTGCTCCGTGCGGTCGGAACTCGGGCAGGACGGCTCAAGACAATGGTCGTCTTCGAAGCCGCCTCCCTGGGGCTCTATTCGGCGGTCATGGGAATAGTACTGGGAGCGCTGTTGATCTACCTCGGTTCGGTCACCGGGATGAACCTCTCCGGAGTGGAGGTGGCCGGCGCCACTATCACGGAAACCCTCTACACCGACTTTCGACCGCGGCAGTTTATCCTCCACCCGCTGCTGATCTTGGCGTTTACCATACTCGTGAGCTTCTATCCGGCCCGGCACGCCGGCAAAATGTCGATTACCGACGCACTGCAGAAGACTTTGTAGTCACACACTAGCGCGCCCCTCTATGCAGGGAGAACCCTCTATGCGGGGAGAGAAGGAGCACAAGATGAACCAACAAACCAATATCATCGTCGCCGAAGAGGTGAAAAAGGATTACCGCAGCGACAGCGTGGTCGTTCACGCCGTCCGCGGGGTGGATCTTAGCATACATCGGGGAGAGTTCACCGCCATCGTCGGTCCCTCCGGCTCGGGAAAGACCACCTTTCTCAACATCATCTCCGGTCTGGACAACCCCACCAAAGGACAGGTATGGCTGAACAATCAGCTCATCTCCGGTATGAGCGGAAACGCCCTCTCCGACTTCCGCCGGGACAATATCGGCTTCGTATTCCAGGCTTACAACCTGATTCCGGTGCTCAATGTCGAAGAGAACGTCGAGTATATCATGATGCTTCAGGGGGTGGAAAAAGCCGAACGTCATCGGCGAGTGCTCGAAATCCTGGAGCAGATGGGCCTGGAAGGCTACCACGACCGCTTTCCCAGCCAGCTCTCCGGGGGGCAACAGCAGCGGGTGGCGATTGCTCGGGCGATGGTCGCACAGCCGGCGCTCATTCTTGCCGACGAGCCGACGGCCAACCTCGACTCCGAGACCTCCACCGGACTGCTGGAGATGATGCGCCGCCTGAATCGGGAGACCGGCATGACCTTCCTCTTTTCCACCCACGACCAACACGTCGTGGAGAAGGCTCGCCGAGTCGTCATCCTCGAGGACGGAAAAAACGTCCGCGAAGAGTACAAGGAGTAGCCCATGCTCATACGACGCCCCTTCGTTCTTCTCCTCCTCTCCGCCCTTCTCTGTAGTGCCGCCGCCGGCAGCGCCGGGGCGCTCAACACCTCGCTCCACGGCTCATACAAGAGCTATATTACCGGACTTCACGATGCTTCCTATCAGGATGCACTCTACGGCAAAGCTGCCGGACCGCTGCGCCTGGACGGGGGAATCAATCTGAGCCGCAGCCTCTCGCTCAATATCTCCTACATCCTCACCCCGCAGGTGAGTACCGGTGAGCTTTTAGGAAGCGGCGGAAGCGTACTCGGAAGCGAGCGTGCGGTCTACCGCGCCTTTGAACTTCCCGACCGCCTCTATCCGGTGAAAGACGGAGAGCTGCAGAACATGGGTCTGTATCAGGAACTGGACCGCGCATTCGCCGCGGTGTATCTCCCCTTCGGCGACCTCTATGCGGGCCGGCAGGCAATCTCCTGGGGCAGTGCCCATGTGATCAATCCCACGGACATCATCGCCCCGTACAGCTTTACCGCAGTAGATACCGAGCACAAGCCGGGAGTGGACGCCCTGCGCCTGCGTCTGCCGCTAGGAATGATGAACGAAGTCGACCTGGGCTTCGCCGCCGGCGATGAGCTTGCAGTGGCCGAGAGCTCCTTCTTTGCCCGGACCAAACTCTACCTGCTGCGAACCGACATTTCTCTGCTGGTAATGGATGTTCGCGAAAACCTCATGGCCGGCCTTGATGTGAGCCGTTCTATCGGCGGAACCGGCTCGTGGCTGGAGGCAGCCTGGTTTCTTCCCGACACCTTCTCCGCCGGCGGCCCGGACGCCTCACAGCAATACCTCGCCGCCAGTGCGGGGTTGGATTACAATTTTAGCGGGAAACTTTACGGTTATGCCGAATACCACTACAACGGCGCCGGAGCCGCTGAGGCGGCTGACTACCCGACCCGTACGGACTTCGCCCTCACCCCGGACGACTACCCCGCCTATACCGAAGGGGGCGTAGAGCTCCTCGGACGCCACTATGCGAGCCTCGGCGGAACCTACCAACTCACACCGCTCCTGCCGGTCTCCGCCCTGGCGATGATCAACCTGCAGGACCCTTCGGCTTATCTCTCGGTGAATGCCGAATACAACTTCACCGAGGGGGTCTACCTCACCGGCGGCTGCAGTGTCGGCCTGGGAGAAGCGCCGAACACGGCCTCCGGAAGGATAAGCAGCTACCGCTCGGAGTTCGGCGCCGCCCCGCTGCTTCTCTACTCCGGGATAAAAGTCTACTTTTAAGAAACGCCTGCCGCCGCCGGCGAAAGCCGATTTGCACCGCACCATCATCGAAACCGCCTCCCGGCTCATCTCCGAGGAAGGGCACGAGAATCTCACTATTCGAAAGCTCGCCCGGGCCATCGAGTATTCCCCCCGCACGATCTACCTCTACTTTCGCGATAAAGAGCATCTATTGCACGAGGTGGTGGAGGAGGGCTTCCGGAAGACCCTGGAGATTCGTCAAACGGAGCCCCCGCGGGAAAAGCTATCGCCCCGGGAACTGACCGAGCAGCGTCTCCGCGCCCACCTAGAAGCGGCCCTCTCCAACAAGAACTTTTACCGTGCGGTGGTCACTCTGCTGTTCGAGAAGAACTTCCCCCCCGGACCGGCTCAGCGGGAGGTGATTCACCAGACCAGGGAGGACATCGCCCGGCTCCTTGAGGGGAAAGAGCACAGCGAGGAAGAGATTACCGCCACGGCAACGATCGTTTTTGCCGCCGCCAGAGGGTTTGCTCTGAACCTCGTCAACCTGGAGGAGCAGCTGTCGCCGGAGCAGCAGGAGGAGCTGATCGAGCGCTTTGTCGCCTTTGCCTTAGCGGGAATCCGCTACAG
>CAYFUX010000021.1:27974-43174 GCA_964346455.1 uncultured Spirochaetaceae bacterium
AGGAGGAGCTGATCGAGCGCTTTGTCGCCTTTGCCTTAGCGGGAATCCGCTACAGCAGCAGATAAGCTTTCCGTCTTCTGAACGAACGTACGGAGCAACGTACGAAGCAACGTACAAGAAGGTATGCCGAGTGTACCTTCGATATATGAAGACCATACAAGGAGTACACACCATGAAGACCCTTATCGTCTATGCGGGAAAACACGGGGCGACCGAAGAAATGGCCCGCAGCATCCGGGAAGAGCTCGCAGTACATAATTGTTGCCGAATCCCCGCATGTGCTCTACACTAAAGGAGATTCGGATTGTAGCCGAACTATATAGTAGTAGAAAGAAACCGCAACGAGTGCTTCCCGTCCACGGCACATCCAAGCGCAGCCCCTCAAAGAGCCAGCGGATAATTCAAGAACACTCGTATGGACAAAGAATGAATGCTGCCGGCCCCATCCTCTTCCTAGCTCTCGCCGACGAAAAGGCTTGTGCGGATCTCCACACTCATTTGCACAACCGGGGTTTTCGCCTCCACCACGCCGCCACCCTGCATACGGCCTCACGGATGCTGGAAACCGACCCCCAGCCGGAGCTACTCATGGCCGCCCTCCCGGAAGAGGCAGCCCCGGATTTCTCCCGAAAGCTGCAGCAGCTCCGTGATATTCGGCCCCTGCCCCTCGTTCTGTTGGTGCCGAGCCGGGGCGGCGCAGCCCTCGAAAACCTCCGACACATTCCCCGCTACGGCGTAGTGCGCATCGACGATCACCTGCTGGTGGAGGAAACACTCCTCGCTGCCCTCGAATCGGCAAGGGCCCACCGGGAGACGGAACTCACATGCGAGCAGGAAGAAATGGAACGGAAGCTGCGCAATCGTACGCGGGAGTACGAGGAGCTTATCAACACCGTGCCGAGCGCCATCATTAAATACGGCAACGATCAGCGGATCTTCTTCTTCAACCGCCATGCGGAGCAGATGTTCGACTACTCCGCAGAGGAGGTGACGGGCAAACTGGCGGTGGAAACCACCAATCCACTGACCGACAGCGAGGGCCTCGATCACCGGACGATGTTTGACCGGCTGCTCGAGGATCCCGAGCGCTACGCCTATCATGAGAACGAGAACGTAAGAAAAGACGGAAGCAGGCTCTGGGTAGCCTGGCGCAACACCTCTCTCTACGACGGAGACGGCAGACGCATCGGCATGCTCTCCATCGGCAACGACATCACCGCGCACAAGAGAAGCGAGGAGGAGCGGCAGCGGCTGATGCAGGAGAAGGAGATCCTGCTACAGGAGGTCCATCACCGCATCAAGAACGACATGCACATCCTCAGCTCGCTGCTGTCACTGCAGGCCTCGGGAAGCAGCTCCCGGAGAGAGGCCGAAGCACTCGAGGAGGCCGAACACCGCATCCGGCTCATGCGCAGTATCTACGACAAGCTCTACATGCAGAAGGACTTCCGCTCTATGGAGATCAGCTCCTTTCTTCGGGATCTGCTCTGCGAGCTGCAGCAGAGTTACGCCCTCGATCCCCGCATCAATGTGCAGATGGATATCGCCGAGGTGGATATTCCGGTGAAGCTCTCCTTTCCCCTGGGGCTGATCGTCAACGAACTGGTGAGCAACGCCTTCAAATACGCTTTTCCCGAGGGCCGCTCGGGTGAGATCAGGGTGAGCATCAGTTCCTGCCCTTTAGAGCGCTGTATCGAAACCCTCGTTACGGATACCGGCCATGGACTGCCGGAGGAGGTCACCGAGCGGCGGGAGTTCGGCTTTGGACTGAGTATCGTAGATGCGATGGTACAACAGTACCGGGGCGAATGGTCGATAGAACGGGACAACGGTACGCGCCACAGCATCTCTCTGCCTCTACCCACCTAATCGGCCGCTTTCCCCTTTGCACTTTGCCGCCGGCTTTTTCATACTAGAGAGTAGTGAAACTACACGGCCAGTTCAAAGGAGGAACCCATGGCTAATTCTATACGATCTCTCTTAGGCAACGAGGCTGACGAGCTCTTGAATTACACGGCAAAATATTCAGCAGACGGTCTGCATCTTCCAGGTCCCGACTTCGTGGAACGAGTCTGGAAGGATTCCGACCGCAGTGCGGCGGTTCTGCGCAATATGCAGAGCATCTTCGATCACGGTCGTCTCGGCGGAACCGGCTACCTTTCGATCCTGCCGGTAGATCAGGGGATCGAACACACCGCCGGCGCATCCTTCGCTCCCAACCCGATCTACTTCGATCCGGAAAACATCGTGCGCCTCGGCTACGAGGCCGGCTGCAACGCAGTGGCATCGTCTCTCGGAGTCCTGGGAGCGGTGGCCCGCAAATATGCACACCGTATCCCCTTCATCGTCAAGCTCAACCACAACGAGCTGCTCTCCTACCCCAACACCCATGACCAGATCCTCTTTGCCGGCGTGGATCAGGCCTTCGAGATGGGCGCGGTCGCGGTAGGCGCCACCATCTACTTTGGCTCGGAGGAGAGCAACCGGCAGATCCAGGAAATCTCCGAGGCCTTTCGCTATGCACACGAGCTGGGACTGGTGACGATTCTCTGGTGCTACCTGCGCAACTCCGCCTTCAAAACCAAGGACGACGACTATCACACCGCCGCCGACCTCACCGGCCAGGGAAACCACCTGGGTGTGACGATCGAAGCGGACATCATCAAGCAGAAGCAGCCGACTACCGACGGCGGCTTCAAGGCCCTCGAGTTCGGGAAAACCGATGAGAAAGTCTACACCGACCTCTCCGGCGATCACCCCATAGACCGCACCCGCTATCAGGTGCTGAGCAACTACGCCGGCCGAGCCGGGCTGATCAACTCCGGCGGCGCCTCCAAAGGCAAGGGCGACCTCGAGGCGGCGGTGCGCACCGCAGTGATCAACAAGCGTGCCGGCGGGACGGGCCTGATCTCCGGCCGCAAGGCCTTCCAGCGCCCCATGAAAGAGGGCATCGAACTGCTGCACACCATCCAGGAGGTCTTCCTCAGCGACGAGGTGACCATCGCCTAAGGCTGACTATGACAGACCTGCAGGAGCGCACCGCCCGCGCGGCGGAGCTGATCCGCGAACGCCCGCCCGTGGCCGTGTTTACCGGGGCGGGCGTGAGCACCGCCGCCGAAGGGTATAATGGAACGCTGAACGAACACTCGCTGAAGGAAGATACGAAAGGACCGACACGATGAGAAAACTGAACAATCCCTTTACCCCCGGTGAAGGCTTCAACTGTTTCGGCTGCAATCCGGACAACGCGATCGGGCTGGGTCTCGAGTTCTACGAAGACAGGGAGGAGCTGGTCACCTTCTGGCAGCCCGGCGATAACTACCAGGGCTACAACCGCATTCTGCACGGCGGCATCCAGGCGACGCTGCACGACGAGATCGCCAGCTGGGTAGTCTTTGTAAAGGCGGGGACGGCGGGCTTCACCCGCAACCTCTCGGTAGACTACCTGCAGCCCGCCTACACCGGCGACACCCGCATTACCGTCCGGGCCCGTCTTATATCCCACGAAGCGAAAACGGCGCAGATCGAGTCCACCCTCTTCGACTCCAGGGGCGTCGCCTGTTCAAAGGGACGCGCGGAGTATGCCGTCTTCCCGGAGAAACTGGCGGTCAAAAAGTTCGGTTTTCCCGGGCGGGAGGCCTTCTACGGGGCGGAATCACCCGGCGCATAGTCCCGACGCAAAGCTCCCCCGGCACATAGCCGCAGCCTAACACCGCGGCGGCGCTTCGGAGACTGCGGTCCTTGTCGGATTCGGGGTTGAATTCGGGATTACAAATGCCAGTAGATGCCGATGAAAAAACAGATGCTGCCGCCTAAGACAAAGAGATGCCAAAAGGCATGGTAGTAGGGAAGCTTTTTCATCGCGTACACGATGGTACCGGAGGTGTAGACCAGACCCCCCGCCAGAGCCCAGAGAAAAAACTCCCGGGAGAGCGCCTCGATAACCTGATCCTTCACCAATACCACCAGCCAGCCCATAAGAATGTAGATCAACACCTGCAGCACCCGATAGCGCCCCCAAAAGCGGATCTTGAAGACCATCCCCGCGGCGGCGATTACCCATACCAGGGCCACCGTAAAGGTGCCCCAAAAGCCGCCTACCACCAGCATGATCGGTGTATACGTTCCGGCAATGAGGAGAAAAATCGACATATGGTCGCAGATTCTGAGGAGCCGCTTCACAATGGAGGCGGAAGAGAAGTGGTAGAAGGTGGAAGAGAGATAGAGCAACAGCATCGAGGCGCCGTAGACGGCGTAGCCCAGGACCCGTTGGGCCTCGCCGCTCCGCACTCCTTTGAGCGTCAGCAGCACCAGCGCCGCCAGTGAGGCCGCCGCTCCCAACGCATGCACCGCCCCGGAAACACGTTCCTCCCGGGGAGAGTCGTAGGAGTGGAGGGTGATATGTTGTTCCAGCCAGATGCGGGCGGATTGCGTGTCAAGCATAGATGCAGAATATAGCTTTCTCCCATTCGGGACAAGCCCATATACCCGTACAGGGTCTCACTATGGGTGTACTACGAGCCTGCTACTGTTCGCCGGTTCAGCGAAGGGCAGGACGTTTTAGCTTTTCTCCTTCTCACTCCCGAAGTTGCGAAAAAACTCGTTCATGATCTTCTCGTCGTTCCCCTCGTTATAGGCCACGATGTTGCGCAAATGCACAAAGGTATCCAGGTCCACTTCGGTAAAGTGCAGCCCCAGATCGCTGTCTTGCGAACGCACCACCTCCGCCTCCATTTGAAGGGAAAGCTGGGAGCCTACTCCGGTAAGATGGATGATAACTTCCACCTCTTCACCTTCCGGAATCCGCTCCTCGGTGGCGATCAACACCCCTTTGAGGCTCAGATTGCGCACCTCTCCCTCGATCACATGTTCGCCGTAGCGAACCTCCGCCCGGGATTGAAAAGAAACCCGCGTATTGCTTCGTTTTGCTTCTGTCATATCTTCTAGTGTAGTACACAATGCGTAAATAGCAACGGTCAAGGGGGCAGGATTTTCTCGCGCCTCAACACTTCCCCCTTCTACACAGAACCTCTACACTGACAGACTCCGGTCCGAATGCTACTATTGGGAAGCACGTCACTATGCACCGAATCTTGCACCGTATCAAAAAGGGAGCGCACCCATGAACAGCCGGCCCCGCTCGGAGCGGATGGGCACCGAACCGATTCTCCCGCTGCTCATCAAGCTCTCTATCCCTTCAGTTCTGGGAATGCTGATTCAGGCCTTTTACAACGTGGTAGACAGTATTTATATCGGACACGTCAGTACTCATGCCCTCTCCGCCCTCTCCCTCGCCTTCCCCATCCAGATGGTCCTCATTTCCATATCCGTGGGAACCGGCATCGGCGCCACCAGCCTGATTTCCCGCACCCTGGGGGCGGGGAGGAAACGCCGAGCCGCCAACATCGCCGAGCACGTGGTGCTTATCAGCATTGTCTACGGCTTTTTGATTGCCGCAGTCGGCTATTTTTTCACCGGTCCTATTGTCCGCTTTTTCACCTCCGACCCGCAGCTGATTGAACTCACCGGCAGTTACATCCGCATCATCATGCTCGGCTCCCTTGCCCTCTTCGTACCGATGATCTTCGGCGGCATCCTACGCGGAGAAGGCAATACCTTCGTGCCTATGCTCACGATGATTCTCGGGGCGCTGCTGAACATCGGCATCGACCCGCTGCTTATTTTTGGACTCGGCCCCTTTCCGGAGCTCGGTATCCGCGGCGCCGCCTATGCCACCGTCCTTGCCCGGCTGGTGAGCGGGGGGTTTATCGTGATAATGCTCTTTGGAAAAAACAACGAACTGGCCCTCGAGCCGCGGCACTTCCGCTTCACTCCACCTCTGGTGAAAGAGCTCTATCGCGTCGGCTTCCCGGCAATGGCGATGCAGCTGCTCGCCAGCGTTATGCTGGCCGGATCCAACCTCATCCTCGCCGCTTTCGGGCCCCTTGCCATCGCGGTGTTCGGAATTTTCTTTCGCCTCCAGTCCTTTGTACTGATGCCCATTTTCGGTCTCGGACAGGGAGTCATGCCGCTGGTGGGCTACAACTTTGGCAACGCCCGCCCGGACCGCCTCAAACGTACGGTCGAATACGGCACCCTCGCCGCTTTCGCCTATGCGGCGGCGGGTTTCGCCCTTTTCCAGCTGCTTCCCGGACCGCTCATCCGGATGTTCAATATCGACCCCGAACTGGTGGCAATCGGCACCACTGCCCTGCCGCGCATCAGCATCGGGTTTCTCTTTGTGGGGCCCACCATCATCAGTGCCAATCTTTTCCAGTCCGTCGGGAAAGGGATGCCCAGTTTTATGATTTCCATCCTGCGTACGGTGGTGCTTTTACTGCCCACCATGTTTGTGCTCGGGTCGCTGCACGGCCTCGACTCCCTCTGGTACGCTTTCCCCATCGCGGAGCTGATTACTATGGTCTTTTCCGTACTTTTCGCTCTAGGGGAGCTGAAATCGATATTTCGACACTTTCAAGCCAAGGAGGTGACAGGATGAACGGAGAACTGGACGGGAAGACGGCAATCGTCACCGGAGCTACCAGCGGGATGGGCCACGCTATCGCCATTCGCTTTGCCGCAGAGGGGGCACATGTCGTGGCAGGCGGCAGGAACCGGGAACGCGGGGAAGCGCTCGTAGAGGAAATCCGCGCCGACGGCGGCCGCGCCTGCTTCTATCCGGGAGATGTTCGTGAGGAAGAGGTAAACCGTGGGCTCGTTGAGAAAGCGATCTCCGAGTACGGCTCTCTTGATGCGGTAGTACTGTCCGCCGGGAATCTGGGCATAGCAGCCCTTACCGAAACCAGCGCCGAGATGTGGGACGAAACGCTGGATACGAACTTGCGTTCGGTATTCCTGATGCTCAAATACGGCCTTCCGAAGCTCTCCGAAGGCTCGGGCGGCACCGCGGTGGTGATCGGCTCCATCGCAGGGTTCAAAGTCTTCCCCAACCACCCCGCCTACTGCGCCGCCAAAGGAGCGGTAGTGCAGCTCGTTCGACAAGCCGCCCTGGATTATGGGCCGCAGGTCCGCATCAACGGACTCCATCCGGGGCAAGTAGATACTCCGCTGCTCTGGGATTCGGCCCAGGCATTCCCCAATCCTGAGAACGTGGTACAGGAAACGGAGGGGAAACTGCCCCTCAAACGGCTGGGAAAGCCGGCCGACATAGCAGAGGCGGCGCTTTTTCTCGCCGGCGAGCGTTCCGCCTGGGTAACGGGCACCAATTTCGTTATCGACGGCGGCTCACTGAGTATCCCTTAATTCTCTGTGCGAAGAAAATTTGACATCTTTGCCAAAGTGCAGTTTAATTCTAAATAGGGTGTGCACTGCATTCCCGGGCTTGAAAAAAGCCTTATATTTACAAGGAGGTCATCATGTCTATCAAACACATGCGCCTGTTCGTGGTATTGGCGCTTTCGCTCCTGTTGCTTGCTCCATTCGGGCTATTTGCCGGAGGGGAACAGGAGAAGAGCGGCACCCAAACGCAGGAGCAAGATCAAGAGGTTACCCTGAACGTTCTGCTTCCCACCGGCGGCGGTTACACGATCGAAGACCAGCAAAAGATCGGAGAAGAGTTCGAGCAGGACAACCCCAACATTAACATTGAGATGGAGTTTGTCGGCTGGGCAAATCTATTTGACCGGATTGTCACTTCGATCGGCGCCGGCAATGCCCCCGACGCCATGTACATCGGCTCCCGCTGGATTCCCCAACTGGCCAGTATGGGCGCCATCGTTCCCCTGGATGAGTATTTAAGTCAGGAAAAAATCGATATGTATCCCGAAGCAGTATGGAATACCACCCGCTATCAAGGGGAGATCTATGGCGTAGTACGGGCTATGTCTGCAAAGGCGCTACTCTACAACAAAGACCTGTTTGAACAGGCCGGTCTTGATCCCGAGAATCCCCCCCAGAGCTGGGAAGAGCTCTACAACTATGCCGAGAAGATCAACAATCTTGGTGACAACACCTTCGGCTTCGGTCTTGCAGGCGACAAGTTCACCTCCACCACCAGCCAATTCCTGAATATTCTCTACGCCAATGGCGGACGCGTTACAGACGAAGAGGCTAATGTGGTCTTGGACAATCCGGAAGCGGTCCAAGCCCTCGACTTTTACGCCAACCGGCTCAGCCAAGTCTCTTGGCCCTCCCCCATGGAATGGCGCCGAGAGGATATCATCAATCCCTTCTCCAGCGGCAGAGTGGGAATGTACATCGACCACGTCCATTCTGTTGAGAAGGCCATGGAGAATGGTATCAATGTGGGGGTCGCCCTCATCCCCGGCGGCCCGGCAGATGGCGCTCCCGAGTCAGCCTCTGTGCAGGTCACCGATTCCATTGCGGTGCCCGCTCAGACCGAACATCGCGAAGAAGTGCTCAAGTTCATCAATTATATGACCAGTTTCGAGAAACAGGCCGAGTGGGACCAGAATCTGGGCTTCATTCCGCCCATCAAGGAAGAGATGGAACTGGATGCCTTTAACAAGTGGTACTGGAAGCCTTTCCTCGAGACCACCCGAAAATATGCCGTCGGTCAGCCAAAACTGAAGAACTATACCGCCGGCGAGGAGACCATCCTCAACGCCATCCAAAAGGTCTTCTTGGATAAGGCCTCTGCCGAACAGGCTCTCTCAGAGGCAGCCTCTTCCATACGCTCTATGGAAGGACAGTAACCCTCACCGTCCCGGGTATGGACCTTCGGGTCCATACCCGTTGTAATGGAGTCCACGAGTCATGAGCGGTAAAGCTAAGAGTTCCAGCATCAATACTTTTCGCATCCTCGGGGTCGAGATCAGCTACGGGTATGTCTTTACCCTACCGCTGCTGCTTTTTTTTGTGGTCATGGCCTACCCCTTACTCCGAGTAGTCTACCTCTCCTTTTTCAGCGCTTCCTTTCTCAATCCCGGGATGAAATCCTTTTTGGGCTTGGAAAACTATATCGACATTCTCAAGAGTACGAGCCCTTTTCTTCCCGCCTTGGGCCGCTCGATCGGCTGGGTATTCGGCTCGGTTCTTTTGAAAACGGTGTTGGGCACCGCAATTGCACTGCTGCTCGACCAAGGCCTTCGGGGAAGGAATGTCTACCGGGGGCTGAGCATCATTCCCTGGGGTATCCCGTGGACGATTGCCGCGATGATGTGGGGTTGGACATTCCACACACAGTACGGTTTTGTCAATGCTATCCTGATGAAACTGCACTTCATCAGTGAGCCGATCTCTTTTCTCAGCACTACCACCCTTGCCTTCCCCTCGCTCATCGTGGTGGACGCCTGGATCGGACTGCCGTTCATGGTAGTTATGCTGGAGGCGGGGTTGAAAGCCGTTCCCCATCAGCTCTATGAGTCCGCCCGCGTGGACGGAGCTAACGGCTTTCAGCGCCTCTTCTACATTACCCTCCCACAGCTCAAACGCGTGCTCATCACCGCCACGCTTCTCTCTACCGTGTGGACCTTCAATTCCTTCGATCCCATTTGGGTGCTTACTCAGGGAGGGCCGCTGCACACCACGGAAACGCTTCCGATTGCCATCTATAACGCCGGCTTCCGAATGATCGGCGGCGGCGACTTGGGACAGGCCGCGGCAATGACTATAGGACAGGTCATTCTGGTCAGCATTATCGCCTTTTTCTACATGCGCCTATTCAAGAAGGAAGGAGGCTTCGTTGCTTAATATGGAACTATCCTACCGCACAAAACGTTTTCTGCAGCGAGGAATCTTTCACCTCCTTATTCTCGTATTCATCGCCTTCCTCCTCCTTCCGCTCTATCAAATGCTGGTTACTTCGGTAAAAACGTCCACCCAGGCCTGGGACATTCCTCCCACCCTGGTTCCTCTCAAGATCACCTTCGCGCACTTTATCAACATGTGGGAAATCGTGCCGCGGCTGCCGATCTATTTGGGAAACAGTCTGCTTTACGGACTCGGAGTAAGCGCCATCTCCCTCGGAGTAGGCATTCCCTCGGCCTACGGTCTCACCCGGTACCGGATGCGTATCAAGGTTCCCCTCTTAGTGGCACTCATTTACGGAAACATGTTTGCGCCGATTATGCTACTTGTGCCGCTGCAGGAGACGATGAGCCTGGTGGGACTTACCAACACCTATTTAGGGATGATTATCGCCGGCAGCATCTTCACTACCCCCTTCAGTACGTGGCTTTTCGTCTCCTACTTCCAGACCATCCCCACGGAGCTCGACGAATCCGGCTTGGTGGACGGAGCCTCTCGACTGACCATTTTACTGCGCATTGTCATGCCCCTGCTCGCCCCGGCTATCGTGGCAGTGGCGATCTATGCCTTTATCACCGGATGGAGCCAGCAGTTCCAACTGGCCCTCGTACTTGTCCAGGACAACCTCCTGATGCCGGTTACCCAGGGACTCTATCAATTCTTCTCCCGCAGTTCCGTCCGCTGGTCGGAGCTCATGGCAGCAGCGCTGATCACCAGCTTGATTCCCTTTTTGCTCTTCTTCAGCGTACAGCGCTATCTTGTCAAAGGAATGACGGCCGGAGCGGTAAAGGAGTAGCGCTTCCGGCTTCCCGGCCGCATTGTTCCAGCCGCGCGTCCCTGCCCCACCTGCCGGCGCACTTACTCACAGCAGTCCTGCTCCGGGCGCCGGCCGTACCGGAAACACTATATCGCCGTACTCCCGCCGCTCTTCTCCAAGCTCGCCGCGATAGTACTCCTCGATAAGCCTCTCGCGAAACGCTCCGGCGGTCTCCCTGGGCACCAAGGCCACCGTACAGCCCCCGAAGCCGGCACCGGTCATCCGGGCTCCCCAAGCACCACTGCGCCGCTCGATCTCCGTCAAACGGTCGAGCTCGCGGCAGCTGATCTCAAAGAGATCTCTACAGCTGCGGTGGGATTCGTTCATCAACTCCCCCGCGGCGGCGATATCCCCCCGCTCGAACTTGCTGCAGAGCCTCTCCACCCGTTCGCATTCGCCAATGACATGCAAAAAACGCGATTTTAGTTTGAGTTCCCGCTGAAAAGGCTCAACGGCCTCGGTAGGTTCGGCGACATCGGCGGCATCGACAGCCTCAGCAGCAAGCGAATCCGGCTCCAAGAAGTACTCCCGCTGCAGAATATCCGGGCTGAATCCATATTCCTTTTCGAGCCGTTCCGGGGTAAAACGACCGGGAAACGCACGTTCGATCAGCTCTTCCCGATCCCGCTCCGACATGCCTTCAAGATAGCGACGCAGCGTACCGATGCTTCTCTCGGGGATCTCCCGGCCGAGCTGCTGTGAGAGACGTCGGCGAAACAGCTCCGCGGCGATCCTACACTCCGCCGCCCGCAGGTTGTAGCCTCTCCTCGCGGCCGCACTTTTGGCCGCCGGAACCAGGCTATGAGCGACTATCAGAGTGCAGTCCTCCGGCAGCAAGACGGATTGAATCGAAAAATCGGCAAAATCGATTTTCAGGGCCTTTCCTGCCTCCCCCAGCACACTCGCCGCTTGATCCATCCCGCCGCCGCGGGTCCCCACATAGTACTCCGCCTCGGCCATTACCCCGGCCAATTCCTTCCCCTCCATGCTGAGTCCGTTGCTCTTCAGAAACAGAAGCCCCGCCAAAACAACCAGAGCGGAGGATGAGCTGAGTCCTCCGGCCGGTGGGATGGTTCCGTCCACCAAAGCATCGAAACCACGCCAGACTCGCTCATTCTCACGCCCCCCACTTTGCAAACCACCGCCGCGTCTGCGGTCCTCACGTACCAGCCCCTGGACTCCCGCTTTCACATAGTTGCCCCAGTCACCCTGGGCAAAAGGCGGAATACTCTCCCTGATCTCGAACTCGCGCCCCCCAAAACTCCCCCCCGCCTCATGTATACGCACTGTCCCATCGCTGCGCGGCGTGAAGACGGCGGCGATGTCCCGATCCACTGCGGCCGGAAGCACCGGGCCGTCGTTATAGTCGGTGTGCTCGCCAATCAGATTAACCCGTCCGGGGGCGCGGGCAAAGGCCACCTCCCGGTTCTCCGGAAACAGCGTTGTGTAGCTTTGCAGAAGCCGGCGATACCGTACCGCCGGCGCTTCCATGACCCCTTCCTCCGCCGGAAGGTACGTGTGAGATAAGATCCGCCTCCACGGCTCTTTCCCCTCCTCGAGTCCCGCGATCAGCTCTTCAATTTTCCGCAGCATGCTAGCGATTCTCCGCCTTGCGGCGCAGTTCGAAGGAGCGCTCCAGGAAGGAATCCTCATCCATCGATTTGAGGAACACGAAGCCCCGGGTGGCGCGGATGAGGGCGCTGCGATGATCGTAGAAAAACTCCCGACCAAGACAGGTCTTCAGCATATCGTACTGCTCGGTCTGGATTTTTTGTGCCAAAAGAGAGAAGGGCCCGTCGTACTCGTAGCTGGGAAAGGAGGCGTCTTTTTGAGAGATGTAGGTATTCATGAAAGAGGAATGTTGCAGCGTGAGCATGTTGAGCGAAACCGGCACAAACATATTAGCTTCCGAGGGATGGAAGCGGTACCAGACGTTCCGGTAGCCGAGGATCTCCACCTCCTGCTCTTTCTCCTGCCGATACTGCTGCAGCGCCTCGGAGACTGCCTGCAACACTTTGTAGTGGGTATCCGGGCCGCTCGCCTCGGGGTCCAGCGCGACGCTGAGGACATTGGGGCGAGTGCGCCGCAGAAGATCCACCACCGGCAGTACATCCCGGCGGAAGGTGGGCTCTTCGGTGAAAATCGCCCCCTTGTAGAAGCCGAGCCGCAGATGTTCGATCGATTCGGAGTTCCAGCCAAAGTAGCCCCACAGGCATGAAGATTCCCATTCGCGGCACATCCCCTTCAGCGTCTGGATGTAATCCAGGTCTTTTTTCCCCGGGTACTGGGTGGAAAAGTAGTTAATCAGCTCGTCCACCCGATCCTCCAGGTTATCCAGGTCCTGCTCTTCAAAGAGAATCATCAGATCGCGGATCAACCTGCGCATCACCCCTTCGTGCTGCTGCTCTGCCGACTGGGCGGCAAGTCCATCGAGATATTTCCACACATCCCGGTCCCAATACCGATGCTCCTGAAGGTCAAAATAGCCGTCTTCGACAAGTTTCTGATAATAGCTCTTCTCCCGCCGCAGCGTCTCTTTGAGTCTGCTGTAGAGGTGAAGCATGTAGCGGTTGGTCACCGAGGTAAATCCGCTGGTAAAGGTGGCAAAATGGTGGTAATTGCTGTGTTCCCGAATATTGCGGACTACATAGGGTAGATAGCCGAGCATTACATCGTCGTGATGGGGCTCGGTGTGCAGAAAACGAGTGTGGGTGCGGTTGGTCATACCGGCGAGAATCTTCTGCTTGAGCGCCTCCTCCACCGCGGCGTTCAGTTCCTCTACCTGCCGACTGTGCTTCTTCAGCAGCTCCGCACCAAAAGGATCGTCCCGGTAATCTTCTTCCCTAAGATCGGCAATGCGTTTGCCCGTCTTCAGAGAGAGATCGATGACCACCTTTTCTACTTCCTGCTCGCTCACCTGTTCCTGTTCCTGAAAGGAAAGCAGGGTGCGGGCTTCCAGGTGCTTTGCCGCGCCGGTGGTAAGGAAAAACCGCGCGTTAGGAAGGTCGTGGAGCACCGTGGCGGGATAGTGCACATTCTGCTCCCGGTGCACGGCATCCGCTACCACATGCGCCTTCGTCTCCCCCGCAGCAATGATAATGGCTGTACAGTCTGGCTTGTAAGTAATGGTCGAAAGGCCGATCGTAATCGCCCGCCGCTTACGAGCCACCTCTATGCCCCCCAGATCCGAGGCCGATGCGGCCTGGGTTTCGTAATTCAAATTGGTCAGGCGAGTCGTGCTGTACATGTCGGAGCCGCGTACGTTGAAGGCGATATGACCGTCGGGCCCGATACCGCCGAGGAAGAAACCGATGCCGCCTAGTTCCCGGATCCGCTCTTCGTACTCCATGCACCACTGATCGATGCGTTCGATCACCTCTTTCTGCAGCCGTTCCTGCCGGCTCTCCGGAGAGCGGTAGCGAAGGGTCAGATCCACCTCTTGCTCTCCCCACACATCCTCGATCGTACGCCCCTCGGGCAGGCCGATCCGGTCGGACTTGATGAGCAGAGCTTTCTCCGGGTCCAAGCCAAAGCCTTCGATGTAGAACTTCTCCACGTAATAGTGAAAGCTGTTGGTGTGGTGCGAGTTGATGGGGTAGAACTCGTCGATCTGCACAAAATGGAGGCCCGACATATCGGGCTTGTCGGCAGCGGGAAAGTTCCACTCCTCGAGTTCCCGCTGCACCTCCGGCTGTTCCCAGTTGCCTAGTAAGCGGCGCACCTCTTTGATAAAGTACTCCGGAGTCTTTCCGGTAGGCAGGGAGACAACGCCCTCGGGATTGTAATGGACCCACTCCAAAAACCGCAGGGCGGTCAACGTGCCGATCATGGGAAAGTTGTCGACAGTGACGACTCCCATGTTCTCTACAGGGGGATACTGCAGTTGCCGGCCGCTCACCTCCAGGGCGCGTGCTTCGATAGACGAGTTCATGCTGTTCATCTCATCCTCCTTCTTCAGGATAGGCTAGGGAGGTGAGGGTGTCAAACACGGCCTTCCCGCCGCCACAGGAGCGGCTTCCACTGAGGATCGGGGCCAATTCAGGACTAGACGTTCCCGAGCCCGAAGTCTCCTACCAGTTTGAAATTCTTGCCGTCTTTTTTCAGTTCGATATCCCGCTCAGGAAAGTATTCCTGAAGCCGGCGGCGAATGTAGGCCGCCGCCTCCTCCTCGATCTCCCGCTCCCGTTCCGCAGAGACATCGGCCAGGGTAGCCATATCAACGTCCACCACATAGCCGCGCCCGTGCTCGGAGCCGTATCCCGGGGTAAAGGCGGCTCCGACGTTGAAAAGCCCGTTGGAAGACTTATTGGCGGTTTCTCCCCGGGGCGGCCTGGCAGGGTGGAGGGGATACTCGCTGCCGTAGGTATCCTCCAGGTAGTCGTCCACCTCGTCAAAGAGAGCCTTCATCGTTTTGTCCAGTGCATTGAGTTTGTGATGCTGCATAGCTTCTCCTCCACGCTCTGCAATAGGCGCTAGATTGTAATCGGGAATGCATGCGGCAGCACCGCCGGGGCGGGCAGCGTTACAGTTTTTCCCCTGACGTCTCCACCGCCCCCATCAGGCGGCGGGCCGCCTCCTCGAGCTGCGGCCGCACGCTCTGCCGCACGCTCTGCCGCACACGCTCCGTCTCACAGTGCGCTCCCTGATTGTCTAT
>CAYFUX010000021.1:43274-49828 GCA_964346455.1 uncultured Spirochaetaceae bacterium
GTCAGCGCATAGATACGGTAGGATGCGCCGGTTGCCCTGAGGAGATGCTCAAGGCTTTGTTCACAGATTTTTTCCTTCCGCCCGCTATGAACCCCCACCAGACGGGGAGTTTCGCTATTGCTCATGGACTAATGATAGGTCATTTCGGCAACAGCGGCAAGGCGGCGGCCTAGACCATGTCCCGCGGAATCGTCCGGTCCCAGCTCTTGCTGAACACCCGGCTCTCGTCCTCCCAGGCATCCAGTTCCGCGCGAATCCGGAAGTTCTGCGCATCCGAGGTGAGAATCGTCCTGGTCCAGGTGCGCACCGACCACTCTCCCCGGGTAAAGGTGCGCTCCCACACCGTCTCCCCGGAGAGCGAATCGTACTCCTCGCCGCAGTAGGTGTAGGTCTCTACCGCCCGAGCGCTGATCTCGAGGTCGATGTCGTCGATCCGGAAGCGGCCGGTGTCGTTGATCACCTCCAGGGAGGAGACCTCTCGGCCCAGCTCGCGCACCACCCGCCAGCGCTCCTCACCCGGATGAAGGAGCGTCTTTTTCAGCGGAGGCGCTCCTTCCGGCTCGCCGAAGGGGCGCAGCTCGGCGTCTTCCTGCCGCGGCCGGCGGAACGGCAGTGTCAGGCTGCTCGCCCCCGTATAGACCGTTAGCCGTGCCGGCTCCGGCGCCGGCCAGGCCAAAGGCCAGTAGCTGGTGGAGACGGAGAGCCGAAAGCGATTGCCCGCGGGAAAGCGCTGGGCGATGTGGTTCAGCGGCACCCGCACCCGGTAGCGCTTGCCGGGCTCCAGCGCCTCCGGGTTCTCGTGACTGTTACGGTGGGTCAGGTTCAAGAGACCGTAGGTAACCCGGGTGGCCTGGTCGTTGGGGGCCACATCGGAGAGACGCACCGCCACCATCGCCACCGGCTCGTTTGAAGAGAGCTCCAGCTCCGCCACGGGCTGGCCGAAGATCTCCATATCCTCCTCCAGAAAGGGGCTTTCGAAGACCAGCGCACCGCCGTCTTCCTCGCGTTGGTCGTGCGGCAGGTCGGGAGGCGCCTGATAGCTGCACCACTTGCCGGCAAAATGGCCTACGCTCAGGGGCGACTGGATCGGCAGCGCCTCCTCCTGCATCTCCTCTCCCTCCTCATGGAGGGTACCTCGGGCAAGACGATAGCGCAGCTCGGCGATATTGTCGCTCGGCCAGGACGGCTCGGCCACCCAGCGTCCCGGCCGGTGTTCGTAGCTGGTGGTCGGGGGGACACTGTCCTGCATGTAGGCCCGCACCATCGGCTCGTCCATAATGCCGTTTTCGATGCCTTTGAGCCAGCGGTCCCACCATCTCACCAGCTCCTGCAGAAAACCGATCGCCGGGCCGGGCTTCCCCATGTGGGGATACTTGTGGCTCCAGGGGCCCACCAGCCCCTTGCGAGGCACCGAGAGATTCTCCATCAGCCTAAACACCGCGTTGGTGTAACCGTCGGCCCAGCCGCTAACCGCCATAACCGGGCACTCGATGGCACTGTAGTCCTCGCAAACCGAGCCGTGCTTCCAGTACTCATCCCTCCGCTGGTGGTTCATCCACTTCTCCAGCCAAAGTCCACTCTTTTCCAGCCGCTCCAGCCACATATCGCGCCAGGCCTCGCCCACTAGAGCCGGGTCGGGAGGATGAGTATTCTGGTCAAACATCGTAGAGGCCCAGGAAAGGTTGTCCCCCAATAGACAGCCGCCCATAAAATGGACGTCGTCGGCATAGCGGTCGTCGGTCGAGCAGAGGGTCACCACCGCTTTCAGCTCCGGAGGCCGAAGGGCGGCGATCTGCAGCCCGTTGAAGCCGCCCCAAGAGATACCGATCATCCCCACCGCGCCGGTGCACCAGGGCTGTGCGGCAATCCAGCGAATCGCCTCCACCCCGTCGTCCAGCTCCTGCTGCAGGTACTCGTCGGTCAGGATTCCCTCGCTCTCGCCGCTGCCGCGAATGTCCAGCCGCACGCAAGCATAGCCGTGACCGGCTATATAGGGGTGGTGCTGCAGGTCCCGCTCGGCGGTCAAATCGCGCTTGCGGTAAGGAATGTACTCTAAAATAGCCGGAACCGGGTTTGCCTCGGCATCCTCCGGCAGCCAAATGCGCGCTGCAAGACGGGTCCCATCCGACAGCGGTATCCACACATGTTCCCACTCCTGTACGTTGCGGGGAAACCTCTCGACAATCTTCACTGCGTACTCCTTTTTTGTAGTTCCTGTAGTACTGGAAGGACAGCATACCGTTCACTTGAGTTTCCTGGCGCTGTTTTGATTTAGCCCACTCTCTTTAACCATTGTAACTCCAGTTCTTCATTTCAACAATTTCTTTGCCAAATAGCTCGCCAGGTCAACTCCAAGTGGTTGTTCTACAGCAGGTTTCCTATTTTCAAGAATCTATTATCTCTATCGCCTCTATAGCAGTATAAATACTATTTTTTGATTTCTTAAAATCTTTCAGATCTCTTGTGATTATAAAATTTATCTCTTCATTATGAGCCAGTTCATCTATAACTGCATCTTCATAATCCCCTATTTCAGAATGTAATGCATCTCTTAAGATTTTTTCATGTGCAGTCAGCACACTTAGATTATCCAATAACATATTAATAATTTTATTTCTTTTTTTTATTTCATATTTTTCTCGTTCTAAAAAATATGATAGTGTTGTTATTTCATGAGAACCTATGTAACCTTTGATTTTTCTTTTTACACATTTATCAAATACTGCTACTGCAGCTTCATGATCTTTTCGCATTGTTAGCATATCAAGAACGATATTTAGATCAATTAATACTTTTCTCATAAAATCTTTTTCTCATTTCTTTCTTGTCTGGGATGTCTTTGCCTTTTAAAATTCCATGCAGTTCTTCTGTTTCTTCTGATAGATTTTCATTGTCAATTTCGTTTCTCAGTCGTTCTAAATATTTTTCTATTAGATGTGAAATCGATTGATGTGTTTTTTTCGAATAGTTATGTGCAAATTTTATTAAATTTTCGTCTACGTTAAGTGTTAGTTTCTTATCCATATACACACTCCTACGTAATAATATACAATATTGTTACGTAGAAAACAACAAGTTACGTAAAATAGTTCAATTTGATTACGTAATATTTATATCTTATTGCTATTATTATTAATATTTCCTGAAACAGCTGCATACCTGGCTCTTTTGCTGCAATTGCGGCGTTACGCTTTTCCCTGCTCCATGGTAAGGGGCTCTATCTCAAAAGGCAGCAGCTCCTGGCAGCGCAGGTATTTGTCCAGCAGCTCCTTGCGGCTGTCCGCCCCGATATAGAGGTAGCAGATGGCAAAGCTGTAGCTATCCTGTTCTAAAAGCTCGCTCAAACGCATTCCCTCATGGACTTGGGGCCTCACGAAGACGCCCGGCAGCTCCCGCTGCACCCGCTCGATCTCCTCGGCGCTCGGCACCCGCCGCACGATCCCGTCTTCCAGGTCAAAGATACGCCAGAAAAACTTGGCAGCACAGAAGAACTCCCCCTCATCCCGGGGAAAACGGGGATCCTCGCCCAGAGCCACCTTCACCGAGACCGCCTGATTGCTCGCCCCGTCCACCTTTTCAAAGAGGTCCGAATGGGACTGACTCACCCGGGTGTTGATCTCCAGCAGCCAAATCGCATCGCGTTCGCGATCCCAGTAGTATTCGATATTAAAGGCCGCATTGTCGAATCCGAGGGCCGGGATTATTTTCCGGGTGATTGCCGCCATCCGCTCCTGTACCACATCGGGCAGCGACGAGGGATATTCGTAGCGAAAGAAGCTTACCATATTTTCGTAACGAATTGAATCGACGATCCCGATCGGATCCACCCGGCCGCGGTGCGAATAGCCTTCCAGGGTACACTGCCGTCCGCCTATAATACTTTCGGCCAGACAGGCATAGGAGGGCACTTCCGCCACCTCTTTTGGCAGCTCCACATAGCTGAGCACATGGGCAAAGGGCTCGGAGATGAGTTCGATATTTTTGCAAATCTCCGCCGCCGCCCACAGAAAATCTGCTTCGCTTTCTACCCTGAACCCGAGGAAAGAGCCGGAGGACTTGATCGGCTTTATCCAGAAGGGGTAATCAAGGTCGATACTATCTAACGCTCGGTCATCAAAGGGGTCAAAAATCTGGAAATCGGGGATGTGCTCCGGGATGACCTTCTTCTGCTCCAGCCGGCTCCAGTATTTGTGCTCACATTTCAGCAGGCTTTCGAGTGAGGGGGTGAGGGTGCCGAACTTCTCGCAGAGGATCGGCAGCATTGTACTGACGGGAAAATCCATATATCCGGCAATCGCATCGATCCTCTCGCCGCTCTTATCGGCAAACTCCCGCAGCTGCGCCTCCGAGCGGCGCAGCATATCGGGAATGGGAAAGTCGTAGGTCTCCAGCACCTCTTCGGGACTCAAAAGCCCGTGAAACTCATACTCCTCTGCCCCGGGGATGCCCCGCAGCAGCCGCAGGTTGAACTCATTGAGCCCCATAATAAAGACATTCTTTTTCACAGTTTTCTCCCTTCCTTTTCAGGATAGGGATTTTTGAAAAGAAAGCAAGCTGCACAATGAATGCTCGCTGCGACAATGAGAAGAGAAGCATGTCAGGGGGCTATTACAAGTTCTCTTCAGTGTAGAGCTGCAGCTCGATCATCCGTTCTAGGAGCTGCTCCCGACTCGCCTCCGGGAAGTTGGCCAACACGAGCTCTTTGGCAAAGAGCTTGGCAATATACTTCAGTTTGCGGCTCTTCTGTTTGGAGGCGTAGATGAAATCGGCGTGGCCGTTATTGATAATGATGAGGTAACGTTCGGCATCGTAGCGGCTGCGCCAGAGTTCCCCCGGGGCTTTGCGGTAGGTGTAGCCGGGAAGCCCCTTTTTCTTGCCTTCCGACAGAGCACCTCCGGAGCTCTTTTCCCCAAGCTCGGCGGTGACGGTAATCAGCGCCTCGCACAGCACCTCCGTCTCTTCCTGAGTGACGATGCAGCCAAGGCTGGTCACGCACGGCTCTTCCGGGGCAGTGTACTCGATGAAGCGGGCACTCGAATCATCAATGCTGCCGTAGCCGTCGGTGAGTTCCCAAGAGACTGTGAAACCGGTATCGAGCCGCGTTCCTTTTTTGTCCTTCGCGATGACTGAAAAGCGCTTCGTCTCCCCCACCGAAATCACCGCTTTGGCAGGGGAAACCGTAGCCTTGAAGAGCGGCCCGGGGTACTCGAAGAACTCCTTCTGCGAGCTCTCCTCAGCGGATCCGGCGGATTCGGCGGGTTCGGTGACATAAACCGGTTCTGCGGCCTCTTCCTGCGACTCTCCCGGTACGTAAACGGTTTTGACCTTCTCCTCACCGGAACGGGACCCCTCGGCGCCGGCGCCGGTCTCCGACCCAGAACCTCCCCCGGCGCCTCCTCCTACATCCAGCCAGCCGTACTCTGCATCGGAGAGATAGGTAAGAGCTTCCTTCATCGCTTTGGAGATACGCTTGAGTATCTTGCGACTCGCCTTCTCCTCTTCCGCCCGTTTCTGCTCCGCGATGATGCTGAGCAAGGCTTCAGAAAGCGGCTCGAGCGAGACAGCAAAGCTCTCGAACGCATCGTCATAGATTACCCCATCCCGCGTTCCGGGAGTCAATTGCAGAAACGATGCATCAATGATCCCCGTGAGGTATCCTGAGTTCCACGGCTCACAAGCGAAATGCTCTATTCGGGTAATATCGGGAACCACCCGAGTGCCGTTTTTGTAGAGCCCGACCCGGTTTTCCGGAGAAGGCTCGTTGAGGTAGAGCTCGTGGTATACCTCCCCCATCGGGCAATTGACGCGGGGTAGATGATGGAGCAGCCGGCCGCCGAACTTGTGGGGTTCTACAACCAGCTCCTTGCGGGATGTTCGATCTACGATCTTTATGAGCACGTTTCTACGATTGATGCGCTCGCGCAGTTCCGAGGCCAGGTAGTTTTGTATCTTCTCTCCGGTGAGCTGCCGAACACCGGGGAGAATGGGGCGGATGAGCAACTCCGTACCGCCGCCGGCAACGAGACGGTTGTCCTCCCGGATCGAATAGCCGGGGTTGTTGCGCACCAGCTTCATCCTCCGGGTCACACCGTCAGAACCTGTAGATGTGATGGTGAGCTCTTCCCCCACCGTCCAGAAGCTCAAAAGACCAATGCCAAACTCGCCTTGAATGCCCTCGGCACCCTTCTCCTTCAACTTTCGTTTGATCGAATCGGCAATGTGCGTGGCCACATATTTGAAATCATCGATCCCCTCGCCGTTGTCGACGATCTTGAGATAATACTTCCCCTTCTCCTTTCCCCGGATCAAAGTGACTTCCGTAGCCTTGGCATCGATGCTGTTCTCTACAAACTCCGCGATGGCTTTCAGGGGGTTGTTCTGGGAGAGAGCGATAATGCTGATGGCATTCCAGTGGTTGCTTATCTTGAGTTTTCCCGTTCCCTCGGACTTTTTCGCTGCCATAGGGATGAGTATGAAAAATAATCGCGCTCTTTACAAGAGTACGAAAAACGGCCGGAGCCGCTTCAAGCGTGAACTCCGGCCTATTGCTCGTG
>CAYFUX010000021.1:49928-51468 GCA_964346455.1 uncultured Spirochaetaceae bacterium
AGTACGAAAAACGGCCGGAGCCGCTTCAAGCGTGAACTCCGGCCTATTGCTCGTGACTACATCGGTCTAGGGACTGGCGATCCCCCTACAACTCACGATGGCAGAACCACCAGTCGTAGCCTTCGTACTTCTGGAGGCGCTTTTCGGCCGACTCCTCGTCGCTTGCCGGCGGAATAATCCCGCGGCTTCCGATTAGCTCGTTTTCCGGCCAATTAGCCGGCAACGCCACGCCTTCCTTATCGGAGGTCTTCAGCGCACGCAGAGAGCGCAGCACCTCCTGCATGTTGCGGCCTATCTCCTGGGGATAGTAAAGCACCAACCGCACATAGCCTTTGGGGTCGATGATGAAGACCGCCCGAACCGTATTGGTTCCCTTGCCCGGGTGCAGCATGCCGAGCTTAGTGGCAACTCTGCCCATCTCATCGGCAATGATGGGAAAGGGAATCTTCACCCCTAGGTTGTCCTTGATCCATTCGGTCCATTTAATGTGGCTGAACACTTGATCTAAGGAAAGACCGAGGAGTTCGGCACCTTCTTTTTTGAAGTCATCCTCCATTTTCGCAAACGAGACGAACTCGGTAGTGCACACCGGAGTAAAGTCTCCGGGGTGGCTGAAAAGCACGACCCAAGAGCCCTTGTAGTCATCCGGCAGCGTCTTTTTTCCGTGGGTGGTGTTAACCTCCATCTCGGGAAACTTGTCGCCCAGCAGCGGCATGTTGAAATCTCTCTCTTCCATAGTAATCTCCTATAAATTTTATTTTAATAATCGTTACGATTATTATTTCTGCCTTAAAAAAACCTAAGCTTCCTTCTGCAGACACTTGCTGCAGATCCCATAAAAATCGATCGCATGCTCCTCTACCTTGTGCCCGCCTATCTCCGCGGCGCGCTGTTCAAGGTGATCCTGCGGTTCGAGCTCGAGGTCGTAGACCCGTCCGCAGGAGCGGCATATAAAGTGGTAATGCTCCTCCGTGTCGGCATCAAACCGGTCGAAGGTACTGCCGTACTGCAGTTTACGGACCTTCCCCTGTTCTTCCAGAATATTGAGGTTTCTATATACAGTACCGATACTCAGGGAGGGAAACTCCTCCTTTAACGCGTTATAGATCTGCTGCGCCGTGGGATGGGAGTCGTCGGAACTGAGATACTGGTAAACCTTATCCCTCTGCCTGCTTTTTCGGTACTTCATTGCTCGCCTCTTATTCGTTACGATTATTAATATACTATTTATTACTATATATGGCAAGCCGTTAAAGCGAAAAACCACTCCCGCCAGCCGTGCTGTAAGATATGCCTATTTCAAATCCTCTCGCACCGGCGAAAATAGATCCATAACCCGAGCGGCGGTCACGGAATGACCGGCATGCGGTACGTCCGGAGGAACCACCAGCATATCGCCGGCAGAGAGACGATACACCGTGCCGGCTACCGTCAACTCAAACTCCCCCTCTTTTACCATTGCAATCTGCTCGTGCGGATGGGAATGCTCGGGAAGCTGGGTATCCGGGGCAAACTCGTACTGTGCCACCGTCATCCGTTC
>CAYFUX010000022.1:0-51365 GCA_964346455.1 uncultured Spirochaetaceae bacterium
TGCCGCTGTAGCTCAGTCGGTAGAGCAGGGGACTGAAAATCCCCGTGTCATCAGTTCGATTCTGATCGGCGGCACAAAAGCCCGTAGCATAAAGCTGCGGGCTTTTTTATTGCCTGTTCGCCTTCTCCTATCCTCTTCCCACACGTAGAGAGTTTGATTCTCGGGCTCGTAACGGCCTTCAAACTCCCCGGTTTCGTCACCCGCGTAGTAGCCTGCAATCTCCCGTCCCCGCAGGAGAAAATTCCAGTTTCCCGAGGCACTCCCGGAGTATTGCCGCGGTCGATCACTCCCGTACGGGAAATCGAGGTGCGGAATTCGATCCTCACCTCACCTCCGCCGGCCGTCCCGGTGAACCGGTAACGGTACTCTTCCCTCTCCGGCAGGTATTCCGAACTCAGCCTAAACACGCCCGAATCGTCCACATCCGTGAGACCCCCTTTGTACACCCCGCGGTGGGAGCCATCAAAGCCGAGTATCGGCGGCGCCCCTGATTACTGCAAATAATAGATAAGCCCCGAGATGCGCAGTCCAAAGTAGAGCGTTACCGCCATCAGCACGAGCGTAATTCTCCCGAACCAATGGTGAACTGTCCGCACCTTCTTCTTATAGGCCGGCTTGACCCGGCGGCTTCGAATGCCGAAACCGAGCAGCGGTGTCAGCACGATAAAAAGGAAGGTCACCGCCCCCAGAACAGCGTGGGTGGAGGCAAGATGGATCCCGTGGGAGAGGGATACCATAATGACCGCAATGACCATCGCCGCAACAGCCCCCAGAGAGCCGGTGATATTCAGACGCTTGTGAACCGTGTACCACCATCGCTTCTTTTTTCCGTAACGGGCGATCAGCATTGCAGCGAGCATCAGAAAAAACGCGAGGCCCATAAGAATCCCGTGAATGGGCCACAACACCGAATACGACAGCATATTTGCACCTCCTTTAAAAAGCGAAAAAAAAACAGGGAACTGTCCGGGGACAGCCCCCTGTAGAAAAGTATTACGGATTGCCTACATCTCTTCAACCTGTTGAAAGTTCAAATGCAGCCATACAGTATGGGGCGGAAAATTGTCGCCGTCCTGTTCGGTGGTATGTGCGACAAAGTGGAGCGTTCTCCGGTCCGGATGGGCAATAGAGGCGTTTCCCGGCTCTTTCGGACTGTAGTAGCCTTCGCCGCTTTCATCGTAGATGGCATAAGTTTCTTGATCACGGGCCGCTTCGGTCAGCATGGTATGACCGACCAGGTTCTCATAGACTTTCTCGCCGTCTACATAGATATCCACCGGTCCCCATGAGGCGAGGTAAGTTCTCACGGTCGGCATCACCGGCGCTTCCTGTCCGGTATCGCCGTGGAGATAGATATAATCGGCTATACCGCCCTCTTTGAACGCCGAGCCGGCAGCGGAAAATTGTTTGTAAACCATCCGGATCTCTCCGCTGTAGGTGACGCCTTTTTCAGGGGTGATGGTGCCGTTGAAAACGGCCTCCATGGTGCCGGTATCTTCATCGGCGTTCACGTTGACCCTGGCATTCCCCTCTACAGGCCGTACATTCTCTCCGTCATAGGCAAAATTGTCGCCGTACCCGCCGATGATGAGCGGCTCGCCCGCCTCGAGTTTCCATTGCGACGCGTGTTCGCCTTCAAAACTCTTATACTCACTCTCAGCGTCTTTTTCTATCGTCGACTCTTTCTCCATGTCTTTTTCCTGCTGCTCCTGCTCTCCCCCTGCAAAGAGGACGGCGGGCGCAGATGCTAAGAACAACATCAGTAGCACGGTCAAGATCACTCTCATCTGTGGATTCCGATATTTCATATGTAGCCTCCTTTTGTATTGTAAGACCTTTTCGGCCTCCTTCATTACCTTTGACGCACTGCAGAGGCTTTTTCTTACTTTTTTTGTTATGTATTTTTTTATTGCGAACCTCCCTTCCTCCCACTATACTTTGTTCCAATGACCAATAAAGAAAGGGTCCACAGTAAAGCAGCATCCCGCACGAACGCCCAGTGGCTCGAAGCACTTCGCTCCGCCCCTCCTGATTGCAACGCAGCACTTCAGGAACTGCACTCCTACCTGCTGAAGGGCCTGACCGCCGCATTCGGAGACAATAAGAAACTATCCCGCGAGGACCTCCAAGATTTTTCTCAGGAAGCGGAGCAAAAAATTCTGCAGCACCTCGAATCCTTTCGAGGTGCCTCCCAATTTACGACCTGGGCTTTGAAAATTGCTATCAATCATACCATCAGCGAACTGCGCCGGAAACACTGGCATAATGTCTCCCTCGATGCACTCGAGTATCCCGAAGCGCTCTTTTCCGCCCGCCTCAGCAATAAACCCTTTGAACAGCCCGAAAAGAGAGCCTTGAAGCACTCGCTGCTTGAATTACTCAATCGGGTAATCATAGAAGAGCTAAGCGACCGACAGCGGCAGGCGGTGACCGCCCGCTTTCTCTACGGCATTCCGCCCTCCCGCATTGCGGAGGAGCAGAACACCACCCGGGGAGCGGTCTACAAGCTGCTGCACGATGCCCGTCTGCGCTTAAAGGCGGCCCTGGAAAAGCGGGGAATGGATGCGGAGGAGACAAAGGAGCTCTTTGATTGAACTTTTTTATGTATCTGGTTCGTGTATCAGGTACAATATTTCCACTACCTGCGTCCGTTATAAAGAAGGGGTAAAACCGTAAGATGCTACGAAAACAGCGGCTCAACCGTCCGGTCTTACACATGATCCTCGGCGCAATCTTCAGCACTCGTGAGGAGGAGATCGATTGCGACACATGCCTCGAAGAACTCGATGCGTTTACCGAACAAACGCTCATGGGGAAAGAACCGACCGAAGCTCAAGCGCTGGTGCGGGACCATCTCTCACGCTGCGGCGAATGCCGCGAGGAGTACGAAATGCTCCTTACGGCACTTCACAATATCGAATCGTAAAGAAAATCGTAAAGGAGCACTGTATGCAGCACACACTTAAACCATTCCTCGGGGCGGCCCTCACAGCCGCTGTTCTTATCGGCATTCTCTCTTTGACCGCCTGCGGAAACGAGGGAGCTTCCTCTTCCGGTACAGAGGCATCAAGCACCGAGAATCACTCCTCCGAACAAACCCAAGGTTCCTCTTCGGTAACTGCGGGAGACTTCACTCTGAACTGGACAGTCGAAGAGAAAAACGCAACCTTCACCCTCGAGGCGCCGACCACCGGATGGGTAGCGGTAGGATTCAATCCGACCCGCATGATGCAGGACGCAAACTTCATCATCGGCTATGTAGAAAACGGCGAGGCAGCCATTAGAGACGACTTTGGCAATTATTTCACTTCCCACGACGCAGACCACAACCTGGGGGGCAGCGATGATATTTTAGACTTCCACGGCACCGAGAGTGAGGGTACCACCTCGCTCACCTTCACCATCCCCCTCGATTCCGGCGACGAATACGACCAGCCGCTCACCCCCGGGGAGGACCTGAACCTCATATTCGCCTATGGCAACTCCGACGATTTTCACAGCATACACAGTGAAACCGCCAAGACTACAGTGACGTTCTAAGATAGGCTTGTCGTTTTTGTTTCAGTAAAGGGACTTGCCCCGCAGCATCTATGCGCTCTTTCTCGCTCAGGTGGTAAATGCCATTGGCAACCTCGTGTATCCGTTTCTTACCTTTTTCCTCACTCAGCGTCTCGAGTACAGCAGCGCAAACCGGCATTTTCACTTCTAGTGCTGCTGTATCTACTAGAGTCCCGCGCAGGAGTGCGCAGGGAGACACGTCTGTAACCGTCCCTTCCGCAACCGTCCCTCTTCCCGGTACTACACGGCAGTCTACGTTTTATTCGGAAAACTGCGTATAGACGACGTCACTCTTAGCGGCCATGATAAAATCGTTGTCGTGCAGTCCTTCGATCTTATGCGTCCACCAGGAGAGCTTTACCTTGCCCCACTCGGTGGTAATTCTGGGATGGTGGTCCTGCTCCTCCGCCAGAGTGCCAACACGTTTAGTGAACTCGAGCGCATCTGCAAAATTGCGAAACGTATAGCGCTTGACGAGCTTCGGTATTTTCCCCGATCCATCGAACTCCCACCCAGAGAGCTCCTTCAAATACGAGTATATTTCATCCTTGGACAGGGGCGGCTCATCACCTCTGCAGGGTGCACATTCTCTTTCCGCATACTCTTCCATGCTATTCTCCTTCTACCTACATCGTAATACCTACACATATGCGGTTCAAATGCACGGGACAAAAAACCGGGACCACCGAGGGGCTGACCATCACGGATCCGACCCACAAGAAACCGACCCCAAGGCTAGCAAAGAGCTTCAAAGCTTCCGGAGCTCTGCCTCCACAGTTCCTGCGGCAGGGTCGAACTCCACTACCGCGTAGCGTCCCTCCTTGAAGGGACCCGGGTTGAGCACGTAACTGCCGTTGTATTCCTGGAACCCGTGCGATTCGTGAATATGGCCGCAGACCGTCAACAGTGGAGTATGGTCGTCGATCCACTTCTTCAAAGCACTGCTGCCGACATGCTTTACCTTCATGGCGCGGTCGGCCACCGTCTCAGCGGGAGGCTGATGACTTACCAGCAGCAGATCTCCCCCCTTGAGCTCCTCCAGGGCGGAGGATATATCGTCCTCGGAGATTTCGTTGGGGGTACTGACGGGACCTGGAAGACCACCGCCGATTCCAAAAAGCCGCACTCCTTCGAGCTCTTTTTCGACCCCCTCGATGTTGACGCCCCGTTCGGCAATCGCCGCGGCAGCCGACTCGTTGTCGCAATTTCCCGGCACCGCCGCATACGGCAGTCCCAGCCCATCGAGGGAATCGAGGACCGTTTCCGCATCTTCTCGAGAGCCGAAATGGGTCAAATCACCGGCGGCGATCATCAGCTGTACACCGTGTGTCTCGGCGGCAAGCTTTTTGAGCTCCGCATGGTTGCCGTGGATATCGCTTACAACCAGAATTTTCATATCCTCTCCTCCTTTTACTGTAGTACTGTTGTCTGCTTACGCGCCCCTTTTGAAATGCCTCGTGTTTACTCCCGGCCCCATTCTCCCCACTCTCCGGCAAGCGCCTCATAGAGGGTATGCTCAAGCGCGATGAGCCGCTCGTCCGATAGCCTTCTTTGTCCCCCGGGAAGAGGATTCCGGTACACCGAACGCACCTGCGCAGGAAGCCCCTCGAGCAGCTGAATCTCGTCGCCCAGAATGAGCGCCTCCTGGATGTCGTGAGTCACCAGGACGGTGGTGCGTCCCTCCCGGCGCCACAATTCCCCGAAGGCTTCCATCACCGACAGTTTACGACGCACATCCAGGGCTTGAAAAGGCTCGTCCAGCAGCATTAGGGAGGCGGGATACGCAAACGCCCGCGCCACCGCCACCCGCTGACGCATGCCTCCCGAAAGCTGGTGGGGGTAATACTCTTCAAAGCCTGCCAGCCCCACCCGTGAAAGCAACTCCCTGGCAGTGTGTCTGCGGCGCTCCCGGCTATGCAGCCTCTCCAGCACCAGTTCCACATTACCGCGGGCGGTCATCCACGGCAGCAGCCGCGGCTCCTGAAAAATGAAGGCAACTCGCTCATCCCCTTCTTCACCTTCCCGTACGATGCTCCCTGCATCCGGCCACTGCAGTCCGGCAATAAGCTGCAAGAGGGTGGTCTTGCCACAGCCGGAGGGTCCCAGCACGGCAGTGACCTCCCCGGGGTGAAACTGGGTTGAGAGATCGGAAAAGACGGTGAGATTTCCGTAGGAGAGTTCTACTCGGTCACAGACGATCGCCATACGCCCCCCTCCATGGAACTGCTCCCGCCGCCAGAGACAGCAACCAGCTGCTCGCGGCACTCAAACCTATCGCTACCCCGGTCCAGGCAAACACCTCCGCTGTCTCGAGACTCATTTGTGCAAGCTGCATGCGCGAGCCCACACCGCGCTCCGGGATGCTGAGCACCTCTGCCGCCACGACCACTTTCCACGTGAGGCCCAACGCGGTGTGCGCCCCGGAAATGAGGTAGGGGTAGATAGAGGGAATTGAGATATATCGTAGCTGCTGGGTAAAGGTAAGTTCGAACGCCCTTGCCATCTCCAGAAGTCGGGAATCGGTCTGCTTGATTCCGACGATAAGATTACCGGTAATAATGGGAAACCCTATCAAAAAGGAAGAGAAAACGGGAACCTGACCGGTAGAGAACCAGAGCAGAGCAATGAGAATTACCGACATAATAGGGGTAGTGCGAATGACTGCCAGTGCCGGCCGCAACGCCGCGCGGACCCAACGGTTGAGGCCCGCGGCCACTCCCGCTACCAGACCCACTCCCAGAGAGAGCAGAAAGCCAAAGAGGGTGCGCTCGGTAGTGACGGCGACTTGCAACCAGAATCCGCGCTCGGTGAGCAGACGAAGAAACTGACGAAGCGTATCCGCCGGCCGGGGAAGAATAATTGCCGCCCCCACGGAGGCGGCGGCGACCTCCCAGAGCAACAGCAGGAATGCCACCGCCCCAAAAGAGATCAGACTGCTTTTCCAGCTACTGCTCCAAGTAGAACGCGTCATCCGGGAGTGTTCCGCCCACTGCGGCGGGATTGAACTCGAGGAGCACCTGCAGGTAGGACTCCATGAGCGCCTTCGCGTCACTGGCAGGAATAAACTCGAGGTTGGTGTTTGGAATAGCCGGTTTCGCCAAGTTTGCCGGGAGTACGCCATACTCGCCTATCAGCTTTGCCGCCTCGGCGGGGTTGGCGTTGACCCACTCGATCGATTCACGGTATGCCGCAAGAAAACGGCGCACCACATCGGGCCTCTCCTCCGCAAGTCCCGGGCGCACTACCACCACCGTAATCGGGTAGCTGCGGTCAGTCCCCTGCAACTCTTTCCAGCTCTCCTGAAAGTCGAGCACCGGACGGGCGGCGTCGCTTTTGAGACGCACCATCGTCACAAACGGCTCCGGCAACACCGCCGTCTCAGCCTTTCCGCCGATCACCAGCTGAGCCAGCTGCGGTGCGCTTTTGACGGAGAAGTCGATGTTCACATCCTCTCCGGGGGTGAGTCCGTGCTCGGTGAGTAGATAACGAAACAGGTAATCCGGAGTCGCGCCTTTTCCAATAGCTCTGACGGTCCGTCCCTCGAGGTCTTTCCACTCCTCGATGGAGTCGTCCAGACTCACCACTGAAAGCACACCCATGCCGGTTACCGCACCGAGACGGTATCCCGGTCCCTTGGTATAAAGTTTGGCCGCCATATTGGCGGGAAAAACGGCAAAGTCGAGCTCACCACCGCCAACGCGGGCCACCATCTCCTGTGGACTGGGCAGGACAGAAAACTCGCTCTCTACATTTTTGCCTAGATCCGGCTTCTTCTCAAACAACCTGATCATACCGAAGCCGGAGGGTCCTTTGTAAACCGCCGCACGTACCGTCAGCGGGTCTTCTTCCCGTTCCGTGCCCGCAGTCTGCTCCTGACCGGTCTCACCTGTTTCACCGCCGTCAGCAGCCTTCTCCTGCACCCCTCCGGCAACAAGCGGCAGAGCCGCCAGTAAGAGTATGCTCAATAAAGTGATCATTCGCTTCATCATTTCGTGCCTCCTTACACTTCTTGGTATGTCGGTGTCCGTACTCCCGCGTCTCCGGCCGCAGTCAAGCGCAGCAAAAGCTAGTCTTCCACAACCACACGGAAATACCGCTTTTTTCCCGCCCGCAGCAGAAGCTCGCCCTCTTCGACACGGGAAAGGTCAACCGTCGCTTCAAGATCGGTGATTTTCTCGTCGTTTATCCGTGCACCGCCCTGCTTGACCAGCCGGCGCGCCTCACTCTTAGAGCCACAGAGGTCGGTACGGGCAAAGAGATCGAGCACGTTGATTCCCTGCTCCAGCTCCTCTTTAGGGATGGTCAGGAAGGGAATTGCTTCGTGCCCCTCCCCGCCGGCGACGGAAAACGCTGCCCGGGCAGCTTCCAGCGCTTTGTCGGCCTCGTCCTGTCCGTGGATGATCTTGGTCTGCTCCCACGCCAGTTTTTCCTTGGCCCGGTTGAGCTCTTTTCCTTCCAGCGCTGCCCACTCCTCGATCTCCTCGATAGGCAGAAAGGTAAACATCTTCATAAAGCGAATCACATCACTGTCCGAGACATTGCGCCAGTACTGGTAGAACTCGTAGGGACTGCAGAGTTCGGGGTCCAGGAAGATCGCTCCCTTTTCCGTTTTGCCCATCTTTTTTCCGTCGGAAGTGGTCATGAGCGGAAAGGTCAGACCAAACGCTTCCTTCCCCTCCATGCGGCGTATTAGCTCGACCCCACTGACGATGTTGCCCCACTGATCGTCGCCTCCGACCTGTAGCTTGCAGTCGTGCTGACGGTTGAGTATCAGGAAATCGTAGGACTGCAGCAGCATATAGTTGAACTCGATAAAAGAGAGGCCCCGTTCGAGCCGCTGCTTGTAGGCCTCGAAACTGAGCATCCTGTTCACGGAGAAGTGGCGGCCGATGTCGCGGAGGAACTCGATATAGTTGAGCCCGCCAAGCCAATCGTAGTTATTCACCAGCAGAGCGCGTCCTTCGGAGAAATCGATCAGTTTCGAAGCTCCCCACTTGATCGCCTTCTCGTTCTCTCTGATCTCCTCCAGACTGATAATCTTGCGCATCTCCGTTTTTCCGGAGGGATCCCCGATCAATCCGGTACCGCCACCCACCACTACGATGGGCCGATGACCGGCCTGCTGCAGATGAGCCATTGCATAAAAGGGGACCATGTGGCCTATGTGCAAGCTTCGGGCGGTAGGATCCACTCCCACATAGAAACTGATCCGCTCGGAGGCCATCGTCTCCTCGAGCCGCTCTATGTCGGTACACTGCTGAATAAAACCGCGTGCTTCGAGCTCGCGTATACCGCTTTTCATCTACTCTCTCCTGTAGTCTCTGATCTCCTGCTGAATACGGGCGAAAAGCTCCTCCCGGGGCACTCTTACTTGTTCCATCGAATCCCGAAACCGGACGGTGACCGTTCCGTCCTCCTTGGTATCGTAATCGACGGTCACGCAGAAGGGGGTTCCAGCCTCGTCCATACGGCGGTAGCGGCGGCCGATCGCTCCGGACTGATCGTAGAAGACGGCGAAATCCTCACGCAGTTCCTTCTCGATCTCCTTCGCAAGTTCGGCAATTCCGTCCTTCTTCACCAGCGGCAGCACCGCCACAGTGATGGGGGCGATCCGGGGATGAAAGTGCATCACTGTCCGTGTATCGCCGCCCTCGAGTTCCTGCTCCTCGTAGGCGTCGGCCAGAACCATGAGCACCGAGCGAGTCAAACCGGCGGAAGTTTCGATTACATAGGGTACGTAGCGCTCCTTGCTCTGGTCGTCAAGATAGGTGAGGTCCTTCTTCGAGTATTCGGCGTGCCGGGAAAGATCGTAATCCGTGCGGTTGTGAATGCCTTCCAGCTCTTGCCAGCCCATGGGGAAGTAGAACTCAATGTCAAAGGCATCCTTGGCGTAGTGGGCCAGTTCATCCGGACCGTGCTGCTTGAAGCGGAGCTTGTCCTTTCGGATACCGAGCTTGTCGTAATAATTGATACGTTCGTTCTTCCAGTATTCGAACCAGTCCTGGTCCTCACCGGGTTTCACGAAAAACTGCATCTCCATCTGCTCGAACTCGAGGGTACGGAAAATAAAGTTCTTGGTGGTTATCTCATTGCGGAACGCTTTGCCTACCTGGGCAATGCCGAAGGGGATTTTTGTCCGGCTCGTCTGAACCACATTCTTGAAGTTGACAAAGATTCCCTGGGCGGTCTCGGGCCGTAGAAACACGATGTTCTCTTCGTTCTTAACCGAACCCATATAGGTGGAAAACATCAGGTTGAACTCCCGCGGCTCGGTGAAAGTGCCCGACTCGCCGCAGACCGGACAAGGCTCCTCCAGCTCTATTTGATCCGCCCGAAAGCGTGACTTACAGTTGCGACAATCCACCAGAGGATCGGAGAAGTTGTCCACGTGGCCGGAGGCCTCCCAGATACGGGGATGCATAAAAATCGCCGCATCGAGCCCCACGATGTTTTCGTGCAGTTGGGTCATATCGCGCCACCAAAAGCGCTGTAAATTATTTTTCAGCTCTACCCCCAACGGCCCGTAGTCCCATGCGCCGGTCAAACCGCCGTAAATTTCGCTCGACTGGTACACAAATCCGCGCCGTTTGCACAGAGATACCAGTTTTTCCATCGTCACTTCAGCCATGAATTACTTCTCCTTCGAGTAATGATAGTACACGGTCGATGCGTTCGAGGGTCGTCTCGATGCCCAATAGTTCGATGGAGCCGAAAAGCGGCGGTGAGATCTTACTCCCGGTGATCGCCACTCGTATGGGCATCAGCATCGCCCCCAGCTTGACCCCGAGTTCTTCCGCTTTTTCCCGAAACAGCTCCTCGGTTTTTTCTTCCCCCAGTTCCGGAAAGCGCGCGACGAGCTCCCGGCCGGCGCGCAGAACTTCGAGCGTCTTCTTGGCATCCAGCTTTTTGGGCATCACATCCTCAAGGTGGTACTCCTTGATGTCAGTGAAAAGAAAACGGGAGAGGGGCGCAATATCGCTCAAGAAGTGGAGCCGCTCCTTCATCAGCGGCATCATGCGCCGGATGATCTCCATCTGTTCCTCGCTCGGCGGATTCTCCACCACCCCCTGCTCCTTGAGATACGGCAGTATCAACTCGATCAGTTCCTCGTCGCTCTTGGCGCGGATATACTGTCCGTTGAACCACTCCAGTTTCTTGTAATCAAAAACGCCGGGAGCCTTGTTCAATTTTTCGAGGGTAAAGAGCTCTTCCAGCTCCTTTTTGCTAAAAAACTCCCGTTTGTCATCCCAGGACCAGCCGAGAAGAGAAATGTAGTTGATCAGTGCCTCCGGAAGATAACCCTGGCGGCGAAACTCGCGGACCGCCGTAGCGCCGTGGCGCTTGCTCAGCTTCTGGCCGTCCTTGCCCATAACCATGGGAAGGTGGCAATAAACAGGCGGTGTCCAGCCAAAGGCTTTGTAGAGCAGTACGTGCAGCGGTCCGGAAGGGATCCACTCCTGTGCCCGAAGAATGTGGCTGATATCCATAAGATGATCGTCCACCACGTTGGCCAAATGGTAGGTGGGAAAACCGTCCGATTTCAGCAAAACCGGATCGGGAGGAACATCTTTGTTTTTCTTCTTTACGTCCCCAAGAATAACGTCGCTGAAACTGGTCTCCCCTTCCAGCGGCACTGCAAAGCGGACCACCGGCTTTATGCCTTGCTCCTCGTATTGCCGCCGCTGCTCGTCGGTGAGGTTTCGACAGTGTCGGTCATAGCCCTGCTGCAGCTTCTCTTTTTTCTGCTTCTCCCGCAACTGCTGGAGTCGCTCCTCGCTGCAATAGCAGTAATAGGCGTTGCCGCGCTCCACAAGACGGTGAGCATGCTTTTCGTAGATATCGAAGCGCTCCGACTGAATGTAGGGGGCATAGGGGCCGCCCTTGTTGGGCCCTTCGTCCCACTCGATTCCAAGCCAGTCGAAAGTATCGTACAAGTCCTTAAGTGCTTCGTCGTTGTAGCGTTCCCGGTCGGTATCCTCTACCCGCAGTATGAAAGTACCCCCTTCAGCCCGGGCAAAAAAGTAATTAAAAAGTGCCGTGCGCACCCCACCGATGTGCTGCATTCCCGTCGGCGAGGGCGCGTATCGTACGCGTACGCTCATACCCATCCTCTTGTTTATCCTCGTAGGTCTTAGTAGCCGCTGCTTCTTCGGTCCCGTTCATGTACCCGTTCCGGTTGCGGCAATTATACTGAGCGGGCGGAGCAGGGTCAAGGAAATGCAGCGAAGGCTGCACCGTCACATCGCGCCGCCGCACCCGCAACAGTCTTCTCCGTCTCGACAGAAACGCTCCTGCGGCCCTAATCCTCGCCTTCCCCGGAGCTATCGCTCGCCGCCTCCTGCATGTCGCTCTCAGCGTGCTCATTGTTTTCGGGAGAAGCTTTCCGGCTCTCCTCTTCACTGTAGAGCCAGTCGAGAGAGTCGTCGATGAGACGGGAGAGAACAAGTACCACAATATTCTCCCGGCGTTTGTCCACCTCTTTTCGAAAATCCTGTCGGCTGTACTTCTCCGCCAGTCTCCGTCGTTCGGCACTGATCAAAGAGAGTACCTCGTCATCGCTGGACTTGAACGGCTCGAGGGTATACACGGTCACCAGTTGGAGAATCGGGTCGCGGGTAGATTTGGCAACGGCCAGTAGTTCCTCTCTTCCCTCGCTGTGACGCTGCTTCATGAGAAGCCCAAAAGCATACAAGAAGCGTACCCAGTCCGCTCGTGCGACCTTCTGCTCCTTGAACTCGCCGAAAAATGCAACCAGATCATCCGCTTGATCATGAAGGATTTTGGGTATGCCCAGCTGTAGAGCAAATTTGCGCATCAATCGGGGACGCTTTTCACGCAGCTTCTGCTCCAGCTTTTCTATCGAGCTTACCCGACTGGTGACAAAATAGGCATTGATCAGCGTCCGCACAAACTGGATCCGCAGCTTCTCTTTGCGATATATCTGCTCTTCAAGATAGCTTACCAGCCCCTGCCAGTCCTCTTTTTCGAGGAGAATCAACAGCCTCCAGTGGAGGAGGAAATAGCCGTCGATAATCCCAATCACGACAAAAAATACAATCGGCAGATACCAAGAAGAAGACCAAAAAGTCGCGGAATACTCGGGTCCCAGCATTATGAGCGGCATGAACAGGATAATTAGAAAAGAAATTACGATTATTGCATTAAATAAGCCAAAAATTAATTTAAACTTCATGCCGTTTTCTCCTATAATAGTTAAGAGAAGTGTACTTTATCCCTCTCCTAGGGGTCAACGGGCGAGACGTTATGCAAAAGGTATCAGTACAACAGCTGAAAGAAAACATGTACATTGACGCGCCGGTCTACTTGGAGGAGAATTATATCCTCCTCAGTCCGGAAACGCCGGTCCGTCAGCCGCTGATAGATCGGCTTATTCGCTGGAATTACGAGTACGTCCTCACCGAGGGAATGCCTTCCGAGGAAGCTCCCTCGCAGACCGAACAAAGCGGTGAAGAGGCCCAGGAAGGAAATGCAGGCCCCACCCTCGAGGAGGATATTCGTGAGCAAGAGGGGATGAAAAACGCCCTTGAGTTTATAAACCGGCAAATTCGTACCCTCTCCGAGCTCTTCAGCACCTTTCAGTCCCAGGGCATGATCAACACCAACAGGATTATCGAGATAGTCAAAGAAATCATGGCGGAGCTGCGGGAAAACCGCCGCTATCTTCTCTCCTTCAATTCAATGGAGAAAATGGAGGAGGTTCCGCAGGGATACATCGTTCCGCATGCGGTCAAAACCACCATCGTCGCTCTGGCCATGGCGGATTTCTTGAAGATGCCTCCGTACAAACAGATCGAACTGGGTACAGCAGGGCTCCTTCATGAGATCGGCATGCTCCGCATTCCTCCGGAAGTGTACCAGCATCAGCGGGAACTCAGCGAGAAAGAACGTAAGACCATTATCGCTCACCCGGTCCTCAGTTACAAGATTTTGAAAAACCTCGACTTGTCGCAAAACGTGCTTTTGGCAGTGCTCGAACACCATGAACACATCGACGGCTCCGGCTACCCCCGCAATCTGAAAGGCGAGCAGATCTCCTTTTTTGGAAAAATTATCGGCGCAGCCTCAGCCTACTCTGCAGCAATCAGCTCCCGCCCTTTCCGGGAGGAGCAAAACGGCCACACCGGAATGATGGATCTGCTAAAATCCCTCGGCAAACGCTACGACGAGAAAGTGTTGAAGACATTGATCTTCACCCTCTCCATCTATCCTTTGGGCACCTACGTCAAAATGAGCAACGGAGCAAAGGGAGTTGTCACCAAAACCGACGCTCAAAACCCAAAGCATCCGGTTGTGCGGCTGCTGGTGGACGAGCACAATGCCCAATACCGGGAGCGTCCCGAGGTCCAGCCCCTAGAGGATGACGAGGTGGTAATCCAGCGTCCCCTGACCAAAGAGGAAATTCAAGACCTCAAAGAGATCTACAACCGCAAATAGATCATCGCCGCCTTACGGCAGTTCTCCACGAAAGCGCGTCGACAATCTTGCAGAAAGCATGCTAGAGTACTATGCTCTTCCGCGTACTCACAGGAAAGACAACTATGAAGCTTGACCACAAGACTACAGACATCGATGCCCCGCTGAAGCGGTATTTGCATTCCCCCGACGGTTCAGCCGAGCAGGATAAAGCCCGCACACAACTTATCCGCCTAATTGATCATCCCCAACGACTGCGGAGTTCGGCGCAGCTCTCAGAGCTCTATCCGCTCTTCCATCACTCATATATCGTCTCGGACGCTTTTGAAGCGGTCACGAACGGCATGTATAACCCCGAAGCTCTCGAAAAGCTCGAGGACATCGAAGAAGATTCCCCCCTCCACCCCTGGAAGACGGCCATATGCGCCATCCTCGCCTTCTACCAGGGCGACCGGGAGAACATGATGGAGCTGTTGAAAAAGCTGCCGCCCGATACTCCTCCGGCGGCGATCGCGGGGCCGCTGCGCCATCTTGCCGGTAACAGATCGTTGCAGGATCCGGGAGAGAAGCAGCAGCAACTCATCGATGCGGTCTCGGCGGACCGTTCCTTTATTCACAGCGCCGCGACACAGCTGCGAGAGTATCTTTCCGAAGATATCGAAGACTCTTTCGCCGAAACCTCCCTGCTGCTCATCCGCGAGCTCTTACCCAATCATCCTCTGGCGGGAAAACGTCTGGCTCTTTGGAGCATGCAGACCGCTGCCGAGCGGGGCTATTCACTTTCCCTCTACCCTTCTCAACTGGAACAGATGTTTGGCGCCCCCGAGGGAATGCGTCTTGCCGCTCTGGCCCTGCACGCCACCGACCCCGATATCGCTCTGCTCTTTCTGATCCGCTCTCTGCTGCAGCACATGCGGGAAGACGACTTGCAGCCGGCTGAGCTGGCCGCCTATTTTTCCGTCATTGCCGAATGGGCGGAGGAGCTTCTGTCCCACGCTGTCGATGAAGAACGCGGGTCGGGAGAGACGCAGGAACTACAGGAAGCGGAGGAGTACATCCAGGGGCTCGGGGCCTTGACGGCCAAGCTCCGTTCCGAGATTCGCAAACGCTACTTTCGTCACGGGAAGGAACTCGACGATTACTTCTCCCCCATCACCTCGCCCCTGCTCTGGCTGCAAGACAACGGCAGGCGGATCGGCAACCTCTATCGCAGCTATGCAGAGGCCCGCGAGTCCGTATACGCCGCCCACCGGAATCCGACAGACTCCAGGAGCCCCCGCAGCGGGGAGCGGGAAGAGTCCCGCTCGGCTATCTCTTCCTATGGGGACACCCTTTCAGCTTCGGGAGGAGAGCAGTCCGAGGGGCCCCGACAACTGGAACTTTTTTAAGATTTCCCGCTATTCAGGACCGAGGGCGGAGGGCTCGTCCCCCGTACAGGATTACCCCGCCTGCAAGTCTGCTATAGGGCGGCAAAAAGACTTGCATTCCACATCTACTCGGCGTACAGTGGGAGTTACGGAGATACACAATGTGCAGTGAAGAAGAACAGAGGCTGTTTGAACAAAGCCGGAAGAAAATATTTTCTCCCTCCCCTCTCGAGAAACTCGAAGAGCTCGAACATGAAATCCAACTTCATCCCCGTTACGTGGGTCCCGGCCTGTGGTACGATCTCATTACGGCCGCAGGTACGGGCGGGAAGGAAGCTAGGGGCAAAAAAGAAGAGCGTCGCTTCCCACGCTCCGGCCGTTCCGACAACGCTGAGCAGTAAGGAGCCGCCAGTATGCAGTACATCCAGGTAACGATCCCAGAACAGGAGGCCGTCGATTTTTCGTTCGGTACCCGCGTGCATGAGATGTTCGAATATGTCGGCTTGGAAGATAGAGAGGATCCCATCGTCGCCGCCCTCGTCAATAACGAGCTGGTTAGTTTGACCTTCAAGGTGGAGATCAATGCTACCGTTGCCCCCGTACGTCTCTACAGTCCCTACGGCAATCGTATCTACCGACGAAGTCTCTGCTATCTCCTTGCAATGGCTTCCCTGGAACTATTCCCCGATCGACAGCTGATCATTGGACACAGTCTTGGTGACGGATTTTATTACTACTACGAGGGGTTCACCGAAGTTCCCGAAAACGATATCCGTCGTCTAGAAGAGAAAATGCGCGAGATCGTTTGGGAAAGCCGCCCGATTCGCCGCAAAGTAATTTCCTACGAGGAGGCGTTTACCTATCTAGAAGAAAAGGGCTTGGAAGCCACCACCCTGCTGCTGCGTTACCGCAACGAGGCCAAGATTCCTGTCTATGTCTGCGGCGACTTCCTAGAACTCTCCTACGAGCCGCTTGTACAGAACACCAGCCTGCTCTCCCTTTTCGAACTCCGCAACTACTCTCCCGGATTCCTGCTCCGCTTTCCCCTGGCCAAAAGCCCGGATCGCATCGCCCCCTTCAAGGATAACCCGGTGCTGTTCTCCATCTTTCAAGAGTACAAGGCCTGGGGAAAGGTCCTGGGCGTCAACTGCGCCGGACACCTTAACCGGCTTATTGAACAGCGGCAAATACGGCCCTTTATTCAGGTGGCGGAGGCGCTGCATGAAAAAAAGATCTCCGCTATTGCGGACCAGATCAATGCCCGCGGAAATAATCTGCGAGTGGTGCTGATTGCCGGTCCCTCCTCCTCCGGAAAGACCACCTTTACACAGCGCCTTTCCATCCAGCTACGGGTACTTGGCTTCAACCCGGTCATTATCGGACTGGACGACTACTTTCTGCCTTTAGAGCAGACCCCCAGGGATGAGAATGGAGAACCCGATTTTGAAAATCTGCAAGCGCTTAACATCGATTTGTTGAACCGTCATCTTTTGTCGCTCTTCAATGGTGAAGAGGTCGAAATTCCTATTTTCGATTTCGAACAACAGCGGCCTAAAGAGTATGGTCAAAAACTGCAGTTTGACAATCGGAGTATTCTGCTGCTGGAAGGCATACACGGGCTCAACCCCGAGCTCACCCCCGACATTCCCGAAGAGCGCAAGTTCCGCATCTACATCTCCGCGCTGACGCAGCTCAACCTGGATGACCACAACCGGATCTCCACCACCGACAATCGCCTTCTGCGCCGGATGGTGCGGGACCATAATTACCGCGGTAACTCCGCCCTCGCCACCCTTGATATGTGGGATTCCGTCCGGCGGGGAGAGAACAAGAATATCTTTCCCTTCCAGAATGAAGCCGACGCCGCCTTTAACTCTGCGCTGGACTACGAACTCTCTGTACTCAAGAGCTATGCCGAGCCACTTCTGAAAACGATCAAGCCAAAGCAAAAGGTCTACAACGAAGCGCTTCGGCTCCTCTCCTTCTTGGAGAACTTCAGCCCTATACCCGCCCACTACGTCTCCGAGACCTCTATTCTACGGGAGTTCATCGGTGACAGTGTCTTCTACCGCTGAGTTCTGATGATCGTTCAAACCTTCGGGCTCCTGCTGCCACTGTTCATCACTATCGGCGGGGGATGGCTTATTACCCGCTTTTTCGGGCTCACAGAGAAGCCCCTCGCACGGGCACTCACCGACTTCTTTATGCCGCTGCTGGTTTTTTCCAGCCTCTACAGCTCTTCCCTCTCCCTCGGCGACACCGCCAGCCTCTTTGGAACGGCCACGTTCATGGTAGCCGCAGCCCTCGCTGTGGCGCTCCTCTACGCCCGCCTGACCGGCGTCGATCCGCGAGGCTTTGCTATGCCGGTCATCTTTATGAACTCAGGCTTCCTCGGAATCCCTCTCATGCAGCTTGCAGCGGGAAACGAGGCGATGAACATCATCATTGTCCTCGATCAACTGTTGACTATCTATATTTTTACCCTGGGCTTTATCATCGTAGGCGGGGGAATCACCGCGCGCGGGCTGGCTCACACCGCCTCCAGTCCCATTCTCTGGGCGGTTATCCTGGGCTTCCTCTTCCGTTTTACCGGTATTCCCTTGCCGGACGAACTGCTGCGGACCTTCGAGTTTGCCGGGAGGGCAGCTCCTCCGCTGGCCGCCTTTGTGGTGGGCTGTTCCCTTGCGGCAGGTTCCGTGCGCCCGGACTGGCACGTAGCGGCGGGGATTGTGCTGCGGATGGTTGCGGGGTTCTGTATCGGCTGGGCCGCAGCAGTAATCTTTGATCTTACCGGTCTTAGCAGAACCGTAGTGATGGTCACCGGTGCGCTTCCTGCGGCGGTCTTCAGTTACGTCCTGCCGTCCCGGTTTGGTGCGGAAAGCGAACATGCCAAGCAGATCGTCGTCATCTCCACCTTCCTGAGTCTCTTTACAATTCCTCTCTCGTTTTCTCTCGCAGAGATCCTGTGAAGTAACGCCGCAGAGGGCCTTCGAGATCCAGCCAGCCGTCCCAGCTTCCCCGGACCGTCTCCTGCTGCAGCGCCCGGGAAAGGCGCTCGAGGTACTCCGCCCGGGAAATTTCACGGGCGCCGAAACGTGCTACGTGCTCGGTGTAGACCTGACTATCGATAAAATGGAAGCCTTTCTCGCGCAGCGCGAGAGTAAACAGCACGAAGCACTGCTTGGAAGCGTCCGACACCCGGGTAAACATCGACTCCCCAAAGAACGCAGCACCGAGGGAGACCCCGTACAGTCCCCCTATCAAACGCTCCTTCTGCCACACTTCAGCCGAATGAGCATACCCCAACTCGTGGAGGCGGTTGTACGCTTCCCGCATCTCCGGGACGATCCAGGTTCCGTCCTCCTCTTCCCGGGGGGTATCCGCACAACCGGCGATCACCTCGGGAAACGCTAGGTCTACGGAAAACTCGAAGGAGGTGCGTTTGAGCACCCGCCGCAGGCGTTTTGGGATGTGCAGTTCCTCTATCGGCAGGATAAAGCGCGGGTCCGGACTCCACCAGAGTATCGGGCTCTCTTCGTCATACCACGGAAATATGCCCTGCCGGTAGGCGGAAAGCAGCACTCCCGGAGAAAGATTTCCCTGAGCGGCCACGATCCCCAGATCGTTAGCCCGCTCAACCGGGGGAAACTCTATATAGTCATGTTCGTCGAGATAAGGAAGATCATTGCTCATCTGTGTGGATGACGATGTCGTCGTTCTCTACCTCTACCCGAGCACTGCCGCCATTCTGTAGAGCGCCAAAGAGAACCGCATCCACAAAGAAGTCCTTGATCTTGTCCTGTACGATCCTTGATATGTTCCGGGCGCCAAACTCATTGGAGTAACCACGGTCGGCAATCCAATTGCGCGCCTCATCGCTGACCTCCAGAGAGACACCTTTCGGTTCGAGTTGCTTCCGGAAATCGCGGATCTCTTTGTCTACAATCTTGAGAATGACCTCTTTGAGCAGCCGGTTAAAGGTAACCACCTTGTCCAGCCGGTTGCGAAACTCCGGACTAAAAATGCGCTCCACCGCGTCTTCGATCGCTTTCTCGGTTTCCTGACGCTCGCCAAAACCGATCAGCGGCTTGTCCAGTTCCCGGGCACCGGCGTTGCTGGTCATGATCAGCACGATATTGCGGAAATCCGCTTTACGCCCGCTGTTGTCGGTGAGCGTGGCGTAGTCCATGATTTGCAGCAGAATGTTGAAAATATCCTGGTGCGCCTTCTCGATCTCATCGAGCAGAAGCACCGCATGGGGCTGCTTGCGAACGGTGTCGGATAGCAGTCCGCCCTCCTCATAACCCACATAGCCCGGAGGAGAGCCGATGAGGCGGCTGACGCTGTGGCGCTCCTGATACTCGCTCATGTCAAAGCGGATCAGTTCCACCCCAAGAGTGTTGGAGAGCTGACGGGCGAGTTCAGTTTTTCCGACCCCGGTGGGACCGACAAACAGCAGGTTAGCCACCGGCTTGTTCTCCCTACCAAATCCTGCCCGGGAACGCTTGACCGCCGAGGTCACAGACTCCACGGCGTGATCCTGTCCGTAGACTTCGCTCTTTATTTCCGCTTCGAGAAGCTGCAGTTTTCCCATCTCGTCGGAGGAAACCCGCCGCTCGGGAATCTTCGCAATTTTACTGACCACCCTCTCTATCACACTCTCGTCAATCGTAACTGTCTCTCCTTTTTCGTGGCCGTCACTGCCGGCGAAAGAGAGCATTTGGGTGTAGGCCCCCGCCTCATCCAGCACATCAATCGCCTTGTCCGGAAGGTAGCGGTCGTTGATGTACTCGGCTGAGAGATCCACCGTTGCCTCGAGGGCCGCATCCTCGTATTTCACACCATGATACTCCTCATAGCGCTCGCGAATGCCCTTGAGGATTTCGAGGGTTTCCTCGCGGGTGGTTTCCTCCACTTCGATCTTCTGGAAGCGCCGAGACAGCGCCCGATCTTTGTCAAAAAACTTCTTGTATTCGTCGTACGTTGTCGATCCGATGCACTTCATGTTTCCCGCCGCCAGCGCCGGCTTCAGTAAGTTACTCGCGTCCATCGAGCCGCCGGCAACCGCTCCGGCACCGACAATGGTGTGAATTTCATCGATGAAGAGAATAACGCGCTCTTCTTCCTCGAGTTCCTTGAGCACCTGCTTCATCCGCTCTTCAAAATCGCCGCGGTATTTTGTCCCGGCAAGCATACCGCCCAGGTCGAGAGCGAAAATACGGTAGCCTTTGAGCGCCTGAGGTACGTTATCCTCCGCAATCCTGGCGGCAAGTCCTTCGGCAATAGCCGTCTTGCCTACGCCCGCCTCGCCGACGAGCACCGGATTGTTTTTTAAACGTCTGCACAGTACCTGAGCCGTACGCTCTACTACATCTTCGCGTCCCACCAGCGGCTCGAGTTCACCGTTCCGTGCCGCCTGTACCAACTCGCGGGTGTAGCTATCCAGCGCTTTTTTCTTCTTCTTCTTTTCGCCGCCGGGCTGAGCCTCTTCTTCCTCTCCGGGAGCCCCCTCTCCGGGCTGCGCTCCCTCTCCTTCCTGCATTTCATCTTCGAGGATACCGCTGTGGCTGATCGTCTTCAGAAGATCGTAACGGCTCACCCCCTCCTTTCTCAGGTAGTACGAGCCAAAGGAGCTCTCCTCATCAAAAATGGATACCAGAACGTCGCCCAGGTCGACCGTCTCCTTGCTGGAGGATTCACTGTGGAAAATGGCCCGCTCTATCACTTCCTGGAATCCCACCGTCTGCACCGGCTCCTGAGATTCCACCTTCGGGACTTTATTATCCAGGTACTCTTCCACGTCCGACTGGATCGTATCCACATCGGCTCCGCAGTTCTCCAGAATAGAACGGGTTATATCAAAAAACAGCGAGGCAAACAGAATATGTTCGGGAGTAAGATACTCACTGCTCCGCTCCTTGGCATCCAGATAGGCGGCATTTATGACACTTTGCACATCCGCTGATATTTTCATGTTTTCTATTTCACTCCTTTTCGATCACGCACTCCAAAGGATATTGCTGCTCTTTGGCCAGCTTTTTTACCTGACTCGTCTTCGTGCGGGCTATGTCGTAGGGATACACCCCGACAACGCCTTTACCCTTTTTATGCACATCCATCATAATCTTCGTTGCTTCCGCAGCAGTTTTGTGGAATACTTTGCGGATCACATACACGACAAACTCCATGGTCGTATAATCATCGTTCAAAAGAATCACTTTATACATTTCCGGTTCCTTCACCTGCTCACGACGTTTGTCCTGCAGTTCGGTGCCGGAACCGGGATTAGGATATTCAGCCATACGTTCCTCCACGTTTCACTTCAGGTGGGCTATTTAAAGGGTACTCAGATGAAATTCAGGAGTCAAGCGGGCCGCTCTCAAAAGCGCCGAGTCGGCTACATCTCCGGCGGCCCGTAGTAACCTGTCTCGTCCCTGCCGCTGCGGCCAAAAATTGACACCTGCACCTCCAGCGGCAAGTAGGCTCTCCCGAAATCCGAATCCTCCGGGGTGGTATAGCTGAGCGTATAACGGCCGGTAGGCCGGCCGCGCAGATCCGTCACCAATGAGCCGATCCCCTCGGGCCGGTAGGCGTTGAGAAATGCACCGCCGCTCTTGCGGCTTAAATACCGCAGCTCTTCCGACTCCTGCTGCTCTTGGGCGAGACTTATACAATAAAAAGCAATGTCGTTGTTTTGCAGGTACTGTAACACCGTGGCAAGTTCGTACTCTTCAAAAGCATGCGCCGGCAGCTTTCCGGTGGTGAGGAATACCACTGCCCGCCGGGCACGAGCATCGGTGAGAGTACTGCCGGCAAGCCGCATTCCCTCATCAAAGCTCCACGCTGCGGAAAAGGGGCCTTTCACCGCAGCTGTACGTACCGTGTCCGCCGCTGTGGCTCCTTCGCGCACGAGTGTCGGTTCCTCTGAAGCGGAAATAACATGGATACTCCCCTGTCCGCCGAGGGCCTCCGTCAACTCCGCGCTCACCCGGCCAATGTCCTCGTCCTTCTCTTCCATACCCGGGGACTTCTCTACCATGAACGCGAGTTCACTGCGGGGGGACTCGTCCACGGCAAACTCGAAACTGTGCTCCCCGATCGGATAGCGCCCTTCAGTAATGAAAAAGTTGTTTTTTTCCAGCCCTACATACGGCTCCCCCTCGCGCCGGGACACCCTCAGGTCCACCGCTACTTCCGGAAAGCGGCTCGCATCGACGCTCATTACATCGACGCTGAGACCGGAGTACATCTGGCTAAAATCGGCCATCATGCGCAGGAGGTTCCCCCGGAAATCGACGGTCAGCAAATTCTCATTAATATCCCGCTCAGCCTTGAGAAGCTGTGGCCGTCTTCCATCGACAGTCTTGAGGACTCTGAACTCCTCTCCCTCAATCAGAAAACGGTAGACTCTCTTCCCGTCGGCGATCAGCAGCTCCCCTTCCCGGTAGAGCGAAATGCCCTCAGGTTCGTCGAGCACATCCGCGCCGTAGCTGCGGACAAAATTACCGCTCGTATCAAAAACAAACAGTTCTCCGCGGCCTTTGTCTGCCACATAGACATGTTCCCGATACACATAAATCCCGGTGGGGCTGCGGAAGCCGGTAAAAAACTGGCTGCGGCTGCCAAAAGAGAGCACAAACTCTCCGTCATAGCTGTATTTGGAGACTTGTCGGTTGCCTTGGTCGGTGACGTAAATATATCCATTTCCTCCGTCGGCGAGGAACTGAGGCCCCAGCAGCTGCCCCTCGCCGGTGCCGCTGCCGCCAAAACGGCGGATGTCGCCGCCGCGGCGGTTCATCCGCACGATCTGATCGCCCCCAAACTCACTGACAAAAAGGGTGTCTTCCCTACCCAAGACCACGTCAAAGGGCCTGTTGAGCCCCTCAAGACCGCCGCGCAGTCGGCGGTCGATGGTCCCATTGGCACTGAATTTGATCACTTCGTTCGTCGCAAAGGAGACCAGATAGAAACCGCCGTCGGCGGTCGGAACCGCTGATGTCGGACGCTTGAAAACCGGCACGTCTTCGTCTTCGCCCGCGATGGAGTGGAACCCGACATAGTTGGGCTCTTCGCTCTCCTCCTGCCTAAGACCCCGCCGGTAACGAAGAGTCTCCACAGCATTCTCCAGCGCTGCGCTGGCTTCACCCGATTCGATTACCCCGCTCCACAGGTCGAGGGCGGTGCGCTCATACCCCGCACGATAGTACGCCTCAGCAAGCCACCGTTTTGCCCGCATAAAATCGGGCTTGTAGCTCAACGCCTCCTCGAAGCTCATAATAGCTTTTTCATACGTTCCGTCGTGGAAGGCACGCACCCCGAAGCGAAATTCGCGGTCCGCATAAACGCGCTCCATGTCAATTTCCTGAGCCACGGAAACTAGCGCCACCCCCGTAAGCAGAATCATCCCCCAGACTACAAAGGCGAACCATCGTTTCCTGTTCATTGCGCCCCCCTCCTTTTTTGCGCACTGGTGGCATCCAGCACCTGATCTAGATGCTGCTTGATCAGAGAATGCCCGCCGGAGATGTGCTGCGCCCTTCGCAAATAGCGTTTTGCTTCGTCAAATTTTCCCCGCTTGTAGCAGACCCACCCCAGAGAATCCAGGTAGGAGGGGTTTTCGGAATGCTTATCCAGCGCGTGCCGGCAATAGGTTTCCGCCTTATCTAGTTGCCCTCCCTGTTCGGCGGAAATATACCCAAGGCTGTTGAGAACGTTCGGATTTTCCGGATCCATCGATGCCGCCTCGTTCAAATACTCGAGGCTTTTATCAACCTGTCCCTTTTCGTACAGCACGTAGGCATACACAGAATACACCTGCGGTGAACGATACCCCGCGTTTACCAGCTGTTTGATCTCGTATTCTGCCAAGGAAATCCGCTCGAGAATGCTGTAAATGACAGCCAGGAGCATGCGGCACTGGTAGAGATGAAGAAAATCGACATGGTTGGTTACCACCTGCTCCAGGTAAAGCAGTGCATCCTCATACCGCTCCAGTCGTGTATAGCATAGCCCCAAATAATAGGCAAGTTCCGGATCTTCCGCCGGATCGCGCTCGATCGAGCGAAAGACCTCCAACGCCTTCTCATACCGCTGTATTTGGTAGAGCCGCTTGCCTGTTTCAAAGGCTTCACTCATCGTCCTGCTTCCCAAATCCTGCTTCGCGATAGTGCTGCTCCACCTGGTGATTCATGGGATGGAGGTATACCGGCGAAACGGAAATTTTTCCTTCTTGGATTGCGTTCCAATCGCTGCCCGGCTCTTCTCGGGCATGTATCGAGGCTCCGTTCAAGAAATAGTATACATGCTGCTTGGGTGTGGTGATAGAGGAGATCGTATCGTTGTAGATTCGTCGGGAAGGGTGAGTGATCACCGTAGCTGGATCTTTCTTTCCCGCAGGATAGTTTATGTTGATAAAGTGATCGGCACTCCAAAGTTCCACCAACCGTTCAAGGTGTTTTCTGATAAAGAGGGCCGCTTCACTGAAAGGAAACGGAGGCTGTAGCGCCGCTGCAGAAACGGCTATAGAGGGAATTCCTACTAAGGCTCCCTGCCTGGCCACCGCTGCAGTTCCGGAGTAGATGATATCAGTCCCTAGATTGGGACCTAGGTTAATTCCGGAGAGAATCACATCCGGGGTAATCGGCACGGCCCCCAGCAGCGCATACATAACCGTATCCGCAGGTGTGCCGCTGCAGGCAAAGACCCGTTCCTCCAACTGACGGAAGCGAACCGGCTCATGCAGACTAACAGAGTGACTCGTACCGCTGCGCTCCTGTTCCGGGGCGCTTACCCATACTTCGTGGAGCTCTTCCAACTCGTTGCGCAGGGCCTTTAAACCTGCACTATCGATACCGTCATCGTTACTGATTAATATTCGCATTGTTTTAGTATAGGGTATAGCTCAAGACTTTGAAAATAGCACTCGCACGCCCGTCCTAGGTTTTATCACATAGTAACGGGGATGAAATCCGAATATATGTTCGTACTCATCGAGCCGTTTCTGATATTCGTCCAAAACATCGGGCGAAAAGAGACCGAGAGTACAACCGCCAAAGCCGGGACCGACGATCTTCGCCCCATAGCAGCCTTCCATCTCGCCAGCCCGCTTGACCAGCCAATCGATTTCCGGACAGGAGACTTCGAAGTTATCCCGCAGGCTCTCATGAGCCTTTCCGAGCAGCTTTCCGAACCCCGCCCCGTCTCCAGCCTCTAGCAGGTCCACACTTTCTAGTACTCGCTCATTTTCCCGAACCACGTGCATACAGAGCCTGCGGGAAGACTCCGGCAAGGTTCCCATTCCCATTTTCAAGTCCTGTACGGTGTAATCCCGTAGACTTCTTTGACTCGCCCTGTCCCGCAGAACTTCCAGACTATCGGTACACAGCTCGTACCGCTCTTCGATTTCCTCCTGGATACCGTGTTGTTTCACGCCACTTTCAGTCAGGACAAACGCGATATTGCCCACATTGACGGGAATTTGCGAATAATCGAGACTACGCAGATCCATAAAGACCGCTTTTCCTTCGCCGGCATAGAAGGTCCCGAGCTGATCGGTTATTTTCTCCCGTTTTCCCATAAAAGCGGTTTCCGAGAGATACGCAACCTGTACCAGTTGAATATCCTCGAGGTCAAAATCAAAGAGCTCGCGCGCCGCAAGAGCGGTAGCCACTCCTACTGCTGCGGATGAGCCGAGTCCGATCTCTTTGGGAATTGTACCTGAGACAGTGAGATTAAGTCCTTTGAAGGTAGAGCCGACCTGAAGAAGCTCATACAGCACGCCCTTCATATAGTTAGCCCAACGATCCTCACGTTTATACTTGAGATTAGCAATAGTAGTCCGCTTTCTCTCTCCCATATCGGCAGAGAAAAAACGTAGCGAGGTATCGTTTCTCCGGGAAATGGCTATCTTTACCGTGAGATCAATACCGGCCTGAAGTACATACCCCTCCTGGAAGTCCGTATGCTCTCCCATGAGGTTGACAACTCCGGGCGCCTCAGTAATGATCTCGGGCTCATGCCCATACTCCGCTTGATGACTGGAGTAAATATCGTCGTTCATTCATTTCCCTTACACCACTTCAAGATGACAAGAACCATCTTAAAAGAAAACTACAGGGTTTGCAACAAAATTATTCTTTACAGGACAATACATTCGCTTACATGAACAACGCCCACCTACCCCCCCAACCACAAAAAAACCGCCCCGGAGGGCGGTACAATGGACCGGAGTACGCGTATCAGGATTTGATGCCGTACTTCTTCTTGAACCGCTCGACGCGTCCGGCGGTATCCACCAGTTTCTGCTTACCGGTGAAAAAGGGATGGCATGCAGAGCAAATCTCCACCTCAATATCCTTGCCGGTAGAACGGGTCTGAATCTCATTACCGCAGGCACAGCGTATGGTAGTGAAATCGTAATTGGGATGTATTCCCTTCTTCATCTGCTTCCTCCTCGAAAATTGTCCTATATCAGATATCCTCTGCCCGAGACCGAGCGCACCGCCCGTCCCACAGAGGACCTCTTTTTCTCTTTCTCTGGCTCCCGGCGTTGCTCAAGCAAAAGATAACATCTTTTTCCCCTTTTTTCCACCCACCGGCGGCCAAGCTTACTGTATTTGTCACTCTCCGGGGGCGGTGTTCATAGAGCGGAGGAAGGCCTCGTTGCTCTTTGTCTTGCGCATCCGATCGATGAGTAGCTCGATGATCTCCATATCGTCCATGGGGTTGATGACCTTGCGCAACACCCACATCTTGTTTAATTCTTCTTCGGTGAGCAACAGCTCTTCCTTCCTGGTACCGGACTTCTTGATGTTAATAGCCGGGAAGAGGCGCCGGTCGGCAACGCGGCGATCCAAGTGGATTTCCATGTTGCCGGTTCCCTTAAACTCTTCAAAGATCACCTCGTCCATACGACTGCCGGTGTCAATCAAGGCGGTAGCGGTAATAGTCAGGCTGCCGCCCTGTTCAATATTGCGGGCAGCGCCGAAGAAGCGTTTCGGCTTGTGCAGAGCGTTGGAATCCACACCGCCGGAAAGAATCTTGCCGGAGGTGGGAACGGTCTGGTTGTAAGCTCTGGCCAACCTGGTGATGGAGTCAAGCAGGATCACCACGTCATGCTTATGCTCGACCAGCCGCTTCGCCTTCTCGATTACCATCTCCGCCACCTGCACATGACGAGTCGCCTGTTCATCAAAGGTAGAGGCTATCACTTCGCCGTCGACATTGCGGCGCATGTCGGTGACCTCTTCCGGCCGTTCATCGATCAACAGCACGATCAGAAACACCTCAGGGTTATTGATCGTAATCGCGTTGGCAATCTTTTGCAGAAGAATTGTTTTTCCTGTACGAGGCGGTGAGACGATCAAACCGCGCTGTCCCTTGCCGATGGGGAAAAATAGATTGATCATCCGAGTGGAGATATCGTTGCCCGCTGTTTCCATATCTATCCGTTCGTCCGGATAGAGAGGGGTCAAGTTATCAAACTGAACCCTTGTTTGGGCAAAGGAAGGATCGTCGGAATTGACCGTTTCCACCCGCAACATGGCAAAAAAGCGCTCCCCCTCTTTGGGCGGCCTAATTTGCCCATAAATGGTATCGCCGGTCTTTAGGTTAAAGAGCCGAATCTGAGAGGGAGAGATATAGATGTCATCCGGGCCTGGCAAATAGCTGTTTTGGGGGGAGCGTAAAAAACCATAGCCGTCGGGAAGGATCTCCAGAGAGCCGTAGGCACAGATCTGCCCGCCGCTCTGGGTATGATTCTTCAGAACCGCAAAGATCACCTCCTGCTTTTTCATCGTGATCAGCTGGTCCCGATTGAGTCCCTTACCGGAGGCAAAATCCCGGAGGTCGGGCACGGTCATCTTGGAGAGATCGTTTATACTCAGTCGCTCTTTTTCCCCTTTATCTTGTTTACCCCCGCCGCCTTTGCCGCCGGAGTTTTTACTGTTATTCTTTCCCTTGTTTTTTCGTTTGTTGATGCCCTGATTGCGGATAAGCTCATCGGCGGAGGGGATATCCTCATCGCGCCCTGAGTCCTCCTCCGGGCTGTTCTTACTGGATTCAGAGTTGCCCTTACTCTCTTTGGCCTGATTTTTGTTGTTTCCGCTATCAGTATTGGTATTGCTCCCGGAGTTGGAGTTGCTTCCGGAGCTGCTTCCGCGCTCGAAGTTTTGAGAACTCCCGTTGCTGTTATTCTCGGGAGAATTGTTCCCCTGAACCCCGTTTTCCTGTTCACCGTTCTCGTCTTTCACCAGCTCCACCCGTACTTTTTTCTTCTTGGCTTTCTTCTTATCCGCAGAGGGGGTCTGGTTAGAGTTAGTTTCATCCTCTTTCATCTGTGCCTCGCTTTGTGTTCGAACTTGATCTGTGCTGAGGCGCCTCAAAAAATTGGACGCGCTCATGCGTATTGCGTTGTATCCGCCCCGATTTTATTTTCGCATCGCGAATACCGGGGCTTACCTGGCTTGTACTAATTATTGCTCATCAATTTACTCCGCTGAATGCCAACAGCGTTTCGCGGATGTTGAATGCCAAAGATGTATATGAATGGGGGAGAACTGGAATGTTTCAACTATAGTGCCACACTGAAAGTGTGTCAACACTCAACTCCCCTTTTATTTCCATTTCCATCATCAGCATCGCCGCAATGACCGACCTGCGGCGTACGAGCTCGCGCCGATTTCCAAAACCGAAGCGGAAAACGGTTGTGCTTCCCTTTCTGCTGCCGACAGCGATCCAAACAGTGCCCACCGGCTTCTCGTCGCTTCCTCCGCTCGGACCGGCAATGCCGGTAATTGCCGCTGCAGTATCGGCTCCGGAGACTTCCAGGACGCCTTTCACCATCTCTCCAGCCGTTTCTGCGGATACTGCTCCGTGCTTCTCGATAGTACGCGAGTCTACTCCCAGCATCCGCTGCTTCGCCTCGTTCGCATACACCACCGCCGATCCCCAGAAAGTCTTTGAACTGCCGGCAATACCGGTGACTCGTTCTCCAAACATTCCACCGGTACAACTCTCTGCAACGGCCAGGGTAGCGCAGCGCCGCTCAGCCTCCGCGAGCAGCGTTTCCGCCGGCTCTACATTCCCGAAACGGACCAGTTCGGTTCCCATATCACGCTGCAGACGCGTCACAAATGCCTCGCGCTCTTCACCGCTTTCACCTTCCACATAGAGATGGATTCTATACGGTTCCACTCGGGTACGCCACTCCACCCCCTCGATTGCATTTTGCCGGCACGCGTCTTCGAGAAGCGATTCGGGGATAAGAAAGGTCGTAGCGGTACTGAACTGCCTCGGCTCTGTGTTCATTTTGGTTTTCAGGATATCCCCCAAATACCGGTCGCACATCGCCCGCAATTCCCGCGGAGGACCTGGAAGAGCCAGAAACAACACGCCCCCCGCTTCTCCCCAGAATCCCGGAGCAGTCCCCCATTCATTGGAAAGTACGGTAAAGCTTTCCGGGATGTATGCTTGCCGCATATTGGCTTTTGCTTTGGAAAGATCATAGGTTGTACTTATCGAATTCCACAATTCAGTGCGGAACTCGAGACGGCACCCGGCTGCCTCAGCAATTACCTCTCGGGTGATATCGTCTGATGTAGGCCCCAGCCCGCCGGTAAAAACGAGAAGACGCCGCTTTTCCGCATCCCTCAACACCTCTTCGGTGATTTCCGGAGCGTCCCGCACCTGGCACATTTTCTCCACTCTGATTCCCCACGAGGTGAGGAGCGAGGCGAGAAACCGACCGTGGGTGTCTTGAATAATCCCCTCGGTCAGCTCCGTTCCCACGGCATATACGGCGGCCCCGGAACGCTCAGGCACTACGTACCGTCTTCTTCAATGTATCGATCGGAGCGGAAAAAATATCCACCGAATCCGGGTCTTTGATCATTTCACACTTACCGGTAAACCGGACGCCGTCGGAAATACGCAGTGTAAAGGTTTTGACGTTACCGATAAGAACTCCGCCGGCGAGCAGTTCGACCTTTTCATCGGCTTTCACGTTACCGTGTACTTCTCCGGCTATCACAATGGCGCGTGCTGAGACATCCGCAACCACCCGCGCCCCCTCTTCGATATAGAGAAGACCGGAGGAAGCGATTTCCCCTTCGAAGTATCCGTTTATTTTCAAAGATTCAGTAAATTGCAGCTTCCCGTTTAACCGGGTAGAACTGCCCAGAACAGTAGTGAACTCCTGTTCCCGTTTTTTATTCACATTGTTTGTCATATGCTTCCTGTTACGCCTGGTAAAGAGCGAGACGTGTACGCCTATTTGAATCGCATTATTTTGAGCTCATCACAAAAACCCCGTCCCAATCTTCAGGCGGAGGATTTTCGATATAATGTTTACAGCGTGCGTAATACACCTTAGAGGGACCGTCTTGAGGGTCTACTTTCAACGCCCGTGCAAAGTAGTTTCGTGCCTCTTCAAACTTCATCAGCTTATAGTGCCTGCGCCCCTCAGCGAAAAGTTCCAGCACTTTCTGCTTCTCTTCGCTAATCAATCACGCACCTCTTTTTCTATGGAGTCGTCGTTAGAGACGGCGGAAAAATGCTGCTGCATACGCTGATCGAGGTCCCGCAGCATGTCCTCTCCGTACTCTACCTCGAGTCCCTCTTTCTCTACTTCCCGGATAATCTCTTCCAGCGCGTCGACCCGTTTGTGCATATTCGCCAGTGGCTCGTTCACTGCCGTATCGCCTTGAACGGTGTTCCCCAGTGCGTTCTCCAGCTTCTCTATCTCGCTGCGCATCTCGCGCACTTTACCGACAAAGCTGCTGTACATCTTCTCCACCCGTTCTATTTTCTCTTTCCGCTTCTCGAGCTCTTCCATGAGTTTGCGGCCACGCAGCACAGAACGAATACGGGCAAGGACTTCCGAAAAGTTAAAAGGTTTCGTGATGTAATCTTCGATTCCCAGCTCGAAACCTTCTACCTTATCCTTGGCATCCCCCATGGCGGAAAACATGATGATGGGTACATGACGATAATCCGCGTACTGTGGATCTCCCTTGAGCGTCCGGGTCACCTGCCATCCAGATAATTTGGGCATTACATTATCCAATATAATGAGGTGAGGCTCGAAATTCTGCACTTTCTCCAGTGCCTCCTCACCATCTTCAGCAGTATCCACAATGAAGCCCAGTTTTCCGAGCATAACTTCGAAAAAATCGAGATTTACAGGTTCATCGTCCACAATCAGAATTTTCGTCCTATCTACCATAATGTATCTTCCTACATGTTAGTTCAATTGTCAAACTGTTTCCCGTTTTGATTTTCTGCGGAACAGGCGAAACAGTCTGTAAAAGGCTCCCCCCACAAGGAGAAAGCCCGCCGCTAAAATAACGACGATTATTCCGGTATTTCCCCAGCGGGTGTACAGAGTAGTCCGCTCCGTGGCAATCGGGACGTCGGCAATGAGGTAATCCCGGGTAAACGGTTCGAGCATCGCAGTAATTTTTCCATCAGGATTGATTACCCCGGTCATTCCGGAGTTTGCGCTCCGTACTACGCTCCTGCGAGTCTCTACCGCCCGAAATACGGCCATTCCCAAATGCTGCATCTGTGCGGCCACCGAGCCTGACCACGAATCGTTGGTCAGATTTACGATAACTTCCGCTCCGTTGCGGACAAACCGGCGATTGAGGTAGCCGAAGGTATCTTCGAAACAAATGGGCGTGGAAAACTTTACCCCATCGGCCTCAAAAACGGTGTACTCCTCTCCCTTCGCCCAGAAATGGTAATCATTTTCACGCAGCAGCCGATAAAGACCGGGAAAGGTATCTTCGTAAGGGAAGTGCTCTGTGAAGGGCACCAAATTCACCTTACGATAGGTTTGCTGCAGCGTATTATTATGATAGAGCAAGACCGCGTTGTAATCAAGCCTGTTGTAAGAGCCGTCCGGAAGCACGGGAGGTCGATTGGGATCCTCTCGCTGGCCGTCGTCGTTTCCGGTCACAAAGGGAACCTCCTGTCCCTCCATGTAATCCCGAAATTTCTGTACCAGAGCATACCGTTCCGAGTCGGTCCGGTACTTGGTATGCCAGTCGACGCTGGGTACAAACGCCGTCTCCGACCAGATCACAATATCCGGATCGTGCTGCAGCGCCTGATCGCTCAAATCGATCAGAGTATCCAAGTTGCGGCGAAAGGTACGTGTTCCCCCCTCCCAGGTATCGGCATTGTGCTGCACCAGGGCCACACGCCACTGCGGTGTATCGTCGTAACTGCGCTGTACAGAAACCCCGTACAGCAATACAGCGAAAAGAAGCGCCAGGTAGACAAGCCCTTCGATTCTGTGACGCCGGAAAAACGCACGAACCCCCGCGAATCCCCGCTTTAGCGCTCCACTGATGTACGCGGAGGGAAATACAACCAGAAACGAAACGCCCCACACCCCGGTTATCGAAGCAATTTGGATAAGCGGCACCATATAGTACTGCGTGTAGCCGATATTGCCGTAGGGATACCCGAGGTAGCCTTTGGTACGTAGATACTCATACCCCAGCCAGATGAGAATCTGTACCAGATATCCATACCGGGGAAACAGACTGTCCGCCAGTTTCAACAGCGGAAACACGATAAAAAAATAGACCGCATAAATGATGGGGACGATCAGAATTGCCAGGGGATGAAAAGTGGAAAGCCAAAAGTTGAACAGGGCGTAGGTGACAAAGCCGTAGAGCAGTCCGTAAAAGGGTACCGCCGGCCAACTGGAGCGGTGAACGAGGATGAACACCGGGATCAGCGAGAGAAACGCCAGCGGAGCCCACCCCCATTCCGAAAGAAAACTCGGAAACGATAGTGCAAAGAGGAGCGAAGCGGTGAGAAGAAGCGCGAGCTCGCTTCCGAGGCGCTTCAGTTGCCGTTTCCAACCGTTATATGTTCCTGTTATCGTGTTCACAGCGGTATGTCCATGATGAATGAGATATTAGATGCCGAAGTTGCATCCCGGATCAGTACAGGGCCCGCTATTCTGAAGATTCGCCGCCCCGCAACGGCCACGCTACCTGCTTTAATTCTTTACCAGGACGAAACACCGCTACCCCGTGAGTATCCACCGGCACAATTTCTCCCGTTTTCGGGTTGCGAGCTCGGTCGCGTCCTTTCCGAGTCCGTATCTCAAAAGTACCGAATCCGCGAAGCTCGATTACTTTATCTTCTTTGAGAGCTTCTTTCAACTCTTCGAAAAAGGAATCGATAACATCGTGGATATCGCTACGATTTACCTCAAGCTTCTCATGGATGCGATCTATAATTTCCGCTTTTGTTAATTTTTTCTCCATGATCCGCCTCTTTTTGGTATATGCCTTCTACCTTGTATCGCTATCCCGTCTTGAGCTGATTCAGTTTTTTCTGCATCCTGCTCTTCGTACGAGCGGCAGTATTCTTGTGAAAGATTCCTTTCCGCGCGGCGCTGTCAATCAATGATGCGGCCCGGTGAAATGTTTCCTCGGCGTGTTCGGTATCCTGTTCTTTTACCGCCGCTTCGAATCGCCGCTGAGCGGTTCGTACCGTACTCTTAGCTGCACGATTGTGTACTCTTCGTTTTTCGTTTTGTCGTTGCCGCTTCGCGGCTGATAAGGTTCCCACGAATTATATCCTCCGTAATTTCAAGTATATCAAAATCTTATCTATTCAGCACCGTCTACGCTATCAAATTCCCTTACGGGTGTCAAGTCGATGAATCCGCAGGAAATAACTCCCATTTTCTTCGTTCATCATCCCATCTGAGCCGTGAGAAAGGAGCGTCGAAAGAGCGACCATCGTAACTCGTGAGGGTGATCCTTTTAGTGAGTATATTGACATCCGAAACACGAAGCTCTTCCTTGTCGAGATAAATCCGGTTTCCTTCCGACGGAAGCTTGCTTTTCTCCTCTTTGTAAAAGTCATACTCGTAGGAGAGACAGCACAGCAGTCGTCCGCAGGGCCCGGAAATCTTCATTGAATTGAGAGAGAGATTCTGCTCCTTCGCCATTTTTATCGAGACTGGGTTGAGTTTGTCGGTGAGGCTATGGCAGCAGTATTTTCGCCCGCACACAGCCAATCCGCCCAGTACGCGGGATTCGTCCCGCACACCAATTTGCCTAAGTTCTATCCGAATCTTAAAGACCGACACCAAATCTTTGACGAGTTCGCGAAAATCAACCCGCGTATCGGCGGTGAAGAAAAACAGAATCTTCCGCTCTCCGATGAGATAGTGAGCGGAAACGAGTTTCATAGAGAGGCCGTGTTTCTCCACTTTATCTCTGCAAACGGCAAGTGCCTCTTCTTCCTTCTGCAAGTTCTCTTGGTAGGTGTTCCAGTCCTCTTCCGTTATCCGGCGCTCCACCTCTATCGGCTCCTCGCTGTCGTAGTTCTCCGGATGACACACCGCACCGAGTACTTCTGCAATATCCTTTCCGTAGCGGCTCTGAGCAATCACGTAATCCCCCCGGCCATACGTCTCGCCCGTGGAGTCATAACACAGTTGTGTTTCGCTTGTATGAAGAAATTTGATAAGAAAGTAACACGTGCCTTTCCCGGAGCAGCCCGTATTCATCTTTATTTCTGCAGAGTGTGTCTCTACAGAACGTGTCTGCGATGTATCCTCCATAGCCGGAAACTCTATATTGTCATCATGCATGCATATATCTCCTTGCTTTGCCCCGGGTCCGCTCATCCCATGATATCCACGATCAAACCGTTGATTTCCTCTACCCGCTTCAGGATGTCCATCTGCGAGTACTGATTCTGCATAATTCCCGCTGCTAACTTCTCGAGCTTTTCATTGACCACCCGAATCATTGTGTAGCGTTTTTGTTTTTTCATGGGATTGAAGCGGGCACCTTCACTTGTTTCTGCTTCTAGGGCGTGAGTCACTACATACTGCAGGAACGAGCTTACCGCCTGCTTATAACGGCGGATATGCTCCATGGTGGGCTCTTCCTTGAGCCGTTCCCCTTCAGAATGGACATTATCTACCAGTTCTTCGAGATCCGCTGCGATTTGGGTGGGAAAATGAGGTTCTTTGACCCCCTCCTGTTCCTTTTTCCGAGTTCGAATCAAACCGGAAAAGGAGGAAGCCTGTACGTTTTCCGTACTTTCTTGTTTGCCGGGAGTGGTAGTGCCGAAATGTCGCCACTGCTGCCCGCCGGTGCGTTCGATCTTACTCATACGAAGCTGAAAAGCTCACGAAACTCCGGCTTTACGGTGGAGCGGATTGTATTGATGTATATCATCCGCTTGCTCTTTCTCCGCCGACCTTTCCTCTTCCGCTGCCGCCTGCTCCGAGGCAGCCTCCGTAATAGTACAGTTGCCCTGAAGCAGCACTCCTTCTTCTACATACAGCCTCGGAGCGGTGATATTTCCGATTACCATGCCGGTGGAGAGAATCACCACTTTGCCTGTAGCCACGATATCTCCTTTCACGACACCGCCAATTACGACCGTGCCTGCGCGAACGGAACACTCCGCTCTTCCGTTTTTCCCGATCAAGACTTTATCGGCATTCCGAATGCGTCCGGAGAAATCACCGTCCACGCGGAAGAGTCCGTCGAGGGATATATCGCCGTTGAAACGTGCGCCTTCGCCGACGAGAGAATTTATAAAGGCACCATCTAAGTTTAGCTGGTCACTCATGTGCACACCACTTTAAAATCGTTCTGATTCTCGTCATCAACCCTTACTTCAACTGCGAGCTGACATTCAGGAAGCGTTCCGGATCAACCACCTGTGAGCCTATGCGCACCTCAAAATGGAGATGGGGTCCGGTAGACCACCCTGTGTTACCCATCGTACCAACTTTCTGCCCCTGTGTCACCACATCACCCTCTTCCACATACACGTTATCTAGGTGGGCATACTTAGTGGCAAAGCCATAGGCATGGCGAACCACGATATAATTTCCGAAACCTTGAGGATCGTACTTACGCTCTACTACCTTCCCGTTCGCGGCACTCACCACCTCTTTTCCCCGGCGGTACGCAAGGTCTATCCCCTTGTGCAGGTACCACTGGTTGGTGAAGGGATGCACTTCCGGACCAAAATAGTTGGTTATTCGTCCCACCCCTCCTTCTACAGGCCAGAAGGTCGGTAAATCAACGAGTAACTCTCCATGCGACTCCAGCAATCCTTTAATCTGTTGAAAGGAATCCTGGGATTTTGCCATAAACTCTTGCAGCTGACGGAGATCGCTTATCTCCCGCATTATTCCCTGCTCCCGCTCTTCGAGATTGATAAACGAGGCAAGGTCGCCGTCGGCAATCGTCCCACCGGTATTCTGCTGAGACTCGAAACCGAGGGAATTGAGGGTGTTTTTCAAGGAAGACTCGAAATCCCGGGAAACCTGTCGAAGTTCCGTAATTTCGTCCCGGACCATCTCCAGGTTCGCCTTTGTATTGTTGAGTTTGGAATCCTTTTGGCTCAACAGATTGGATACGCCGCTGTATTGAGTACTTAATACAAAAAAGGAGGAGAGAATGCCGACGGTGAGAAACGCAAAAAAGATTAAGGAAAAGACGGAAATATGGAAGTTAAAGATCTTCTTCTCCGAATGCGGAATCAGCATAACGGTAAACCGCTGAGTCCCGAAACGGATCACCTTTCTATACCCATTCCGTATAGCACCGCCTACAGCGCGCAAAACTCCAGTTACGAAGGTAACCACTCTGTTTTCCGCTCGTTTATATTGATTTGCAGGGGACATTCAATCTCCTTCACGTTTACCAATCATCGCAATAGATCAGTAAAAACGTAGCATGCGGTCAAAAAAATGTCAAATACAATTGACCGCGGTAATTATACATGCTACTGTTGTGCTGTATAAGTAAGCCTCTATACAAATCTTGACAGTATCGGAAAGTCTTATGCAGTTATTTGATTCTCACGCTCACATTGGTCTGATTAATGAGGATCCGATTGAGCAGCTCCTCATTGTTCAAGAGGCAAAACAGGCGCAGGTGAAGCACATTATAAGCATCTGCAACAGCCTCTATGATTTTTTCCAAGTATATGAAAATCTGCGTTCCGCATCGCATGTATATCATAGTATCGGTGTCTCTCCCTCTGAAGTCACGAATCCGGGCAAGGACTGGATAAGAAAGATCGAAGAAGGAGCCTCCTATCCCCGTATTGTATCTATCGGTGAAATCGGTCTCGATTATTACCGCAAATTTGGCAACAAAGACAGTCAAATTGAACTCTTTGTGCGTCAGCTCGAAATCGCCGAGCAGCTTGATTTGCCGGTCATCATTCACAACCGGGAAGCCGGTCGAGACGTATTGGAAATCCTCAAGGATAAACTGCCCAGCCGCGGAGGTGTGCTGCACTGCTACTCCGAGAACTGGGCCTACGCTCAGGAAGCGCTAAAGCTCAACCTATATATCTCCTTTGCCGGCAACGTCACCTACCGCAACGCCAGAAACCTCCACGAGACGGCAGTCAATATGCCCCTCGACCGTATGCTCATCGAATCGGAGAGCCCTTTCATGGTGCCCGCAAAGTACCGGGGAAAGCGCAACCGCCCCTCCTACCTTGGAGCCACACTCGAGCATATTGCCGACTTGCGGGAGGAACCGCTTGAAGAGGTGGCGGAGACCGTGTACCAGAATAGTCTTCGCTTTTTCAACATTAACGGGTGACCCTGGCGTTTACAACTAACCCGACATGAAAGCGCAGTACACCCCGCTTACGATCGGCACACGCACCCTCCCCGGCAACCTGTTTCTCGCCCCACTTGCCGGCTACACCGACCGCGCTTTCCGGGAGGTGTGTCGTACGTTTGGCGCCTCTTTTGTCTACTCTGAAATGATCAGTGCGGAGGCTGTTGCCCGGGGCAACGAAAAATCGCTTGCCCTGGCAGAACGGGGGGAGAACGAAGATCAACTCGGCCTGCAAATATTTCTTTCCTCCCCGGAACAGGCCGAGCGAGCCCTTCCCCGGCTTTTGCACTACTCCCCCACCCTCATCGACATTAACTGCGGCTGCCCGGTCCCCAAAATTGTGAAAACCGGGGCAGGTGCCGCTCTGATGAACGTTCCGGAGCAGATTCACCGCATCGTTTCCACCCTTAGCGCCCGCACCGAAATTCCCATTACCGTAAAACTACGCTCCGGGTGGAGTGAAACCTCGATCACGTTCTTGGAAGCCGGGCAGGCTTCCCAGGAAGGGGGCGCTGCGGCGGTCGGGTTTCATCCCAGGACAAAGGCTCAGGGGTATGCAGGAACGGCCAGGCATGAGTTCACTGCCGAGCTCGTCTCCCATCTCTCGATACCCGTCATCGCCTCCGGCGATCTCTTTTTCCCCAAAGATGCCGTGACGATCCTGAAAGAAACCGGCTGTGCAGGAGTCATGTTTGCTCGAGGAGCCCTGGGCAATCCGTTCATTTTTTCCGCCACCCGCACGCTGCTTGCCGGGCCCAATGAGAATACCAACACCATACCTTCTAACTCCTCTTCAGAAGCTCCCTCCCCAGAACCTCCCTCCATCGGAGAAGTTATTGAGACCGGCTATCGTCAGCTGCTTCAATCGGTCCGCTACAAGGGGGAGGAACGGGGCTGCTCAGAGATGAAAAAACATCTGAGTGCCTACAGCAAAGGACTTCCCCGCGGTTCCGCACTGCGCAATGAATTGATGCGCTGCAGATCCCTCCGGGGTTTCCAGGATGTATTACAACGCTATCTCGAAGCACAGAGCTTGCCTCCCGGCGGGCCGCACGGGTGGCTTGACCATTTATACCTTGAGTGCTAACGTTTTTACAATAGTTAAGTGATGCATAACACAGAGGTGCAACATTACCGTCTTTTCTATCCATCACAAGCAAGCATGGACTCATCTCAAAGGAGGATAGCTTGAGAGTACTCGTACTCGGCTCCGCAGCCAAGGAGCACGTCATTGTATGGGCCTTTTCCAAAAGCCGTCGAATAAGCGGGCTCTTTGTCGCTCCTGGCAACGCCGGGACTGCGGATATCGCAGAGAATCTCCCGGATATTTCACCGGAAAACCCGGAGCAGGTAGTGCAAGCCTGCAGGGATTACCGCATTGACTACGTTTTTGCCGCCTCCGCCCGCGCACAGGTTGCCGGAGTCGTAGATGCGTTACACCAGGAGGGAATCCCCGTAATAGGGGCGCCAACTAACTCCGCTCGACTAGAGGGCGACCGTGTGTTTGCCAAGGAGTTCATGCAGCGTTATGGGATTCCGACCAACGAGTGGCGCGCCTTTTCCGATTACGAAGCATTTGCCTCCTATCTGGAGCAGCACGACGAACATCTGGTGGTAAAGCGCAACAAAACCACCTTTCAGGGCCATGCCGCCCGGGATTCTCAGGATCGCAGAGAGCTGCTTGAATTTGCCGCCGAGGCATTAAAGGACGGGCCAATCATCATCGAGCCCTACAACACAGGCTACAACGTCTCCTTATTTGCACTGACCGACGGTGATCACTATACCCTGCTGCCGCCGACTTCCGATTACACTCGTTCAGAGGAAAACGAAGAAGGCATTATCACCAGCGGAATGGGAGCGGTCTGCCCCATCCCTATCCTCGGGGAAGAACTCTACTCCAAAATCGTTGAGACAATTGTGAAGCCGACCTTTGCCGGTATGCAAAAAGAGGGACTCTGCTATAAGGGAGTGCTCTTCTTCGGTCTTCTCATTTCAGACAACAACGCGATGGTAACCTCCTACCATGTCCGTTTCGGCGATCCCGAGGCGCAGGTACTGCTTCCGCTCATAAAATCGGACTTTGGCAACCTCGTCGAGGCGATGCATCAGCAGCAGCTCCAAGACTTCACGATCCGCTATTCCAACGACTCCGCTGTAGGAGTGGTCATTGCCAGCGAGAACTACCCGGTATCCAACGGAGGAGAGCACCGTACAGTCAGCGTATACGACGGAATCCCGGAGGAGGAGGCGATTATTTTTCACGGATCAACAAAAAGCGACGAGGACGGAAATATTGTCACCGACGGCGGCCGCTGTTTTACCATCGTCGGGCTAGGTCAGAACTTGCTTCGCGCCCACCATCACGCCTATAGACATCTTAACGCGGTGGAATTTCCGGGAGCCTGGAGCCGTACCGACATAGGCAGCCGCTTCCTCCCTCACTAATCCTTTCTTCGGATAGTTTCTCTTAGGCTCTGGTACTGCGCGCCCGTTCATACAAAACGACGCCGGCAGCCACGGAAACGTTAAGGGAATCCACTTTCCCGGAGGTGGGAATCCGTAGAAGTGAATCGCACTCTTTGCAGATCAGTTCGCTCAGCCCCTTCCCTTCCGAGCCCATCACAAGGACCGATTTTCCCTGTAAGTCCGCCTCCCAGAGAGGCGTTCCCTCCATGTCGGTCCCGTAGACCCAATACCCCGATTGCTTCAGTTCGTCCAGCGCCCGCCGCAGATTAGTCACGGTGAGGATGGATATGTAGTTGCTGGCCCCTGAGGAGACCTTCTCCACAGTGGCGTTCACCTTTGCACTGCGCCGGGCCGGTAGCAGGACCAGATCCACACCAAACTGTTCGGCACTGCGCAGTATTGCACCCAGATTTTGCGGATCCGTAATCCCGTCCAGGGCCAGCACAAGAGCTCCGGGATGGTCATAGCGGGTAAGATAACTCTGCAGATCCTTCACGCTCCGTCGCTTTTCGGCAGAAAGAAACACCGCCCCGCGATGTTCCTGCTCACGGCCCTGCAGATATTCCTCCAGCTCTCGTTCCGGCACCCGTACGACCGGATAGCCCTTCGCTTTTGCCTGATCCTCCAGAGATCGCACCCGCGTTCCCTGTCCGCTCAGATACAGCGTCCCCCGACGCTCACCGCTTCTCATCAGTTCCTCAATGGCATGAAAACCGACAATCGCTTCGCTCATTGCGTTTCCTCCGGCTCTGCGCTGGAGTTTTCCACCTTTTGTTCTTCTTTGCCAAACTCCTTCGTGGTATCAAATTTGCCGTCAAAGTTAGTGTCCCGTTTATAACTGTCTATATAAATTCCGCCTTGAATATATACCCACAAATCAATGTGCCGGTCGTAATTGGTATCCACCGCTCTTTTTTGAAGAATTCCGTCGCTGTAAAAATAGAAATCGTCTACAAATCCGTCGTGGTTGTAGTCCCGCACCTCCATCGACTTCTTCCCCGCCTCGTTGGTGCTGGCAAAATAGTCGTCCTGTCCATCCCCGTTTGTGTCTGTTTCAACAAGAGTTTCGGCTTCATTTTCCTTCTCGTACAACTTCTCCAGGAGGTTTTCAGTGCTCGTTTCCGGCTGCGCCGACAGTGCGAACGGATGCAGCATCCCCAGTAGTACAACTGCCGCCGCGCATAGCCATGTGCTGTAGTGTGTCATCTGATCAGTCATCATTACCCCGCTCTTCTCTAGCGTTTTTTTACAGTATCGGAGCGTTTTTTACAGTATCGGAGTCACGCGACCTGTGCCCAAGGCATGCTCACACAAAAAACGGATCCGCATCCTCCGCCATGCGTACAGCGCATGGTTCAAAGGAGCGGATCCGTTTCAGACGTAACACGGTTAGCCTCAAGCCGCCTTCCCGTTATCACAACTCGGAAAGCGGAATCGGCTGAGGCTTCTCGTTTTCGCCCTCCAGTTCGGCAAGCTGTTTCAGCAGCTCCTTTTCCTTTGAGGAGAGCTTCTTAGGTACGTCCACCCGTAATTTAACATACATATCGCCGCGACGGCTGTTATTATGGAGATATGGCACCCCTTCGTTCTTGAGACGCATGGTCTTTCCGTTCTGCGTCCCTGCAGGCACCTTCATCTTCACGCGCTTGCCGTCGATAGTGGGTACCTGTATTTCCGTGCCGAGCGCTGCCTGAGTAAACGTAATCGGTATCATGCAATAGAGATCCGAACCGCGGCGTTCGAAGTATTCGTGCGCTTTTACCCGCACCAGCACATAGAGGTCACCCGGAGGTCCGCCGTTGCCCCCGGCGTCTCCCTGGCCGGGTATATTGATGCGCTTACCGCTTTCAATACCCGCCGGAATGGTGACTTTTACTTTCTGCTGTTTACTTTCAATACCGGAGCCGCCGCAGGTGGAGCACGGATTCTCGATCACGAATCCTTCACCGCTGCAGGTTGGGCAGGGCGAGGCGATGGAAAAGAATCCCGAGCTGCGCCGCACCTGGCCGCTTCCGCCGCAGGTGGAGCAAGTTTTTTTACCGCCTCCGCCCGAGGCTCCGCTGCCTCCGCAGGCGCTGCAGGCGACTTTCTTCTCGTAGGAGATCTCGACCTTTTTACCAAACACCGCATCCTCGAAAGGTATTTCGAGGGTATACTGAAGGTCGGCACCCCGCTGGGCACCACCGCGGCCTCCGCGGCGTCGGCCGCCGCCTCCTCCGCCGAAAAAGGACCCAAAGATATCTCCGAAATCGCCGAAGATATCCTCGAAATCGCGGAAGACGGAGGAGAAGTCCTGGGCGCCGCCGCCTTGTCCAGCGCCGGCGCCGCCGCCCATGCCTTCGACCCCGGCAAATCCAAACTGGTCGTAGGCCTGACGCTTCTTGTCGTCCGCCAGGACCTCGTAGGCTTCGGAGGCCTCTTTAAAACGCTCCTCAGCCTCTTTATCACCAGGGTTACGGTCCGGATGATTCTGTATTGCGAGCTTTCTGTACGCTTTCTTTATTTCGTCCTTGGAGGCGCCTTTCGGCACCCCCAGGACTTCGTAGTAATCTCTCTTAGCCACAGCTCACGTCACCCTTTCCGTTATTTATTTTCTTCGTTTTCGTCGTCAACTACCTCGTAATCGGCATCTTCAACGTTTTCATCCGAGGAACCGGACTGCTGACTCTGATCGGCTCCCTGTTCCGCACCGGCAGCTCCCGCTGCTCCGGCGCCTTCAGCACCGCCTTGCTGCTGCTCGCCGCCGGCGTTCTTGTACATCTCTTCGGCCAATTTATGGGAAGCCTGTTTGACCTGATCCATCTTCTGCCTAATGTCGTCGAGGTCGTCGCCGTCTTTAACCTGCTTCAGTTCATCGAGAGCACTCTGAATCGACTGCTTGTCCTCGTCGGAGATCTTGTCCCCGTAGTCTTTGAGAGATTTTTCGGTGGAGTAGATCAGGGTATCTGCCTCGTTCTGGACTTCAACCTTCTCGCGTTCTTTCTTGTCCTCTTCCGCGTGTTCTTCCGCCTCGTTGACCATCTTATTGATCTCATCCTCGGAAAGCCCGGAGGAGGACTCGACGCGGATCTTCTGTTCTTTCCCCGTGCCGAGGTCTTTTGCCGACACATGCAGAATCCCGTTGGCATCGATGTCGAAGGTTACCTCGATCTGAGGCACACCGCGCGGGGCGGCAGGAATTCCCACCAGGTCAAAGCGCCCGAGGCTGCGGTTCTGATTGGCCATCTCACGTTCACCTTGCAGCACATGGACGGATACCGCCGTCTGATTGTCCGCCGCAGTGGAAAATATCTGACTCTTGCGGGTCGGAATGGTGGTATTGCGCTCTATCAGCTTGGTGAAGACACCGCCAAGGGTTTCGATACCCAGACTGAGAGGCGTGACGTCCAGCAACAGCACGTCCTTCACATCGCCGCCGAGGATACCGCCCTGAATTGCGGCGCCCATGGCAACCACCTCGTCAGGATTGACGCCCTTGTGCGGGTCCTTGCCAAACATCTCTTTGACGATATTCTGCACCGCCGGGATTCGGGTTGAACCGCCGACGAGAATAACCTCGTCGATATCGTTCGCACTCACGTTAGCGTCCTTCATGGCATCCTTGCACGGCTGCCGGGTGCGCTCGACCAGATCGTCCACCATCTGCTCAAACTTGGCCCGCGTAAGGGTGTACTGCAGATGCTTTGGCCCATTCTGATCGGCAGTGATGAAGGGCAGATTGATCTCGGTGGACTGCGTGCTGGAAAGCTCGATCTTGGCTTTCTCCGCCGCCTCTTTCAGGCGCTGACGGGCCATCCGGTCTTCGCCCAGATCGATACCCTGATCGCTCTTAAAGTTCTGCACCAGCCATTCGATGATCTTCTCGTCAAAGTTGTCGCCGCCGAGATGTCCGTCGCCGTTGGTGGACTTCACCTCGAACACGCCTTCGCCGAGCTCCAGAATGGAGATGTCAAAGGTACCGCCGCCGAGGTCGTACACCGCAATCCGCTCATCCTTATTTTCGTGCTCGCCCTTGCCAAGGCCGTAGGCGAGCGATGCAGCGGTAGGTTCGTTGACAATCCGCTTCACTTCGAGCCCGGCGATTCGGCCGGCATCCTTCGTTGCCTGCCGCTGACTGTCGTTAAAATAGGCCGGAACCGTAATAACCGCTTCGCTCACCTCTTCTCCGAGGTAATCTTCTGCGGTCTGCTTCATCTTTTGCAGAACGTACGCGGAAATCTCCTGAGGAGAATACTCCTTATCCTGTATTTTAACCCGGACATCGTCGCTCTTTCCCTCGGTTACATGAAACGAGACCATATCGATCTCTTTGGGGACCTCATTATACCGACGTCCCATGAACCGCTTGATGGAATAGATGGTGTTTTCCGGGTTGGTGATAATCTGGTTCTTGGCAGGCTGACCGATCAGCCGCTCTCCTTTGTTAGTGAAACCGACAATGGAGGGAGTGGTCCGTTGTCCCTCAGAGTTCTGAATGACAGTAGCCTCGTTTCCTTCCATTACCGCTACACAGGAGTTTGTAGTTCCAAGGTCAATTCCTATTATCTTTCCCATTATTGCTGCTCTCCTTAATTATCAGTGTTTTTTATGTTTTGCCGGCAAAGCAGGCTTTCTGCTGCCTGTGTACCTTGCCGGATCTATCCTGTTTTTTTCAGCTCGACGAGCTGTCCGCTTCCTCTTCTTTGGAGTTCTCCCCGCTCTTTTCTGCAGCCTCCTTTTGTTCGGAATCGCTGCCCTCATTGGCGGGAATCGCAACCCGAACCTTTGCGTGACGAAGCACCCGATCGTTGATCATGTAGCCTTTCTGATAATCCTCGACTACAGTTTGTACGTCGTGGTCGGGGCTCTCGACCATGGCGATCGCTTCATGTTTTTGGGGATCGAACTCCTCGCCCTCGCTTTCCATCCGCTTTAATCCGTATTTATTCTCCAGCATACTGACCAGCTGACGCTCGATCAGCTGGATTCCGGAGTGGAAGCTCTCGAAATCCTTCGATTCCTCAGAAGACTTTATCGCCCGCTCAAAGTCATCGATAATACCGACCAAATCTTGCAGAAGATTATTGTTGGCGTACTTGATCGACTCCTGCTTCTCTTTCTGCATCCGCTTGCGGAAGTTCTCGAACTCCGCCTGCTTACGCAGATATTGAGCCTTCAGTTCGCTGTTTTCCTGTTCCAGCTCTTTGATCCGCTGTTGCGACTCCTCCACTTGGTCGGACGTCTCTTCCACGGAGGAGAACTGCTGCACGCCGCTCTCCTCTACACCAAGGCCGGACGCAGCCGCTTCCTGCTCCTGGGCGGAAGTTTCCTCGGACTGCTTATCCTGCTCCTCCTGATACTTCTGTGCATCAGAAGCTTTTTTTTGCTGTTTTTCCTGCTCTTTCTGCTCTTTCTGCTTTTTGTTCGACATTGCTTCCTCGTTATGTGGTATATCCAGTTTTATTATTATATGGCATGGAAACTTAGCGCGTTTCGTCTTCGGGTTCGACTTTAAGATACTAATCGGCACTGTAGAGCGTCAAGTTTTTACGAAAAAGAGTGGAGAATACCTCAAAAAAATGCCCCCGCAGGGGCACAGCGGAAGCCTCCGCTGAAGGCCCTTCCCAATCACCTCTCGGGAAGAGCCTCGTTACAATTCCGGCTGTGATGTGGGGAACTACGCAGCCTACTTGCGGGGGATGATCTCCAGGATCAACTCCACCTCTCCCTTAGAGAGCTTGGTGGCCCGGGCTATTTCATCTACTGACCAGCCCTGGTGGGCCAGTCTGGTGACCACATCTCGAGCCCCCATAGAGGGGGCCCCTTCAGAGGAGGAGTCTCCGCCCTTATTACCGTCCTTCAGAAGCGTGCCGAGCAGCTTCACCTGCTCCTGAGCCTGGTTACTCACCTCCTGCAGTCGAGTTTCTGTCCTGGCAAGCCAATCCCGCGCCTGCTGCATCCGCTCGATCCGTTCCTCGGTGTCGGAGAGGAGGGAGTCGATCGACTGGAGCTTCTCTACCGCCTCATCGGCTTTCTCTTTGTGCTCGGAAAGGGTGACAATATTCTCCTCGATCTGCTCGAGCCGCGCAGGGACGTTGTCCGCCCGCTCTTCGACCGTCTCCAGCTTCTCCTCAAGACTTCCGATCTTTTCAAAGCTGTTGTCTACCCGCTGCACCGTATTGTCCAGTACCTTCTGACGGTTCTCGAGACGCTGGTACTTCTGCTCCACATCCTGCTCCATTGACTCCAGCTCACGGATACGGGCCTGAATGTTCTGCAGCTCGTCGTGACTGTCGTTGACCTGCTGCAGCTTGGTATCGATGGTCTGCGAGATGTTGATCAATTTTTTGAAGTCCCCTTCCATCTCCTCTATGCGGCGCTTCTCCGACATAAAGCGGTTGAGTTTGCCGGAAACCTCTTCGCCGAGTTTCTTGATAGAGAGGAACTTCTTCTCCGTCTCTCGTATCTCGTTGCCGAGCGCTTGGACGCGGGAGATCTCCGCCTTCAGATCTTCGATATTCTCCTGCAGATTCTCTTTTAGGTTGTCGGCACGATCAAAAATCTTGGTCTGATTGATGAAGTTCTTCTGCCGTTTGTCAATTTCCTGCAGATTGACCTGCAGTGTCCGGTACCCTTCCTCGATCTTGCCAAAGAGTTTGTTCTGCGTCTGCTCGGTCTTCTCCTTGGTCTCCTGGGCCACGGAGCGGAACTCCTTTACCCGCTTGTCGTACTCGGCCTGGAACTCACGGTGCTTCTTCTGTACTTCCGCTATGAAATTTTCGTACTCGCGGTTTAAGTTCTCAAAGGCGGCATCCGTGCGCCGCTGCAGTTCCGTCTCCAGCTCGAGAACTTTGTCGCTGATTTCCTTCAGCTCGTTCTTCAGTCGAGTGCGCTCCTCCTGACTCTGATCGATCAGCTCGTCCTTCTGGGAGTAGAACTCGCTTCTAATCTCTTCCGTAATCTCTTGGACCTTCTTGTGCAGTTCGTCATAGCGCTCCTGAACTTCGCCTTCGGCACTCTTCATGCGCTGTTCGAGCTCGGTATGCCATACGTGGATTTCCGACTGGGAGTTCTCCATCTCGTTGCGGGTCTGTTCACTTTTCTCTTTTACCCCTTCGCTGAGCTTCTGCAGCTCGGATTCGGTTTCCCGCTCCGTCCGCTTCATGCGACCCTCGAGGTCCGTCTTATGCTCGGTAAAGGATTTCTCAAACTCTACCTTGGAGTTCTCCTTGGCTTCTTCCACCTGTCCCTTGAGCTCTTCCTCGAGACCGGTAATCATTCCCGAAGTCTGCTCCATCCGTTGTTCAATACGCTGCTGGAAGTTTTGAAGCTGCTCTTCGATCTTTTCCTGCTGCCCGTAGACCTTGCTTTGCAGTTCGCCGAGCCGCTCCTTTAGTGTATCCTGGTATTCATTCTCCGTAGCGGTTCTGGCGTTCTCATACTCCTGCTTGATCTCCGAGAGACGCTGATCGACTCCCTCCCGCCACTCGTCGATGCGGCGATTGAGAGTTTCGCTGCGCTCCTCGAGATTGTTGTAGAAGCCCTGCTCAAAATCCTGGAGTTTTTCCGATACGTTTTGTGAAGCCTGCTCCTTTATGTCGTTGAGCTCGTTCTCCACCTCTCCGAGGGCACCGCGAACCGATTCGATCTCCTCCTCTGCTTTGCGGCGCTGCTCCTCTTTCTCCTTTTCAAGCTGTTCTTCGAACTCCTTGAACTCGCCGCGAATACGCTCGGTGGCCCGATTCATCGCCGCCCTGAGGTTCTCTTCCATCGTATCTATATCGTTGCTCGCCTCTTCGATCTTGCCAAAGCGGTAGTCCATCTCCCCTTCGTAATCGGTGAGTTTTCGCTCCACCTCGCCGAGCTTCTCCTGCATGGTCTGCTCCGCCTCGCCGAGGGAGCTGTCGACCTTCTTCCGGAACGCCTCCAGCGACTCCCGGTTGCTTTTCTCTATGTTGCCGAGTTTCTCTTCCACGCGGTTCTCTTCGGAGCCAAGACGCTGATCGAGTTCCTCTATACTGCGGCGCAGCTTCACGTCCATCGCCGCCGTTTCTGCATTGAGGTCCTCATACTTTCCGGTTATGTCGGCGGCAAACTGATCGTAGCGTTGTTGTAGAGACGTGCGAAGCTCTTCCATCTCGCTCTCGTATTCGCCCCGCATATTCTCCAGATCACCGGAAAGCTGTTCCTGTTTCTGCAGCAGCGATCCCCTGGTGTTCTCCACCATTTCCGTGAGCTGCTCTTCCACCCGGCTGGCCTTTTGGTGCACATGATTCTTCACTTCGTTGAAGGCCTCGTCTTCCAGAGTAAGCCCCCGTTCCGCGGCCTTTTCCAGGGCATCGCGATACTCGCGGCTAATTGCTTCGGCACGTTGCTGAAAAGCCTCGATTTTTTCCTCCAGAGAGGACTCGGTGGAGGAGAGCGCTTCATCGAGCTTTCGGTGCTCCTGTTCTATCCTGCTACGCAGCTCGGCAGCCTCTTCATCACCTTTGCGATGCAGTTCGTTCACCGTTTCCTCGAGACGGGAACGAAGCTCCTCGCCGCTTTGCTCCGCTTCGCCGACCTTCTCTTCGAGGTCACGTTTGATCTTCTGCTGCGCATCATTGATCAGCTGGTCGCGCTCTTGCTGGAGGGCTTGCACCTGTCCCTGGTAGTCTCCGAGACGGTTTTCGGCACGCTCGAAGCTCTGGGTAATCTGCTGCTCTATCTCCTCGGCATTGCTGCGGAGAGTCCCGACTATCTCCTCCGACTTCTTTTCCGTCTCGTCGGCCTGCCTGGCCAGGCGGCTGTTTTCTTCTTCCACCTGTTCCTGTAGACGGGAGGTCTCCTCCTCCGTACGGCTCTTGACAGCCTGCAGGTCCTCCTCGAACTCGCCCCGCAGCCGCTCTCCGGTCTTCTCCGCCTCTTCTACCTTTTCATCGAGGGCGCGCTGGAGCGTACCAAAGGCTTCTTCGGTAAACTCTTCCCTGCTCTGCTCTAGAGTGCTGAGATGTTCCTGCAGCTCTCCCACCCTTCCGGCAGCTTCGTCCACCTTTGAACGCAGCTCCTCGGCAATATTGCCGCTGCGCTCGAGCACTTTATCTCCGCTTTCCTGCAGTTTTTTCTCGTTCTGCTTGGCAAACTCGTCGGTGAGTTGCGGTATACGCTTTTCGAGGCCGTCCATCTTGCTTTCCGTCTGTTTGAGACGCTTGCCGACCTCATCTACAAAATTGGATTCCTGGTGGAGTCGGTTGAGATTCTCCTCCACTCGGCCCGTCATGTCGTTCAACTCGTTGAGGGCTTTGTCGTACTCTCCAATGCGCTCCTTGACCTGCTCCATATCGGAGGCCCGTTCCTCCAGGCTCTCTTCTATGGACTGGATACGCTTGAGTACCTGCTTTCCGGTTTGTTGTTGAACGTCCAGCTCGATGCCGAGATTTTTGACCTCGGTGGTCTTCGTATCCACGAAGGAGTCGAGCTCCTCCTTCATCTTGTCTGCGTAGCGTTTAATCTTCTCCAACGATCGGTTATTGCGGTCCAGCTGACGGTATACTGCCAGAATAACCGCAACGATCAGAAGGGTTAAAATATTTCCCAAAGAGAATATCATGTTCCCACTCCCAGTTTACCTTTGGTCAATTGTCACTCGGTACGGCCGAGTTGTCAATCCAGCTCTCCGCTTTTTGACAGACCCTATACGTAAAGAGCCGCAGAACGGCCTTTTGCCGGCTTTTACGGACTCAATGCCGCATCCACCTGCTCCCGCAACTGCGGGAAAGAGGTAAAATATATATCCGCAGCGGGACGACGGGAGCTGTACCGTCCGATATAGGCGGTCTTCATTCCCGCCGCCCGAGCACCTTCCACATCATACGCGTAGTTGTTGCCTACGTACAGGATTTCCTCGGGCCTAGCTTCCAAACGGCGTGCTAGATTGAGAAAAGGTATTGCATGCGGTTTTAAGTAGCCGGTCCGTTCCGAACACACCACCGCATCCGGTAGGTCATCAACCCCGAGGGCTTCCAGTTTTTGCTGCGGGGGAAAATCCGAGAGCACCCCGAGCTTTAGTCCCCGCCCCCGCAGTGCCACCATCGTCTCTCGGAGGTAAGGATACGGACGTATCACCCCGTAGCTCCATTCCCAGAGACCGTAAAACTTTCGCTCCAGTATCCGGCGCGCCCGCTCTTCTCCGCACCGCAGCCGCCGTGCCAGCAGACGAGTTTGAAGAGTGTAAAAATCCTCATCGTACGTGAGGGTTCTGATCTCCCGGCGCACTTTTTCAAAAGCCGCCACCGTGAAGGGGGCGATAAAAAGTGTAGGGAACGAGGCGAGAAACATCTGCCAATTGGGATAGAGGGTTCCGTCTATATCGAACGCAATCGCTCGTAGTTTCATTATCTCTTCCGCATTATCAGGGTAATGGTTCCGTTCACCGTAGAGTCGTCTTCGCCCTCCTCTCCGGCAGCTTCAAAGCGCCATTGGCGAACTGCAGTTTTCACCTTAGTGTCCACCCGAGTATCGCCCGAACCGGTCCTGATGTTCAAGTCGGTGAGCTGTCCGTTGGATCGGAGGGTAAAGTCGATTCGCACAGTAGATCTGGGCGGGAGGCTGGCCAGCTCTTCCGGACTCAAGTCCGGCTGAACCGTCTTGATCAGTTCCCGCTGCGTCCCGGTGTCGGAAAATTGAACGGCCACATCACTCTCTACCCCCTCCGGAGCCGTTTCTCCCTCAGGGCTGCGATCTGCGGAGCCGCTCTCTTCAGCAGCAGATTCGTCCGGGCTCTCCTGCGCCTGCTCATTAGCGCGAGCAGTACGCTCGCCTACACTCTCGAGCTTTTCATCCGAAAAAATCTTAGAGCCTTCCTCCGCCTCGGCGCTCCCTTCTCCGGGGCCGCCTGTCGCCGCCGTTTCGGTTTCCTCATCCGCGGAGGGCTCTATCT
>CAYFUX010000023.1:0-19817 GCA_964346455.1 uncultured Spirochaetaceae bacterium
TTTTCGTTTTCTCGCGGGCAAGGATTTTGAGTGTATGGCACGCGTTATCGAGCATCACCTGCAGGATGTAGTCTCTCTGGCGGAACTGGCCGGCTTTATGGAACACGCGGCGGAGAAGCCTGAGCTGCTTCACGGAGAGTCCTCTAAAGTCGGTATGGGTAGAATACTCCTGCAGGAGCGTCCGCAGGAAGGTGAGCGGCTTTTACGCAGCGCTTTTGAGGAGGGCAACATGCGGGCCGGAAAGCTGCTCGCACTTGCTCTGCGCCGGCAGCAGCGATATCGAGAGATGGGGGCGATTCTGGAGAAAATGTGGAGCACGAGATGCGGATTGTTTCAGGGAGAGGCGCTGGCAAAGTACTACGAGCATCGGATGGGAGAGCCGGAGCGGGCGCTTGCAGTGGTACGGGAGATGATGGAGCGTATGCCCTATCTTGACAGTACCGCCCGTAAAGGGCTCCTGCACCGCCACCAGCGGCTGGAACGCAAATGCGAAAAATAGACAGTACAGTCCGCGCCGGTTTTGGGCTCAGTACTATGCTGATGAGCTTCCGGAAAGTATTCTAGAGTAGAGCCGCACATATTCTTCAGCCGAGTCGTTCCAGGAAAAGTGACGCGACATCGCTCTGCGCTGCATCGTGCGGAAAAGTTCCGGCTGCTCATACCACATGGAGACCGCCCAGGTTAGGGTTCCGTAAATACTTTCAGGGCTCAGTTCATCGAAGAGAAATCCGGTTCCTGCCCCGGTTTCGGGGGTGCAGTTCTCTACTGTGTCAGCGAGGCCTCCGGTACGGCGGACAACGGGAAGCGTACCGTAGCGCAAAGAATAGATCTGGTTAAGTCCGCAGGGCTCGTAGCGGCTGGGCATGAGGAAAAGGTCCGCCCCGGCTTCTATCAAATGCGCCATGGAGTTGCTGAAAGTGTTGAAGACTTTCAGATTGGGCAGCACCGCATCAAGATGCAGCAGCTGCTTTTCGATCCAGTCCTCTCCGGTACCCAGAATCACCATTTGGATCGACATCTCATCACAGATGCGTTTGAGGCTGCCCCGTTGGGGATCGCAGAGTTCGTAAAAACCTTTTTGGCTAACAAGGCGGCTCACGAGCCCTATGAGCGGCACTTCGCTGCTGACCGGCAAGTCCACTTTTTCCTGCAGGGCACGCTTGGCTTCCGCTTTTCCGCTCAAATCCTCCGCGTTAAAGGGGCGGGGAATATGGGGATCGTTCTGCGGATTCCATTCATTATAATCCACCCCGTTGAGGATGCCCGCTAAAGTATCGCGGCGTCGCTCCAAGAGCGCCTCCATCCCGTGGCCAAATTGAGGGGTGCGGATTTCCTTGGCGTAGGTAGGAGATACGGTGGTGATGGCATCGGCGTTGAGGATACCGGATTTTAGGAAATTGAGTTGCTGTTCTGTGGAGTGCGTTTCCGGATGAAAGTCTTCCCAGTTCAATTGCGTCACGTGCAGGTCGTGCTTGGAAAACTGTCCCTGGTAGCCAATATTGTGAATGGTTAGCACACTTCCAGAGTGGGAAAACTCATCGTTGGAAAACTCCTTCAGAAATGCGGGCACCAGCGCACTCTGCCAGTCATGAGCGTGGAAAATGTCCGGTTTCCACGGGAGTCGGCTGCATATGCTCAATCCGGCTCGGCTGAGGAGAGTAAATCGGCGATGGTTGTCGCGGTAGGTATGGCCTCCCTTTTCTCCGTACAATCCGCCGCGATTTGAGAAGAAGGGATGGTCGAGAAGATAGACCATCGCCGCAGAGTTTCCGGGAAGTGTACTCGCATACACTGCACACTGCTCATGAGAGAACGCAAGGGGAACCTGAAGATCTTCTAGTACGAGGTCGAGGTGCTGGGTGTCAATAAAGGAGTAGCGCGGAAGCAGCACCCGGGAGTCGTGTCCCATGGCTGTGAGTCTCTCGGAAAGACTGCTTACCACATCCGCAAGTCCTCCGGTTTTTGCAAACGGCACTGCTTCGCTCGCAATCATCAGTACTTTCATGAGTACCCCCTCATCCTACTTTTACAGGATTGCCCCTCTCAGTCAAGTTCGGTATAGGCAATCTCGTATTCTCCTTCATAGCAAAAATCGAGATGTTTATAGAGGGTGCAGGCGGCGGTATTGGCGGTATCAACGAATAGCACTGCCGACTGATCCCGGTCGTATATCCAGCGTAAAAGCGTTATCATCAATGCCCTTGAAATACCGCGTCCCCGATATTCGGGTGCGGTGTAGACGCCGCCAATTTGACAGTAGTTCCATCCAAGTGCGTTCGTGCCCGCTTTAGCCACCGGCCGGCCGTCGAGCTCGGCGAAGTAGATTCGGTTGCGCCGGATAAGGCGAGTAAAGTGGAGATAGTGTGCGGTGGAGTTGAATTGTCCCGGATGGACCAGTACCTCCTCCTTTTGGTATGCCTCTTCCAGGGGAAAGGTCTTGGCGGCGTGGTGAGGAGTAAGACGCCGTATCTTCAGGTCAGGGATGTTCGGAGGCTCGGGCAGAACCGTCTCCTTCAAGCGCCGCATCAAATAGTAATAGCGGCGAACATTGATCGTAGAGGGCTGTGCTGTTGCACAGCAATCGACGTCCCGGCGCATGCCCAGGATGCAGTACAAGTTCTTCACTCGCTCCAGATGAATGCGTAAATCGTCCAGGTCTAGCTTTTCCTCCGGGAGGGCTTCGTGAAAGAGCGGAAGGATAAGTCCCGCGTTGGTGCGGAAAACCGCGCCTTGAGGTTCATGCTCCGTTTGGTCATCCCGAGGACTGTCGTAGCCCAGAAAAAGATTGGCGGAGGAGGAGGGAGGAATTGTGAAGCCGTTCCGGCGCATGAGACGGGAGGATAGCGACAAACTGCGAAACTCTCGAGGACGCAAAAATGCTATTAGGGCATCGGTATCCGTCTGCTCAGCTAAGCGCCATTTCACTCTACCGCCTCCTCTGTAGAGGGTAGGGCGGTAGACGAGGATTGAGCGGATCTGCTCTCGTCTTTGCGGGAAGCCTCTGGCTCCTTTAGAGAGATGGGGAGAGTGGCGTCCGGCTTCACACGCCCCTGTAGGGTGGCAAAGCCGGCAGCATAGGAGTCTCTTCCGGTACCGTAGACTGCAATTGCCGTCTCCACCCAAGGCATGCGCTGGAAATAAATGGGAGTCAGCACTGAGACAACGATAATCTCTGCCTTTATCTCCCGTAAAGCTTCTAAAACCTGTGCACTGTTGGGATTGGCTATGCAAAAAATGAGTGTATCATATGCCTCCGCCTTTTGCCGGAGTTCCCGAATGGTTGACGACTTCGCTTCGTAAAAAGGCGAGTAGGGGAAGTGATAGGTGTCTGCCTGCGGGTAATAACGTTCGGCTTCCGAAAGAAAACGGTGCAGCTGCGAAGCTATCAGCAGTGAGCCCTGCTCGTGACGGTAGGGAAGCAGGGCATCCCGAATTACTGTCACCGAACGGTATGCGTGCTGGGTAAAAAACTCCTTTCCCTGGGGAGTCGGTATGTTCCGTGCCGCCTCCTGGGGGTCGGGGTAGAGAGGCACTGCATTCGGACCCTTGAGGTATTCGGCCTTTATGCGCAGTATGTTGCGGACGGACTCTTCGAGGATACGACGAAATTTCGGATTATTGTGGAGTTCTTTGTAAAGATGATTCCATACCCGGCGATACATCTGGGTATCTTGAGAGAGCATAATCATGTCGTTACCGTTGAGCAGTGCTTGCAGGCACGCCTCTGCCGTACTCATACCGTTTTCAATTACGCTGTGCATGCGCATGTCGTCGGTAATCACGATCCCATGGAAATCGATCTGCTTTCGCAGGACCTCGCGCAAAAAAAACGAGGAGAGGGAGGCGGGGGTTTTATCACCCAAAATATTGGGGAAAGCGAGATGACCGCTCATAATCGCAGGAAGATCCCGTTTGCTCAGAAAGCGATAGGGAAGCAGTTCCCGCTGCCACATCGTATCCAGCGTGGTGGGAATCAGCGGCAGTGTCCCGTGGGAGTCCTCCTGTGCACTGCCATGGCCGGGAAAGTGCTTGGCGGTGCTGATAACCCCGGCTTTTTGCAGACCCCGGTAGTATGCCACCCCCAACTGAGCCGTTTTTACCGGATCGTCGGAGAAGGCCCGGGGGCCTATGACGTGGGCATTCGGGTTAGTGTAGACATCCACCGTAGGTGCAAAGTTCATATTGATACCTAAAATGCGGAGTTCTTTGCCGATGTATAAGCCGGTGCGGTAGGCATCGTGCGGGAGCCCCGTGGCGCCGATAGCCAGATTCCCCGGGGTTATGGAGGTGTCCCCCTTCACGTGACGCACCCATCCCCCTTCTTGATCGGTAGCCACAAAGAGGGGAATAGAGAGGCGGGTGTCGGAGGCCGTCTGCTGCATCGTCCTCACACTCCGGGCGAGGGAGCGGAGATTCTCAGCATTCCAGCCGAAAATCTTGACCCCTCCTATTTTCTTTTCTCGTATCCAGCGGAGGATATCTTCCGAGGGGTCGGAACCAAAATAGCCAAGAAGCATAACTTGACCCAGCAACTCGGTATCGTTCATGCTCTCGACGATCGAGTCGATCAATTCTTCCTTGGGCGTGGTATCGAAAAATTGCGAGTCGGCGATAAGGAGAGAAGGAGAAGTACACAAAAAGAGGAGGAGCAGTGCTGCCGATTTGATATTCATTCGCCGTGCGCCACCTTGCAAGAGTTCCGTCGAAGCCCGGGAGGTAAGTGACCTCCCGGGAAAGAAAATTATTCGTACGACTGTCCTTTTATATCATCGATATGTTGGGACGCGCAATGGGTGGCTACAGCACCTTCGCCGGCGGCAACGACCAATTGCCGGAAGGGAGTGGAGCGAACGTCCCCGGCTGCATAGAGGCCTTTCATCTCCGTCTCCATGCACTGATCGGTAACCAGGTACCCCCCGTCGTCTCTGGAAATCTCGTCAGGGGCGATGTTTGTTTGAGGTATGGAACCGATAAAGATAAAGACCGCGTCGACTTCCTCTTCGTACTGCTCTCCGCTCTGGTTGTTTTCGAGCACTACGTTGTTCAACTTCATATTTCCCTTGATTTCCCTGAGCTCCGTATTGAAACGGACTTCTATGTGAGGATTGTGGAGTACCCGGTCTGCCAGAGCAGGCTGAGCCCTTAAACGGTTCCGACGGTGAATCATGACAATATTCTCGGAGAGGTTGGCAAGATAACTGGCCTCGTCGCAGGCGGCATCGCCCCCTCCTACCACAAGCATTTTCTTTCCCTTGAAGAAGGGGCCGTCGCAGGTGGCGCAATAGGAGACGCCCCGGCCTGTAAACTCTTTCTCCCCGGGAATACCGAGTTTGCGGTGCTGGGCACCGGTGGCGATGAGTACTGAATAACTTGTATACGTCCCCTTGCTCGTCTCGATGATGTAGTAATCACCCTCCTTTTGCAGGGATTTAGCGGTAGCGGTGATAAAATCCGCGCCAAAGTTCTTGGCCTGTTTCTCCAGCAGTTCGGCAAACTCGCCTCCGGAGATAGGCTCGGGGAAACCCGGGTAATTTTCCAGGTCGCCGATAATCAGCGATTGTCCCCCTGGAGCCATTTCTTCGATGACAAGGATGCGCATGTTGGCCCGTGCGGCGTATTGTGCCGCGGAGAGACCTGCGGCACCGCCGCCGATGATAATAAGATCCCTGTCCACTTCCATAGTATCCTCCTTCTAATTCAGTGCGCGTACGTATTCCGGAGAGTGTAGCCGGTGTACGGTACGTCGGGTATTTGTGAAATAAGATGAATACAATATATAAATAGATATATATAAAGGCAAGCCTGCTCACTGATAACTTTTCCCCCCTCGTTTTAGCGCTTCTTTTTTCTAAACTCTTATCAGGGGGTGACGATGATAGAAACAGGAGAGGTGACATGAAGATACACGCTCGGTTTGCGCAGAGCCTCGAACAAGAAATTGAAGCTATCCAGCGCGGAATCGCGGTCGCTGAAGAAGTACGCACCAGTATATTCGATCATGATTGGGACGGTTTGTCGGAGAACCTCGAGAAACTTCATAACTCCTCCGAAAAGATAGCCGGGATAGAAGAGGAGCGGGATAGACTGTTCCAGCAGCTCAAGGAGCAGCTCTCTATGCCTGAAGATGCCGGCTTTTATGCGGTGGCGGTAAGACTACCCGAGGAGATCAGAGAGCGGCTCTCAGAGCGTTACAGAACTCTTAAACAAACGGTGCTCCAGTTCCAGGGGGTGATTTGGTCGATAGACGCCTACACTCGCACCATGTCGTCTACTTTTCAGGAAGTGTTGTACGCCTTCTATCCCCATAAACGGGGTACGATGTATGAGCGGAGCGGACGTAAACGAAACACCGAAAACGATCCGCTGGTGGTAAATAAGCGGCTGTAGCCGCAGTAGAAAGGAGCGGAGACGATGAACTCCACTTTTACCGGAATAGAGATGGGCAAACGCAGTTTGATTGCCCACAGCCAGGCACTCAATACAGTCGGACACAACATCAGCAATGCATCGGCCGACGGCTATAGCCGACAGCAGGTGGAGATGAAGGCCTTCGATCCTATCTACATGCCGGGTATGAATCGGGCCGAAACCGCCGGCCAGCTGGGCCAGGGAGTAACCGCCGAGCGGATAGAACGGGTTCACGATGAAATTCTCGAGGGACGCATCGTTAAGCAAGGAAGCGGACAAGGATACTGGAAGACCCGCGAAAAATATATGGGAATGGTGGAGGACGTCTACAACGAGCCGAAAGAGACCTCCGTGCGCGGCCACATGGACCGCTTCTGGGAGTCCTGGCAGGAACTTTCTCTCCACCCGGAAGAAATGGCCTCCCGGCGGCAGGTTATCCAACGGGGAAAATCGCTGATCGAGAGTATCCACCGACGGTACAATCAACTCAGCGACATCCGTGACATGGCAGACCAGGATATTCGATCTCAGGTAGAGCGTATCAACTCGATCCTCTCGGACGTCGGCAAACTCAATAAAGAGATTGTGAAAGTAGAGGCGATGGGCGACAATCCCAACGATCTACTCGATGAGCGCGATCGGCTGGTCAAAGAACTTTCTTCGATGCTCAATATAACCGTTGACGGCCGCGATCCGGACGAGTTCACCATTCATACCGGAGGGCTGCACTTGCTGCAGGGCAGTGTGGCCCACTATCTTGATACCGAGGCCAATACGCAGAATGGAGGCTATAGCGACGTTGTCTGGCGGCACAATGGGGAGCAGCTCAACCCCGAAAGCGGCTCGCTGGGCAGTCTCCTGGAGCTGAGAGATGGCGATCTACGGGAGGAGATTCAGAGTCTGGATACGATGACGATGAACTTCATCGACATGGTCAATGAGAATCATCGTGACGGCTACGGACTCAACGGGAAGACGGGGCTCAACTTTTTTGAGGAATACCCGGCGGTGAACAACGTGGCCGGCAATTACGACCGCAACGGCGACGGGGAACTCGACTCCAGCTACATATTTCGCATTACCGGCTCCAACTCTCTCGACTCGGAGCAACAGATTGGACTGGAAGGAACCATCACCTTGAACGGGCCGCAGGGGCCTGTGCAGGTTAATTATGAGCCTACCGACACTGTTTCGGAGGTGGTGGAGCGGATCAACAACTCCGGGGCGGAAGTGACGGCCCGGCTCAATCGTGAAAATCGGCTCAGCCTGAAAGCTACGCCGGCGGCGCAGGAGGAGAATCCCGATTTTGTCATGCGGCAGGTGGAGGATACCGGGCAGTTTCTTACCGGCTACGCAGGTCTGCTCTCCGGCTCCGGGCCCGAGGGAGGCTATCAGTGGGATCAAACGGATGCGGTCACCGCCCTGCAGGGCGGCAATACCGACTACGCAGTGGCTCCGCTGAATAACCCCTCCGGTTGGATAGAGGTCAATCGTGAGGTGGTGGAGGAGCCGGCTTCGATTGCCGCGGGATTCGGCGAAAACGGACAACCGGCAAACGCAGGCGACAGCTCCACAGCCCGGGCGATTGCCTCGCTGCGCAACAGCGACGTGATGGTGGGCAAGCACAAGAACTTTGATGAATATTTCTCCCAGGCTGTAGCAAACGTAGGACTCAAGGGTGAGGAGGCGGAACGGTCCCTCGAGACGGAACGGGAGATGATGAAGGAGCTGGAAACGATGAAAGACTCCATATCGGGAGTCAACATCGACGAAGAGCTTTCGAATATGATAAAGTTTCAGCACGGCTATGCAGCGGCTTCGCGCTTTGTTTCGGAAGTGGATAAAATGCTGGAAACGATCATCAACCGCATGGGGGTATAGATAGACGATGGAACGGATAAGCTCGCAATTAACCAATAATGAGATGCAGTACTACCTGCAGCGCAGGAATGAAAAGCTGAATCAAGTACACAATCAGCTTGCGACTCAAAGCAAAGTGAACGAGCTGCGCAACGACCCCATTGCGGCGGCCCATTCGGTACGGTATCTCTCCAACATCAGTCGGCTGCAGCGCTACAGTAAGAATGCGGAGATGGTACAGAGCGAACATCGGGTGGCCGAGGGCCACATGAAGAATGCCAACGATATACTCCATCGCATTCGTGAACTGGCGGTGAAGGGAGCTAACGACACCTTCACAAAAAGCGACAAAGCCGCAATGGGGGAGGAGGTCAATCAGCTGCTCAATGAGCTGGTTTCGATCGCCAATGCCAAAACCGCCGAAGGAACCAGTATGTTTGCCGGCGACAAAACCCACACCACCCCCTACCGGGTAGTGAAGGGGGAGATGCCCGGCGTAAAGGGAAAAGCGATTACCGACGTTGAGTACCGCGGTTCGATCAATCCCTCCAAGGTCGAGATCTCAGAGGGAAATTATGTGAAAAACAATTTTGCCGGCAATCGAGTGTTTTGGGCGGAGAATCAGCAGGTAGTCTCTTCGGTGAATGCGCAGGATTACAGCGTCACTCAGGATACCGCTATAAAAATCGACGGTGAGGAGATCAACCTCAATACCGGAGACAACATCCATTCGATCATTGCAAAAATCAACGACTCCGCCGCACCGGTGAAGGCAAGCCTCGATCCGGTCCGAAACTCGCTGGTCATCGAGTCGACCCAGCCGCATCAAATCTGGATGGAAGATGCGCAGGGAGGCAATGTGCTGCAGGATCTAGGCATTGTTTCCGGCAACGGCCGTCCTCCCTTCAATATCGCTCAGGATGCGGACTCCAGCGGCGGTTCACTTTTTGATATGGTAGTGTATCTGCGGGACCGCTTGATGGAGGGGGACACTATCGACACCGGCGGGGCGGCGTTGCGGGGAATCGACCAGGCGCAGTCCAGCCTAGTAGAATCGATAAGCGAACTCGGGGCCCAGGATCAGCGACTTCAGATGGTGCAAAAGCGGATTTCCGATGAGATTCCGGAGCTGAAGCAGCGCAATTCCAATGAAACGGATGTGGATATTGCCCAGGCCATTACTGATCTCAAAGAACTCGAACAAACCCACCAGTCGGCCCTGGGGGCAGCTGCACGGGTCTTGCAGCCGACGCTGCTGGACTTTTTGAGGTAGAGAGGGAGCGACTATGAAGGTACACACAAAGCCGTACGGAACCATAGAGGTAGATGAACGGCAAAAACTCTATTTTCCCGAGGGAATCCTGGGCTTCGAGAACTTGAAGGATTACATCATGCTCGATGCCTCGCAGCAGCCCTTTTACTGGCTGCAGTCAATGGATGTGCAGGAGATCGCCTTCGTGCTTATCGATCCAACGCTGTTTCGACCCGATTATACCCCCGATGTCGATCGTACGGAGCTTGATGAGATCGGATTATCCGGAGAAGATGACGAAAACATTCTTATCTTCACCATCGTTACGATCCCGGAAGATCAGAAAAACATGACCGCCAACTTGCGGGGCCCTCTGATTATCAACCGCGGTACACATACCGGACGGCAGGCAATCAGCCAGAACCCCAAGTGGAGTACGCGTCACAATATCCTGGAAGAGCTTTCGCAGGTGAGGAACACCGTATGCTGATTTTGACGCGTAAAGAAGACGAAAGCATTATGATTGGCAATGAAATCGAGGTTGCGGTGGTGGATGTCAAAGGCGATCAGGTGAAGTTGGGCATCAAAGCGCCAAAAGATATAAAGGTCTACCGGAGGGAGGTCTTTCTCGCCATTCAAAAAGAGAACCTTGCCGCCGCCAAAACCGGCACCTCCCTTCCCGATATCGGTATTGCCTCAGATAAAAAACGTCAAGGCCCTGGCCAGGGCCAGAGCCATGGCCTTGGCCAGAGCCAGGGAGAGACTGCTCCGTCGTCATCCGCTAACGACTCTAAGTCCTGAAGAGTTGCAGCGCCGAGCTCTCAGGCGTCTTTCAGCCGTTCGTACACTTCCTCAATAGTAGCTTCTAAGGCTGAAAAAATACGAAAAAGATGCGGGTCAAAATGACTTCCCGCTTTTTCTCTCATAATCTTCATCGCTTTCTCGTGTGAGAAGGCCTCTTTATAGCTTCTGGACATGCGGAGGGCATCGTAGACATCGGTTATGGCTACGATTCTTGCCGGGAGAGGGATCATCTCTCCTGTGAACTGGTAGGGATAGCCCTTACCGTCCCACATCTCGTGATGAAAGAGAGCGATGTGGCGTGCCATTTGATTCGGGTAGGAGCTGAGAATATAAGCGCCGTTGATGGTGTGCTCCTGCATGACTTCCCACTCCCGTTCGTCCAGCGCCCCTTCCTTGTTCAAGATGTCGTCCGGGGTGCCGATCTTGCCTACATCGTGCATCGTCGCAAGGAAGGCAATCAAACTAACAAACTCTCTGTTGACCTCCTCGTACTCATCCAGTCCAAAGAGATGCTCCGCGATGAGACGGGAGTATTCGCTTACCCGCTGAATATGTTGTCCGGTATCGTTGTCTTTCAGTTTGGAAGCCTCGAGAAGACTGATAAAGGTGTTCTGCAGAAGACCGCGCTGCAGGCCGGTCACATCGTCGAAAGAGCCGAGAAAGAGCTTTGGGCTTGTTTCGCCACTGATAAAAAGGGGGGTGAGCTGGAGGTTTGCAAGCACGGAGAGCCGCGAGGGATGAAACGATTCGATTTGACAGTGATAGGCGTAGCGGCTTTCTGCGCTGGTAAGGGCGCGGTAGGCTTCCGTGAGATCTTCATCAGTGAAACTACGGGGAAAATCGGTCTCTATTCGGGCATTTTCCCGGTTGAAGGCAAGCGAGAAGAGTTCCCGGTAGGCGGCATTTTCCCAGAGGATTCGCAAAGAGTGGTCGGTTATCACGTAGGCAAAGGGAGAAGCGCCAAAGGTGCGCCGGAGAAAGTCTATACGGTCAAGCTGTTGCTCATTATAGGCGGCAAAAGGGTTGGACAACTGAACGGAGGAAGATTGCTCCTCGTCGGCGGCACTAAGTTCTTCGGGTTCATTCATAACGTACATCCCGCCGCAGCCAAAGTTTAGCTGCGGCGGTCTTCCTCCGCCTCGCTGCGGCGTACATAGAGAGGGCCGCGCGCTTCGTGGTCAGGACCTTCGTTGTTAAGGCGTTCTATGCCCAGTTTTAAAAGCGTATTGAGACGGCTGTCGGCGGCTGACGGATCGACGTTTAGCTCACAATCGTCGGAATCGCCGGTTTGGTGGAAGGGGGGAAGGGTGCTCAACACTTCGGCATATGGTCCGGTAAGAAGAGTTCGGCCGGCGGGAAGCGCACGGAATAACTCTTCCGGAGTGCAGTCCATCACGGAGCCGCTCCGGCTCCCGTTATAGTACAAGGCCGAGTATATCCGTTTTTTGCGAGCGTCGATCACCGGCAGAACCGTGCCTGGAAAGTAAGCTCTTCCATGGGCGTAGAGGTCGAGGGAGGGGATCGACACGAGTGGAGTGCCTCCGCCAAAAGAGAGCCCTTTAGCCACGGCCATACCGATGCGCAGCCCTGTAAAAGAGCCCGGCCCGCGTACGCAGACAATGAGGTCCAATGCAGCAGCCTCTAGTCCGCTGCGATCGAGTAGCCGATCCAGCTCTGCGGTGAGATGCTCGGTGTGGTGAAGTCCCTCGTCGAGGACGCTTTCTGCGTAGCGGCCTTCGGCAGAGACGGCTACGCCAAGCCGGGCAGTCGCAGTGTCAAGCGCGCATACATTCATATACGTACTCCGTCAATGGTGATGTGTCGGCTTCCATCTTCTTCCATACGAAACTCGATAGAGACGGAATCTGCAGGAAGTAATTCATCGATCTTTTCTCCCCATTCGATCACCGTAATTCCCCGGCCATACATCAATTCCTCCGCTCCAAGGAGTTCGAACTCCTCCGGGTCGTCGATACGGTACAAGTCCATGTGATAGAGTGGCACGCTGCCCTGGTATTCGGAGATGAGGGTAAAACTGGGGCTGGTAACGGCCTCGTTGATGCCGAGGGCCCGTGCAATACCCTTGACCAGGGTAGTCTTTCCGCTGCCTAAAGGCCCTTGGAGTGCGATAACCTGTCCGGGCTGCAGACGATGTCCGATGCGGGCGCCGAGCTCGATCGTATCAGCGGCACTCTTTAGGTGCAGGGTCATTGTAGTTCCCCTTTACGCTGAAGTTCACGTATATGGTCTTTCAAACAGTGGAGGGCGGGTATAAGCGGGTAATCGATTTTTTCCAACAGATGGACTTTAATATGAAGGTCTCCGGTAGCCGAATGCTCCACCACAAACTCGAGCGGCTTCTCCTCTTTTCGGTCGGGAGGCAGTTGCAGCACAGCGTCGCCCGAGAACTCGTTGCGGTAGTGAAGAGGAATATTCTTTTTGGTGATATTCTTGATTTCTATGACCTTCATAGTTTCAAACATAGGTGAAAAAGGATAACGGGTCAATAACGGTGCTTTGTATGGCGCTTTGATCGTTGCGGTGTGGGAAAAAGGGGATCAGACTCGGTGTACCCGGCTTTCCCGTGAAGCGGAGGAGAAACTGTAAATATACTCGTTGAGTTTGTTCAGGTTTCCCCGGCTGATGCGGGTGAACATGATATGCATGATACCGCCGGAGGGGCGCAGCCGGCGCATGTTGCGGACTTTTCCGAAGACGGTAACCTGCTGATTGCGCTCGGTTTCAAACTCCAGCTTCAACAGCTGTCCCCGCTCCAGGGGATAGGTGGTGCGGATGGAGCAGCCTCCGGCAGAAACCTCCAAAATTGTCCCCAGGGTCCCGCGGCGGTTTTCAACCACTGCTTTGCGGGTCTGTTCTTTCCCGCTTCCCTGAGTAACCACCCTGACCGGGTAGAAGTAGGCGGGGCGGTCCAGTTCTTTTCGACGAAACTTGCGCTGTTTTCCCTCTTTTATCCCGGAGGTGTGCTGGAGAAAAAGACTGGATTTACCGCGAATGAGGTTGTAGCCCAGTATTTTGGTGTCGAAGAAGAATCCCTGACCGTTGGGACGCCAGAAAAAGGCTTCGACTTTGGTCCATTTTTTCCAACGAACTTCGTTTCCATGACGGTCGGTAGGAACCTGCACTCCGAGACTCTTCTGCAGGTTGCTGGTTACCTTAGTAGGATAGCGAGTTTCTTCCACGGAGATGTGCAGTTCCTGGCCTAATCGGAGCTGACGAGTGGAGGAGGGGGGCTTTGAACCTCGGGTGCTGCGCTCCACCTTCTGCTTGATGCGGTAGAGGGTCAGTTTGTATGCCTCCCGCTCGTCTTCTTCCGTGGAACTTTCTTGAAGGCTGGCGAGGGCCCGGTTAAGAGTAGCATCGAGGGAGGGCGAATTGTTTAGCAGGGAGTAAGGCCGCTGGACTCTATACTTCTTGATAAGATTCTCTAAAACCCGTATCTCCCCGCGGCTGAGTCCCCGTGAAGTGGCGTGACGCCTGAACTTCCTCCGGCTGAACTTGCGTGAACTCCTGCCGCCGCTTGAAGAAGTTCTTCCGCCGGAGTTGCTGGAGAGGCCGGCGACAATGAGTATTATGGCAAAGATTGCAAAGAGCGTTATACCGACGATAGTGGTGGTGGTGTCGCCCTGGTCGATGACCGGTAGGGCCTGCAAGAGCATAACGTCCACTTAGCTGCCTCTCGTCTCTTCCGTTTGTCGCTTTTCAAAGGCTTCGATATAATGCTGGAGCTGTTCAGCCCTGGGAGCTATTTCGTACTCTATCAGATCACCGATCAGAACTGAGTCTTGATTGTCGAATGCTTCGATCAGCTCTCGGAGGTTATTGTTGAAGTCCTCGTAAAAATGGTCGAAACGGGTGCCGTCCACTTCCACGGATGAAATGTCGGGAAGGTCGCCCTTTTGCAAAATCCCGTAGATACGGATCAGTTTATCGGCGAGCTCGGTAAACTCGATTACTCGGTTCATCGCCTCCCGATCTTTTCCCGTTTGCAGCAGCACAGAGACATCCATCAGTTTAGGGGTAAGCTCTTTCAACGTGGAGGCAGTATGCGTGAGTTCCGTAAAAGGGTCGGAGGCTTCTCGGATGCGGTCTTCGAGGACCCGAGTCAGATTTTTTGTATAGCTCAATAAGTCCTGAACCCGGGTTGTAAGTTCTCCAGAGTTGACTCCCGCAGCATCGAGGAGCTCAGCAAGTTTTTGGCCGTAGCCGGTAGCACGTTCGCCGAGGATATAGTCGAGTGTATTCACTACGTAGGGGGCCTCATCGCGAAGCTGATTGATGATTTCATAGTTGCCCGAGGAAAGCGCCTTGTGAAGGAGTACGATGAATTGGTGAATTGTCTGCAGATCCTGGAGTTGTTTTTCTCCCGGGGAGAGCACGGTCAGGTTGAGCGTGCCGATATCGACAAGATCGATCTCCTCCCACCGAGGCGTTTCGTCTGGAACGATGACCTGCCCGTCGTATTCGATGGAGGAAATGATATACTCCGAATCTCCGAGCCAGTCGCGAATCCCTTCTATGAGGTCACCGAGGGTTTTTTCTTTCTCCAGGGTAATATTCAGGGGCTGCTCATTTATCTGTACCTGCACTGCCGTACTCTCCTTCTGATATGTTCCTGCTACTGACCGCCGTTAAGGCGCTGAAGAGCGCTGGAGTTCTCCTCCATTTTTCCAATAGTGCTCTCCATGCGTCCGTATTTTCGTTTCAAGTTCTGACGCTTCCGCTGGAGGTCGTCTTTTTCCTCCCGGATGTCTTCTTCTGTGTTGCCGATCCTCCGTTCGATACCTGCCACCCGGGTGGAGATGATCCCGCCGTTTTTGGTGTATTCCCGGGCAAAGTTGTGTATCCGGTAGGCAAGTCCGGAATCCACGGTGAGGTCTCCGCTGGAATCTCTTCCAAAGAGCTGTTTAATGGCGGGGAGGCTGTTGTCGAGAGCCTTTTCCAGTTCCTTTTCGTTGACTTCCAAATATCCGCGTAGACGACGGCGCTCAACGCCGCCGCCAAAGCCGGAGGCATTGGAAGATATGCCGATCTGGCTCAGCATTGCGAGCCGGTTGCCTTCGGAGGTGTCGTAGGGAGCGGTGACGATGCGCTGAAGCCGATTACGTAGCTGCATGAATGTAGTTTCGCCTTGAAAGAGACCGAGCTTCTCCCTCGCCTCTTCCCTCTCCTTTTCCTCAAAATAGCTGATTTCCTCGATAACCGACTCTTTGTTGCTGGTGAGAATGTGAACATCCGTAAGAACCTGGTTGTATGTGCCGGCGAAATTGAAAATGGCGTTTTTTATGGCCTCTATATCGGGATCTATGCTGATCTCCGCGCTTCCTTGCCCGGCACTTTGTGGCTGGAGGATTACGCCGGGAATCGCCTCTTCTATTTGATTGTTAGAGCGGGTAATCGTCACCCCGTCGACTTTTACCCGAGCATCCGCAGCAGTCGAGACGGGATTGGCGGGAACGTAATCGCCCCGTGCCTGCGGGTCCACCACCTCTGCACCGGTAAAATGGATGATTCGATGCGTGTTGGGATTATTGACGTCGATGGAGGTAATCGTGCCGGGAAGCTCATCCGCAGCAAGGCTCAGCGTCTGCTCTCCCTCCGACTCCTCGAGAGCCGGAAGCTTCACCGAATCGTTGATGCTCAGCACCTCGAGGGTCTCAACTTTCTTGGGGGCTTCTTTCTGCTCCGGATCCGGCAGTTCTACCTGGGGCCCGAGGTTTTCCACTCGAATGCCCTCGAGTTCCACTCCCCCGGCTTGGGGAATGGAGGGGCCTGGAGGAGGGGAGGGTTTTTTCTCTTCCTCTTCGGGGAGGTTCTCCACCCGTACATGAATTTTCAGCTGCTGGCTTCCGCTGAGCTGGGCTCCGGGGGAGATACGCATGCGGGCCGAGGCTTGCGGGGCAACCCGCAGGGTGCCCTCAGAGATTTCGACGGCCTCCGCTTCCCCTCTGTTAGCCGAGACGTTGGATGCGGACGGGGATATGCTGCGGGAGCCTTTCCTGCTGCGCTTAAGCATCCCGGTATCCACGCCCAGCTGCTCGGCGGCATCGTTGAACGAGAGGGGGTGTTGGGTACCGGGTTTTCCCCCTTCGAAGACCAGTACGCGAGTGTTGGGGGTATCCTTGACCGTACGGACGTTCACCAGTCCCTTGCTGCGGTTGTTGATCTTTTTCGCAAAAGCCCGTACATCACCGCCGTCAAAAGAGACTGAGATCTCTTTATCGCCGAGGCTAAAGCCGTATTCTCCCTGCGGGATTTGGTAATCTTCGGGGAGCGAACGGGAGAGGAAGACATCCTTGGAGGCGAGCTGCTCCACTTCTACCGTGTGAGTGCCGCTCTCGGCGTTCCGCTGTGCCGTGGCGGTGACTATCGAGGAATTGGATGAGGAGGCAACGTATTCTTGAAAGGGATTTTCAAAACCGTAGAGTTTTTTCGCTTCCTGAGCCAGCGACTCAAGTTTCGAACTCAACTCGTTCCAGACTTCTTTCTTTTTTGCGTAGGATTTTTTACTTTCCTGCATGCGCTCGAGGGACGTACGCTCCGCCTCCATCGTCTTTTCTATGAGTTTATCAGTATTGTATTTGCTGTCGACCCCTGGAATACTTACGCTCGACGTACCTCCGCTCTGCCCTGTCAGGTGTACGATCGGGAGTAGTAGTAAAAGTAATCCCAGGATGAAAAGAAAGGGAATGCGTCTGCTTACCATCTCTTTTCCCTCCCCTGGACGATGTGTGTAGCAAGTGATGTGAATTGTGCTGTTTCTATTATATCTCTTTATCAATAAGCAATCCAAGTGCCTCCTGCATGCGCTGGTGAAGACGCTGCAGAGCTTCCGAGGGTATCTCCTTGATTACTGTATCGGTTCTTTTGTCGATGACCTTGACCACAACCTGGTCGAGCTCACGATTGATGCTGAATTTGAGGGTCCGGTCAAAAAACCGGGTAATGCGGAGAATGTCTTCGATATACCGTTCCGGATCGTGCTCCGGAGAACCTTGGGGAGGCGCTGCGATTGCCGCCTGCTTTAGAGCGTGATGATGATCTTGGTGCGTGTGTATCTTCTGAACTCCTGCAGGTGAATAGTGCCGAACCGGATTGTTTCCCAAACCATGGATTTCCAAGTTCATTTCATACCACCTTAATCATAAAAAGAGGCGGAAGAGGGGCGCAGGCCTCTTCCGCTCAATGTGTCGAATGAGATAACGTCCAGAAAATCTCATTCGTTCCGTTACTATACCGTTACCGGCCCAATCTATGTCTCTACAGAAGTTGAAGAACTGACTGGGTCTTTTGGTTGGCTTGACCAAGCATAGCCGTTGCAGCCTGGGTCAGAATCTGATTCTTGGTGTAGTCTACCATTTGGTTTGCCATGTCGGCATCCCTGATGCGCGACTCGGCAGCAGTGAGGTTTTCCGAAGCGACGGCCACGCCCTCGGAGGCCATTTCGAATCTGTTCTGATAGGCTCCGAGATCCGCTCGCTGCTTGGACACCTGCTGCAGAGCACTGTCAATCTGACCGATGGCCATGTTGGCAGCTTCGGGAGTGGAGATGGAGATCTGTCCTTCAGCTCCTTCCTCTCCCTCTTGGGCACCTTGCAAGCCGAGTGCTTCTGCGGTCATCGTTCCAATGAAAATCGTTTCGTTCTGATCCATGTTCGCACCTACTTGGAACTGCAGCCCCTGACGCGGTCCGCCTTCTGCGAATCCGCCGGTCAGCATGTTCATGCCGTTGAACTGTGCATGGGATGCGATCCGGTTTACTTCGTCCACCAATTGGGATACTTCAACCTGGATCTGCATTCGGTCTTCAGCGGAGTAGATGCCGTTTGCGGACTGAACCGAAAGTTCCCGTAGGCGATGCAGAATGTCCTGCGTCTCCTGGAGATATCCCTCCGTTGTCTGGATGAAGGATACTCCGTTTTGGATGTTTCGCTCAGCCTGGTCCAAACCGCGGATCTGAGCGCGCATCTTCTCGGATACGGCCAGTCCTGAAGCATCATCCGCCGCCCTGTTGATGCGCATGCCGGAACTCAGCTTTTCAATGCTGTCGGTTACCGACTCATTACGGTTGTTCAGCTGACGACTCGCATAAATAGCACTCATGTTGTGATTAATAATCATAAAAAACCCTCCTTGATTGTGAGAAAAGGCAATCCTTGCCTTTTAGTATCAGTGCGCCGGAGGACAAAGACCCGTGGAATGCGCCGCCTTTGTCGTTGCCGGCAGGAAAAGAGAGGTCCCGGCCCCTGGGGGCCGGAAATCTCTCTTCCATGATACTCTCTCACCAGGAGGGTACTATTTCAAAGATCGGTGATCTTCTTTCTAGTAACTATAACCCGCTATCTCAGCAGTTGCAAGACCGATTGTGTCTTTTGGTTCGCTTGGGCGAGCATTGACGTACCGGCCTGCTGCAGGATCTGGTTCTTGGTAAACTTCACCATCTGGTTAGCCATGTCGGTGTCGCGGATTCTCGATTCGGCGGCCTGCAGGTTCTCGGCTCCGATGTCGAGTCCCTTCACCGCGTATTCGAGACGGTTCTGGTAGGCACCCAGGTCGGCGCGCTGTTTGTTGACCTCTTGGAGAGCCATATCAAGCGTTCCGATCGCCTGGTTGGCGCTCTCGGGGCTCGACATACTAATGGGCTCGCCGGTTTCTCCCTGGCGAAGACCAAGTGCTTCACTGGTCATGGTGCCAATGAAAACCTGTTCACGCTGGTCCATGTTGGCACCGATGTGGAACCACATGGAGGCGGTTACGGTGTTTTCGCCGCTTTCATTGGCGAACCGGCCGGTCAGCATGTTCATGCCGTTGAACTGGGCGTGGCTGGCGATGCGGTCGACCTCGTCCACCAGCTGACTGATCTCAACCTGGATCTGCATCCGGTCCTCAGCCGAGTAAATGCCGTTGGCGGACTGTACGGCAAGCTCTCTCATCCGATGGATGATATCCTGGGACTCCTGAAGATAGCCTTCGGTGGTCTGGATAAAGCTGATGCCGTTTTCCGCGTTGCGGCTGGCCTGATTGAGACCCCTGATTTGGGCCCGCATTTTTTCGGAAACCGCGAGACCGGAGGGATCGTCGCCGGCGCGGTTGATCCGCAAACCTGAAGAGAGCTTCTCCATGTTGTTTTGTACTTCCTGGTTCGTCTGCTTCAGGCGATTTTGCGCAAAAATTGCGCTCATGTTGTGATTAATAATCATTCGTTCCTCCTTGAATCGAATATGGGGGCATCCTTGCCCGAAATGTTCTCGGTAACGCCGAGGGAAACGCGGGCATCTGTGCTCTCGCTCCGCTTCGACGTCATCCGATATGTAGAAGGAAGAAGCTGCTTTCGCATTATAACCCGGGTACTTCTCCCCTCATTCAATAGCTTCGGAGCTGCCCTGCAAAAACTTTACCCCCTGCGGAGAAAAATTTTTCTTTCACAGTAAAAACGCCTACCGCAGGGAGAGAGGAAGGCAGGCGTAGAGAGGAA
>CAYFUX010000023.1:19917-23358 GCA_964346455.1 uncultured Spirochaetaceae bacterium
CTGATTGCGGGCAAAATCGGGCGGGATCGTCTCGGCGGTGATATCGTGGACTGCATACCGCTCGTAGAGCGCAGCGTCCAGTTCAAAGCGGCGGTAGTTGTTGGAAAAGACGATTTCTCCGTCTGCAGCCAGGCGGCGGGCGGCAAGGTCGATCAGCAGAGCGTGGTCGCGCTGGACGTCGAAATCCGCCTCCCGGCCTTTGCGGTTGGAGAAGGTGGGAGGGTCGATAAAAATGAGGTCGTAGGTTTCGGCGTCGGTGCGGAGAAAGGTGAAGACCTCCCGGCGAGCAAAGCGATGCGTTTCAAGTGACAGGCGGTTGAGTTCGAAATTGCTTTGTCCCCATTCGAGGTAGGTATTGCTGGTGTCTACCGAGACCGTACGGCGGGCGCCGCCGGCGGCAGCGTAGACACTGGCGGTGCAGGTGTAGGCAAAGAGGTTGAGAAAGTGGGCTCCCTCGGATTTATCGCGGAGCATAGCCCGAGTTATACGGTGATCGAGAAAAATCCCGGTATCCAGGTAGTCGGTGAAATTGACAAAGAACTTCAGGCCCCCTTCCTTGACGATGTATCGTTCTCCCTCGCCGTCGCTGCGTTCGTATTGATCGCTCCTCTTCTGACGACGGCGCTGCTTTATATAGAGACGCTGCGGGTCGGCCCCGTAGTAGTGGACCACCGCGCCCTGCAGCTCCTGTAGGTGTTGGCGGGCGCTCTCCGGATCCACGGTCTTCGGAGGGGCGTACTCCTGGATTACGAAGTGCTCATCCTCATATACGTCGATTGCCGCGGCGTATTGGGGAATATCGGCATCGTAGATGCGGTAGCAGGTGACGCCCTCATTTTTCAAGTAATTCTTCAACGCCCGGCGATTCTTTTTTAGACGGTTTATGAGGGTGTTGACGCCGCTGGTGGGATCCTTATCGGGGGCCGGAAGATCGGCACCGGGGCGGCGGGGAGCGAACCGGTTCTCCGGTCCGAGTTCGATACCTGCCAGATATACTTTTAGATTGCCGTTGTAGAGGGTGTTGAGCTTCTGCGCATGAAGACCGAGCTGCCGGGCCGTCTCTTTATCCGGGGCGAGCACCGCCGCCCGAAAACCGGAGAAGTGTTCCGCGAGCCAGCGGCCCAGCTCTTTGTACAGTGTTGCAGTCTGCCGCTGCTCTTTGAGGCGGATGCCGTAGGGAGGGTTGACGGCCACCAGTCCACGTTCCCGTCGCTGCATCTCTAGAGAGGAGGGGGCCAAACGCCGAAAGTCGCTCTGCCGCAGCTCGATTACCTCCGAAAGTTCCGCCCGGGCTACATTGCTGCGGGCCGCTTCCACAGCTTCTGCGTTGATGTCGCTTGCAGCCACAAGGGGCGGCGTCTTGAGTCCTGCGGTCTTGCGGGTTTCTGCTTCCGCAACCAGCTTTCTCCAGAGCGCCTCATCGTGCTTTTTCCAACTGTGTGTTCCAAAACGCTTCCGCAGGAGCCCCGGGGCGATATCAGCTGCCATCATGGCCGCTTCGATAGGCAGCGTTCCGGATCCGCACATAGGGTCAAAAAATCCGCCTCCCGCGGCGGCGATCTCCGGCCACCGGGCCCGTATGAGCATTCCCGCTGCGGAGGTCTCCCGCAGCGGCGCTGCGGTGGAGGTGAGCCGATAGCCGCGGCGGTGAAGGCTCTCTCCGGATAGGTCCAGGTAGAGCAGGGCCTTCTCACCGGAGAGATGAAGCCGGATGCGAATCTGCGGGTTCTCCGTATCCACCGAAGGGCGTTGCTGCTCGAGTTTCCTGAAGCGGTCGGCCACGGCGTCTTTGACTTTCAGCGCCGCATAGGCGGAGTTGCGGAGGGGGGAGCGGAGGGTATCGGCGTCCACGGCAAAGGTCTCGCGCGGGCTAAAGTGGTCTTCCCAGGGCAGCTCCGCGGCCAGGGAGTAGAGCTGCTCTTCATTTTGTACTTCTCCCTCTTGCAGGAGGAGGAGAACCCGGCTACCCAGTCGGGACCAGAGCAGACTGCGGTAGGCGACTTCGAGCTTCGCGCTGCAGGAAACGCCGGCCCGGGTTTCCGCGCATTCTTCCGCCCCGAGGGCCTGCAGCTCCTCGAGCAACAGCGGCTCCAGGTAGCGGGTGCATGTGACAAATAATTGGTAATGGCGGCTCAGACCGTACCCCCTCGGGAATCGATTGCACTGTGCGGCAGGACGTGATCAGCGTTCTGCGAACGCTCAGCATAGAAACTTTTTGCCCCGGGGTCAATATTTGACTTCCGGAGCCGGGAGCTAGATGTTATACAGTGAAACAACTGCTACAACGCAAGCTGATATTACAGATATATATTTTACGGCTATACAAGGAGGACTCATGGAATATACGACACTCTCCGACACGGGACTACGCGCCTCCCGCATAGGGCTTGGTACCTGGGCTATAGGCGGATGGATGTGGGGCGGCACAGATGAAGAGCAGTCTATCGCCACCATTAGCGATGCAATCGACCGGGGGATTACCTTCATCGACACTGCCCCGGTCTATGGTTTTGGCCGCTCCGAAGAACTGATCGGTGAAGCGGTGAAAAATCGCGACCGCAGTCAATTTACGCTGGCCACCAAGGTGGGCATCGAGTGGCCCGGCGAGTCGCCCTACCGCAATGGCAGTCGCGATCGGATTATGAAAGAGATAGAGGATTCCCTCAAACGTCTCGGAACCGACTACATTGATCTGTATCAGCTTCATTGGCCCGATCCCTTGGTCCCGATGGAAGAGACCGCCGGTGCGATGGAAGAGCTGTATCGGCAGGGGATGATCAAAGCGATTGGTGTCAGCAATTTTTCTCCCGATCAGATGGAGCAGTTTATGGAGGACGCCCCGCTGCACACCTGTCAGCCTCCGTATAATCTTTTTGAACGGGACATGGAAAAGGATATCCTGCCGTTCTGCATCAAGCACGACATCTCTCTCGTCACTTACGGGGCGCTTTGCCGTGGACTGTTGACCGGCAAGATGCGCAAGGGCATGGTCTTCGAAGGTGACGATTTGCGCAACGTCGATCCCAAGTTCAAGGAACCCCGTTATTCGCAGTATCTCGAGGCGGTGGATAAACTGCGCACGCTGGCCGAAACAAGTCACGACGTCTCGCTCCTTCAGTTTGCCGTACGCTGGATTCTTGATAAGGGTGTGGACGTCGCTTTATGGGGCGCCCGGCGTCCGGATCAACTGGTTCCGGCGGAGGGCGTCTTTGGATGGAACATCAGCGATGCGGAAATGCGCACAGTGGACAATATACTCACCGAGACGGTTACCGATCCGGTGGGGCCGGAGTTTATGGGCCCTCCGACGAGAAACGAGAAAAGCGGATAAACGATAAAGCACACGTTTACACGACGAAGCACACGTTCATATGGTGAGCGAGGCGTGTACGGGCGGGACGTAGTGACGTACCCGCCCGTTTTGTATACGGCGGCCGGTCT
>CAYFUX010000023.1:23458-27435 GCA_964346455.1 uncultured Spirochaetaceae bacterium
TTTGTATACGGCGGCCGGTCTACTGACGCGTGTCGAGAGGGGAGATCCCAAAAAGTAGGCGATATGGAAGTAGACGGTACGGCGCGAAAAGGGAAGAAAAATGAACTTTACAAAGGAATCGCTTCTAAAGTATGCTACAATGGTTTCAAAATAGTTAATAGTATCTATTAGGTCTATTAAGATTATTCTGGGGGCTTGTATGAGTAATAATTCCGAGGAAATGCTGCAGTTGCTGGAAACCCTGCGAACTATCCGCGGCTCGCTTACCAGCCGTATGTGGGACATGATATCGATAGCCGATCTCAATTCCGCTTACGTAAAGGAGATGGTCAACTCCAACCAAGAAAATGTGAAAAGCATCGATTTGGTGCATGATGAGATAAAACAGATCTCCTCCACTTCGGAGGAGGTAGTGGAACGGGCCAACACCTCCCTCACCCGGCTCGATGAAAGTAAGGAGTCCTTTGCCCAGACCAGACAGGCGGTGCGTGACTTTTCCGGTGCTCTTGACGATATGGAGAGTAAGTTCAAGAACTTCCGCGATCTCTTCAAAGATGTCCGGGAGACGACCGAGCGAATCTCCAAATCCATAAAGGAGATCGAAGATATCTCCGACCTTACCAACTTACTCTCCCTCAACGCCGCTATCGAGGCCGCCCGGGCCGGGGAGTACGGCAAGGGCTTTAAGGTGGTTGCCGGGGAGGTGAAAAAACTCGCTGAGCAGAGCAAATCCTTTACCGACGAGATTTCTGAGCTGCTCGAGAGCTTGCAGGAAAACATGTCCACCACCTCGGAGAGTCTGGACGAATACGAGGAGATCAAAAACGTCATTACCCGTAAGATCAAATCCACCGAGGAAGATTTCGACAAGTCGGAGGAGGCCCTCGATGCGGCCGACGGAGAGATGCGGAACATCTCAGAAGGGATCAAGAACCAGTCACAGAATATCGAGCGCATTTACTCCCATGCCGATGAACTGAGCAGCGCCTCCAAGCTGCTGCAGGAGAGTTCCAAGCATATTATCCACAATATCGAATACCAGAGTGATGCAGTGGAAAAACTGACCGAACTTGCCGGAGAGGTGCGGGATGCCGTGGCCACTCACGAAGAGAAACTCACTCAGGAGGGCGTCCTATCCACCGACGAGAATATCCTCCGGGCCGGTCACGATATCGCATATCCGCCCTGGATCTATGTAGAGCAGGGCGGCTCCGTCGGACTCAGCGTGGACATTTTGGAGTTGTTGGCAGAGGAACTGGGCATTCGTCTCGCCTACGAAGCCAACCAGTTCAGCACCGTGCTCGACGATTTTCTGAACGGAAAACTACGAATGCTGATCAACATCGGCTGGCCCAGCGAGGCGCTCAAAGACAAAGAGGTGTTGATCAGCGATTCCTACGCGCACTTTGAGCCGGTCATTTTTGTTCATCAAAACCAGCTCGAGGAGGGCGGGTCCCGCTCCATCGAGAGTTTTTCCGGAAGGCGCGTGGCCACCCAGCAGGGCTCCTACACGGTAGATGTGCTCAAGAGTCAGGGAATTGAGCCCGCCTATTTCGAAAACGACTTGCAGGGTATGGCCCAGCTAATTTGGGGCAACGTGGAAGGGGTCATTACCGAAACCCGGGTGGGACGCTACATCTCCGACAAGTTCTTCCAGAACGAGCTGGTCCCCGCCACCGAGCCGCTCTCCAGCATGGACGTGGTTTTTGTTTTTCCCAAACACGAGACGGAACTGCGGGACCGGGTCAACGAGCTGCTGCAGCGCTCGGATATCAAGAAAAAGATCGGCGAGGTGCTGGAGTAGACTGTAGCGCGGTGCACAAGCATCACGCAGCGGCGGCGCATCAGCCGTCCCCCCCGATTCGCTGCTTCATCTTGGCAAAGTAGTCCACCGCCTCCTGAGCGTCCACTTCCTCCTCGGGGGTGTGGATTTCGATGAGCTCGGAGGGGATTTCATCGAGAAACGGGGAGGGGGAAGACTCCACTCGCTCACGCATCACTCGCCGCGTAGAGCAGCTGGTCATAAAGAGTTTCTGCTTGGCCCGGGTGATGGCCACGTAGAAGAGTCGCCGCTCCTCTTCCAGGTTCTCTTCGCTCTCCTCTACCGCCCGGGCGTGAGGAATGAGGTGGTCCTCCACTCCCGCGAGAAAGACGATTTCGAACTCCAGCCCTTTCGAGGCATGGACGGTCATGAGATTGACCTTTCCCTCTTCGCTGTCGGCGTCGTCGTCTCGGGTGGTGAGGGAGATGCGGTTGAGGTAGGTATAAAGGTCCGGGTCGATAGTGTCGGGGTGCTTTTCCCAACGCTCGAAGAGATCGAGGAAGATCCCTACGTTTTTGTACTTCCAGCGGGCCGCGCGGTCGTTGGTGGCGTGTTCCTGCAGAAGATGGCCCCAATAGTCGATCCGCTCCACCAGAGAGCGCACCGTGGCGGCCATATCCTTGCCGGTGAGGACCTGCTCCCGATAGTATTCGATGAGCCCGATAAACTCTTCCAGGTGCTCCTTCGCCTTCGCTCCCACCGGAGAGTCCGCGGCCCATCGCAGGGCGGAGATGGCCGAGTAGAGGGAGTAGCCCTTTTTGTCCGCCACCTCGCGAATTCGTTGCAGGGTGGTTTTGCCGATACCGCGGCGGGGGGTGTTGATGACCCGCAGCAGATTGACATCGTCGTCCGGGTTGGCCAACACCCGCATATAGGCGGTAATGTCCTTTACCTCTTTGCGCTGGAAGAAACTCTGCCCGCCGGAAACGCGGTAGGGAATGTTTTCGTTCAGGAGCGAGTTCTCGATGGCGGTGGTGAGGCTATTGGTGCGCACGAGGATGCCGAAGTCGTGATACTTGTAGTTCTCCCGCATGAACAGGGACTTAATCATCTCGGCGATGAACTCCGCCTCTTTCGTCTCGTCTTCCGGATGGTAGAGTTCCAGCGCCTTGCCGCCCTCCATGCCGGTCCAGAGGTTTTTCAGTTTCCGGTTGGTGTTGTTGGAGATGAGGGTGTTGGCGGCGCTGAGAATGTGCTTAGTGGAGCGGTAGTTCTGCTCCAGCTTGATTTCGATCCGCTCGGAAAAGTCTTGTTCGAAGTTCATGATATTGCGGTAATTGGCGCCTCGCCAGGAGTAGATCGACTGATCGTCGTCGCCCACTACGCAGACGTTGCGGGATTCTTCGCCCAGAAGCTTCATCAGGCGGTACTGGGCCTGGGAGGTGTCCTGGAATTCGTCCACCATTACATAGTGGTAGCGCTTGCGGTATTCGGCTAGCACGTCCGGGTATTCTTCAAAGATCTTGATCGGCAGCATGATCAGGTCGTCAAAATCGACGGCATTATAGACAAAGAGGTGGTCGAGGTACTCGCGATACATCGGCTCGAGGCTTTGCGTCTCCCGGGTCCACTCGGCCCGCCCGGTCTTGATGGCAGAGAAGAGATTGTTGAGTCCGTAGAAATCGACCGAGTCCTGGCTGATGTTCATCACCCGGGCCACCTCCTTCAGCAGGGATATTTTGTCGGTCTGGTCATAGATGCTGAAGTTGGGCTTGTAGCCCAGTTTGTCGATGGTTTTCCGCAGCACCTGTACACCGAAGGCGTGGAAGGTGGAGGTGGTGAGATTGGTCAGGCGGCGGCCGGTGATCTCCCGCACCCGGTCGGCCATCTCCTTGGCCGCCTTGTTGGTGAAGGTAAGCGAGAGGATCGAAGATTGCGGAATGCCGCTCTCGAGCATGTTGGCAATCCGATATGTGACGGTGCGGGTTTTTCCAGACCCCGCACCGGCGATTATCAGCAGCGGGCCGTCGATAATGCTGGCGGCTCGATATTGTTCGGGATTGAGTTTATTCTTCAAGTTCAGGGACACGGAGGCTCCTTACAATACAGGGTAATCTCGCGAGATGAGGCGTTAGCGCCGGCGTAGGCTCGGCGCCGGGCCGATGTGCCGCAGAACTCGCACTGTAGCAAAATTGCCGCTGCGCTGCAATCGTCA
>CAYFUX010000023.1:27535-48453 GCA_964346455.1 uncultured Spirochaetaceae bacterium
TATCGCTACGCCTTTTTCTGCTTCTCCTGTGCCTTGTGCCGCGCCGCCTTGCGGCCGATGCTGATCGCATCGGCGGGACAGACCTCGTGACAGCAGTAACAGCGAATACAGGTGGCGTAGTCTACGTGAACGAAGCGTGTTCCTCCCTCATCGCGGCGCATCTCAAGAGCTCCGGCGGCACAGACCCGTATGCACTCCCCACAGCGAATACAGCGATCGTGATGAAAGCGCGGCTTTGCCCGCAGTTTGACCTCCATTCTGCGGACCAGCGGCGAGCGGGTGACGATGGAGAGCAGGGAGGCCGCCTCGCCTCCGCCTTTCACGATTTGGAACTCTTTTACCCGAGCCTCTTCACGGGAGATGCCCACTACTTCGATATCATCGATCGAGGAAACGGCCCCCGGCTTGGTCATGCCCCAACGATTGCTCGGAAGCGCGGCGGCGTCGTAGCCGATCAGATCCGACATTATCAGATCCATCGCCAATAGGTCGGCGCTTGCCGCCACCAGGCCTACATCCCGGGGGAAACCGCTGCCCGGGCCGGGCCCTTCCATCGCTGTGACCGCATCCATGAGGGCAAAATCGGCGTCCACCGCCTCCCACAGGTCGGCAATCATCTTGCCGAAACTGTCCCGGTCGGGAAAACGCACGTGAAAGGGCGACTTTGCCAGACCCGGAACCAGGCCAAAGAGATTTTTCATCGCTCCGGTGTAGTACATCAGCTGATGGGTTTTAAGCTTGGGCAGGGAGATAATGCAGTCGGCGTCGCAGGCCGCCGCGGAGAGTTGAAACCCTCCTTCGGTGAGCGGCGTGGGGACTTCCCGCAGCGTCTTCTCACCACTGAAGTCTATCCAGGTCCCACCGGCCTCTTCCGCTGCCTGACGGATGCCGCTCTTACGTCCCGAGTAGTTTGGCGCCTGAAAGGCGGGGCTGTCGCCGACGAGGACCTCCGCAGCTCCCTGTTCGAATGCCCAGAGCACGCAGGCACGAACAAACTCCGGATGGGTGGTCACCGCCTGTGCAGAGGGGGCGTCCCGCAGTATGTTGGGTTTAAGAAGTACCCGTGCATTGTCCAGATCGATACCCTCGGCGGCCGAGGCGGCCTCGCGTATCGCCGGGAGAAGGGACGCGGACGTATAGTCGCTGCAGCGGTAAAGGGCTACTGTGGGATGTTGCATGTTGCCTCCTTGCGAGAATCTAAAGGCCTTGGCAATTTCAAAAGTCGACGCTTTTTTTAATCTCCTCAGAAACTTAATGAAGCCGGCGCACTAGTGCAAAGTAGATCGGTCCCCGGCCGCCGGCGGTGTCGGGGAGTATCCGCCATCCGTACTCGGTGGGCTCGCCGTACGGGAGGGGCACTGGCGTGAGCTCGAAGCGCCCCTCCCGTTTGTGGTGCAGTTTTTCCACCACTCCGTCGTTTTCCCGGGGTGATAGCGCACAGGTGCTGTAGAGGACGAAACCTCCGGTGCGCACCGTATCGAGGGCCGAGGCAAGCATAGCAAAGGCTTGTACCGCCAGGTGCTTGCTGCGGGCGGGGCTCCAGTGGGATAGATGCTGAGGAGAAGTGTACACGTGACGCTCGCTGGAGCAAGGCACGTCAAGTAGAATTCGATCGTAGGTTTCCTGCTCGTACTGCGACCAGCGCGCCGCGTCGTGGCCGGTTACGCGCACCTGCTCGAGCGTCTTCGGCGGCAGGTGCCCCTCCAGTACCCGCTTGAGCCGTGCTCGGCGGCGAGCCGAGCGTTCGTTGGCGGTCAGCCAAATACGTGGCGAGGAGGAGAGGAGGGCGAGGGTTTTTCCCCCGGGAGCGGCGCACATATCCAGCACCTCTTCCTCCGGCTCAGGAGCCAGCTGCAGAGCGGCATCGTAGCTTGCTTCGTCGAGGTAGTACGGCTGCAGCAGTCCGTTTTCGATGGAGGTGTAGCGGGGTTCTTTGGCCAGGGCTTTTCTGAGCGCCGGCCACCGTTCGGGAAAAAGTTTGCTGTAGTATTCTTCAAAGCCGGGATGTTTGTCCCGCTCGTGTTTGTTGCTCATACAAGCTCCTCGCAAAGGCTATCGTAGTGCTCGATCAGCCGAGGCCACTCAAAGCGGGCTGCATAGTGGGTGAGTGCGGGCAGAGGGATACTCTTCGGCGACTCGAGTAGCCCCTGCAGACGGTGCTGAAGCTCCTCTTCTGACTCGTAGAGCACCTCACTGTGGAATTGCTCCGGAATTAGTTCAGGGTAGGATAGGCGTTTGGGTAGAAGGGGACGGCAGCCGCTGCGGATCGCCTCCACCACCGCAAGACCAAAGTTCTCCTGCCAGGCGGTGCTGACGACGATGTCCCCTTCCTGCAGGAGCCGCCGGTACTCTTCCCTATCTTCTGCGTAGCCGTAACGGACAATGCGCTCCCCGAGCCGGTCCCGCGCCTCAGAAAAAATCTCCGGGGCGTTGCGAAACCGCTCCCCGAGCAAAGCTACCCGGAAGGGAAGGCCCTTCTCGGCCAGCCGGAAGAGGGGGCGGAAGAAGCCTTCGGGATTTTTGTCGTGTTCCCAGCGGTGGTTCCAGATGATAAGCGGTGCCGTGCCAAAGGGCCGGTCCGAAACAGCGCCTCCCTCCGTTTCGGGCTCCCTCACGGGCTCGATGCCGGGATAGAGGACTGAGCTCTTCTGCTGCAGTTCAGGGACCCGCGCGCTAAGAGGGTAGTCGGGGAAACGGTCAAGAAACTCGGGAAGTTCGGCGAAGAAGGCGCTGCGGTGGGTCTCGCTGTTGAAGACGATTTGATCCGCCGCCAGAGCGGAGAGCATGTCCGTGAGCCCGTATTGCACATCCCGTTTCTCTCCCGGAGAGAGGGGGTAGAGGAGCTGGTTCTCATGGAAGTAGAGCAGGGCGGGCGGAACGGGGGCGGGCCAGATGCCCCGCAGTTCTGCAAGATTGAGGAGGTCGGTGGCAAAGATCAGATCGTACCGGCCGGGTTCTTCGACCTCCGTGGCAAAGTGAGGAGCGGCGCCGCGGGTCCGCCATTTCCAAAAGCGGGGTGGCATGGTATAAAGGGTTACCCGGTGTTTGCTGTGAGCGGCAAAACCGTCCGCAAAACGGCGGTGCGAGCCGCCATAGAATGATTCGAGAAACAGCACGTTGAGCCCCATGACCAAACCGTACTATACCGCGGGCACGTGAGTACAGAGGAGCATAGCGAATGAACACGGTAAAGGGAGCGAAAGTTGACGCGATTATTTTTGACCTCGACGGGACTCTGCTGTACACCCTCCCGGACATTGCGAGGGCAATCAATGGGGTGCTCAGAGCGCACGGCTATCCCGAACATGCCGAGGAGGAGTATAAAACGCTGGTGGGCCACGGACTGCGTGAGTCTGTCAAGCACGCCCTGCCTGAGGGTGTGGACGAAGAGGGACTGGTGGACCGGCTCGCGGAGGAATTGACCGCCGAGTACCGGCGCGAGCCAGCCGCGGCGACCGTCCCGTATAAAGGGATCCCGGAGCTACTCGACTATTTGAGCGCCGCAGGAATACCGACGGCGGTTTTGACGAATAAACGCCAGGATGTAGCGAGAGAGGTAGTACGCCGGGTGCTGCCGCAGTGGCGTTTTACCGCGGTGCTTGGCGACGGCGGGGATTTCCCACGTAAGCCTGAGACAGCCTCCTCCGTATATCTCGCCCGCCATTTGGAGACGGAGCCCGAGCAGGTGCTCTTTCTCGGCGACAGCGGAGTGGATATGGAGACCGCCGCCGGAGCAGGGATGATCCCCGGGGGCGTGCTGTGGGGATACCGGTCGCGAGAGGAACTTTTACAGTCGGGAGCATGGTATCTCTTTGCCTCTCCTCAGGAGGTCATCGATCTGCTCTCATAGTCTCGAGGTCTGGATGGGGGAAGCTGTGAAAGAGGGTTCTGCCTCTCGTCCCGGGGAAGGGCACTGCTGGAATAGAGGGAACAGTTGGACAACAGCGCCTGTACAGCTTTATACTATAAACAGCAGTTGGGTTCCGTGTTTCGTACCCACAGTGCGGATAAACTCAACCGCCGCTGGACCGGCAACGGAACCGCTGCACTATACAATGGAACACAAAAAGGAGGCAATAGTATGGAAGAACAGGCGTTACGGGAGAAAGCCAAAGAGTACCTATCGCTGGAGACGCATCCCCATTTTCGGGATGAATTGGAGAACGTACTGAATAACGGAAATATCGAAGAGCTCAATGATCGTTTTTATACCACCCTCAGCTTTGGTACCGGGGGACTCCGGGGAGTAATAGGCGGCGGTTACAACCGTATCAATCCGTTCATGATTCAGCAAGCTACCCAAGGGTTGGCAAACTATATACGGAAACACGGCGAAGGCAGCGGCGTAGTGATTGCCTACGATTCCCGGCGCTATTCCGATCTCTTTGCCGAAGAGACCGCACGAGTTCTGTGCGCCAATGGTATCGGTGTGTGGCTCTTCTCCTCTCTCAGGCCCGTCCCGGAGCTCAGTTTTGCCGTGCGTGAGCTCGGAGCCGCCGCGGGAGTTGTTATAACCGCCAGTCACAACCCGCCTGAGTATAACGGCTATAAGGTGTACTGGTCTGACGGAGGGCAGATTGTACCGCCGCACGACAAAGGCATAATCGATGAAGTGCGGGCTGTGGGCAGCGACATCAGTGTGATGGACCGCAGCGAGGCCGAATCAAACGGTCTTTTGAAGCTTATCGACGAAGAGATCGACGCCTCTTATCGTGAAATGACTAAGTCTTGCAGTCTGCGCCCGGAACTACTCAAAGAGCATGGAAAGGAATTAAAGGTCGTCTTCACTCCGCTGCACGGCGCCGGCGCGGTGGTGCTGCCCCGGGTGCTCGAAGAGATGGGAGTGGAAGTGATCGAAGTGCCGGAACAGTCTGAACCGGACGGAAACTTTCCCACCGTGGAATATCCCAATCCGGAGGAGACTTCGGCCATGCAGATGAGCTTGGAAAAAGGCAAAGAGACAGGGGCAGACCTGGTAATGGGTACCGACCCCGATGCGGACCGCCTTGCCGTCGGCGTGCCGGACGGCGCGGATTTCCGGCTGCTCAACGGCAATCAACTGGGGGTCCTGCTGGCAGACTACATTTTCTCCACCCGCTCCGAGCAGGGCACGCTGCCCGATCAACCGGCTTTCGTGAAAACCATCGTGACCACCGAACTGCAGCGCCTGATTGCAGAAGCGTACGGTGCCCGCAGCTATGACACTCTCACCGGCTTCAAATATATTGCCGATAAAATCAAGCAGTTTGAGCAGACCGGGGAAAAGTATATCTTTGGTGGTGAGGAGAGTTACGGCTACCTCGTAACGGACCGTGTGCGCGACAAAGACGCCATCTCCGCCGCCTTCGTGGCCGCCGAGATGAGCCTCTATCATCGGCGCAGAAACTGCTCCCTGCTGGACCGTTTGGAGGAAATTTGGGACCGGTACGGCTATTTTGAGGAGATCCTTATTTCTCGCAAATTTGCCGGCGAGCAGGGTCAAAAGGATATGGAAAAACTGATTGAAGGGCTGCGCACACAGCCACCCACGGAAATTGGTGAAAGTGCCGTGCGGGTGATGAAGGATTACCGGCAGGGGGTTACCGTCTCCTTACGGGACGGGAGTAAAACGGAGGATATCGATTTACCCCGCTCGAACGTCCTGCAGTTTCACCTCAAGGACGAAAGCATCGTCACTGTCCGTCCTTCCGGGACGGAGCCCAAGGTCAAGTTCTACGCTTCCTGCCGCGGAGGTGCGGATGAGGACACTGCACGGTCCAAAGAGACGGTCAAGCGGCGGCTCTCCTCTATCCAGGCGGCTATCGATGCGTGGGTATCCCAGGCGGCCGGATAGACCTCCGGCCGTCCCGGCGCTCAGGACTGCGTGGGGGCGTTGGGAAAGGTCAATTGAATCGAAGTGCCGTCCCGGTTGTCGATGGAGAGTTCTCCGGCAATCTGCTGAGTCAGCGACTCGATTAGTTTATACCCCAGCGAGTTCGATTGGCGGGGGACTATAGGTTCGGGCATCCCCTGGCCGTCGTCTTTCACCAGCAGCTGGAGATCCTTACCTTTGCGCTGCAGTCTGATCTCGATTGTGCCCTTTCTGCGGTCCTCAGGAAACGCGTATTTGACAGCATTGGTGATCAGCTCGGTTAGGATGAGCCCCAGCGGGACCGCTACATCGTGAGGACATTCGACCTCTTGGAGATCAAAGGAGACGTCCACCGGGACGTTTCCGGTGTGATTTAGCGATTTGATGAGGTGGTCGGTGAGGGCAGTGATATAATCCGGAAGGTAGACGGAAGTAAAGCTGTCGCCCCGGTACAGTTTCTCGTGCAGCAGAGTGATGCTCATGATTCGGTGTTTGAGTTCGTGCATAAGGGCTTCGGATTTTGCATCGGTAAAATCTCCCGCACGCAGGTTGATAAGACTGATGATGAGCGAGAGGTTATTCTTTATGCGGTGGTGAATTTCGCGGAGGAGGGCTTTGTAGGTGTCGATGTTTTTGCGCAGCGACTCTTCCACCTCTTTAGCCTCGCGAATATCACGGATATTGATAATATATCCCGTGTGACGGCCGTGTTCGTAAAATCGCCTGATACGGGCGTCCACTAAAATATCTTCATTTTTGCCGCTCACCTCGATCTCCGCCGTGTGTATGGAGAGAGTTCCGAAATAAAAGAAATGGGCTATTTCACTCTTAGCGTTTTCCGCAGAATGGGGAGCTACGAAGCGAAAAAAATGCTTTCCGAGCACTTCCGATTCATCCCGGTCTATAAGCGCAAAAGTGCTCGCATTGGCTTCTCTAATGATGCCGCGTGAATCAAGAAAGATAATGGGATCCGAGGAGGACTCGAAAAGGCTCCGGTAGCGGCTCTCCCGCTGCTGGAGCCGGCTTCTGTGCTGCTCTTCGTTTTTCATATCTTCAAGGGTTATGAAAAGGCCCTCTATGATATTGTCTTCCCTCCGGCACGGGGTGAACAAGTAGCGTACCGGATATTCGCTCCCATCTGTGCTGTAGCAGACTGTCTCTCCGCTCTGCTCCGTCCCGTCTTGAAATGAGCGCCGGAGGAACTCGGCGTCTGCCGGCGGCAAGCTATCTGCGAGTTCGGAGAGGGGTAACGAGCGGGGCAAAGCGTCGGTGGCGTAGCCGAGCATCTGCAGCGCACGAGTGTTGATATCCGCCACGTTGCCGTCGGCGCCTATAAGTAGTAAACCGCACGAGGCCTGCTGAAAAGCTCGCCGGTACAGATTCTGCATGTGCATGTCCCTCTACTTGTGATTACTTTAGGTTTTCTGTATTTGTTCTTTTTGTAATTGTTCCAAAGAACTTGCATAGCCGGAATCCTCATAGCAGTAAAGAAAACTGCATAATACTATCACAGTGCTAACTGGAAGTCAAAAATCAGGACTGTTGTATAAGCTGCTGTGAGCGTGTTTTTTCACTCGCTGTAAGAGCAACAGCGCCGGTCGATGGTTCAGGTGAAAAAAAGATTACGCTATTGGCCCGGCACCATTCATCTGTTACGATACAGAGAAGCTAATTATCGGGAGGCAGGAGAGATGAAAAGTCATAAGAAGGAACTGTGGTTTAACACCAAAAACCGCTATGAGCTGGTGCATATGACCGACGAAGTTCGCAAAGCGGTGCAAGAGAGCGGAATTCAGGAAGGGTTCTGCCTGGTGAATGCGATGCACATTACCGCCAGCGTTTTTATCAATGATAACGAGTCGGGACTGCACCAGGATTATATGGAATGGCTCGAGAAACTGGCCCCCTACAGCAAGAGCGGGTACCGTCACAACGTGGGCGAAGACAACGGGGATGCCCATTTGAAGCGGCAGATCATGGGCCGCGAGGTGATGATTGCGGTGACCGGCGGAGATCTTGATCTGGGCCCCTGGGAGGCAGTGTTTTACGGCGAGTTCGACGGACAGCGGCGTAAACGCGTGCTGGTCAAGATCATCGGCGAATAGGAGACGGGACGGTGGGATATTTTCGATACCTGCGTAAAGTCCCGTTTTTTGCTAATCTCTCGGATGAGGAGATTCGCAGTATTATGAGCCATTGCCGGGAGGATGAGTTTTCTCCCGGCGAGGTAGTGTTTTACGAGGGAGACACCGCCGACCGTTTTTATATCGTCATGGAGGGGGAGGTGGAAGTTTGGAAGGCGTACGACACTCCCGACGCAGATATGCTGGCGGTCCACGGCGAGGGGAAACTGTTTGGTGAGATGGCCTTGGTGGACAACCTGCCCCGCAGCGCCACTGTCATCAGCAGGGTGACTACCCGGGTGCTGTTTATCAACGAACAGGAGTTTCAGCAGATTCTTCAAAAAAATGCGCACGTGGCGCTGGCGATTATTCGCTCCCTCAGCTCAATGGTGCGTAAGAGCAACGAGACCTTTCTTGAAGATTTGAAGAAACGGAATGAAGAGTTGACCGAGGCCAACCGCAAGCTGCGGGAGGCGCAAAAGGAAGTGGTGCGTAACGAACGGTTGGCCGCACTGGGCAAGTTCAGCTCTATGATACTTCACGATATCCGCAATCCCATCTCCGTAATCAAGGCCTACGCCGATATGCTCATCTCCGGCGGATTGGTGGAGGGGAAGCCGAAGGGCTATGTGGAGAAGATCCGTTTCGAGACGGAGCGGCTCAATTCTATGGCCAATGAGATGTTGGATTACTCACGCGGAGAGATACGCCTGGATATGAGCGTGGTGCGTATGAGGGAGTTCATACAGGAGGTGTGTGATTTTGCCCGGCAGCGCATCAATGCTCGTGAGGTGGAGATTTACTGTGAGGAGGGGGAAGACGTCTCCGCAATGTTCGATCACGATCGTATTCTTCGAGTAGGTAAGAATTTGGTGGAGAACGCCCGCAAGGCCATGGGACGCCGTGGAGAGCTTTCACTGTGGTATGAGCGTACGGGAGACTCTGTGAAAATCGGCGTTCGCGATACCGGGGAAGGGATGAGCGAGGAGGTGATGGAGCATATTTTCGAGCCCTTCTACTCTTTTGCCGACCAAGGCGGAACAGGACTCGGAATGGCAATCGTAAAGAGCATTGTCGAGACCCACGGCGGGGACATCGATATAGAGAGCGCTCCTCAGGAAGGCACCGAGGTGACCTTTACTCTTCCGCTGCGGGTATAAAAGCACTCTGCGGGTATGTAGCTTCAGCATGGTACAATAAAAAACAGTACAATAAAAAACAGAAAGAGAGAGGAGGAAACAGTATGGATTTGAAAGGCAAGCGTGCAGTCGTAACCGGCGGCAGCCGTGGCATCGGGGCCGCTACTGTGGAGACTTTGGCAGGTAAAGGCGTTGATGTTGCGGCAGTGTACCACGGCAATCGCGAGAAAGCACAAAAAACGGCGGATGCGGCTAGCAAAAAAGGGGTAAAGGCCGTTGCGCTTCAGGCGGACCTTCGGGACTGGGGGTCGGTTCAGCAACTTATGAGCACCGTGAAGGATGAACTCGGCGGAATCGACATCCTGGTCAACAGTGCGGGACTCAGCGGCCCGAGTTCACTGCTCGACGACATCTCGGTGGAAGAGTGGCACGACGTGATCGAGACCAATCTGAGCGGAACCTTTTACTGCTGCAAAGCCGCCTCTGGGGAGTTGAAGAAGAATCGGGGGAAAGTGGTCAATCTCTCCTCAATTGCGGCGAAAATGGGGGGTACGATCGGCAGTCACTATGCCGCCTCCAAAGGCGGGGTAACTAGCCTGACCTTTGCACTGGCCACCGAACTGGCCCCGGATGTGATGGTCAATGCGATAGCGCCGGGGCCGGTGGACACGGAACTGATCACTCCGGAGGTAAAGGAAAAACTTTCTAAGCTCACCCCCTTTGGCCGAATTGCAGATGTCGGCGAAATTGCTCACACCGTAGTGTATCTCTTGGAGAACGATTACGTCACCGGAGAGGTGATCGATGTAAACGCCGGCCGCTACAAAGACTGAACGGCTTTATAGAGAGCCGGGAACGGCGGCAGGCGGGGGTAGCCCGTTATCATGAGAATGCGGTGGTGTTGAGAGATGGCAGTATGGACATGGGGACCGTCGTTTTCCCTATTTACTTTTTTCCAGTAAAAAATTAAAATGGAGCCAGAAAGCAATTCTGCCGCGGAAAGGAGACGTTATGCCGATAAAACCCGGAAAGAAGTTTAACGGCGAGGAGAGTTCCTGTGAAATACGGAATCTCTTCAATCAGAGTAATTCAAACCTCGATTATCTGAGCGCAGACGAGGTCATCCTATGGGATGGCGCTAGCTCCGCCCAGATGAGTTTCAAGTATGAGGAGGCGTTGCTGTTCAATCTGATGGACCCGTGCGAGGTTGAGGTGGAGGGGGCGAAGTACGAACTCGCGCACTACGATTCACTCTACATACCTCTGAACAGCGCCTTTACGATTCGCCACCTTGGCGAAGAGGCGGCGCTGCTGAACCTCTATCGCGCCACCGCAGAGAACACTCATCCCGTTCACCATTCACGCTGGGAGGAAATCAAAAACGACGAAGAGCGAATACGCCATTTGGATGGCAAGGACGTATTCCTCATGTTCAACGTGTCGGAACAGGCGGACAAGTTCATCGCCGGCATTACTTTGTACGAGGACTACACCCGCGCCTGGCCGCCGCACAACCACACCGACCAAGAGGAAGTCTACTCGTTTATCGAGGGCCGCGGTGCGATGGAGGTCTATGAATCGGATGAGACAAAGACCTTTGTCACTTCCGTCGAGACCGGAGACCACGTGACCATTCCGATGCTCAACTATCACCCGGTATTCAGCCATGGCGAGCCGGTGACCTTTATCTGGTGTATCGCCGGTGAACGCTACTGGGTAGGCGATAAAAATAAGGATTTTATGAAGGGCAAGGGAGACAATATCACAACCTAGGTCGGTTTCAGACTCTGTTGAGTTGTGGTATTCCAATGCACCAACTGTGCCTCTCCAGAGCACACGCAAAGTGAAGTTCGAATGATGCCCGTGCGGAGAAACCCGTCCGCCACGGGCTTTTGTTTGTGCTATTGGATATACGCTGATAAACAAGTGAGGACCATTCGGCTCTCCGCCGAATCGTTGAAAATATTGCTTGACAACAGGTTAAGCTTGCTGTTCAATGAATATAACTTAGAACCCTTTTACATTAGGAGTAGAGATGGAAAGAGAAACATGGACGGGTAAATTGGGATTCGTCTTGGCAAGTGTAGGATCCGCAATTGGCCTAGGAAACATCTGGCTGTTCTCCTGGAGAACGGGTGCCTACGGTGGAGCGGCGTTTCTGATACCGTATCTCATCTTCGTGTTCGGTATTGCAAGCGTCGGTCTGATGGGAGAATGGGCATTCGGGCGCAGTCAGCGAAAAGGTGCGATCGGTGCGTTTGAGAATGTCTTCAAAGAGAAGGGAAAAGGTCCCCTCGGAGCGGTACTCGGTGTGATACCGGTGCTCGCCGTATACGCCGTGTACATTTTTTACGCGGTTGTTATCGGCTGGCTGCTGAAGTACCTGGTGCTGGCGCTGGGCAACTCTTTTCCCTCCTTGGATATCGCAAGCTACTTCGGCAATTTCGCCGGAACGCCGATCACCATCGCCTGGCATGCGGCTGGTATTCTCATCACTATGGGAATCGTCCTGCTTGGCGTACGGAAGGGAATCGAGCGGGCTAACAAGATCATGATGCCGGTGCTTTTTGCCATCTTGATCATTCTGCTTATCCGATCCCTCACTCTGCCGGGCGCTGCTGCAGGTATCGCTTACATGTTCGTTCCCGACTGGTCAAAGATCGGGGAAATCGAAACCTGGATCATGGCGCTTGGACAAGCATTTTTCACCTTGAGCCTCGGAGGCGCCACCATGCTGGTGTACGGAAGTTATGCCCGGGACGATACCGTCATTCACTCCTCAGGTATCCAGACGGTACTGTTCAACTTTCTGGCTTCTCTGCTGGCGGCCTTCGTGATCATTCCGGCAGTCTTTGCCTTTGATCTCGATCCCACTGCGGGCCCCGGACTGCTTTTCATCACCATCCCCAACGTCTTTGCACAGATGCCAGGAAGTTACATTTTTGCCGTGCTCTTCTTCCTGTCGGTGGTATTTGCCGGCTTCTCCTCTTCGGTGAGTATGCTCGAGCCGGCGGTTGAAGGACTGATGGATAAGGCTAAGATGAGCCGTAAACTTTCGGTTGTTGTGCTCAGCATTATTGCCTTCGTCATCGGACTTCCGCTGGACACCAGCATGGCCCGCTTCGGTACCTGGGCGGATGTCTCCACTATCTACGTTTTGCCCTTCGGCGCCGTGCTGGCGGCATTCGTATTCTTCTGGATTTTTGGTGCCGACCGTGCCCGAGCGGAGATCAACAAGAACGCTCGCAAGCCGCTTGGCAAGTGGTTCGAGTTCTACTCCAAGTACGTATTCGTACTGGTGGCCCTGGCCGTAATGATTCTCAACGTCATTTTTGGCGGTATCGGCTAAGTACGATCCGCACGGCTACAGAACAACATTGTGTACTGGCTGAAACAGAACACGGCCGCCCGCAAGGGCGGCCGTGTTTACATCGGGGCTTCGAACCGGGCCGCTATGTTCTAAAATGGGCAGGTGCGGATCTACAGAGTGACAGGTCCTCCTAATTTCTCTACCCTCGGTTGTAGAAAAATTGCGATGCAATCCCTATAATGAGGACCAATGGATCGTACGAACTCTTCTCCTACAGAACATACTTCTCCCCGGATTCCCGAATTGCTCGCTCCGGCAGGCAATCTTAGCACGGCCATCACCGCCTTTGAGAGCGGCGCCGATGCCGTCTACTGCGGACTGCCCCGCTTCAATGCCAGGGAGATGGGCGAAAACTTTAGGTTCGAGGATCTGTCGAAACTGGCCGGGTACGCTCACAGAAACAGCAAGGCCTTTTATGTAACGTTCAATACTCTGCTCAAGGAGCAGGAGTTAGAGGCGGCGGTGAAGGACCTGCAGCGGATCACTTCCCTCGACCCTCACGGGGTAATTGTTCAGGATTTCGGGGCCGTCAGAATATTGCGTGAACTTTTTCCCGGAGTACCAATCCATGGCTCCACACAGATGGGGATCCATAACAGCGCCGGAGTGGCGACGGCGGCGCGCATGGGAATTGAACGGGTAATCCTGGAGCGTCAGATTACTCTCGATGAGCTTAAAGAGCTTGTTCCTCGGTCGCCGGTAGAGGTGGAGGTGTTTGTGCACGGAGCGCTCTGCTGTTCCCTCAGCGGACGTTGTCTCTTTTCCTCCTGGATCGGCGGATGGAGCGGAAACCGCGGCAAGTGCAAACAACCCTGTCGACGCCGCTACTATACCCAGGACGAGGGTCGCAAACGGGCAGGTTTTTTCTTCTCCACCCAAGACCTGTATACCCTCGACATGCTGGAGATCTTTGCCGAACTCGGCGTAGCCTCTTTGAAAATAGAAGGGCGGCTGAAGAAGCCCGATTATGTGCAGAGTGTGGTGGGCGCGTATCGGATGGTGCTGGACAGTATTGCCGCCGGCGAACCCCCCGACATCAAATCTGCAAAAGCGGTACTTGCGGAAAGCTACGGCCGGCGATGGTCCCACGGATTTGCGACGCAGGAAGATATGGAGTCTCTGATAGTTCCCGACAACATAGGTGTATCCGGGATGCGGATAGGCAAAGTTACCGGTACGACCGCCCGCGGGGTGCTGGTGGAGGTGCGGAAAAGACTGCGAATCGGCGATAGAATCCGTATCCAGCCCGCCTCCGGAGGAGAGGGACCCGCCTTCACCGTCCGTCGCCTGCTGCAGGGCGGCAAGAACACCAAGACAGTTTCCGAAGGAAAAGCCGAGGTGCAGGTGGATAAAGAGGTGCCTGAAGAAGGATTTGTCTACCGCATAGGCATCAGCCGTAAAACACCGGGCCCCAAGCCGGAGGAGCTGAGCCCCTATGTTCCTCCGCGCCGTGTCGCACTGGAGATCACTATCGATCGTGAGGGGCTGAGAGTCACCGCGTTTGAGGAGGGGAGGGAGAAAAGCTTTTCCTGGAGTTCGGAGGTACCGGTTGAACCGGCACGGGCCCACGCGCTCGATGAGGAGAGTGTACGGGAGATGTTCTCCGCCACTCGAAATGCGGAGATCGCCGCCGGTCGCATTGATGTGCGGGTGGGCGAGGGACTGTTTGTTCCCCTCAGCAGACTCAAGCAGGCCCGGCGGGATTTTTGGAGCTGGCTGATCGAACAGCTGCCTTCGGGGGAGCATGCGAAGAGTGCGGGAAGAACAGCGAGGGAGCTCCTTGAGTCACTGCGCGTCAGGGGGGATGTACGGGAGTCATCGCCGGCGACGGTATGTGCCCTGCGGAGAGGAGAAAAGCTATCCCGGGGATGCGGATGGGCGACAGAGAGCCTGTCCGCCCGCGTTCCACAGGGCCGGGAGGCGGAGTTGCCTCACTTTATTCGGGAAACGGAGCTGCAGGAGACTAAAGACACGGTGGATACGCTGCTCGAGCAGATGGAAAGCGGGGAACGGCGAACCTTTCGGATCACCGATCTGGCACATCTCGAACTGCTCGAAGGGCGAGATGGACTGCGCCGGGTTACCGGTTATCCACTGCCGGTGACCAATTCACTGGCTGCGGAGGAACTGCGTAGGCTCGGTGTAGAACAGGTGCAGGCGTGGGTGGAGTTGGACCGGGAAGGACTCTCTGCGCTGTTGGATACAGCGCCGGTTTCCATGGAAGTCTACACCTACGGGCGTCCCTTCCTACTGGTGACCCGGGCGGAGATTCCGGCCGAAGGGAGAATCGTCGACGGCCGCGGCAAAGAGTTCGAAATCATGAAGGATGCCGTCTCCGGATTGAACTATCTTTTCCCGCCGGAAATTTTTCGGATAGACCCGCCTGCGGGAGCGGCGGAGTTTAAGGACCTGCGGAATATCTCCCCCGGAAAACAGGATGAAAGCAGTTTTAATTTTGAAGTAGAGTTTGTATAAGGGGTACTGCATGGCGGCACCACACACGAATGAGAAAACCGAGAACCTTGGGCGCAAGGTATTTTTTCTTTACCCGCACAGCGTCATCCAGCAGGAATTGATCGATTATATCATCGAAAACGAGTTCGAAGTCTATTTGGTGTACGATCACCACAAGATGCCGCGACTTTTGGAACGGTATCCGGAGTCGATCATCTATATCAATATAGACGAGAAGCTGGAAGAGGAAGAGTGGGAAGCGTACGTCCGGGAGCTGAAAAACAATGAAAAGATTGGCAATGTGAAAATCGGTATCCTGACTTACTCACGGGAAGATACGTTGGCGAAAAAATACCTGATGGATTTGGAAGTGGAAGCAGGCTTTGTGCAGCTCAAGCTGGGCGTCAAAGAGAGTGCCCGAATAATTTTGAAGACGCTTATGGTCAACGAGGCTAAGGGGAAGCGCAAGTTTATCCGCGCCAGGTGCCCGAAGAATAATCCGATCGAGTTCAATATTCAAATCGGAGACCAAGTGCATGAGGGGATGATTCAGGACATCAGCAAGGCCGGATTGGCGTGCCGCTTTTATGAACAGGTTGATTTGCCGTTGAAGACGAGCCTTGACCGGATCCAGTTAAAGCTGCGGGGAAGGCTCGTGATGGTCTCCGGGATCGTGGCGGGACGACGGGATTCGGAGGAAGGGCAAATCTATGTGGTCCTCTTTACCGCCTTTGTGTCGCAGGAAGCCCGCAAGCGGATTTCCGCCTTCATTTACAATATCTTGCAGACGGAGATGCGTAAGGAAATCGAGTCTCTCTAGATCTTCCGATAATCTCGATTCGAAAGGATGCCGGTCTATCCCTTGTTCGTTTGTGATAGAGGCGTGCAGCGGTTGAAGCCTTTGTCATTGACGGAAAGGGGTGCGTCATCTACTATAGGTGCATGAGTTCCACATCGACTTCACATCAACCCTTTACCTATGAGTTTCTCGAACCTTTGGAAGATGCCGCTCGTATCGCCGTAGAGGAGTCCCTCAGAATACGTTTCGGTGAGCGAGTTCTTATCGTAACGAACCCCTCACACGAGGTGTACGAGATCTCCCTTGCACTCTACAACGCGGCGGCACGGGCAGGCGGAATTCCGCTGCTTTTGGTACAACCGACTAAAAGTCAGCTCGACTATGCCGACGATGCGGTGATCGAGGCCATTTCCTCCGTACCGGATGTTTTTATCTCCGTAAGCGAACAGAAATTGGGCAAGGATCGCTTTGCCATTGCTAATCCCATACAAGAAGACGGCAAAAGTTACGACCATATCTTTCACTATCTGTTGGATACAAAAAAACTGCGGGCCTTTTGGTCGCCGAGTATTAGTCGGAATATGTTTACTCGAACCCTCACTATTAACTACCGCGAACTTGCACGTCAGGTGAAGGCGGTCAAGGAAGTTCTTGATCCGGCTGAGAAGGTGTACATTACTGCGTCGGGGGGTACGGACCTTGAAATCGGTCTCAGCGGCCGGGAAGCGTTTGTCGATGACGGTGATCTGTCGGAGCCGGGTAGCGGGGGCAATTTGCCGGCCGGTGAAGCGTTTATAAGCCCGGCCATTGGAACGAGCAACGGCGTTATCGTGTTTGACGGCAGCATATCGCTGCACGACGGCGATATTATCGCTGAAACCCCGGTAAAGGTCAGTGTGCGCGATGGGTTTGTTGAGGCGGTAGAGGGCACTCGCGAGGCGAGTCTCCTTTTGGAGACCGTTACTCTGGGAGAGAATAATGCCATCTCGTATGAGCGGGACGGAAAACTGCCCGAGGGAAAGGGCAAAACCTACAGCCGAAACGCCAGGAGTCTTGGAGAACTGGGGATTGGCCTCAATCCGCATGCAACTGTCAGCGGCAATATGCTGGAGGACGAGAAGGCCTACAGCACCTGCCACATTGCTATCGGCTCCAACTACGACGAAGATGCGCCGGCCCTGATCCATCTCGACTGTCTTGTGAGAGAGCCGACGATCACTGCAGTGGATTCTTCAGGAAAGGAGACCGTTATTCTTCGGGATGGAGAGTTTGCGCTCTAGCCGGCAGCAGATCAACGGCGTGGGCGGCGAGCCGAGCTTGACGCTCTTCTCCAGGGGGAGAGCATAGAATAAGAGGAGATCCATATGGGCGAGCCAGAGAAGATACATTACTCCTACAATCAAATTCATAGAACGATACGTAAGATCGCCAAGCAAATTACTGCCTCCGGGTACGATCCGGAGGTGATTGTGGCAATCGGAACCGGCGGTTTTATTCCTGCGCGAATCCTGAAGACTTTCATTGATCGGCCGATCCTTACTGTCGGTATTTCTTATTACGGCATCGACAACAAGCCGCAGGGGAATCCTCGTAAGATTCAGTGGATCGACGAAGTGGAGAAAAAACTTGCCGGCAAGCGGATATTGCTGGTGGACGAGGTAGACGATTCCCGGGTTACCTTGGAGTATTGTCTCAGGGAACTTTTGAAGCATAATCCCGCTCATATTGCGGTCGCGGTGCTTCACAACAAAATGAAAACGAAACGCGGTCAGTTTCCCGAGGAAGTGGAACTCTACTACGCCGGCGAAGACCTGCCGGATAAGTGGGTGTGTTATCCGTGGGACGCTGACGATATCGATGTTCACGAGGAGATGGCCCGCAATCGCCCCGGTACAGAGACGGAATCGGGCGCGTACTAAGAGGACCAGGGCCTTACGTCCGCTGCGCCAGAGGGAAAAACTGGACGGACGGCAAAGAATATACTATCTTTAAAGTAGGAGGTGATACGATGAGCGATATGGAGAACATCAATCCAAGCGATCGTGTTCGTCGCCCTCGTCCGGTTCCCGAGCGTGAACAAGAGCGGCCTGACCGCAGTGAAGACAGTGAGCGGGCGCGTGAAAATAGTGAGATAGAGCTCGAGACGGAAGAAGAGACGGAGCGGGAAGAAGAAACACAGGTAGAAGAGGAGACGGAGCGAAGACGACGTGATGAATATCGCGGACGGAATGTAAATACCTTTGCCTGAAAATATGCGAAGGGCTGCGTGCCGGTGGCGCCCCCTAAAGAGAGGCGGATAATGGAGAGCATCTACTGTTATCGATGCGGAGCGGAAATTGTATTGCCGATTTACCGTTCGAGTGAATGCCCGGGTTGCGGCAGCGACGCACGGGTGTGTAAAAATTGCACATTTTACGCCCCCGGCCGTCAACACGACTGCAAAGAACATATTGTCGATCCCGTCCACGAAAAAGAGCGCGCGAACTTTTGCGATTATTTTCGTCCTACAGAGCAGGCCTTTCATCCGGATACCAAAGAGAAAAAGCGCAAAGAGGAGAGCCGCAGGGCTTTTGACGATCTTTTCTCGTGAGCAGTGGGTGATGGCCCCCGCCGTGGAGGAACACCAAAGCTGTAACGGATGTCCCGTAAAAGAGAGAACTGCACACAGACTTCATTAACGCTACACAACTCCTTCACAAATTATCCGTAGTATGCTTTTAGTACGGAAGGAAAGAATATGACCAACGCTACAGCGGATACTGTTCTCGTCGTCGACGACGAGGCGAAAATCGTGACCATGGTCAAGGATTATCTGGAGGCGGTGGGCTATCGGGTATACACCGCCCGCAGCGGGAAAGAGGCTATTGAGCAGGTAGCCGCCGCAGAGCCGGATATGGTGATTTTGGATATCATGATGCCGGGACTCGACGGTTGGGATGTGACCCGTCGGCTGCGCGAGAGCGGCGGTATACCCATTATTCTATTGACCGCCAAAACGGAAGAGCAGGATAAACTCATGGGGCTGGAACTGGGGGCAGACGATTATGTAGTAAAACCCTTCAGCCTCAAAGAGCTCGCTGCGCGCATCAGAGCGGTGCTACGCCGCACTCGCGGAGAGAGCGGCGGGCGAGAAGCGGCTGACACACAACTGAAGCTCGGCGGGTTGATACTCGACCGGGAAAAACGTACGGTGCAGCGCGACGGCGCGGCGGTGCAGCTTACTTCAGCACAGTTCGATTTGCTGATTCGTTTCATGGAGTATCCCGGCCGGGTTTTTACCCGGAGCCAGCTGCTGGAGGCACTCCAGGATCACGCCTTCGAAGGCTATGAACGTACCATAGATGTACATGTAAAAAACCTGCGCAAAGCCCTCGAACCCGACCCGAGCAAACCGCAGTATATCCGGACCGTTTGGGGAGTGGGCTACAAGATGAGCGAAGAAGAGGAACTGGAGTGAACAACCGACTGGCGTGGAAACTCATCCTGGTGCTCGCGGGGATATTACTCCTCAGCGGCATTGTCTCCGCCGTTTCTATTAGTCTGACTACCAAATCGGCCTTTACCGCGCTGGTTCGTGAGGGCGATGTAGCCGCCGCCCGGTCACTCGCGAATCGTTTGAGCGAGTTTTATGCCCGTAATGGAAGTTGGCGAGGTGTAGAGGAGCTGCTGAAGGAGCCGGGACTCTATATGCTGCGGGAACGCATGGGGCCGGGCATGATGGGAAGAGAGCATGGGATGCCGATGCGGCGGGCTCCCGGCCGTCAGGGAGGTGGCATGAATCAGGCTCCGTCTCAGGATACGCTGCCGGAAAATGCGCCGCCGGATGCGGCAGCTCCGGGAGGCTCCGCCTCCGGTGAGGAACCTGCCCCGGGGATTCAGGTGCTGCTTACCGACAGCACGGGGGAGGTTATCGCTCATACGATGGAAAAGGCTCCCGAAGAGCTATACAGGGCCGATAAGCTGGAGCAGGGAGTGCCGGTACTAGTCGGCCAAACCACAATCGCTTATCTGTTCCTCGGTTCCATGCTCGATCCGATGCTCGGTCCTTTTCAGCGCGCTTTCCTGGGAAGCGTGTACAAGGCTATCACGTTTTCTACTCTGTTTGCTGTCGTTTTGGGAGCGATAGCGGGCTACTTTTTTATACGCTCGGTGACAGATCCCCTCAAGCGACTTACTCGGGCTGCTCATGGAGTGACCAGGGGAGAGTACGAACCCGTTCTGCCTGCCGCTCGGAGAGATGAAATCGGGGAGCTCAGCCGCAGTTTTCTCTATATGACCCGTTCTCTTCGTGAGGCGGATGCGTGGAAAAAAAAGATTATCGCCGACTCTGCTCACGAACTGCGTACTCCGGTGAGTATTCTGCAGGGAAATATCGAAATGATGCTCGAGGGGATCTACCCGATCGATCGCCGTCGTATTCAAGGGCTGCAGGAGGAAACCGAAGTGCTTGCCCGGCTGGTAGAGGAGCTCCAGTCGCTTGCTCATGCGGAGCAGGGAACGGAGGCGTACCGTTTTGAAACAGCCGACGGCGCAGAGCTACTGCACCATGTCTATGAATCAGCCGCTCCGCTGGCCTCTTCCGGCAATATTGACCTTCGCATCGCTTCACCGGAGGAGGATCTGCCGCTGAGAGTGGACCGGCAAAAGATGCTGCAGGCGCTTAGCAACCTTGTTTACAATGCTTTGCGGTATACACCCGGGGGAGGGACGGTGATCGTAGGGGCGGAGCGTGTTGATGGCGGGGGAATGCTGTATGTCGAAGATTCCGGTCCGGGGATTCCCTTCGACGAACGGCAGCGTGTGTTCGAACGCTTTTATAGGCTCGACCGGGCTCGCAGCCGCGGCAACGGAGGCTCGGGGCTGGGGCTTGCGATCGTCAGGGAGATTGTAGTGGCCCACGGCGGCCGGGTTGCTGCTGAAGACGCCCGGAAGCTCGGCGGAAGCAGGTTCGCGATGTATTTGGAATGCAGCAGCTCCGATCACGTCTCCTGATTACACAGTGACTATAGATTGATTATAGATAAAGATTGACTACAGCTCAGCCGCGATTGTGCCTATCTCTGTGCGTATCCGTTTCGTTCCCCTCCACCTCCTCGAGTTCGGCAAACTCTGCAGGTTCGGCTTCGGCCGGGTCATCACCCTGCTCATCATCCTTCAACTGCTCATCATCTTTCACCTGCTC
>CAYFUX010000023.1:48553-50531 GCA_964346455.1 uncultured Spirochaetaceae bacterium
CTGCTCATCATCTTTCACCTGCTCTTTGGAACTCGAGCCGTTGGTGAGGGCGTTGCCCGAGCCGGTGCCGGAGAAAGAGCTAACGGCGGTGGAGAGCCGGTTCATACTCTCTCGCAGACGGGTGGTCAAATCAAAGAGTTCCCGCATCCATTCGGCGCTTTTTTTGGAAGTGCCGTCGATGTGCTCGACGGTCTCCCGCATTCGGCTGCTGATGCCGTGGACCTCTTCGATGAGCTGGGAAGCCTCATCTGCTCGGCGGGTAGACTCATTGGACTGCTCCTTCAATTTCCCGGAGAGGGACCGGAGAGATTCTAACGCCTCTCCGATCTCTCCGGAGCCTTCCGAGAGACTTTCAGTGTAGCGAAGAACTTCCTCGAAAGCCGTTCCCACCTCTTCTATGCGGTTTTGGATATTGTGAAACGATTCGGTCGTGGTGGTGCTGAGGGAGGAGGCGCTGTGAATGCGTTCGACGATGTCCTTGACGCTCGTTTCGATACTGGTTGCGTTCTCGGTGGACTGTGCGGCAAGATTGCGAATCTCTTCTGCAACTACGGCGAAGCCTTTTCCGGATTCCCCCGCATGGGCCGCCTCGATCGCTGCATTCATCGCCAGTAGATTGGTACGGTCCGCAATATCCTGGATGATCGTAACCGTCTCCGATACGTTGCCCACCCTGGAGAGAATCTCTTGGATGGAGCGGTCCGACTGCTGCTGCTGTTCACCGCCGTGCTGCGCGGTCTCTTGCAAAGTGCGAACGAACTCCCGCTTCTCTCGGGTAAGGTCCGCCATGGTGGAGAGCGTTGAGTTGGACTGGTTGATCGTAGAGGAGGTGCGCTCGACTGCCTCCACCTCTTGGTCAACCTGTTCGCCGAGTTGCTTCATCGCATCGCCGATGCGGTCAACGTGCTCGGAGAAGGCGCCGATTTTTTCATCCAGCGCTTTTATATCCTCGCTGCTGCTTCCCGTCTCGTTAGAGATCTTCTCCAGCACCTCAAGCGTATTTTCCCCTTTCATCTGAAGATCTCTTTCTATAGTGCGCGCCTCGTCGGTAGAGCTTTTGATGCGGGAGACTATCGCTCCGAAGCTTTCGCCCAATTGATTGAAGCTTTGAGCGATCACCGCGATTTCGTCTTTACCCTGCTGTTCAAAGCGCTGGGATAGGTCTCCCTGCCGCATTGTCTCGATGGCCTCGCTGAGACGATGCAGTGGATTGATCGCACGTCCCATGAGGTAGAAGAGAAGTATCAGCAGGACTCCCGCTGCTCCTGCAAGCGTGATGGAGATACGAAAGGTGAATTGATTGACTCCGGCAAGCCGCTTTGAATCGGGTATGATATAGGCGGTGTACCAGTCCCAGGGCTCGTAGTAGGAGAAGACGGCGTAATACCCTTTTCCGCGGTAGGAGAAGCTAAAAGTCCCGTTCTTTTTCTCTTTGATCTGTTCAGCATGCTCTGAGCGGATAAAATCTTGGGGAATCGTACTCTTTTCTATATACAAGATGGATTCCTCGTCGCCGTTGAAGATAAGTGGATAGGAGGTGATGTCCTGCACGTCTACATAGCGGTCGTGAAGAGTGTTGAGTATATCCTCTTGGGCCTCTCGTGCCGCTTCGGTGGCGCCGGAGACTACATCGACTGAGTTGTAATCCCACTCGATATTGCGAATGCGTTCGCTATAGTCGCGCTCATAGAGGGAAGTGATCTGTACAGTGAAAGCGCTCCGGGAGTAGAAAATGGTAAAGAGAGCAATAAGAAGTACCGCTCCAATGCTTATGCTGATAACTTTGAACTTCATATGGGAGCAATGTAATGGAGAGCGGGAAAAAATGCAACAAAAAAAGCCGAGCCCATTGACGCTGGATTCGGCTTTGAGTCGGCAGTATATGCAAAAATGTAGTGCATGCGAGAAAAACATGCAAGAACAAATGGAGAGCGCCCGACCGGAATCGAACCGGCATCTTCAGCTTGGAAGGCTGAGG
>CAYFUX010000024.1:0-5163 GCA_964346455.1 uncultured Spirochaetaceae bacterium
TATATTTATGCGATCGGTAACAACGATACCGCCGCACGGTTTTCCGGGATCCCGGTAAAGACGGTCACCGCCGGAGTGTATGTGGTCTCCGGCATGCTGGCGGCGCTGGCAGGTATGATCCTCGTGTCGCGGCTGGATTCCGCTCAGCCGGTAATGGGAATCCGGTATGAACTCGATGCGATCGCCGCAGTGGTTGTAGGCGGAGCGAGCCTCGCCGGCGGCATCGGCACGCTTTCCGGCACCCTGTTAGGGGCGCTTATCATGGGGGTGATTGCCAATGCGATCAACATCCTCAATGTGTCCCCCTTCTACGCACAGGTGGTTCAGGGCGTGGTTATTATCGGCGCCTTGTTGATACACGGTCTCGCTCGCGCAGAACGGAGTTAGAGATCGTGACAGTACGTGACAGTAAGAGAGAAGGTAAAGGAGGTGATACAGGCGAGCATACGATTACAATTTCGCATTGCAAGAATAGAGGTAAAACCAATACCTAAAAGGAGGTATGTATGAACGGTAAGAAGATTCTCGTTCTTTTGAGCATTGTATTTCTGCTAGGAGCAATGGCCTGCTTCGCCGGCGGACAGGGAGAAGAAGCCGCAGGCGGAGAGGAAGAAGTGACTCTCGGACTGTCGGTCTCCACGCTGAACAATCCCTTTTTCGTGACCCTGCGAGACGGCGCACAGGAAGCTGCTGATGAGTTGGGCGTGAACTTGGTGGTTGTAGATTCGCAGAACGATGCCGCCACCGAGGCGAGCAATATCGAAGACCTCATTCAGCGGGGTGTCGATGCGCTGCTGATCAATCCCACCGATTCGGAGGCGGCAGTCCCGAGCGTTCGTAAGGCGAACGATGCGGGCATTCCGGTCTTTACCATTGACCGTTCGGCAGAAGGGGGCGAAGTGGTCTCTCATATCGCTTCCGACAACGTAGCCGGCGGTGAGATGGCCGGCGAGTACCTGGCAAAACAGCTGAATAATGAAGGCAAAGTAGTGGAATTGGAAGGCATTCCCGGTACGTCTGCCGCCCGTGACCGAGGCAAAGGTTTCAACAATGTCATGGACCAGAAAGGCGACATTGAAATCGTTGCTCGGCAGGCGGCGAACTTCAACCGCACCGAGGGGCTCAATGTCTTTCAGAATATTCTACAGGCGCAGTCCGAGATCGACGGAGTATTTGCGCACAATGACGAGATGGTCCTTGGTGCTATCCAGGCGGCTGAATCTGCCGGACGAGCCGATGAGATCGTCTTTGTCGGCTTCGATGCCGTTGACGATGCCGTGGCGGCGATCAAAGATGGACGACTCGATGCCACGATAGCTCAGCAGCCTGCGGAAATTGGCAGCCTTGGAGTAGAGACGGCAAACAAGTATCTCAGCGGTGAAGAGGTCAAGGATTACATCCCCGTACCGCTCAAGGTTGTGACCTCGGAGAATGCCGATCAGTTCTAAGTTATCTAGAAGCTCTCGGGACAGGGACGGTGCGTGCATCGTTCCTGTCCCTTTTCGGGGGAGTAGGATCCATGCATGAGTACGCACTGAGAATGGAACATATCTATAAAGCCTTTCCCGGCGTTCAGGCGCTGGATGACGTGAGCTTCGAGGTCCAAAGAGGGACGGTTCATGCCCTCGTCGGGGAAAACGGAGCCGGGAAATCGACCCTCATGAACCTGCTTTCCGGGGGACTTCCAAAGGATTCCGGTACGATCGAGGTGCACGGTCAAGAGGTGGAGATTCAGGATCCTGGACACGCCCAGCGGCTGGGGATCAGTATGATTTACCAGGAGCTGACGCTGATTCCCTATAGAACGGTAGGGGAGAACGTGTTTCTGGGGCGTGAGCCCCGGAAGAAGGTTCCCTTCGTAATAGATTGGCACCGCCTCTATGCGCAGACACGGGAGCTCCTGGAAAGCATCAATTTGGATATCGACCCGCGGGTGTCGCTGTCGGAGCTTTCTACCGCTCAGCAGCAGATGGTAGAAGTGACAAAAGCGCTTTCTATGGATGCCCGCATCATCATCATGGACGAGCCTACCTCCTCCCTCACCGAGCGGGAGTCCAACATTCTTTTTCGTTTGATTCGAGACCTCCGCAGCCGGGGATTTACGATCGTCTATATTTCTCATCGGCTGGAGGAAGTGTTTGACATTGCCGACAGTGTGACAGTGCTCCGGGACGGAAAAACGATCGACACCCGGGATATCGGGGAACTGAAGCAAAACGACGTGGTGCGTATGATGGTGGGGCGGGAATTAAGCGATCTATTCCCCAAGGAGTCCCAACCACAGGAAGAAGTTATATTGGAGGTCGAGGGGCTCAGCGGGATTGGTTTCGAGAATATCAACTTCAATGTCCGCACCGGCGAGATCCTCGGGGTTTTTGGCCTGGTGGGCGCCGGGCGCTCGGAGATGATCCGAGGCCTTCTCGGCTTGGATCCCATATCCAGCGGAAGCCTGCGGCTGCGGGGAAAACCGCTAAAGATACAGGGCATCCGGAAGATGATGCAACACGGTTTTGCCTTTGTGCCGGAGGATCGAAAAGAACAGGGCCTATTTCTCGGTCTTTCGGTAAGCGACAATTTGACGATCAGCGTGCTGGAGCGGATGTTCAACTTCTTTTTTACAACCCTCAGGCCGCTTGCGGAGTTGTCGCAGCGCTTTGTCAAAAAACTCAATATCCAAACCCCGAGTATTCACAAGCTCGTACATCAGCTCTCTGGCGGGAATCAGCAGAAAGTCATCATTGCGCGGGGATGGGCGTTGGAGCCGGATATTCTGGTCCTTGATGAACCGACCCGGGGGATCGATGTAGGAGCGAAAGCGGAGATCCACCGTCTGATGAGCGACCTCGCCTCTAAGGGGGTGGCGATTATCATGATCTCCTCGGAGCTGCCCGAGATCCTGGGCGTGAGCGATCGAATCCTGATTTTTCGGAAAGGCGAGGTGGCAACGGAGATGGAGCGTGAAGAAGCTACTCAGGACCGCATCATGCAGTATGCGGCTGCAGGGGGAGGTTCGGAGTGAAACAGTTTATTCGAAGATTAGTGCGCACCTACAGTGTCTTCTTTGTACTCCTGGGAATCATGCTGGTGTTGGGCCTCTTGAGCCCGCGCTTTTTGACCTACAACAATCTCATGAATATTCTGGAGCAGTCCTCCATTCTCGGAATAGCTGCCATAGGTGTCACCTTCACTATTATCGCCGGCGGTATCGATCTCTCCGTCGGTTCGGTGATAGCGTTGTGCGGGGCTCTCTCGGCGGGTTTTATCGTGCGCAGCGGTATTCCCGCGGGACCTGCAATACTGCTGGCGATCGCCGCCGGCGGGGGCATTGGCGCCGTGAACGGAGGATTGATTATACGGGGCAGAGTGCAGCCCTTTGTCACGACCCTCGCCATGATGGCGATCGCCCGCGGACTGACGCTTATCTACACCCAAGGCCGGCCGATTTCGGGAATGGGTGATGCGTACGTGTTTATTGGTAGCGGAGACATCGGTTTTCTGCCGGTTCCCGCGCTGATTTTTGTCGGAGTCGTGGTTTTGACCTTCTGGATCCTGACCCGTACGGCCTTTGGGATTCAAGTTTACGCCGTAGGCGGTAACGAAGAGACGGCCCGTCTGGCGGGGATCAAGGTCAACCGTGTGAAAATGGCCACCTATGTGATCAGCGGAATGTGCGCCGCTCTGGCGGGGGTTATCCTTGCCGCCCGTCTCTGGTCCGCCCAGCCGCAGGCTGCCTCCGGACTGGAACTCAGGGCGATCGCCGCTACCGTACTGGGCGGCACGTCTCTGATGGGCGGTGCCGGCGGCACCCCCGGAACCTTTGCAGGGGCCCTGCTGATGGGGGTGCTTTCCAACGGCCTCAATCTGATCGGCGTCTCCTCCTATCTTCAGCAGGTCATTATCGGAGCTATCTTCATTCTGGCAGTGACGCTGGATATGTACACCAAGCGGCAGAGCGCGGATAAATAAGAACGGATAAATAAGAGAGTGCAGACACATAAGCGGGAAGGCGAGAGAGCCGGAATCGGGAGAACGTCGGCTCTGCGTACGAGCTGTGTATAGCAATGTACCTTAGCCCGCTGTAGTCCGGGAGGCTGCGGTGTAGCTATCGGCGCAGGGACTCCGCGGCTTCCCGGGAGGGCATGGCGCTTTGGGCGCCCACGGCCGTGCAGGCGCGCGCACCTACCGCGTTTGCCAGCTGCAAAGCATCGTTCAGTTCCATCCCCTCTCCTATTCCGCAGGCGAGACCGGCGTTGAACCCGTCCCCGGCAGCGGTGGTGTCTACCGGCTCCACCGCGTACCCTTCCGCGTGAAAGGCCTGCTCACCGGAAAGCGCATAGGCACCCCGGCCGCCGAGTTTCAGAATAACGGTGCCGACGCCGAGGCCTTTCAGATCCGCGGCGGTCTCCTCTCGGGAGTCGTCGCCGGTAATGCCCCCGGCTCCGGCATCGCCGGAGGTTGGCCTGGCGGTGTCGGCGGATGCTTGGAGGGACAATGCTTCCAGAAGGGTCTGCGCTTCGCTTTCATTGGGGGTGAGATAATCGACATAGCGGAATAGATCCTGCGGAAGCGGCACCGCCGGTGCAGGATCAAGGATGGTAGTTTTGTTGTGCTCTTTCAGACGCCGGAGGGCGTAGTGAACCGTATCTACCGGGATTTCGAGCTGGAAGAGAAATATGTCGGCCTGCAGCAGCTCCGGGAGGATTTGGTCGATGAAGGGACGGTCTACCGCATCGTTGGCGCCGGGAACGATGAGGATGCTGTTTTCTCCAGCGTCGTCTACTTGAATCATTGCGATACCAGTAGAGGTTTCTTCGGCGGTGTGAACGAGTTCCGAACGTACCGACTCTTCCTCCAAATGGCGTCGGTAACTCTCCCCATAGACGTCGCTACCGAGTTTCCCGGCCATGTGGACGTCGGCGCCGAGGCGGGCCAACGCCACGGCTTGATTGGCGCCCTTTCCGCCGGGATAGGTACCAAAACTGCGCCCCTTGCGGGTCTCTCCAGGACGGGGAAATTGATCCGTGCGGGCGGTGAGGTCCATATTCAGACTGCCGATTACGGCAAAGCGTAGCATTTAACCCTCCCTAACGTTTGAATCCAAGATCGTATTATATAGAGGGCACACGGAACTGTCAAAAAATTTTAACGTCTCTGCCGATTCAC
>CAYFUX010000024.1:5263-10434 GCA_964346455.1 uncultured Spirochaetaceae bacterium
TTATATAGAGGGCACACGGAACTGTCAAAAAATTTTAACGTCTCTGCCGATTCACCTTGCGTTCTTATGGCTCGCGGTAGTAAAGGGTGACGGTTACCCGAGTTCCGTTCCGGTTTTCGAGCTGCAGCGTCCCGTCGAACTGCGTGGCGTAACTGCGTACCAGCATAAGACCAAAGCCCCGGGAGACATTGTTGATGTACTCCTCCGGAATACCCTGGCCGTTGTCGGCAACTACAAGGATGCACTTCTCCGGTTCCGGGCGGAGACTTCGACAGGCTCCACGTCCGTCGAGATACTGATGAAAGAGGTGGGAGCGTACGCGCGGGCGAGGTCTCCGGTGAGGTCATTGGTGAGGTCCCGGATGTTGATAGAGGAGCTGGAGCTGCAGCGAGAGGATGCTGCGGATGACATTCCTGTCTTGACCGCCGGAAAAATCCTGAGTAGTTTAAAAATATAGGGGAGCTGGGATAACCGGCTGAGAGGAAGCGGACGACTTCGACTCTGTGAACCTGATCTGGATAATGCCAGCGTAGGGAGGTGACTATGCGGCTATTGCGAATAGTAACCCGGCACGGCGCTGCAGGCGGTCGGCTACGGTTTTGCGCTGGCCTTTGCCGGTGCGGTGACCTTGGCCACGCTCATGCACCACCTGCCTCTAGTGCGCAACGTATTCTATCCTCTCCTCGTGTTTTCACAGACGGTCCCGCTGATCGTGCTCGCCCCTCTGTTTATCCTCTGGTTCGGATTCGGCATTCTCCCCAAGGTGCTCATTGTTGTGCTGGTCTGTTTTTTCCCGCTGGCCATCAACATCCTTGAAGGGCTGGACGGGATGGAGCGGGACTTGATCGATCTGCTGCGGACGATGGGAGCCGGGCCGCTGCAGATTCTTCTGTTTACCAAACTGCCCGCCGCATTGGAGCAGCTCTTTTCCGGATTGAAAATCGCGGCCACCTACAGCGTGATCGGCGCGGTGCTCTACGTCACTCTGATCAGCCTCTTGTTACTGGGGCGGTGATGGAGCAGGCCGATGCCGACTTCTCTAGGGTGGAAATCGTGAATGTGGGAACCACCGACTTCATCGCCAGTTTCAAGCAAGGTATCGATTTCCGCTGGATCTTTTACGGCTGGGACGGCATTCGCGCAGAACTCGAGGGGATGAAGATCAACTACCCCTGGTGGATCTGGATTCCACCCTGGACTATTACACCCCCACGCTGATCACCAGCAACTCCATGCTGAAGCAAGATCCTGAGACGGTACGGGCCTTTCTGCGGGCTACCGCCTGCGGCTACCGTTTTGCCGTCGATAATCCGAAGGCGGCGGCGGATATTCTGCTCCGGTATACGGATAACCTGGACCCGGAGTTTGTCCGTAAAAGTCCGCGCTACCTCTCGGGAAATTACATTGCCGATGCAGAGCGCTGGGGTGTGATGGAGAAGAGCCGTTGGAGCGACTTCAGCGCATTTCTCTATGATCACGGACTGCTGGAGCGGCGCCTTGATGCCGAGGCGGCCTTTACCAATGAGTACCTGCCGGAGGAGTAGATAATGGAGGCGATGCTTGCCGCCCGCTCTCTTGCCAAGCGCTTTGGCGAGTTGCAGATCCTCGAGGATTTCTCCTTCGAGGTCGGCCAGGACGTCACCGGTAAAACCGGACGGGTGAGTTACATGCAGCAGAAGGACCTGCTGTTGCCGTGGCGCCGTATAATCGATAACGTAGTGCTGCCGCTGCGTATCCGGGGAATGAAGCGCCGGAAAGCCCGGCGCGAGGCGGCCCCGTTCTTTGCCGACTTTGGACTGGAGGGCTTCGAATACAGCTATCCGGCCCAATTGTCGGGGGGGATTCGAAGCCGCGGAGCGCTGCGCTGCAATAATGTGGTATACTAAGAGGAGGAGTATATATGCCGATTACGGAACCTTTCGACCGTTACGCGGATACGTACGAAGAGTGGTTTTCCAATTTCAAAGCGGTCTACGACACGGAGGTCGAGGCGCTGCGGGAGGTGCTTCCCGAAAAAGCGGTAGACGGGGCCGGCCCGCCGGCGGGGGTGGAGATAGGCGCCGGCAGCGGCCTTTTCGCCTCCCGGCTGGGAGTGCGGTACGGGGTCGAGCCGTCCGAAGTAATGCTGGAGAAAGCCCGGGCGCGGGGAGTTGAAATGCGCATGGGGGCGGCGGAGGAGCTGCCCTTGGAGGACGGTGCCTTTGATTATACCCTTATGGTGACGGCTATCTGTTTTCTCGACGATATCGACCGGGCCATGGAGGAGATCCGCAGGGTGTTGAAGCCCGGCGGCCAGGCACTTTTCGGCTTTGTCGACCGTGCCTCGCCTCTGGGGCAGCTGTACCTCCAGTACAAGGACGAGGACGTCTTCTACAGCCGCGCCACCTTTAAGTCCGCCGAGGAGGTGATCGCCGCCTTGGAGAAACAGGGCCTGGTGATCGAGACGGTGCGGCAGACGGTCTTTGGCAATATTGAAGAGATAGATGCGCCGCAGGAGGCCCGCGACGGCTACGGAGAGGGCGGCTTCGTGATTATTCGGGCCCGAAAACCGCGGAAGTAAAAGGCCGGGGACGGCAGATACACTTCCCGATTGCACGGAAGAAAGAGAGTGAAGCTACATGAGAACCTATCTGGAATGTTACCCTTGTTTTCTCAATCAAATCCTCAGCCTTAGCCGCCGCAGTGGTTACGGCGAAGAGGGGCGGCGCCGTGTGGTAAACCGCGTGTTGGATGAGCTGCGCGAGCTGCCGCAGGGGATGAAGCCCCCGGAAATGGGGCGGGAGATTTACCGGATGGTACGGGAAGAGACCGGCATTCGGGACCTCTTTGCCGAGGAAAAGCGGGAGAGCAACGCGGGAGCGCTCAAGGCGGCCCCGCGTGTCAGGGAGGCGGTTCGCCGGTCTGATGATCCGCTCTTTTCCGCTCTGGAGTTTGCTATCGCCGGCAACAACATCGACTTTGGAGCCCGCCACGACTTCGATATTGCCGAGGAAATCGCCTCCCTGGTGGAAGATGAGACGCAGCTGATAAAGAATGAAGAACCGTCGCTCTTTGCCTACTCCGCCTTCAAAGAGCGGCTCGCTGCGGTGCATGAACGACGGGGACGGCTGCTCTACATTGCCGATAATGCCGGCGAATTGGTCTTTGACGGTATACTTGCAGAGACGATCGCCGAGCGCTATCCCGGGATCAGCATCACGATGGCCGTGCGTGAGGAGCCGATTCTCAACGACGCCACCTTTGCGGATGCAGAGGAGACGGGGGTGGCCGCTGTCCTGCGGGTCGTCTCCAGCGGCAGCACCGCCCCGGGGACGATCCTCGAGGAGTGTTCGGAGGCGTTTCAGCGGGAGTTCTCCCGGTCGGAGGCGGTGATCAGTAAAGGGCAGGGCAACTACGAGACCCTTTCCGAGCAGAGCCGGGAGCTCTTTTTCTTGCTGAAGATCAAATGTGGGGTGATTGCCAAAGATACCGGTGGACGGCTCGGAGATATCCTGCTGCTGCATCATCGCTCCTCCGGCACTTAAGAACTCCCCGCTCTCCGAAGGGACCGCCTGTGAACGAGGTCGCCTGTGAACGAGGCCGGCGCCTCTGGATGGACGGCGCCGCTTCGGGTTACAATGCCGTCTTATGGCGACCCTCTACTGGTACGACATCGAAACCTTTGGCCGACATCCGCAGCTTGACAGGCTGGCGCAGTTTGCCGGAGTGCGTACAAACGACAATTTTGAACAGGTGGAAGAGCCCTCCATTGAGTATGTAAAGGCGGCTCCCGACTATGCCCCCGACCCCTATGCCTGTCTGAAGACGGGAATCACGCCACCGGACACTGCCGAGCAAGGGATTCCGGAGTATGAGGTGGCCCGCCGAATCTTTGCCGAGTGGACGCGGCCCGGCACCTGTGTCGTAGGATACAACAATATCCGCTTTGACGACGAGTTCATGCGCAACCTCTTCTACCGTAACCTCTTTGACCCCTACGTGCGGGAGTATGCCAACGGCAACAGCCGTTGGGATCTGATCAACGTGATGCGGGCGGCTCACGACCTGCGTCCGGCGGGGATCGAGTGGCCGCGTCTTGATGACGGCCGGCCCTCGTTTCGGTTGGAGGAGCTGACGGAAGCCAACGGGATCGGTCACGAGCAGGCTCACGACGCCCTCTCTGACGTACGGGCGACCATCGGACTGGCGCAGCTACTGTACCGAGCGCAGCCCAAGCTTTTTCGCTACCTCTTCGAGCACCGTACTAAGCAGAAGGTATCGGAACTGATCGATCTGCAGAGCCGCAGCCCTCTCCTCCACAGCTCGGCAATGTTTACCCGGGAGGAAGGCTGTACCACCGCGGTGGCTCCTCTGGCGGTAGACCCCTACAACCGCAACGCGGTCATCGCCTTCGATCTTCGCTTCGATCCGCGTCCACTGCTGGAGCTGCCGGTGGAGACAATCCGGGAGCGGGTCTTTTCCCCCCAGCAAGAGCTGAAAACCGAGCGGATCCCGCTCCATGCCATCCATATCAACAAGAGTCCCGTTCTCGCCCCCATGAAAACCCTGGACACTACGGCCGCCAAGCGGCTGGGGATAGACCGTGAACTGGTGGAGCAGCGCTGGGAGCGGCTTCGTGCGGCAGTGGATTTGACGGAGAAGGTCAGGGCGGTGTATGAAAAACCTCCGGGCGGTGAGGCGGAAGATGCGGACCTGGCTATTTACAGCGGCGGATTTTTTTTGGACGAGGACAAAAAGATCTTCGAGCGTCTCCATGAGACGGGGCTGGAGAATTGGCGCCGGGCGGCGGCGGAGATGCACGATCCCCGGGCGGCGAAACTGGTGCGGCGCATGATAGGCCGCAACTTTCCGGAGCTTTTCGGAGAGCGGGAGCGGCAGAAGTGGAAAAACTTCTGTGCCACTCGGCTCCTCTTTCCCCCGGGCAACCGGATAGATGATTTCGGTACCTTCGAGAAGAAGGTGGATATGCTGAGCCGCAGCACCGAACTCGCCCCGCAGGAGCTGGTCATTATCCGGAAGCTGGCGGACTACCGGGATTATTTGAAAAAGAGCGTGCTTGCCTACTCTTCCCCTCAAGGATGAGCCGGGAATGAGCTTTCCGCCCTTCACGTCGGCTTTGCGTGCCGCCCCGGTTGCGTGCCGCCCCGGCTGCGTAGTGCCTCGACTACGTG
>CAYFUX010000024.1:10534-49788 GCA_964346455.1 uncultured Spirochaetaceae bacterium
TTGCGTGCCGCCCCGGTTGCGTGCCGCCCCGGCTGCGTAGTGCCTCGACTACGTGCCGCCGGGAGCGTTTGACACTTGAATGTAGCAAAGATACACTTCTATTATGAATGAAAAACGTACTTCCTTACCTGAGCGTACACTTCTTCTTGACCATCGGGATGAACTCGTAGAGAGGGTGATGAGCGGGCTCGAAGCCCATTACCCGGAATACGCAAAACGGATGGGAGCCGAAGGATGGCAAAAGTGCCGCGAGGATGTGGCCTATCACATTTTCTATCTAGCAGATGCAGTAGGGGCCGAGTCGCAGCAACTATTTCTCGAATACGTAAAGTGGGTGAAAGTGCTCTTCGTTTCCCTCGGGGTTCCCAACGATTCTTTTTTGGAGAGTTTAAAGCTGCTGCGGGAGGAGATTGCTCTAGAAACGGAGCAGAGCGGCAGAGCAGTCGAGTATCTGGACGCGGCGATCACCGCTTTTCGGCGAATAAGCGAGGAAGAGGAGTCGTTTATACTCGACGATCAGCCGCTGGGTACGTTGGCAAAGGAGTATCTGGATGCACTACTGAACCGCCGCCGTGACAAAGCTGTGCAGATGGTGCTGGATGCGGTGGAGGGGGGAACGGACATCCGGGATATCTATGAGTATGTGTTCCAAGTGACTCAGTGGGAGATCGGCCGTCTCTGGCAGCAGAACATAGTGAGTGTGGCTCAGGAGCACTACTGTACTGCGGTGACGCAGTTGGTGATGAGCAGGCTCTATCCCTATATCTTTAGCAGTGAGAAGAACGGCTTGGTATTCGTAGGTACCAGTGTAGGGGATGAACTGCATGAATTGGGCATCCGGATGATCGCCGATTTCTTCGAATTGGCCGGGTGGGACACGGTGTTTCTTGGAGCCAGCACCCCTACCGAGTCTCTCGTAGAGACTGCGGCGGCGGAGGGGGCGCATGTGGTGGGAATATCGGTGACTATCACCTATCACATTGAGAAAGTGCGGGAAATCATTGCGGCTCTGCGGGCGCGGCCGGAGCTGAAAAAGGTGAAGATTCTTGCCGGCGGATATCCGTTCAATGTAGACCCCGAACTTTGGCGCAAAGTGGATGCCGACGGTACCGCCGCCTCTGCCCGAGAGGCGATCAAAAAAGCACATGAGTTGATTGAGGAGAAGCATACGTGAGTCAAGCGGAAGACGGTTTTCGCGGATTTGCAGTGGTAAGCGATACCGCAGGGCGTATCCGGAAAGTGCTGCGGAACGACCTTGCCGACCGGATCGATCTCTCGCAAGAGGGGATGCTTACGGCGGTAGTTGAAGAAAACAGCCTGCAAAAGTTTTTTACCTTTTTGTACCGTCTCCGGAAAGAGAAGGCGCTCTACGATTGGAGTATCAATGTTCACGGGGCGGAAGAGGTCTTCGAACTCTACTTTGTGGGCGGCATGAATGATCAGGAGATGATTATCGTCGCCTCTACCTCAGGCAAGGTGGCCGAGAGTTACTTGGATGAGGTAATGCGAATGAACAACGAACAGGCTAACTTACTGCGCAGCACGATGAAACAGGAGGCTGCAGGCCGGGAGAACGACGAAGGGGAGAACCCCGGAGGGGAACACGCCGGAGGAGAAAGCAGCGACGGCGATGAACACGAACTCTATGACGACTTTACCCGCTTGAACAACGAGCTGGCTAATCTGCAGCGTGATCTTCAAAAACAGAATCGAGTACTGCAGCAGACTATCAAGGAGCGCGATAAGTACCTGGGCATGGCCGCTCACGACCTGCGTAATCCGCTGGGGGGAATCTCCGGGATTGCCAAATTGTTTTTGGAGGGCGAGTATGGGGAGCTGACCCGGGAGCAGCGCGAGTACATTAAAATGATGAAAGATTCGGCCGAACATATGCTGGAGATCGTGGCGGGCATGCTCGAACTGTCGAAACACCAGATCGGCACTCTGCAGCTCAACTGGGAGGATGCCGACCTCATAACTTTGGTGGACCGAAGCATCGCCCTCAACCAGCCGAACGCCAGGAAAAAGCAAATTGAGATCCACAAAGAAGCCGAACTCGCTTCCCTGCCTCTGCGGATCGACCGGGTAAAGATTACTCAGGTACTGGATAACTTGCTCTCGAATGCGGTGAAATATTCTCACCCGGAAACGGTCGTGACACTGAAGGTGGAGACCGAGGAACATTGGGTGCGGGTAAAGGTGAGCGACCAGGGGCAGGGTATTCCCGAAGATGAGCTCCCCAAACTCTTCCAGCCATTTACGAAATTAAGTGTAAAGGCTACCGGCGGGGAGAAGAGTATCGGCTTGGGGCTGGCGGTATGCCGGAAAATCGTAGAAGGGCACGGCGGAACGATCGAGGCCCAAAGCAGCGTCGGTGAAGGCAGCAATTTCGAGTTTAGCCTCCCCCTTGCCATGCAATGAGCATACTGTCCGGCCGTGCCGCCTCACGAAGCCGTGCAACGTGCTTCCGGGGAACAAAGAGCTTCACGCCCTTCTCCAGACGGCTATGAGGAACCCTTCGAACGTCCCCGAAAGCGATCCGGTTTGAGACGTTCGTCGAGCACGCCGTCCTGGCGCAGCCAATTGGGATGCGGAGTGCCGTTCATCTCCTTGTGAAAGCGCACGCACGCATCCCATCGATCAAAGCAGTAGCTTTGTACATAATGCTCCTCGAGAAGTCCTTCCTCATAGGAGCGTTTCATCGGACATACCGGATACCATCTGCATTTTTTGCTTGTCGGCACCATAGTCAAAGCTTAGCGTTACAACCGAAACGTTGTAAAGGATCTTTTTGAACAGGAATGCACCGTATATGTGCAGAGTGTTTTCAGATTGTTCTTGTAAAAAAGAAACTTTTTTCTTGCCGGTCTCTCCTCTTGCATTTTTTATTCGGTAAACCTATCGTGTCAGTATGAAAATCCTATCCGGCCTAGAACAACGAACATGGTATTCCGCTACTGCTAATGTGCGTTCCCGCCGCAGCCCGCAGATGCCGTTGCTCCCCCGGGCCGGCATGATGATGTCCAGCTGAAACGCGTCGTCTTCTAATCGATGGCGCATACTCGATACGAAACTCCGGAAACGGCAGACCCGTTTCCGGTGAGGAGGGTGTATGCCAATAAACATTCCCAACGATCTCCCGGCCCGGAGCGGCCTTGAGCAGGAAGGCATCTTTGTGATGGATGAGGAGCGGGCGGTTCACCAGGATATACGTCCGCTGCAGATCGCGGTGCTCAACCTGATGCCCACCAAAATGCAGACCGAGATGCAGCTCCTGCGGCTGGTCGGCAACACGCCTCTTCAGGTGAACGTGACGCTGCTCCACCCTGAGACGCATCGGCCGCAGCACACTCCGCAGGAACATCTGCGTCGATTCTACCGTGGATTTTCGCAGATACGTGGCGAACGCTTTGACGGGATGATCATCACCGGGGCGCCGGTGGAGCAGATGGAGTTTGAGGATGTGGATTACTGGGAGGAGCTGAAGGAAATTATGGAGTACACGAAACACCACGTCTACTCGACGCTGCATATTTGCTGGGGCGCCCAGGCGGGACTCTACTACCATTACGGAGTGCGCAAGTATCCACTCCCGGAGAAGATGTTCGGTATCTTCCCGCATGAGGTCTGGTCCCCCAACATGCCGCTCTTTCGCGGCTTCGACGATCAGTTCTACGCCCCCCACTCACGCAATACCACTGTCAGAGGGGAGGATATCAAGGACATCGAAGGGGTCAGGGTGCTCTCCGATTCCCCCGAGGCGGGAGTATGCGTCGCCGCCGACAACAGCGGCCGGCAGATTTTCGTCACCGGACACCTGGAATATGACCGTGACACCCTAAAGGCGGAGTACGAACGAGACGTGAACAACGGGATCCCGATAGGCAAGCCCCGCAATTATTTTCCGGGCGACGACCCGGCCTCGCTGCCGGTAGTCACCTGGAGGGCGCACGCCCACCTGCTTTTTTCCAACTGGATCAATTATTATGTCTATCAAGAGACGCCCTACGATCTGGCGTCCATAGGTTAGGAGGCGACCATGCAGAGTGAAGAATACCCACAGGCAAAAGGCGGCACAGAAGGACAGCAGCCGCACCGATTCGAGACCGCAGCGCTTCACGCCGGGCAGACGGTGGATCCCGAAACTCGCTCGCGGGGGGTTCCGTTGCACCGGACCACCGCCTATCTCTTTGACGACAGCGATCATGCCGCCCGCCTTTTTTCACTGGAGGAGCCGGGAAACATCTATACCCGCATCGGCAATCCCACCCAGGAGGTGCTGGAGCGGCGGCTCGCCCGGCTCGAGGGCGGTTCCGCGGCGCTTGCCCTCGCTTCCGGTACGGCGGCGATTTTCAATGCGGTGATCAACCTCGCCGCCGAAGGGGATGAGATCGTTTCAGCGGACAATCTGTACGGCGGAACCTACACCATGTTCGATCACATTCTCCCGCAGTTCGGGATTACCGTCCGCTTTGCCTCTTCCGGCAGCCCAGAGCAGTTTGAGAGGCTGATCGGGGCGAAGACAAAGGCGCTGTATGCGGAGACGATCGGCAATCCCGGGCTCGATGTCTGCGACCTGGAGGCTCTGGCGGAGACGGCGCACCGGCACGGCATTCCGCTGATCGTCGATTCGACCTTTACCACCCCCTATCTGCTGCGGCCCTTCGACTACGGTGCGGATATCGTGGTGCACTCACTGACCAAATGGATCGGCGGTCACGGGACGGCGATCGGCGGCGCGGTGATAGACTCCGGCCGTTTTAACTGGCGCGCTTCAGGACGGTTTCCCACCTATACCGAGCCGGACGACAGTTACCACGGTCTGGTTTGGGCGGATGTGCCGGTGGAGGAAGGCTCGACTCCGTACATCGCGCGAATGAGAACCGGAGCCCTGCGCAACTTGGGGGCGGCGATTTCACCCGACAACGCCTGGATCTTTCTACAGGGACTGGAGACGCTGGCGCTGCGGATGGAGCGGCACTGTGAGAACGCCCTGGCGGCGGCGCGCTTTCTGCAGAGTCATCCGCAGGTAGAGTGGGTTCGCTACCCGGGGCTTCCGGAGGACCCCGCCTATTCTACTGCCGCGCGTTACCTGCAGCGCGGCTACGGGGGAATGGTGGTGTTTGGAGTGAAGGGCGGAAAAGCTGCCGGGCAGCGTTTTATCGAACGGCTACAGCTCTTCTCCCATGTTGCGAACGTGGGGGATGCGAAGAGCCTGGCGATCCATCCGGGCAGCACCACCCATTCGCAACTCTCAGATGAACAGCAGCAGGCGGCGGGCTTGCGGCCCGAGTTGGTGCGCCTTTCCATCGGCCTGGAGCACATCGACGATATCATCGCCGATGTGGATCTCGCCTTGAGCAGTACCAATGATGAGTAATATAATTAAGTAAGGTAAAGTAGTACAAGGCAACGCGGAGGCGGGTTGTGAAAAGGAGGGCGAAAATGGAACGGATTTGTACGATAGCGGTAGCGGTTATAGTGTTTTTGACTCCGGTTTTGCTCTGGGCCGGCGGTTTGCAGGAAGAAAGCGGCGCTAAGCTCCGGGTGGCGGCGATATTTCCGGGAAGCATCCAGGACGCCGATTACAATACCCTTGGATACCGAGCTCTGCAGCAAGTGGGGGACGAGTACAGCGTGGAAACGGCGTATTCGGAACCGGAGACTACCTTTGTCATTGAGATAGATCAATGCGATCAATCAGGCCTTCGAAGACAGCGATAAGGATGTGGAGCTCGAATACGTGTTTGTCGGCGATTTTAACGACGCGGTCAAAGCCCGCCAGGCGGCGGAAGGGCTGATTGGTAAAGGAGCGGATGTGCTCATCAGTGCGGTGAATTTGGGGAACTTTGGCCTCTACAAGGCGGTGAAACAGGCGGAGCGCACAGTGTACCTCGCGACTACTTACACCAGCAAAGAGGACCAGGCACCGGATCACTATCTGACGAGCGATCTCTTCGATTTTACCGTACCTATGGCCGATATCGTAGAGAAAATTCTCGCCGGAGAGACGAGCGGATTCATTCCCATGCGTTATGGTCCGGAAAACGCGCGGCCGAAAGAGGAGAGCAGGTAAACGGCGAATATGTCGTAGAGATGTCCGGGGTGAACAAACGATTCGGAGAAGTGCAGGCTCTCGAGGACGTTACTTTTCAAGTGCAGAGAGGGGTGATTCTGGACGAGCCGACTACCAACTTGGTGGAGCACGAGTTCGACCAGCTGCTCGAGTCGCTGCAGAAGCTGGTTGGCGAGGGAATGACGGTCGTTTTTATCACGCATAAGATCAAAGAAGTAATGGCCGCTTGCCATGCGGCGACGGTTATGCGTAAAGGGCGTGTCCAGGGCGTGCTCGAGCGGGAAGAGATGGAGACCGAGCGACAAGTTTTAGCTCCTCCTTCGGCTTTCAGGAGACCATAAAGAAGATGGTCCCCCTGCTGGTTACCACCTATGCCTTCACAATTCCCTTCATGATCAAATTTTTCAACATCGGCGGCTGGTGGCAGATGCTCTTTGGCGGAGCTGCCGCCTCCGCGGCGGTGCCTAGTCTAGCTTTCCTCGGGCTCCCGTCGGGGGTGTACATCCCCCTTCTGCTGGTGATAGGCGCTGTCGCCGGCGATCGTCGTGGTCACGGTACTGCTGAAAAGGACCCGCCTGGGCTACGAGATCACCTCGGTGGGCTACAATGTGGAGGCGAGCCGAACGTTTGGGATCGACTTTTCCCGCACCATTATGCTGACCTCCGCCTCCGTCGGATTAATCGGCGCCTTCTATACAAAAAGTTGGCTCTTCGGCTTTCTTGCCGGGGCGGGATCCGGAGCACTCTTCGGCCTGCTGCTGGCGTTCCTGCACGAGCGCTACAAGGTAAACCAGTTTATCATGGGAATATCTCTGGTGATCTTGGGATCCGGCTTGAGCGACCTGCTCTACAAGCTTGCCTTTGGGGAGCTGCTATCCGCTCCCACGGCGCCGCCGGTGCGTATATTCCCCTGGTGGTCACCGAAACCTATTCTCCCGATCTCTCCGCAGGACGCGGCTTTATGGCCATCGGTATCGCCATTTTTGCCAGTTGACGGCCGGGGCGGGCTATCCTGGGAGGGGTTCTTTTTGCCGCCATAGAGGTGCTCTCCTTTCAACTGCAAATGGCGAGCCAGGCAGTGCCCTATCAATTTTTCCTCATGCTCCCCTTTGCGGCGGTGCTGGTAATGGTGATGTTCAAACGGCGCATCGAGTTTCCCGCCTCGATCGGAAAACCTTACCTTCGCGAGTAAGTACGGAGCCGGCTCTGAGCACGTGAGGAATCCCCCCGGCCTGCAGAATTAGGTGTAGGTGGTGCGCCCCAGTTACAATGCGATGCGCTCCGGCCAAGTACGCGAAGCCCCCGGGTAAAACATGCGATGCGCCCCGGTGAAACATGAGTGTGTTTTCTGCCACTTTCACACCACAAAATATTGCATCACAGGGTCTCAAAAAACTACACTTTCTGTAGATGTGAGCGACTCTAATAGGAGCATAGTAGTACCCAGATGGACGAGTTCGAACTCTACCGGCAAGCCTTTGAGCGTGTCAGCGATGCGGTATTTATTCACGACTACACTGGAAAGCTCTATCGGGTAAACGAAACCGCCTCGCGTATGCTCGGCTACAGTCGGGAAGCGCTATTGGCAATGAACATCTTGGAGATCGATGCTACCCCGAGCAAGAGGCGCCTCCAGCAATTTATCCGCGAACTGGAGGAGAACGGTGAACTGCGGTTTGAGACGGAGCACGTTCTGCGCGGAGGCGGCCGCCTGCCGGTGGAGGTGCACGCCAGCCGCATCACCTTGGAGGGCGAACCGCTTGTCCTGGCGATAGTCCGGAATATCGAAGAGCGCAAACTATTCGAGGAATCGCTGCGGGGCTTGAGCCGAAACGCCCTGGAGTTCATTTCTCCGGAGACGGAGGAGCAACTCTACCCACATATATGCAGGAGACTTGCAGACGAGCTGCCGGAGGCGATGGTGCTGCTGGGAAAGTACGAGCCGGAGCCGGAGCTGTTGGTGGTCAGGGGGGAAGCGGGACTGGGAGAGCATGAGCGGACCTATTTTGCTCAGTCCGGGGTAGTGCCGGAGACGCTCTTCTATCGGCCGGATGAGGAGGATAAAGGCATTCTCATGGATGGCAGGGTCGAGTTTGTCGACGGAGCCGAGTTTATGCGCCGCAAACTCGGCTTTACCGGCTTGCTGTATCAGGAGTTTACCCGCTTTTTCGAAGGAAAAATAAGCTGTAGAGTTGGCATTGCCGGGGACCGCGAGCTCTACGGCAGCCTCTTTATTACCTATCGAGGTGAGGCGCGGGAGTGGCGCAATCGTTTCATAGAGGCCTTTGCCTACCAGACTGCGGCGGCAATGGAGCATCAGCGGCTCCTTGCCCGGCTGCGGCACGAACGGCGCCGGGCGGAGGAGGCCAATACGCAAAAAAGCATGTTTCTTGCCGGGGTGAGCCATGAAATTCGCACTCCTCTGAACTCGGTACTGGGGTATACCGATATTCTTGCCCAGCACTTGGAACGGGAAGAGGAGCGCGGCTATGTGGACTCCATCAAGGCAAGCGGCACAGCGCTGCTCTCCCTGGTGGACGATATCCTCGATCTTTCCAAGATAGAAGCGGGGAGAACGGAGATCCAGCCCGAACCGCTCAATTTGCGCAGCGTCTTCGAGGAAGTGTACTATCTCTTCCGTGAGATCGCCCGCAGTAAGGGAATCGAACTCGCGTTCACCACCTCTACCGATCTTCCGGACTGTTATCTGTTGGACCGTTCCCGGCTCAGACAGATTATGATCAATCTGGTGGGCAATGCGATGAAGTACACCGATTCCGGAGAGGTGCGTATCGGCGTAACCGACGAGGGAAAGAGCGGAAACAGGAAAATTGACCTGCGAATCGATGTTCACGATACAGGGGCGGGAATTGATCCTAAGCTGCAGCAGATCATTTTCGAACCTTACCGCCGGGGCAGTGAAGAGAGCCAGAAAAGCGGTGTGGGACTGGGTCTGGCCATCGTCAGACAGTTGGTGAATATGATGGGCGGAACGGTGGAGGTGAAGAGTCTACCCGGAGCAGGATCCACCTTCACCGTTCATCTGTACGGCGTTGCTCTGGCCATGGCGGAGGAAATCCCGGAAACGGAACTGGCCGGCTGTGATTGGTGGGATGAAGTGTCCACTCGTGAGACGCAGGAGATTCCGGAGGCGAAGGAGAGCCGAGCAGAGGTAGGGGAACGCCGCGGAGAGGAGCAGCTCCCGGAGGAGAGCTTTTTGATGCAGAACTGGCGGCAGGTCAAAGAGAGCGGCTCTTTCGGAGAGATTGCCGCTTTTGCCGGTCGGGTGGAAGAGCTAGGCAAGAGAGAGGGAAACGGGGAGCTGGCCGCGTATGGACGCGCCCTCGCCTCTCTGGTGGAACGATTCGATGTGGTCAGGCTGCGGGAGGCGTTGGAGCGGTTTCCCTCTGCAGCCGGGACAACGAGTAGAAGAGGACGGGAGGAAGCATGAACGACAGGGCACCGAGGGTATTGATTGTAGATGACGTACCGGAGAATATACAGATCAGCGCCAGCATACTAAAACCGGAAGGCTACGAGCTCTTCTTTGCTGAGAGCGGAGAGCGGGCATTGAAAGAGGCCAGGGAACGGGAAATCGATTTGATGCTTCTCGACATCATGATGCCCGGTATGGACGGGATTGCCGTCTGTGAAGAGCTGATGGGAGACGAGGCTACGCGGACGATCCCGGTAATATTTCTCACCGCCCTCGGTGATACCGAACATATAGAACGAGCATTTGCCGCCGGCGGCGTAGATTATGTCGTAAAACCGATTCGCTGGCGCGAACTGATCGCTCGGGTGCGCACTCATCTGCGGCTGCGGCTGCAGAACAGGGAACTATCCGAGCTGAACGCTACCAAGGACAAGCTCTTCTCCATCATTGCCCACGACCTGAAGAATCCCTTTAACAGCATTATTGGACTGGCGGACCTTGCCCACACGGAGTACCAGCAAGGTAGTTTGGATGAACTGGAGGAGTATCTGGAGATGATCTCCAACTCAGCCCACCAGGGCTACGAGCTCTTGGAAAATCTCCTGCAGTGGTCCCGGGCTCAGACCAATAGAATAGAGTTTAATCCTCAGGCAATCGACTTGCGCTATCTCTCTGAACGTGCCATCGACCTCTTGCGGCAGGAGGCCCGAAAGAAGAATATCCACCTGCATACCGACATTCCTACGTCGATGATGGCCTACGCTGATTACCAGATGGTCCATTTTATCGTGCGCAACCTAGTCTCCAATGCAGTGAAATTTACCCCCTCCAGCGGGGAAATTACGATCGAGGCGGCTCCCGCGGAAACCGAGCTGCGGCTGACAGTGAAAGATACCGGGGTGGGAATGAACGAGGAACAAAAGCAACGCTTGTTTCATTTGGATACGCACAGCACAAATCCTGGTACTGAGGGTGAGAAGGGGACGGGACTCGGACTGGTGGTGTGCAAGGAGTTTGTGGATAGTCACGGCGGCCGTATTCAGATCGAAAGCACCCCGGGAAAGGGGAGCAGTTTCCATATTTATCTTCCCCGAAAACGGGAGACGCAGGAAGAGGAGCGGGGGAGGCCGGAGGGGGAGCGGAAGACGCACGCGCGGGATGGCGCTGAACAGTAAATAGGCTGGAACCCGAGCTCCTCGAGCCGGTGCTCAAAATTTGCAGGGGCGCCGCATGTGCGTTATTATACATAAAGGAGGTACTTATGAGTGAAAACACATTGTCTAAAAATATAGTCGAGTTCGTACTGCAGGGGGTCGACCTCTCCGAGCCTACGTACAAAGCAGCTTCCGATTCTTTTTGGAGTGCGTTGAAAGGGACGGGAACCGAGCTGTGGCTCGATACCGGCGATATCGAGGAGGCGGAGTCGGTCTGGAGCGCGGAAATGAGCGCTCTGACGACTAACAATACCTTACTCAACAAGGAGGTCCAAAAGGGGATCTACGATCAGCTTATCAAGGAAGCTGACGGTATTCTCGGCGACCTGCCCATCGATCAACGGGTAGTGGAGATCGGTTTTATTCTCAACGCCCGGCATGCACTGCGGCTCATCGAACGGTTCGGGGGCAAGGTGAGTGTTGAACTTCACACCGACTTTGCCCACGATCCGGAAGAGACAATCCGCTATGCGGAGCGGTTTCACAATATCGAACCGGAGCGCTTTATAATCAAAGTGCCCTTCACCCCTGCGGGGCTGATTGCTGCGCGGCGGCTCAGGGAGCGGAACATCCCGGTCAATATGACGCTCGGCTTTTCGGCGCGGCAAAACTATCTTGCCGTGCGGTTTGCCCAGCCCAACTATGTTAACGTATTTCTTGGTCGCATTAATGCATACTTTGCCGACAACGGCCTGAGCGACGGCCGGTTGGTGGGTGAGAAGACTACCCTCTCCAGTCAGCGGGCGGTGGTACGGGCTAACGAGAGTTCCGGCGCCGCTACGCGGCAAATTGCCGCCAGTATGCGCAGCGGCGAGCAACTGCCTTTCCTTGCCGGAGTGGACGTCTTTACCATGCCCCTAAAAGTGGCTCACGAAGCTCGGGAGAAAAACGACGGCTCTTTCTCCTCCTGTAGGGGAGAAGATTATGCGGTGGAGCTGGATGCTTCGGTCGAACCGGCGGAGGTACGGATGCATGCTCTTACCGATGTGCCGGCGGATATTGTCAACCTCGTCCTCGATCTGGAGAAAAATCCCCCGGAGAGTGTAACCGAAATGCACCAGAAGGTATTTGCATACGGCTGCGGTGACATTTTCCCACATTGGAGTGATGAACAGAGCCGGCAGATCGATGAAGACGGGAAGATTCCGGTACACGAACACTGGAAAGAGATGCTGCGTTCGGGCGAACTGGGAATCGATACCCTCCTGAACGCTGCCGGGCTGGCTACCTTTTCCAGAGACCAGGCGGCACTTGACGAGCGTATTCGTTCACTCATCACCTGATGGATTTTCACGGACGAAATAACACCCTACGCCTCTTGTCGTGCGGCGTGAAAAGACATATTGTATATGGTGTGGGAAGCGATGAGTATTGAACATACCGGGACTTTTAGAGAACTTAATCAGAGTAAAGGAGGTGTACTATGGAGAATGCGATAGCAGCCGCCAGCACACAAATGAGTCAAATGCAGATACAATCTCAGGTACAAACTGCCCTGTTGGGGAAGGCGATGGAGACTGAGGAAGCTCAGGGAGAGGCAATGGTGGAAATGATGCGCTCCTCCGCCCCTCAACAACTCGCTCCCATGAGCGATCCCTCCAAGGGACAGCGGGTCGATATTCTGGCCTGAGGTCTTCCCCCTGGCCTGAAGTCCCCACCCCCTGCCTCTATATCCGCTTCCGGTGATAGTGCGGTAAGCGACCTATACGCGTACTCCCGGCCGCTGTATCCAAACAGCGGGCCGGGGCGTTTTTTATTTACGCGTGGCTCCCAGGATCGCTCCAAGACCGAGGCCGACAGCGCCCGAAATCAGGATATTGTTGCGTGCTTCCGTGACACCGGTGATTTTCTGCCCCAGTTCGGATAAAATGTTGTCCGGCGGTGAAAAGAGGGTTTGAATAGCGATGAAATCTCCGCCCACACGTCCGAATATGAGATACCCGATGCCAAGCCCTAGGATGCCGAGGATAAGCGCCCCGGAAAGTATTTTGCCCATGTGCAGTCTCCTTTATCAAACTCTAGGTAAAGACAATATGAAGTTTATCAAATTAGCATATTAGAAAGCTTCGGTATAGTGGACGTAAGGAAATACTCTCTTTTGTTGCTGCAGACCAGGTTTCAAAGTCGAATTAGGCCTCCTCGGCAATCCTTCGCAGCCGTTGAATGCGAACCGGTATATTGGGATGGGAGCGAAATATTGAACTTCTTTGGCGAGGACGTTTGAAGGGGAAGAGCTGCGAGAGGGCATAGGACTGCACGTGGTCGATCTGTTCGAGAGCATTGGCCAATCCTTCTGGGTCATCGGTCAGCTCGACCGCTCCAAGGTCGGCATTGAGTTCCCGGGACCGGGAAAAGGCTAACTGCAGGAGGACACTCGCCAATGGGGCGCCAAACAAGATCAGAAGCAGGTAGAGAGGGAACGTGCCTTCGGAAAAAAAGAGCAGCGGGAAGAAGAGCACAAGCATAAACCAGGCCACATTGGCGATGCTCTGAGTTATAGTGTGGACCATTACGGTGAGTCGGAGCAGCAGAGTATCGCGGTATTCGAGATGCGCCATTTCATGAGCCAGAATTCCGGTGAGCTCTCGCGGGGTAAGCCGATGTATCGTAGGCGGGGTGAGAACAATGATGGGCCCTTCGCGAGTTTCGAGGGTGGCGGCATTCATGAGTTCTTCGGACAGAAGATATAGCGAAGGGTAGCGCTTGAGTTCTGCTCGCTTGCCGAGTTCTTTGAGGATGCGGTAAAGCTCCGGAGCCTCTTCAGGCTGCACCGGGATCAAGTTGTCGGGGATTACGGGACGGCCTTGACGGTAAGAGAGCACGGCCAGCATTACCAACCCAAATACGACGGCCACAATGCCCGCCCGGCCAAATACCTGCAAGGCCACCAGAATAACCAGGGCCAGCATAATGAGGACGATGAGAGCACTCTCGACAAAGAGCAGCTTCTTTTGCCATGCGATGCGCTGTCCCATATAATCAAAATAATGGAGGGCGGGAGAAAAATCAAAGTTTTATAGAATGCGGGGGAATATAGGTAATAGTCTGTGAGCCGTATTCCCTCGGCAAAGTTTTCATGTTAGCATCGATAAACTATGACACTGCTGATACTTTACTTATTGGTTGCGATCGGGGTTTCCTTCCTGTGCTCGATTTTGGAAGCGGTCCTTTTGAGCGTGACCCCGGCCTATGTAGCCGATCTCGAACAGCGCAAAGCGCGTATCGGTCGGATACTGCGTAACCATAAGGAAAATATAGATCGCCCCCTATCGGCGATTCTCAGTCTCAATACCGTGGCTCACACTGTGGGCGCCGCCGGAGTGGGCGCGCAGTCACAAATCGTGTTTGGTGAGGCTTATGTAACCGCCACCTCGATCGTGCTGACCCTTCTTATACTGGTAGTCTCGGAAATCATCCCCAAAACGCTTGGAGCTACCCACTGGCGCGGGCTGGCTCCCTGGGGCTCGCGCATCCTGACGGTGCTCATTCCGTTGCTGTATCCGCTGGTGTTGTTGGCGCAGTATATAACACTGCTGCTCTCCCGGGGAAAAAAGCGGCCGCAGATGTTTCATCGGCATGAGTTGAGCGCCTACGCAGAGATCGGGGTCGAAGAGGGAGAGATGCGCGAGCAGCAGTCGCGAATCGTGAAAAATCTGATTCGACTCGATTCACTGCGGGGAAAGGATATCATGACCCCCCGTACCGTAGTGGTCTTTTACTCGGAGACAGATACGGTCGGGGAAGTGATGAAGGATCCCAACGCCTCTTCGGTGGCGCGCTTTCCAATCACGGGCCGTTCTTCGGATGAGATTACCGGCTACGTGCTGCGGGACGACCTGCTGGAGGAGTGGGCCGAAGGCCGGAACGGGCTTCCTCTCAGCCGTAAACGGCGAAAGGCTTTGGTGCTACCGGATCTGGTGCGGCTGGGAGACCTTTTTGAAAAGCTGCTTTCACAGCAGGAACAGATGGCAGTGCTGGTCAATGAGTACGGGGGGTTCTCCGGGCTTGTTACGGTTGAAGATATAGTCGAAACCCTCATCGGAATGGACATCGTGGATGAGGACGATACCATCGCGAACCGCCGCAGTATGGCACGTAAATGGTGGGAGCAGCGAGCGAGTCGGCTCGGTATTTACGAGGATCAGGATTTCAAGGGCGAAGCAAGCGGTGAGAAGCCGAAAGCAGATGAGACCGGCGGCACTTCTTCGAGTTCTTCTGAGCACTACGAATAGATTTCAGCCAAGGCTCACTTTCCGAATAACTTTCCGAGAATACCCTTTTTTTGTTCGCCTTTCGTCTTCTCGCCATTTCCTGTGTTGCCGCCGTTACTTTGAAGCTTGCCGTTGCCGTCGCTGCTGCGTGGGGCATGTTTGGAACTCGAAGCCGACTTTTTGCCGTTTCGCGGTGCAGAAGATGAGGCGGAGGAGTCGGTGAGCTGGAAATCCTCCCCGTACTTCTTCCGATAGTAGGCCAGCCGGGATTCGAGATCGTCGTTCTTTCCGGGGCTTCCCTCTGTCGAAGCCGGGTGAGCTTTCCGGGGCGAGTGCTTCTGAGAGTGCTTCTTCTCGGCGGGGCTTTCGTTGTGCGCTTCTTGAGCGGGCTTTCTCGCGGCGGGCTTGTCTGCAGGGCGGGAGGGGCCGCGGGAAGAGCTTCCGCTGCGGGCGCGTCCGCCGCTCCGCCGGCTGTCTCGGCGGTCTCCGCCGGAGCGTCCGCCGCGTGGAGCGCCGCCTCGATTTCCGCCGTCCCGCTCCCGGTTCCCGGCGACTCTCACGCCGGCGCTTTTGTCCTCGCTCTGATAGAGCTCTTCGTCGGCCCACTGAACCGGAATCTTCATGTCGATAAACTTCTCGATTGCTTCGAGTCCGTACACGTACTTTTCACAGGCCAGGGTGATCGCCTTGCCGCTCTTGCCGGCCCGGGCGGTGCGGCCGATACGGTGCACGTAGCTTTCCGGATCCTCGGGGATGTCGAAGTTGATGACGATATCCAGGTCGTTAATGTGCAGGCCCCGGGCGGCCACATCGGTGGCGACCAGTATTTGGAGGTCCCCCTCCTTGATTTCGCGAATAATGGCTTGTCGCTTGTTCTGGGGAAGATCGCCCATAATATACTTGGCGTTATAGCCGTTGATGGAAAGTCGTTTGGAGAGTTTTACCGCCATATCCTTGGTGTTGGTAAACACGATAGCGTTCTCAGGGGCTTCTTTGCGTAAAAGACCGAGGAGGAGGTTGATTTTCTCACCGGAGGAGACGTGGTAAACCTCTTGGGTAATTTCGTCCACTGTGATTTGTTCAGGATTGATCACGATCGGTTCGGGGCCGTTCATGAACTCCCAGGATAGATGCCCGACACGCTGACTTATTGTGGCGGAGAAGAGCGTCGTCTGGCGCTCTGCGGGGCTCTTCATCATTTTGAGCATCCGGCGAATATCCGGATAAAAGCCCATGTCAAAGAGGCGGTCGGCTTCGTCGATCACCATGGTGTCGATATTTTTCATGATCAGCTTTTTGGAACTGGCAAAATCGAGGAGCCTTCCAGGAGTGCCGATAATGACGTCAACTCCCTCGCGCAGCTTCTTTTCCTGGGGACCGTAGCTCACTCCGCCGTGGAAACAGCCCACGGAGATGGGGAGGTGACCGCCGAGGAGCTGGGCCTCCTGTTCGATCTGCACTGCGAGCTCGCGCGTGGGGGCGACGATAAGGGCGCGGTGGCCGGCATCGGGCTCCCGCACAAACTTCTCGAATATGGTTAGCAGAAACGCCGCGGTTTTCCCACTGCCGGTCTGGGACTGTACGGTTACGTCCTTACCTTCTTCCATGGCAATGCGGTATACTTCTTCCTGCACCGGCATGCATTCGGAGTAGCCTGCATTGCGTATGCCTTTCAGAACTTCCTCGGAGAAATTGAAATCGGTAAATTGCATGTAATTCCTTTATCCTAGGTTGCGGATTATTGGCAGTTTTTGCTTTGAAAGCGTTGCAAATATAAGTATCCAGTTTCAGCTACGGCTCAATTGTAGCACATAGCGGCGGGAGTGAATAGGGAAGGCACGGCGCCGCGGCGCGTTCAATACCCGGCTGCAAGGTCCGCCGTGTCTTTGGGGCTGCCGTGTCGCAGTAGATGCCGGATGTTAGTCACCGTGCCTTCCATCTGGTAGCGCTTACCCTCCACCGAGTGGGAGGCGGCGTGGGGGGACATGACGACGTTGGGAAGAGTGTGAAAGGGGTAGTGCGCCGGAAGCGTAGGGCGGTTGAAGGGTTCGGGATAGCGGTACCAGACGTCCAAGGCGGCACCGGCGATCGCTCCGGAGGCAAGCCCCCGGTAGAGAGGGGTCTCTTCGATGATCTCCCCCCGGGCTACATTGATCAGCCAGGAGTCGTGCAGCAGTTCGATATTGTCCTGGTGAAAAAGTCCTTCCGTGGCGGGGGTAAGGGGCAGCGTGACGATGATCAGGTCAGAGGCGCCGCAGGCTTCCTCGAGATCGCCGGTGACATGATCGAATCCGGCGGGGATCGGTTCCTCCGGGTTGCGGCGGAAACCGGTAATCCGGCACTGCATTCCTTTCAGAATGGTGGCGGTGTGCCGGGCGATGGCGCCGGTACCAAGAAACGTGACCGAGCGTCTGAAGAGACTGTACCAATATTCAAAAGGATGGTTGGGATCGTCCAGGCGGTGCCAGAAGCCCTGCTGCAGACCATTGTGAAACTCCACCACACGACCGAGGAGGGCAAACGAGAGCGCCGCGGCCCGCTCCGCGACCACGGCGGCGTTGCCGTGATTGTTGGAGACGACAATGCCTCTGCGGCGCAGATACTGCGCCGGAACCCGGTTGATCCCGGTGAAGGGGATAAAAATTGTCGAGAGCGCGGGAGCCGTCTCGAGCAGCTCTGCCTCGGGACGTCCCCAGACCACCGCCTCTGCATCGGGGAGTTCTTTGGCCAGCTCCTCGCGGCTGGAGACTGTCGGGAAACGATGCTTGGGAAACTCGCGCGCGAGCTCTTCGATATATTCGGGAAAATCGTGGGCTAAATGGGTGTAAAAAAGAATCTTCATAGAGTGAAAGTATAGCTTTTTTGCGAGGTATGGGGGAAGGATGTACTTTCCGGAAGGCTATCGTCCATTTTTGGAAAGAGGAAAACCGCGCCTCCACACGATATTGACCGCCACATCACTGGCGGCAAAGGTGATAAACTCCTGACTCATGCTGAACTGTAGACGATTCCCCTCGCCCAGCGACAACTCCGAACCAAAGGTGACCGTCGACGAATGCCGGTCCACCCTCTCGTAGCCGGTAGAGAAGGGGGAGGTGGTGCCGGAGACGGTGAGCCCCAGGTTCCACCTCCGGGAGGCGGCCCAGTGCAGCGAGAGAGAGTAGGGCAGCGTCAGGGGGACAAAATGTTCTGCGTCGAGGAAGCGGGGTTTGCTGAGTAGCGCTGCGCCGGTGGAGGCATGGAGGTCGAAGGCGCGGTAGCGCAAGGAGTAGTAGAGCCTCACGGCGGCATCCGCTCCGCTGCCGGAGAGGGGATGGGAGGTCGAAGCGAGCGGAAGCTTCACCATCGCCCCTCCGGTCAGGCGGGAGCGGACTTCACGGGAGCGGCCCCGGGGGAAGGAGTAGAGCCGTCCGCGGACTTCGGCCTGCAGGGCGGTGAGTTCGAAAAAGGGAGCGGAGGAGTCCATGAGCACTGCAGAGTCGTTTTCCAGGTAGAAGCGAAGACGGTTCGGAGGCTTTTCCTCCCGGCCACCGTTGGGAAAGCCGAAGATATGATGGTAGCCCGAAATAAAGGGGTCGAAAATCCCCCCGTAGTGCAGGGCGGTGCGGAACGCGAGATTAAACTCGAGCCCCTCGGCCACTCCGATGCTGCCGGCGAGGGTGGTGTACCACGCCTCGCCGTCGATGTGAGCGACGATAGCAGAGTCTTTTACATCCGAAGGAAAGTAGAAATAGTTGTTGGCGTAACTCTGCAGCAGGGTGAACGTGGCGGCCCCCGGGGCGCTGAGGTCGGCCTCCCGGGGCAGCCACTGCGGAAGGGAAGTATAGAAGGGATGCGTGTTGTGGGAGAGCAGCGGCCCCGCTCCCGGGCGTTCCTGTGTTCCGGCCGCCCCGCCTGCAAAGAGAAAAAGCGGTAGCGCCATGAGCCAAAGACAGCAAGATGGCAGAGCGGGGCTCGGAAATGTGTTCATAAGCGGCGCCGCCTGTACTAGGCGTAGTGCCCCTCCTCCTCGGAGAAGAGCATCTGTCCCTCTCCGTAGACTGCCACCGGATAGGAGGCGAGGTCGAAGGGGTCGCCGTTCCAGCAGGTGAAGGAGGCGAGCTTCCCCTCCTCCAGGCTTCCCAGGATATCGTCGATGCCCAGGACTTCCGCATTGCACCGGGAGGTCAGTTCGATTGCCTGCTGCTTGCTGTAGCCGTGACGCAGAAACCAGCGCAAAGTAAGCAGCTGATTGCGCTGCAGAATCACCGGATGGTCGGTCATGAGGCCGAACCGCACCCCGGAGTCGATCAGATAGCGCAGATTGCGCCAGTTCTCGTTTTTCAGCTCCACTTTGTAGGCAAAGCTGTCGAGCGGGCCGTAGACCACCGGAATATCGCGGCTGGCCAGCTCGCGGTAGATTGCGCCGGCGTGAACGTCGCAGGAATGCTCCACCGTCACGCGGATGCCAAACTCGTCCACGATGCGTAGGAGGGCGGCGATGTCGTCGGTCTTGTGTACATGGACCCGCAGCCGCTCCTCGCCGTCGAGCAGCGCCTTGAAAACCTCCTCCTCGTAGGTGAACTCCACTTCCGCCGCCTTATCTTCCGGCAGACGGCGAAGCTTCTCCTGCTTCTGACGGACTGCCGCCAGCCTGCCGCGCAGGATAGAGAGCGCCCCCATACGGGTAAAGGGGCGGGTGCCCTTCCACTCCCGGGTGGACATCGGATTGTAGCCAAAGGCGCCTTTGATCCCGGCTCTCCGCATGAAGGCTGAGGTGGTGTCTGCGCCGTAGTTGCGGATCACCGCCGATTTGCCGCCGATAATGTTGCCGCTGCCGGGCACCACGCAGGAGTAGAGTACGCCCATCTCGATCGAATCACGGAAGGATGTGTCCTCCATTTGCACGCTGTCCAAGGCATCGGCGTGGGCAAGGACCGACTCCATCTGCTCATTGGCCTCCGCCTCGTTGGGCGGATCTCCCGCGCGGGCCATGCCGATGTGCGCATGGGGGTCGATAAAGGCGGGGGTGATCACTTCAAAACTTCCAAGCTGCTCCCCCTCCGGCTGCGATGCGAGCCGCAGCAGCTTCTCATCTTCGAATACCAGCCAGGTGTCGTTGTGTACATCCCGCCCCGAGTAGAGGGTGCGGGCAAAAATCGATTGTTTCATAGCGCCTATCCTAATGCGTTCCCAAGATGGAAGTCAAATAAAAAGTTCCGATTCAGCCATTCATCTCTGAAGAGCTTTGCATACATCCTTTACTGCTACTGCAGTAAAATTTTTTGTAAAAAAGATTGACAGATGGCGGATCCCCTTAGAATATGGAACCAGCCTGTTTCTATATGGGAAAAAAGGAGGACAAACAGATGAAGAGTAAATGGGCGGGAATGATATTGCTGTGTGCGGCTGCATTCCTATTCTTTGCCTGCGGCGCTAAAGAAGAGGTCGTGGAAGAGAAGGAGGAAGCGCAGTTCGAGGGCACTGAGCCGATCTCCCATGAATCCTGGGAAAAAGGGAATCCGGGAGGACGTTTTGTGCGGGCATCTCTGGGAGACCCGAAGACCTTCAACCCGGCGGTGGCCTCGGAGACCTCTACTACTGAGATCACCGATCGCCTTTTCGATTTTATTGCAAAGCGCAATACGTTGACATTGGAGTGGGAACCGGAATTGGCGGAGAGTTGGGAGATTTCCGATGATGAGAAGTCGATTACGGTCACTCTGCGGGACGATCTTAAGTGGACCGACGGCGAGCAGATTACCGCGGACGATGTAGTGTTCACGGTCAACGAGCTCATATTTCCCGAAGAGATCCAGAGCAATATGCGGGACGGGCTCTACGTGGGGGACGAGCCTTCGAAATGGACCAAAGTGGACAAGCTGACGTTCAAAGTAGAGCTCCCCTCTGTCTACGCGGGAATCATCAATATGCTGGCCATAAATATCATGCCCAAACATGTCTTTGAGCCCCTCATCGAGGAGGAAGGCTACGAGGCGGTTAACTCTTTCTGGGGGGTGGATGTAGATCCGGATGAGATCGTCAGCAGCGGCCCCTTTGAGCTGAAAGAGTACGAGGCGAGCCAGCGCGTGGTGATGGAGAAGAACCCTGATTACTACAAGGAAGACCAGTGGGGACAGCAGCTTCCCTATATCGACGAGCTGGTCTACACCATCGTGGAGGATCAGGACACGATGTTTGCCCGCTACCTTGCCGGGGAGACCGACTTCCATCCACTGCGGGGTGAAGAGTTCGAGGAGATTAATAACCAGAAGGAAGAGCTGAATACGACCATCTACGATGTCGGTCCCGACGCCTCTACCACGTTTATTACCTTCAATATGAACCCCGTCGAGGGTGAAGATGACAATGGCATCACCCCGCCGGAGCACACCTGGCTCTCCAACAAGAAGTTCAGGACGGCGATGGCCCATTTGATCGACCGAGAGACGCTTATCAACAACGTCGCCTACGGGTTTGGGTATCCGCAGTACTCCTTTGTACCGCGCATCAGCCCCTACTATTGGGATGGCGTTGATGAGGCGGCACCCAAGTACGATCCCCAGCAGGCCAAGGCGCTGCTCGATGAGATCGGTTATAAAGACCGGGACGGAGACGGCGTACGGGAAGATCCGGACGGCAATCCGATCGAACTGGTGCTCAACACCAACTCCGGAAACCGAGTACGCGAGTCTGTAGGAGAGATCTTTAGCCAAGAGGCGCGGGATGCCGGGATCGATATTACCTTCAAACCGGTTGAGTTCAACAGCCTGGTCGGAAAGCTGGTCTCCAGCTACGATTGGGAGATGATTCTCATCGGCCTGACAGGCTCGGTAGACCCCATCAGCGGCGCCAACGTGTATCCCTCCAGCGGCAACCTGCATATGGTAGAACCGAATCAGGAAGAGCCGCGCCGGGATTGGGAGAAGGCGGTGGACGAAGCCTGGGAAAAGGCCAACCTCACCACGGACGAAGAGCAGCGCAAAGAGGGCTTCAAGGAGATCCAGCAGATTTGGGTAGAGCAGGTCCCCTGGGCCTACACCTACAATCCGGCCCTTATCTACGCCTTCAAGAACAAGTTTGGCAATATCAAGTGCCAGCCGGTTGACGGTTATGACTGGGCGGGCATCTTGGAGCGTATCTACATCAAGGAGTAGCTGATGTGCCGGTCCGTCCGCAGCGGCGGGCCGGCTTCTTTCAAAGCGCATCGCTGGCAGTAAATCCATTCTAAGGTATATGTATGCAGAATAATACGCTTGCAACACGGGTAAGCTATGGAGGAGACCTGCTTATCTTCCTGCTTCTCTTATTCGGCGGGTGGCACTGGTTTCCGTCGATCCTCATCGCTGAGGTGATCATGTGGATGGTGCGGCTCAGCTGGCTGAGTCCGCTGATGCTCCGCTTTATCCTGATGCGGTTGCTACACCTCATCCCTCTTGTGCTGGTGGTAATTGCCATTGGATTCGGGCTCATACAGCTCGCGCCCGGGGATGTCTTCTCCCAGATGGCCCTCAATCCCAATATCCGGGCGGAAGACTTACAGCAGTTCCGGGAGAACTTTGGGCTGGATGAGCCCTGGTACGTGCAGTTTTTTCACTACCTCTGGAATGTACTGCACGGCGATTTCGGCTTTTCCGCCACCTATAAGGCGCCGGTGTTCGTGCTCGTGAGCCAGCGGGCGCTCAACACCTTGATTCTGGCCATTTGTTCTCTCCTGGTGGCCTGGGGATTTTCCATCCCCGCCGGCATGATCGCCGCGACTCACCAATACAAATGGCAGGACCAGGCGATCAGCGGCTTCGCCTTTTTCGGACTCTCGATTCCCAACTACTTTCTCGCATTTCTGCTGATCGTTTTGATTTCCTCTACCGGGAACTGGCTACCCATCGGGGGAATGTACAGTATCGATGTCTCCGCCATGGGGCCTGTAGAGCGGACGCTCGATCTACTAGAACACTTGATCATACCCACCTTCGTGCTGGCTACCGCCTTTATGGCCCGGCTGACGCGAATCATGCGTTCGAATATGCTGGAGATCATGAACCAGCAGTATATCGTCACCGCTCGGGCCAAAGGCGTGCGTGAACACCATGTGATCACCCGACACGCTCTGCGGAATGCGATCAATCCGATGATAAGCATCATGGGGCTGCAGGTCTCGTTCTTATTGAGCGGCGCAGCGCTGGTGGAGGCGGTGCTCGCCTGGCCCGGACTGGGGCATCTTATACTGCAGGCGATTCTCACCCAGGACCACTATCTTGTCATCGGCTCCCTTATTATGACCGTAACCATGGTAGTTGTGGGCAATCTGCTTGCCGACATCGCCCTGGCGATTACCGACCCCCGTGTGAGGATAAGCTGATGTTTGGGAAAAAGAGTTTGAAAAAACAGCAACAACGGGTGCAGAACGAAGCCGAGGGACTTTCCGGAGAGGCGGAATCTCTCTTTACAATTTATAAGCGGCGCTTCAACAAGCACACCTTCGGTAAAGTAGGCTTGGTTATTTTAGTAATTCTCTACACCCTGGCGCTCTTTGCCGATTTTTTCTCGCCCTACAGTATGACCTGGACGAACAAGCATAAGTCCTACCATCCGCCTTCTAAGATCAATCTTATCTACAGTGATCAGGGAGAGTCCAGCTTTCGCCCCTTTACCTATGAAAAGTGGCTGGTCAATGTGTCGCAAAAAAAATACGGCGTCGTGCCCCCCTACACCATGCGGGCGATTAGCCTGGAACCGAAGGTAGATAGCCGTGAGCTGCGTTCGGTGGCAGTGAATAAAAACCGGGCGATGCGGAAGGAAACGCTCCTCGAGGACATTGCCGGCCACTATAACCTTCCGGAGGGACACGCAGCGCTGCAACGGATTGCAGGAGTAATTGACAGGCTGGAGGAGGACCCGCGCAGCGATCTGCAAAAAACGGTGACAGTGGTAAAACGGCGCGTAAAGGGTGAAGAACGAGAGCTGAAGCTCCAACTGGTGAAGGGCAATAAAAATTTTCTCGGTTTTTTTAACAAGGGGATCCGCTACAGCTTCTTGGGGCTCTTCCAGACACGCGTACATTTTTTCGGCTCATCAACCGGAGGATTCTTTCCAATGGGAACGGACAAGCTGGGGCGTGATTTGCTCTCTCGCCTCCTGCACGGCAGCCGGGTATCGCTCTCTGTGGGGCTCCTGGGCGTGCTGGTCTCTTTTATATTTGGTCTGCTCGTGGGAGGTGTTTCCGGTTATTACGGGGGAAAGGTGGATACCGTGCTGATGCGGATTGTCGAGATCTTTTTCGTCTTTCCCACGCTCTATCTGCTGCTAACCCTCAGGGCGGCGTTTCCACCGAACCTTGATTCGGTGCAGGTGTACCTGCTCATCGTGCTGATCGTCTCCCTCTTCGGATGGGCACGGCTTTCCCGCGTCATCCGCGGGCTGGTGCTTTCACTGAAGGAGGAGGACTTTGTGATGAGTGCCCGAACTCAAGGGCTTACCCACGGGAAGATCATCCGGCGGCACATACTCCCCAATACCCTCTCATTTGTGATCGTACAGGCCACCCTCACGATTCCGGGCTACATCCTGGGTGAATCCGCTCTGAGCCTGTTGGGATTGGGAATCACAGAGCCTCAGTCGAGTTGGGGGCTCATGCTTTCGGTTGCCCGCAACTACCGGGTGGCGGTTGACTTTCCCTGGATTTTGGCCCCGGGATTTGCCATCTTCTTGGCTATTATGGCATGGAACTTCTTTGGAGACGGGATTCGCGATGCCGTAGATCCCAAGAGCAGACACTAGAAAGGGAACGGATATGGAACACTTACTGGAAGTGAAAAACTTGAAAACCATTTTTCATATGCATGATCACGATGTTCACGCGGTAGACGGTCTCAGTTTCCATTTGGATCGCGGAGAGACGCTGGGAATTGTCGGCGAGTCTGGCTGCGGCAAGTCAATCACCTCTCTCTCGGTGATGCGCCTCATTCCCTCCCCGCCGGGGGAGATAGGTCAGGGAAATATCCTCTTTGAAGGGCAGGATCTGCTGAAACTCTCCGGGGAGAAGATGCGCCGCATGCGGGGCAACAAGATCTCCATGATTTTTCAGGAACCGATGACCTCGCTCAACCCGGTCTTCAGCATCGGGTATCAGATCTCGGAGGCTCTGATGCTCCACCGGGACATGAGCAAGGAGGAGGCGATGCGCGAGAGTGCGCGGCTCCTCGATCGAGTAGGAATGTCCGACCCGGAGGAGCGGGTCTACGAGTACCCCTTCCAGCTCTCCGGAGGGCTGCGGCAGCGGGCGATGATCGCCATGGCGATGGCCTGCAATCCGGCGGTCATGATCGCCGATGAGCCAACTACCGCCCTGGATGTGACCATTCAGGCCCAGATCCTGCGGCTAATGCGCCGTCTGAAGGCCGAGCACGATACGGCGATTATATTTATCACCCATGACCTGGCAGTGATCGCCAGTTTTGCCGACCGAGTGATGGTGATGTACGCCGGGGTGGCGGTGGAGGAAGCGCCTGTGAAGAAGATCTTCAAGAATCCTAGCCATCCTTATACACGCGGCTTGCTCGCCTCCATTCCTGCTGTAGCGGCGGATGAAAGCGAACCGGGCACGCGGGAGATGCTGACCACCATTCCGGGCACCCTCCCGGACCCGCGCAACTTTCCGCCGGGTTGCCGTTTTGCCCCCCGTTGCAAAGAGGTGATGGAAAAGTGCCACACTGCAGAGCCGGGCTTTACGCAACTGGATGCCGATCACAAAGTACGCTGTTATCTCTACAGCGACATCGTAGCCGGGGAGGAATAGAGGTGAGCGAGACGATACTACAGGTACGAAATCTGAAAAAAATATTCCAAGTGAAGGCGAGCGCCTTTTCCGCAAAAAAGTTGCCTCTCAAGGCGGTCGACGGGGTCTCCGTGGACCTGAAAAAGGGCGAAACACTGGGGGTGGTAGGTGAATCCGGCTGTGGCAAGACCACGGTGGGACGAACACTCCTGCGGCTCTATGAACCCGAAGCCGGCCGTGCTTTCCTCTTCCCCGATCATCAGGTGGTGCCGGAGATAGAGGAACTGGACCGGCAGGCAGACGAACTTGAAAGCCGGGCAGAGCAGATCACCGTCGAGGGAGGTGCTGGAAAGGGAGAAGAGGTACGGCAGCTGCACAAGAAAGCCCGCGCTCTCCGCAAGCAGGCCAATGAAAAAGCGCAGTCCACGGATATCTTTTCCATGCCCAAACAGACCCTGTTGAACAATCGCCGCCACATGCAAATGGTCTTCCAGGACCCCTGGGCCTCGCTCAACCCGCGCATGCTGGTACGAGAACTGATCAGCGAAGGACCAAAGGAGTACGGGACCCACCGGGGTAAAGCGGCGGAGAAGCTGGTCTATGAGATGCTCGATCTGGTAGGCCTGCCCCGTAACGTGGTCAACCGCTATCCCCACGAGTTCTCCGGCGGTCAGCGCCAGCGGATCGGCATTGCCCGGGCTTTGGCCCTGCACCCCTCGGTAGTGGTCTGCGATGAGGCGGTTTCTGCGCTGGACGTTTCCATTCAGGCGCAGATCCTCAACCTCCTGGTGAAGGTGCAGCGCGAGTTCCAGCTCTCCTATATGTTTATTGCCCATGATCTGAGCGTGGTGCGCTATATCTCCGACCGCATTGCGGTAATGTATCTGGGAAAGGTGGTAGAGAGCGGCAGCAGCGGGGAAATCTACCACCGGCCGCGGCATCCCTACACCATCTCCCTGATCTCTTCGGTACCCGTGCCCGATCCGGAGGGAAATCAGGATGAGGTCGTCCTGGAGGGGGATGTTCCCTCACCGGTTAATCCCCCGCCGGGCTGTGCCTTCCATCCCCGCTGTCCTTATCGGATCGAACGCTGCAGCCGGGAAATACCCCTGTTGGAAGACAACGGGAGCGGCCACGCTATCGCCTGCTTCAACCCGCCTAACGGCTAAGCTAACATGATCGACGTCCGGGCACGGTTGACACTTCGTGAAGGGGAGGAGCGTCTGCGGCTGATTTCCCGCCCGGGGCACCCGCTCCTCCTCGGCGCACTGGGTGCCCTCCTCTTAGGCGGCTTACTCGTGGCTGGCATCCCCGCCGGAGCCTTTGAAGGCGGGGCCGTTCCGGCCACGATTTTCTACATCCTCGCAATGCTCTTGATCCTGACTGCCGCCGGGTACGCGCGGAATACTGTCGCCGACCGGAGAAGAGGGCGGCTCTTCCGCTTCACTTCCCTCTACGGACTGGTGCTGCCCTGGTGGCGTCGCGAATACGGGATAGAGGAGCTCCGGGAGATTTCTCTAGAACAAATTCCACTGGTGAAACCCGCGGTACACCGGACCTGGCAGCGCTGGGAGCCGGCTCCGCTCAAGAAGGAGGTGGCGCTCTACCGTATGTCCATGCGGGTGGGCGGCAAGCGGATAAGTGTGGCTGAGACATCGGCCCCCGAGGACCTTGAGAATATCGCCTCCTATTGGGCCGGGTTTCTGGGACATACGATCGAGAGGTGGGAACGGTGAGAAGAACGCGGTGGGAATGCGTAAGGGTGTTATGGAAATATCAGCAAAAAAAGAAAAATTAATTATATAAATTATAAACTTAAAAAAATTAAACATATGTTTGACAAAATTAATTGGCGCCGCTATATTGACTATAGGAGGTGCTAAGATGGGTTTCGTTGAATGGGATCTGATTCAGGTAGATCCTTCCATAGATCGGAAGAGGGAAGAGCGTTTGTACAGGAATTACTCTATCTATACCCGGATCCGCACTCGAAGAGGAGAGCGGCTGCGGCATGCGGCGGGCAGAGCGCTTGCCGAGTTCGGCCATATGCTCGTTCGTTTTGGCGCACGATTGGAAACGCCGGGAGGATATGTGCATGGCTAGACGACAGCTGTCAAAGTGTCCGGTATGCGGAGGAAACCTAAAGGTTCGCGTTCTGCAGTGTTCTGACTGCAATACGAAGATCGAAGGAGAGTTTGAGCCGGCGGGTTCTCGCTTGGACTATCTTTCAGCTAAGGACCTGGAGTTTGTAGAGACCTTTGTCAAAGTGAGGGGGAGCATCAAGGAGATGGAGAAAGCCCTCGGCGTCTCCTACCCTACAGTACGCAACCGGCTGGAGACGGTGATAGAAAAGATGGGCTATCCGGTGTACAAGGGAGTAAGCCCCGAAAAGCGGGCTGAAATTTTGGAGCAGCTCGAGCGGGGAGAGATCTCCGCGAGCAAAGCGGCTCAGATGTTGAAAAAAGAAGGCGAAGAAGAGGAAGGAGAGACGAGCGATGAGTGAGGAGCGACTTCGTATCCTGAAGATGGTGGAAGAGGGGAAGATATCTGCCGAAGAAGCCGAGCAGCTGATGAGGGCGATCGACGAAACGGAAGAACAGACGGGGCAGGACGAATCCGGCGCTGCGGCTGCCCCTTCTGCAGATAGTGCCGCTTCTGCGCGAGTGCTGAAAATCAGGGTCTACAAAACCGACACTGACGAGCCAAAGGTCAATTTGAACATTCCCCTTCGCTTTATCGGGTTTATCAAGAGTATGATTCCCCGTTCGGAAAAGGCGAAGATCGAGCAGCGAGGATTCGATCTCGATGAGCTTGTCAGCCAGGCGGAGAGCGGTTCGATAGGTACGATCATGGATGTCGAAGACGAGGAAGACGGCGAGCGGGTGCTGATCACCCTGGAATAACGAGTGGATACGAGGGAGTGACACGGGCGGATTACCGCCCCGTCACTTCCCGGCCGCCGACTCACCGCTGCGTTCCAGCCGCACGTCCTTGAAAAAGATGTAAAAAAGTATCGCCCCAGTGAGATAGATTGCCGAGGTCAAGGTAAAAGAGAGGGTGAAGGAGTAATAGTCAATAATGCGTCCTCCTATGAAGGCGGCGAAGGCGCGCATGCCGGTCCAGCCAATCATCCGCAGCGCATTGATCAACGACTGCTCCTCCGGGGCTACCAGCTCCATCCTGAGTTGGGAGTTCATCGGAGCGTGCATGTTCATCAGGCCCTGCCGCAGGAGAAAGGCGACAAGCACCACCGGAAACCAGCCTGCATATCCCATAAGCAGCATGAAGGGGATGCTGGCTAGCTGAGAGAACACGATCACCCGGACAATGTGAAAACGACGGACCAGCAGCGGGCTCGCAATCATTCCGACAAAGGTGGTCAACCGAGCCAGGCCAAACCACGTACCGATCATCCCGTCCGACAGTCCCCACTCGACTTTGAAGTAGAGGTTGACGAAGGGGATGGTCAAACCGGAGCCGAAACCGATCAAAAGCGCCGGCAGTAGAAGTTTGGCGAAAAGGCGTTTGTTGCAGCTTCTAAGCAGCTGCAGCACCGGAAAATTGCCTCGATGTTCGGAGAAGTCGAGCAGATAAAAGGGGATGAATGAGGCGGCGGCAAAGCCTCCGCCGAATCCCAGCAGCGCTATCCGGTAGGCAAGCGCATCGTTCTCCAGTACTGCCGCCAAAAAGTCCCGGGTAAAGCCGCCCACCAGAGAGCCGAGAAAACCAGCCCCCGTCAGAAGGGCAAAGTTGAGGCTGAAGGCAAAGGGGCGCTCTTCAGCATTCGAGTTCTGCATAATAAACGGTCCCGCAGCAATGCGAAAAACCGAAGTAAAACTGCCGATCATCAGCACTGAGAATCCGATCAGGGCAGAGCCCTCCGACGAGGTGAGCATCACATAGCCGAGGGCGGTACAGATCGAGGAGATGATCAGCGAGATGCGAATATTGCCTTTGGCCATGAAGAGTGAGGCCGGCAGAGCCACGAGAAAGGCGCCCCACTGCTGCAGCGAGAGCAGCTGACCGATGGCGCTCTCCGAGAAGTCGAGAGAGCGCAGATAGAGATTGAAGAGCAGCAGCATGAGGTTAAAGGCGAGGCTCATGAGGAATACGCCCAGGAGAAAGAGTCGAACATTGCGGTTGAACAGGCGCAGGTGATGGATGTAGGTACTGAGGATAAAGCGCTCCGTTTTCTTCAGTAGTGTCGGTTGTGGAGAATCCCGGCCTCGGACATACTACCCGGCTCCGGCATCGAGAAAGAGCTTGACCGCCATGGCAGTGACCGCCACCGCCATCACAATCCGGACAAGGCGGTCGCCCTTCTTTGCTGCAGCACTACTACCGATAAAGGCACCTGCGCTGGTCCCGAGGGCGAGGAGCAAGCCGTAGAGCACATTTACCTTGCCGTTCAGAATAAAGATCGTCAGCGCCGGGACGGTGTAGAGCATGATGACGAAGACCTTGATGCTGTTTGTTCTGACCAAGTTCACTCGCCCCACAAGGCTGACTACGGATATGATGATAATTCCCACCCCCGCTTGGACGAAACCCCCGTAGATGCCGACAAAAAAGAAGGCTGCCGCAAGCCACCCGGGACGGGAGAGTTCTTCGGAGGCGATGTGCCGGGCCTTTTGTTTTATATTACCCAGAAACGTTACAGCAAGAACGGTAATCATGATCACCGAGAGAATGCGGGTGAAGACCTCCGGCGGCAGCTCTACGGCGATGTTAGAGCCGACCAAAGCACCGGCGGTAGCCGTCGCCCCCAGGAGGAGCCCCGCCCGCCAGTCGAAGTAACCCTTTTTACGGAAGTTGCCCACCGCCACGATGTTTTGTGCTAAAATAGCAATCCGGTTGGTCCCGTTGGCCACCGTGGGAGGCAGCCCCAGGAATATGAGCGCCGGAATGGTCAGCAGTGACCCTCCGCCGGCCAATGTGTTGATAAAGCCGGCAGCGAGTCCGGCGGCGAGTACGAGGGCGGGTTTGACAAGCTCGGCTAATTCCATGGCCGCCAGTATAACCTGAAAACGGGAGCAAGGGTAGAGCATTTTATTCAAGGAGGGGGAGATGATCGCGTTTGATCCACTTCACTACCGATACCATTCGCGGCGTACGGTAACAGTCGCCGGCAAGGGAATGGTGGCGGCCTCTCACCCCATGGCAGCAGAGCTCGGCCGCGACACCCTGTGCAGAGGGGGGAATGCGGTGGATGCGGCGATTACCGCAGCAGCCGCATTGACAATGGCCGAGCCCACCTCCAACGGAATCGGCGGCGACTGTTTTGCCCAGGTGTGGCAGCACGGCCGGCTGCATGCGCTGAACTCTTCGGGCCGCGCACCGGCTGTACTCTCGGCTGATCATCCTGATATTGCCGGACTCGCGGAGCTTCCCCGCTTCGGCTGGCTCCCGGTAACCGTGCCAGGGGTGCCGGCGGGATGGGCCGCACTTTCTCAGTGGAACGGACGTTTGTCTTTTGAGCAGCTCTTTACCGGAGTGATTGAGCTGGCTGAAGAGGGCCTGCCTGTGAGCCCGACGGTGGGCTCTGCCTGGGGGAGGGCCTTTGATATATATTCAGCTCACTGCAAGGGAGAGCGGTTTACCCCGTGGTTTGAGCTCTTTGCTCCCGAGGGGCGGGCTCCGAAAGTGGGAGAGCGATGGAAGCCCTCCGGTTTTGCGGAGACCCTGCAGGCAATTGCCGAGAGCAAAGCCGAAACGTTCTACCGCGGGGAGCTGGCTGAGAAACTGCTCCGCTTTAGCCAGGCCACCGGGGGCTATTTGAGTGCGGAGGACCTCGCTTCCTACCGGCCTGAGTGGGTGGAACCTATCTCGGTGCGATACGGCGGCTGTGATGTCTGGGAGCCTCCCCCAAACGGTCAGGGGCTTGCGGCTCTTATCGCTCTCGGCATACTCGCGGAGGACGATCTGTCCAGCCTCTCTCCTGCCGAGGCGGTTCATCTGCAGGTAGAAGCGATGAAACTGGCGTTTGCAGATACATCTGCTCATGTGGCGGACCCTGATTCCATGGCGGTGGCGCCCGAGACCCTACTCGATCCCGATTACCTGCGCCGAAGACGAGCGATGATAGGTTCGGAGGCGGCACTGCCCCCGCAGGTCGAAGCCTGGCGGGGCGGTACAGTATATCTGGCAGCAGCCGACGGAGAGGGGACGATGGTCTCCTATATTCAAAGCAACTACATGGGCTTTGGTTCGGGACTGGTTGTTCCCGGTACAGGCATCGCCTTGCAGAACAGGGGCTGCAACTTCTCCCTACAGCCCGGGCATCCAAACTGCATCGGTCCGCGTAAACGTCCGTATCACACTATTATGCCGGGCTTTCTCACCGCGGGAGGAGAGCCGCTGGGCCCTTTCGGGGTCATGGGAGGCTTTATGCAGCCCCAGGGGCATCTTCAGGTAGTGAGTCAATTGCTCGATTCCAGGGCTAATCCTCAGGAGGCCCTCGATGCGCCGCGTTGGAGATGGATGGATGGGAACAGGCTGCTATTGGAAAGCGGTTGGCCGCGGGAGCGTGTAGAGGAGCTGCAAAGCCGCGGCCACCACATAGAGATCGAAGAGAACCCCGCTTCTTTTGGCAGAGGTCAGATCATCCTCCGGGACCGCAGCGGAATACTCTGGGGCGGGACAGAGAAGCGCTGCGACGGGACGATAAGTGTTCGCTAAGCTCCTGTTGCCTTATGACTACTGCTGGCAGGTGAGGGTAGCCAGCTTTCCCGGTAATCCTCGATATACTGCCGCATCGTGCGCGGTGGCCGGCCGAGGATCTCCTTCAGCTCCTCGCTCACTCGCGCGGCCATCCCGAAACGGACGGTGTAAAAGAGCCGGCCCACGATCTTCGCATAGTCCGGATCCCAGCCGGCGGAAAGCACGCGGCGGCGGAACTCGTGCAGCCCCGGGGCGGTGTAGCGGATGGGCCGGCCGAGTTCCCCGCTCAGCATCTTTGCCACCTGGTGGTAGTCGAGCGCCTCGCTGCCGGTGAGTTCCGGAGCGCCGGAGGTGTTGGAGCCGCCGGGTGTACTAGAGCCGCCGGATGCCTCGTTGTTGCTGTAACGGCCACTGGAGCTGCCGTCCGCATCGCACAGCAGTCGCGCCGCAGCTTCGCCCAGGTCCCGGGCATCGACAAAGCTGGTGCGCCCGCCCCCGGCGGGCACCGGCAACTCGTTCTCCTCGCGGATGAAACGGTCGAACACGGTATCCAGGTTTTGCATGAAAAAACCGGCCCGGAGGAAGTGATAGCGGAATCCGAGCCGCAGGATCTCCTTTTCCAGCTTTCGGTGGGGGATGAAGAAGATCTTCTGCGCTCCCAGAAGGGAGAGGAGGGCGATGTGCTTCACATGGGCATCCCGGGCGGCGTGCAAAAAGGGAAACATGTAGCGCTTTACATCGCCGATGTTTGGCGGGCGCATGAGAAAGATGCCTGTGACACCGTCAAAGAGTTCGGCCTGCGGCGTGTCATGCAGAAAGTCAAAGCTGCGACACTCCAGCAGCTGCCGGGCGGTCTCCCTCTCTGTTGTGTGACGCGGGGAGGCCTCGAGGGCGGAGAGGATCTTCTCCTTCCCGCGCTGCGCATCGCGAACAAGGGCGCGTACCCGCCGACCTTCGGAGAGCAGGGTGAGCGTCGTCTCCAGTCCCACATTGCCGGTAGCGCCGGTGATTAAAAACGTACCGTTAGAGTGCATTCCAAGCTCCTTTTTATTCGTTGCCTATCTGCTCGTTGCCTATCTGCTCACTGAGCTGTCGCAGGGCGGAGGGAGAAGTCTCCTTCCAGCCGCCGTGAAAGCATATGACGCTTCGTACGGGATAGTCGGCGATGTGCGCCACCGCCCTGCAGGCCATATCCATGTCCTCCGACATCTGTGGATGGGGTCCGGCGAGGTTTCCCTTGTGAATAGCCAGCGCATCCCCCGCAATAACGATACCGCTGTCCCGCAGAAAGAGCGAGATATGGCCGGGGGTGTGTCCCGGCGTCTCGATCACTTCCAGAGGTCCGGCGGCGGTGTTGAACACCGTACCCTCGGTGCACTCAATGTCGACATGTATCGGAGGATAACTGTTGCTCTCGGGACCGCGGGTGCGCGTTTGCCCCGAGATAGGCCTGGCCTCGACCGCGTTGGTGCAGACCAAAGGGTGCCGGCCGGCATGCTCGGTGACAAAGGAGCCGCCTCCTGCGTGATCGCCGTCCTGGTGCGTAAAGATGAGTAGTCGCAGCTCATCTATGCTGTGCCCGGCCTCGACTATCTGCTTCTGAAGCTGGTCGGTAGTTGTTGCCATGCCGGTGTCGATGAGGGCGATACCGTATTCGAGCTCTATGAGCACCGGATTGAGCGTAAGGAGATGCTCTTTGAACTCCACCTCTATGGGCAGCGTGTGAACTCCTTCTGTGATCCGCATCTTCTCCTCCTATCTAGTTCGGCTTACCGCCGACGAACAAATGGATGGCAGGCCCCTTTGAGGGGGCAGCTGCATGTAATATAATAGCTCCGCTAATAGTTGTCCAGGCTAACAAAATTCTTTTTGAAACCTTGACGTATAGGGTAAGCGTTCTTATACTTAGTTTCGCAAATAGTTAGGGGGACTTATGAATGATAACGCTTCACATACCGACGAGTCTCAGGAAGAGCGGGAGGAGGAGATGCGCCTTTCTACCGCCTATGTGCTGCTGGAGACAGTCCCCTCGATTATGGGCTTTGTATCCAGCGAGCTGCGGCGCAACTCGCCGGTGGACAATTCGGTCCACTTTCGCCTGCTGCGCACCCTAAGGCGGGGACGGCGCAGCCTGCACGAATTGGCCGAACAGCAGGGGGTTCGGCTGCCGACTATGTCGCGAACGGTGAGCGTACTGGAAAAACGAGGCTGGGTAGAGCGGATACGTTCGGATGAAGACCGTCGTACCGTCTTTGCTTGCATTACCGAGACAGGTACGACGGTATTGCAGGAGGTAGAGGAGATGGCCGCCCGTCGTGCGGCGGATCTCCTCGCCTGCCTCCCGAATGAGGAGCTGGAAAAACTGAACAGCGGATTGGCGACCCTCTTTGAAGTGGTGCGCGAGCAGCTCGGTACCAGCGCCGAGGAGGGCGGGGAGCAGGCTCCCGTTCACGGTTGTGAGGAGGAGAGCGATGAGGCGCCCTGACATGCTGCATGACAATATTGCCGGCGCCTTGTTCCGGCTTGTTTTGCCGATGATTCCCGGAACGCTGAGCATTGTACTGTTTAACCTGGCGGACACCTATTTCGTCGGACGGTTGGGGGCGGACCCGCTGGCGGCGATGAGTTTCTCCTTTCCGGTCGTGCTTATATCAGGCGGCTTGGCAATGGGCCTTGGTATCGGTACGTCCACCTATGTCTCCCACGCGCTGGGACAAAGCGATAGAAGAGAGGCAGGGCGGCTAGCCACACAGGCACATCTGCTTGCCTTCGGCATTGTTACGATCCTGGCGGTTGCCGGTCTGCTCTCCATCGGTCCGCTCTTCTCTGCCATGGGCGCTACAGGTAAGACCCTTCCGCTGATCCGTAGCTACATGACTATATGGTTCATCGGGCTGCCCTTTGTGATTTTGCCGATGCTAGGGATGAATGTGCTACAGGCCACGGGAGACACCAAGATTCCAGGAACCGTGCTCACCCTCTCGGTGTTGCTGAATATTGCCCTGGATCCGGTGTTGATATTCGGGCTCGGCCCCATCCCCCACATGGGAATCGCCGGTGCGGCACTGGCTACGGTGATAGGCCGGGCATCGAGCTTCTTCATCGTCGGCTCGGTGATCATGTGGCGTGAACGTCTCTTTACTCAAGAGATTGGAACAGCGCGCTATGTGCTGCGCTCCTGGGGGCGGATCCTCTACGTGGGCATTCCCGCGGCTGCGGCTAATATTCTGCTTCCCATCTCCATAGGAATTATCACCCGTTTCGTCTCCGCTTTCGGCACCAATGCCGTGGCCGGATTCGGAGCGGCGAGTCGTATAGAGTCCTTTGCCCTGGTATTTACCCTGGCGCTCTCGATGATCGTCACCCCCTTCGTGGGCCAAAATCACGGCGCGGGAAACGAGAGGCGAGTGCTGCTTACTCACCGTGTAAGCGCTCTCTTTTCCATCCTCTGGGGAGGTATGGTGTTGGTGGTCTTTATGGCTGCCGCCGGGCCGATTGCCTCGATGTTCAACGATAATCCGGAGGTGGTCCGGGTTACTGCCCTCTATCTGAGGATCGTCGCCTTCAGCTACGGCTTCCTCGGAATCGTCAACCTTACTGCCGCCGCTTTTAACGGCTTGAAAAGACCGCTGCAGGCAGCCGGGGTGGCGGCCCAGCGGCTCTTCGCGCTCTTGATTCCCTTGACCTTTATCGGCCGGGAACTCTTTGGTCTGACGGGGCTGTTCGGAGGCGTGGCCGCCGGCAATCTGCTCTCCGGCCTCGTGGCATTTCTCTGGTTTCTCCGCAGCCGCAGGCCTTATCTGCAGGGCAGGTCTGTTCGGGGGATTGATGCCGGCGGCGGGCGCGGGAGTGAAGTGCAGGAAGATTCGTCCGAACAAGCCCCCGCCTTCTCCGGGGCGGGAGGCAGAGAGTGACTAGTCCGGAGGATAGAGAAAAAGGAGGCATGATATGGTGATAATAAAATGGATTCTCATCCTGGTGGCGGCGATCGTAGTGGGAGGTGCGCTGGTGCTCACCTTCGGCCTGTATCGGCTCAGCAAGAATCAGCCGAGCACAGAGGAGGTCAGCCTTGGGATGCAGGAGGGGAAGCTGACGCCCTGTCCGCAAACCCCCAACTGCGTCTCCACTCAGGCTGACCCGAGCGACGAGCCCCACTATGTTGAGCCTATCCCGTGGCACGGCTCGCGCGACGATCTCTTGGGCAGGCTTGCAAAGTGGATAGCGGAGCAGCCCCGCGCGAAATTGGTAACACGCCGCGATAATTATCTGCGGGCGGTATTTGCCTCCCAGCTCTTTAAGTTCAAGGACGATGTGGAAGTATATGTTCCCGAGGGAGAGGGAGTGGTGCACATCAGATCCGCAGCCCGAGTCGGGCAGAGCGATATGGGGGTCAACCGGAAGCGCTACCAAACCCTCCGCAGTATCATAGAGGGAAGCCGTTCGGATTGACGATACCTCGTGTGTCTGCATATCTTCACTGCGGATGAGGAGTAGAGGAATGAACTCGATTATAGAAATCTCGGAGTTGAGCAAACGCTTCGGTCAGTTTACCGCTGTTGACCGGGTGAGTTTTACTGTACAAAGGGGTGAGATATTCGGCTTTCTTGGCCCGAACGGAGCGGGAAAGACCACTACTATCAGTATGCTCTGTACGCTCCTCCATCCGAGCGGCGGCAGCGCCCGGATTGCCGGCTACGATATCGCTCGCCATCCCCATGCGGTGCGGCAGCACATCGGCCTTATTTTTCAGGAGGCAAGCCTCGACGAACGCCTCACCGGCTGGGAAAACCTGCAGTTTCACGCGCGCCTCTACAACGTACCCCGTTCTACTTTTCGGAGGAGGGCGGCGGAACTGCTGGAGATGGTTCAGTTGAGCGACAAGGCCGGGGATAAGGTAAAAACCTACTCCGGCGGGATGAAGCGGCGTCTGGAGATCGCCCGGGGCCTTTTGCATCATCCGGATGTGCTGTTTCTCGATGAACCGACCATCGGCCTCGACCCGCAGACACGGCGTCATATTTGGAGCTACCTCACCGACCTTCGGCGCCGGGAAGGTACTACTCTGCTGATGACCACTCACTATATCGACGAGGCGGAGAACTGCGATCGTATCGCCATTATCGACGAAGGCTCGATTGCCGAACTGGACACCCCGGACAATCTGAAGGCTCACATCGGCGGCGATGTGGTCTCCCTCTTTACCGACGACAATGATCGGGCGGCGGAACTTTTGAAACGGCAGTACGGTCTGCAGCCGCGTGAGGACCACGGGGAGCGTTTGGTAGTGGAGAGCCCGCAGGGCAGTGCACTCGTGCCTAAGATGATCCACACCCTTTCGAACGAGAATCCGCCGGTGACGGTTGAGGACGTACGGCTGCGGCGTCCTTCGCTCGAAGACGTGTTTGTGCATCGCACCGGTCACGCGATTCGCGATGAGAGCGGGAACCAGGGGAGAGAGAATTTGCGGCAGAGAATGAAAATGCAGGGAGGACGTTGAGAATGCTGGAGACGCTGCAGAGAAATGTACTGGGAGTCTATACGATCTGGTTGCGTGACGTACTGCGCTATATTCGCGACCCCTCCCGGATTGTGGGATCCCTTGGCATGCCCCTTCTTTTTCTCTTCGTTTTCGGCACCGGGCTCGCCCCTGCTATGTCCGCGCTGGGGGCCGGAAACCTCGACTTTCGCCAGTTCGTGTTTCCGGGAATCGTGGCAATGTCCGTCATGTTCACCGCTCTCTTCTCAGCAATCTCCATTGTCTGGGACCGGGAGTTTGGGTTTCTCAAAGAGGTGATGGTGGCGCCGGTCTCGCGCCTTACGGTGGTGATCGGCAAGGTACTGGGGGGCAGTACGGTGGCGGTACTGCAGGGGGCGCTTGTGCTGGCGCTTTCCCCGGTGCTTGGAATGCGGCTCAGTTTTCTGCAAATAATCAGCCTCTTCGGCATCATGCTCTTGCTGGCGGCGATGGTCACTTCCCTGGGAATCCTTCTTGCCGCCCGACAGCGTTCGATGGAGGGATTCCAGATGATCATGAATTTTTTGATGATGCCGATGTTCTTCCTCTCCGGCGCGCTCTTTCCCATTAAAGGGGTACCGCTTTGGATGGAGCTGCTGGCAACGGTGGACCCTATTACCTACGGGGTCGATCCAATGCGGGCAGTGGCTCTCAAGAATGCCGTTTCGCCGCAGGAACTTGATATACTGATAAACAATCCGATCGGTATTAATCTACTGGTCATGCTTGCCCTGGGAATGATCTTCGTTATCCCGGCGGCCATGCTTTTTAGCAAGCGGGATTGATTTCCTGACGCGGAAGATGCTTGTAGAAAGTACTCTATAGCAAAGGGGTACTACCATGATGCAGCAGACTAAAAAAATCACCCTTAACTTGCTATTTTCCTTTCGATTCGCTATGCTAATGAATAGAACGATTCATAAGGAGAATGTGAAAATGGCAAAAGATAGTAATCTATTTCAACAAGGTTTGTATGTGGGACTCGGACTTGCCCACCGGACAAAGGAGCGCATAGAGAGCTATGCGAAGAAGGTAAGTGAAGAGTACGATATGAACAAAGAGGAAGGGCAAAACTTTGTAGAAGATATTGTTAAAGAGGCTGATGAAACCCACACCCGTCTCGACGACATCGTTGAGAAACGGCTCGAAATGTATCTAAAAGAAGCGAACATTCCTCAAAAACAGGATATTGATAAGCTCTCGAAAAAAATCGACGAGCTGGAGAAAAAACTGTAAACATTCGGAGTTACGCTCATTTGCTGTAAAAGCGTACAATTGAGGGGACGGTATCAAATACACCGTCTCCTTTTTTTTGGTGCGCCCCGCCGAGTGCACAATAAAAAGAGCGTCCCTACCAAAGGTAGAGACGCTCTTTTAGTCGGGCTG